>DASWVE010000104.1:0-33284 GCA_036401315.1 Candidatus Acidiferrales bacterium
GGGCGGCATTGCCACTCCGGCGGATGCGGCTTTGGTGATGCAGCTGGGCGCCGAGGCGGTTTTCGTGGGTTCAGGGATTTTCAAGTCGAGCGATCCTTCGGTGCGGGCGCGGGCGATTGTGAAGGCCACGACGCACTACAAGGATCCCAAGGCCGTGCTGGAAGCGTCGGAAGAGTTGGGCGAGGCGATGAAGGGCCTCGACATCCGGCAGATGGAAGAAAAGGATTTGCTGCAGACCCGCGGCTGGTAGGTTTTTGTTTTTCGCCGTCATTCTGAGCGTAGCGAAGAATCTCATCCAGTAGTGCGTCGGCTGGGCCTGTTGTTTGAGGCGCGACGTTTGCGATTACGTCTTCGTCGTTGCGATTCTGACGCGGCAGCATGGATGAGATTCTTCGTCGCTGCGCTCCTCAGAATGACGGCTCCTTAACGTTTGACCTTCTATGACCATCGGAATTCTTGCCATTCAAGGGGACTATGAAGCGCACGCCAGGATGCTCGACCGCATTGGCGTGGAGCATCGCTTTGTGCGCACCGCTGAGGAATTGAGAGGCCTCGACGGGATCATTTTGCCCGGGGGCGAGAGTACGACGCATTTAAAGGTCATGACCGAAGAGGGATTGTTTGAGCCTTTGAAGAAATTTGGTTTGGATGGCAGGGCGGTCTACGGCACCTGTGCGGGAGCGATTCTGCTGGCGCGCGAAGTGCATGGGCCGGCGCAGGCGTCGCTTGGTTTGCTTGATGCTACGGCGCAGCGCAATGGCTATGGGCGACAGCTCGCCAGCGATGTGCATTTGGTTCCGACCAAATTGCGCGACCAGCCGATCGAGATGGTTTTCATTCGTGCGCCGATTCTGGAAGAAGTTGGGAAGGACGTGGAAGTTCTCGCTGAATTCGCTGGGCATCCGGTGCTGGTGCGCCAAAAAAATATTCTGGCATCCACTTTTCATCCGGAATTGACCGACGACACGACCATTCACGAATATTTTGTGAAGATGGCGCGGAAGGGCTGAGTCCAGAACATCTTTGTCGTTGTGATTCTGACGCGGCAGCATGGATGAGATTCTTCGTCGCGAAAGACGCTCCTCAGAATGACTGCCTGCGGAGGGCGGACCGCTGTGGGCGGAGCACCGCTCCTGTGTGCTGACAACCTCGCCTCAGTTCCCGCTTACTGACAACGTCGCTCGAGTTGTGACATTCTTAGCTTCTATGGGTGAGCCGGTACGCGTCCTGTTTGTGTGCGTGGGGAATTGCGTGCGCAGCCAGATGGCGGAAGCCATCGCGCGGCATGCTTGCGGGGACATTATTGTGCCGGAAAGCGCGGGAGTCTCGCCGCTGGGCTTCATCGATAAGACCGCGAAGCTGGTCCTGCACCAGAAGGGAATTTCCACGCACGGGCAATACTCGAAGGGCCTCCAATGCGAGGACCTCAAGCCGGCGCATCTGATCATCAACATGTCCGGAATTCCGGGGTCGTCGCTGTTCAAAGGCCAGAAATTCGAGGACTGGGAAGTGGAAGACCCCTTCGGTGAAGACGTCGAAGTGCATCGGCGCATTTGCGATAGTATCGAAGCGCGGGTGACGCTGCTGGCCGCGCAGTTGCGTACCGAAGTGCGGGACCACGGCATCGATCCAGGGCGGGGAAGTCAGCGTTAATTAGCCAGCGCGCGCCGCGAAGCGAAATTCATCCAGGAAAAAATGCGCCGAGAAACAACCAGCGTCTCGCAGGAAGACTATCTCAAAGCGATCTGGGAGCTCGTGCAGGAGGAGCAGACGCCGATCGCCGCGCGGCTGGCGGAGGATTTAAGTGTTACGCCACCGGCCGTAACCGCGGCGCTGAAACGCATGACCCGCGGCGGGTATCTACGCGTCCGGCGTGACGGGCGCATCGAGCTTTCCACCAAGGGCGAGCAGATTGCGCAGCATTTGGTACTACGTCACCGGCTCGCGGAAAAATTGCTCACCGACGTGATTGGCCTGGAATGGTCCCGCGCGCACGAAGAAGCGGAAAAACTTGAGCACGGAATTTCGCCGGAAGTAGCGGAATTGCTGCTGAAACGATTTGGGCGCGAGAGTCGCTGCCCGCATGGAGTTCCGCTGCTGGGCGGCATGGCCAAGCTGCGCAAGAAATTCGGCGCAGTGCGCTTGGCGGACGCTGAAACTGGCGGCTCGTACGAAGTTCTGCGCGTGTACGAAAAGGATCCGCAGTTTCTGGAATTTTTGGTTGGTTTAGCGCTGAAGCCAGGGGCGCGGGTGCGAGTGCATCACCGCGGTTACGACCAGACCATGGAGCTTTCCGTGGGCGCCGGCCGCGCGCGGCACATTCACCTGGGCCAGCCCGCGACGCAGCGAGTGTGGGTGCGGAAGTCGGCCTAGCCGGCTCCTACGCGCTCCGCACGGCATCAGCCCGCCGCAAACGGCCCATTGCCTTTCAGCGCAGCGCAGGAATATGATGGGCGGGTTCGGACGGCCGCCACGTTCGCGGCGCAGGCTCCCATGAAGGCAGACCTTTCATTTTTCCCCCGGTTTCGAGCACGGCCCGTGGCTGAATCCCCCGCAGCCAGCGAACCGGCGAATATTCTGAATTACTCCAGGCAGGTTTTTAGCGCGGTGCGCGCCGTTACGCCCGCAAAAAGTTTCCCAACCAATTTCTCGTAAACATTTACAGATCCCAAGGAGAGTGCGAAATGGCAACGGCAACTTCGGTCGTCCAAATGGATCCCAAGGTAAGCGGCTACGTGGGCCAGACCCACAAATTGCTGATCAATGGCAAGTGGGTGGCGGCGGCCAGCGGCAAGACTTTCCCCACCTACAATCCCGCCACCGGCGAAGTTCTTTCGAACGTCGCGGAAGGCGACAAGGAAGACATCAATCGCGCAGTGAAAGCGGCTCGCGCGGCGTTTGAATCCGGCCCGTGGTCGAAGATCGCGCATACCGAACGCGCCCGCATGATCTGGAAGCTGGCTGACCTGCTCGAGCAGCATCTGGAAGAATTCGCGCAGCTGGAATCTCTCGACAACGGCAAGGCCCTGAAAGTGGCGCGCGCTGCCGACGTCCCGCTGGCCATCGACCATTTCCGCTACTACGCGGGCTGGGCGACCAAGATTGAAGGCAACACCATTCCGTTTTCCGGCGCGCCGCAGGGCAAGTTTTTCGCTTACACCTCGCGCGAACCAGTGGGCGTGGTGGGCCAGATTATTCCTTGGAATTTCCCGCTGCTGATGGCGGCGTGGAAGCTGGGGCCGGCTCTAGCCACGGGCTGCACCATCGTGCTGAAGCCCGCGGAGCAGACGCCGTTGACGGCGCTGCGGCTGGGCGAATTGATCCAGGAAGCGGGATTCCCCGACGGCGTGGTGAACATCGTTCCGGGATACGGCGAAACGGCCGGCGCGGCTCTGGCGGCACATGACGACGTGGACAAAGTCGCCTTCACCGGCTCGACCGAAGTAGGCAAGCTGATCATTCACGCGGCGGCCGGCAACTTGAAGAAAGTTTCGCTCGAATTGGGCGGCAAATCGCCGAACATCATTCTCGATGACGCCGATCTGGACGCTTCGATTCCCGGCGCGGCCAGCGCGATTTTCTTCAATCAGGGCCAGACCTGCTGCGCCGGTTCGCGGTTGTTCATTCAGAAAGACGTCTTCGACAAAGTGGTCGAAGGAATCTCGGATCGCGCTTCGAAAATCCGCGTGCGCCAGGGTTTCGATCCGGATTGCGACATGGGGCCGCTGGTTTCCGAAGAGCAGCTGAATAAAGTGGTCGGCTACCTCGATTCCGGAAAGAAAGAGGGCGCCAAGGCCACCACCGGCGGCGAGCGTGAAGGCAATAAGGGCTACTTCGTCAAGCCGACGGTGCTGGTGAACACCACCGACAAGATGAAAGTGGTGCAGGAAGAAATCTTCGGACCGGTGGTCACCGCCAGCCCGTTTGACAGTCTGGATGAAATCGCGGGGAAGGCGAACGATACGGTGTACGGTCTCGCGGCGGGCATCTGGACGCGCGACATCAAGAAGGCCCATGCGTTGGCAGCAAAGATCAAGGCTGGCACGGTGTGGATCAATTGCTACAACGTCTTCGACGCGGCGTTGCCTTTCGGCGGCTACAAGCAATCGGGTTGGGGCCGCGAAATGGGGCACGAAGTGCTGAAGAACTACACCGAAGTGAAAGCGGTCTGCGCCGCGCTGTAGGCGGGGCGTCACAGTTGGGGCGGTTCCTGGTTCCTGGAACCGCCCCATTTTTATTTTGTGCTGAACAATTTTAAGGCGAGGCGGACGAACCAGTGATTCAAGTGGCGCTGAACGGCGCTCGGGCGCAGAGCGAAAACGCGGCGATTCCGTTTACGGTGGAGGAAATGGTCGGCTCGACGCGCGCGGCAGCAGCCGCCGGAGCCGAATGTGTGCATTTTCACGTCCGCGCGGCAGGCGGGGCGGAGAGCATACAGCCCGAAGACGTCGCCACATCGTTGAACGCGATGCGCCACGCGATTCCCGGATTTCCGCTGGGCATCAGCACCGCGGAATGGATTGTCCCGGATTCAGCCGAACGCCATCAACTGGTCAGCGACTGGACCGTGCTTCCGGATTTTGCCTCGGTGAATTTCAACGAACCCGGTTCCGTCGCACTGGCGGAAATGCTGCTGGCGCGCGGCGTCGGGATCGAATCGGGCCTGGGCAGCGTGCTGGCCGTCGAGAATTTCGTCGGCAGCGGGCTGGGGAATTATTGCCTGCGCGCGCTGCTCGAACCGGAGCAGCAGGAAATGAGCGCCGCGGCAGTGGTGGTTGGCTTGATTGAAGCGTTTCTGATTCGCGGCGGCATCAAGATTCCGCGCCTGGCGCACGGGTATGAAAACACCGCGTGGGATTTTATCGGGCTGGCTGCGGCACGCAAATACGACACGCGCATCGGTTTTGAGGATACGGTGGTGATGCCCGACGGCGCGCCGGCGCCGGGAAACGCCGCCATCATCGCGGAGGCGGTGCGCATCACGCGCTCGCTGGCCAAAGGCGCTTCGGCTACGTAAGGTTCGTTACTTAAGCTTCGGATCAAGCGGCGGATTCGCAGTGCCGCCGCCGGCCTGAGCCTTTTGTTCCCGCAGTTGCTGCTTCCAACCCAAAATCCGCGCTTTGCTGCCAGCTTCTTCCGCTTCGGGAATCATATTCTTGCGCTGGTAAGCGCGAGAAATGGTAGTCCAGGCCAAAATGTCGTCGGGATCGAGCGCCAAAATGCGGTGCGCGGCTTCGATGGTGCGGTCGAAATCCTGCTGGGCGTGATAGGCTTGCGCCAGGCCATGCAGAGCGTCGCTAAACGTAGGGTCAATCGCGAGCGCCCGGTCGTATTCGGCGATCGCCTCCGCCAGTTTTCCCGCGCCAAAGAAATCGATCCCCTGGTAATAATGACCTTCGGCGGTTTGGCGTGCGGCGTCGTGCATCGCGCTATTTTAGCATCGCTTCGGGCGTCTCCCGCGGGAGTCGCCGCGAAATGCTGAACGCGCTGCATTATTACTGGATCATCGCGAAGGGCTACCGTTGGCGGCCGTGGGCTTCGCCGTATATTCAGTGGCGCCTCGAGACCTACTTCGGCAAGGAAGCCGCGAATCTTGATCGCGCGAAATTCCTGAATTTAATGTGGCGCGAACGCGCGCGCATGAAGACTTTTCTGGATTGGGTGGCGGACCGGCGGCGGGCGCAGCGGGTTTAACGCGCAGACGAAATCAGCTTCAAATCTTCGCGGCCATGCGCGTCAGGATTTTTCCTTCCGGCGAGAGAATCGTCAGAATCAGATGGTCGGTGATTGGAATGCTCCCCGCGTCGCGGATCTGCACCACCAGCAACCGGCGATTCTCGCCGCCCTCCGGCAAATTCAAAGGCACGGATTGGACCAGGTAATTTAGCACCGGCCGCAGGTACAGATCATGCTTCCACTGCAGTTTGTAATGCAGGGTCTTCATGAAATCCGGTGTGGGGGCCGGAGTGTACACGTCGGCGTCGCAGAGCAAAATCCGCACGTCGATCTGAATGGTGAGATGCGACGGATAGGTGAAAACTGGGCGATCGAATTTGCGATAAGCGCGAAACGTATCGCTTTCGACGCGCTGCAAACCGTTGAAAAATTCATCCGATTCCAATTCAGGGAAAAATGAGGCGCACACGTCGCCTTTGCGAATTTCGCCCGTAGTCATCGGCACGCGTTCTTTGAATTCGATGATCTTCGGCGGGTCGGCCACCTGCGCCCGAGGGGCGCTGTAGAGCAGGCCAACGGCCGGGCAAACAACCAGAAGTCCAGCGGCGAGAGAGAATATTTTCATGGAAGCGCGTTGGCCCAGAAGTCTAGCACAGGAGCACAGGCGGGAATTTACGGCGGGCCGTACGTTTTCGAGCTGGGCCGAATGTAACTAAAGAACCGCGCCAAACGTAATATCATTGTGAGTGTGACCCCAGGGAATTCCGACGGTTTTGCCATCCGCACCGAGCATGTCTCCCGCCAATACCAGATGGGCGACGCCTTGGTGCGCGCGGTCGATGATGTCTCGATCACCGTGCGCGAAGGCGAATTTGTAGCGCTGCTGGGCAGCTCCGGCTCGGGCAAATCGACGCTGCTGAATTTACTGGCGGGGCTCGACCGCCCCAATTCCGGTGCGATTTACACCCACGGCGAAAATCTGGCGGAGATGGATTCCGAGCAGCTCGCCCATCACCGCAGCCATACCGTGGGCATGGTCTTTCAGTCTTTCAATCTTTTGCCGCGCATGACTCTGGAAGAAAATGTGGAATTGCCGTTGCGCTTGGCGGAAGTGGACCGCGCGGAGCGGCCGGCGCGCGTGCGCGAAGCCGTCGAACGCGTGAAGCTGACTGCGAGGCTAAGCCATCGGCCGACCGAATTATCGGGCGGGGAACAGCAGCGGGCTTCGCTGGCGCGGGCGTTGGTGAACCGGCCCACGATTTTGCTGGCCGACGAACCCACGGGCAACCTGGACAGCGCGACCGGCGACGCGATTATGCAACTTTTACAAGAAATAAACAGGTCGCTGAAGATGACCATCGTGATGGTTACCCACGACCGGCCGCGCGCCGAAAAATTCACCCAGCGCATCATCCTGATGGGCGACGGAAAACTGATCAGCGACGGAGTGACGGCATGAAGCTGCGCGACATGACCGAACTCGCCGGGCGCAATTTGCGCGAAGCGCTGCTGCGCAATTCGCTGACGACTCTGGGAATCGCGGTCGGCGTCGCGTCGCTGGTGGCGATGCTTTCGCTGGGCGTAGGACTGCAGGAAATGGCCAGCTCGCGGTTGGCGAAAAGCGGATTGTTCGACGCGGTTTTCGTGGTGTCCAAGGCGAATTCGCGGCGCTTTGGTGGGCCCCGGGACGACGCAGATTCTCCTGCGCCTACGGGCCCCAGTAAAAAGTTGGACGAGGCGGCGCGCCTGGAGCTGGCTGCTATTCCCAATGTGACTGAGGTGTATCCGGAAGTTCGATTTCAGACCGAGATTCAATTTGACGGCAAGCCTTATGCCACCACTGCCGCGGGAATTCCGCTTTCGGCCAAGGCCGACGGCGCGTTTGACAGCATGAAGGGCTCGTTCTTTTCTGGCGCGAACGCCGACGAAGCTATTCTGCAGGTGGAGTTGGCCAAGGATCTTTCCAAGCAGCCGGACATGCTGATCGGAAAAGACGTGGTCCTGCGCTATGCCGAGCGTCAGACGATTCCCGCCGAGCCCTCGGTGGCAGGGAAGAGCGGCGCGGCCGACGACACTTCCGACGGTGCCGCGGGCGAGGGCGAAGGCCTCTCGACTGGGTTTTCGATGATTCCGCGCGAGAAGAAATTGCGCATTATCGGAATCGTCGAGACCGAGCCGGCCGCTGGGTTCGGCGGCATGGGCCGCGGTCGCTTGCTGATTCCTCTGCAGACCGCGCAGACGCTACGCGTGGCGCAACCTACCGACATGCGCGCCATGCTGCGTGGCGCGAACGGCAAGACCGTTTACGACAGCTTGACCGTGCGGGTGAAAAGCCCCAAGAACGTGAAGCCGGTGGAAGACGCGATCAAGGTGCTGGGCTTCGGGACTTTTTCGATCATCGACGCTACCAAAAACGTGCAGCTGTTTTTCACGGTTTTCGATTTACTGCTCGGAATTTTCGGCAGTCTGGCACTGACTGTCGCGTCGCTGGGAATTATCAACACGCTGGTCATGGCCATTCTGGAGCGCCGTCGCGAGATCGGAATCTTGAAGGCGCTGGGCGCGGCGGATCGCGACGTAAAACGATTATTTTTTGCTGAAGCCGGCGTGATGGGTCTGGCCGGCGGAGTATTCGGCGTAATTCTCGGCTGGCTGATCGGGAAGGCGCTCACCTTTGGGACCAATGTTTACTTGCACAAGCAACAGCTCCCGCCGATCGATTTATCTTCGGTGCCGTGGTGGATGGCGGCTGCGGCGATCGTCTTCTCGGTGGTGGTCAGCCTGGCGGCCGGGATTTATCCGGCGTCGCGGGCGGCGCGACTCGATCCGGTCGAGGCGCTGCGGTATGAATAGCGCCCGTGGGGCGGGGAAGTTCGCGTGGCTGCTGCTTGGCTTCGTCCTGCTAGGTGGAGCGTTCGCAGACGTGGCGCACGCCGCGGACGCCGGGCGCGCGGAATGCCGTTCGATGCCCAGTACAACTCTGAAGCACCCTGTCGCCTACTGCGTGATTCTGCCGCGCGGGTACGATACGGACAAGACCACGCAGTATCCCGTCCTCTATTTCCTGCACGGCCTCGGCGGCAACGAGCAGGTGCTGCTCGAATCCGGCGGGATGAATGAAATTGAAGATTTGCGCGCGGCGGGGAAGATCAGCGAATTTCTGGTGGTCGCGCCGAATGGCGGCCGCACGTTCTATATCAATTCGCGCGATGGCAAAGTGCGCTACGAAGATTTTTTCATCAAGGAATTCATTCCGTACATCGAGAGCCATTACCGCATCCACGCCGAACGCGGCCAGCGGGGAATTACCGGAGTTTCGATGGGCGGGTATGGCGCGCTGCGCTTCGGCTTGAAGTATCCGGAGCTATTCGACGCGGTCAGCGCACACAGCGCTGCGCTGGTCGACAAGCTGCCGAAGTTCGACGCGCCCGAGGATGAAACGGCCGGGATCGCGCGGATTCTCGGTGGGTCATTCGGCAACCCGGTCGACCCGAAATACTGGGAGCGCGAGAGCCCGTTCACCATCGTGCGCACCAGTCCGAAACCTGCGGGCCTCGCGATTTATTTCGACTGTGGCACTGATGATGATTTCGGGTTCAACGTTGGAGCGCAGAAGTTTCACGACCTGCTCACGTCCCGGGGCATCCCGAACGAATTTCATCTCTATCCCGGCGGCCACGACCTCGATTACTTCTCCGAACATTTGCCGGCCTCACTTGAATTTCACTCCCGCGCTTTTGCTGGCGCAGCCTCCAAATAAATCCGTCCGCGGCCGGAAACGGCCAGGAATCGACGCGGAATCGAAGATCGCCATCCCAAAAACGGTCACTCGGCTCCGCGTTTGCCTCGCTCCAGACCTCGAAATACCGCAAGGCGGCCCCAAAAACGGGCTCCGGTCTTTGGCCACTCTCATGCATACAACTATATCGCAGGGCGGTATAGTATTCCGTAGCACGCTACAGTAGGATCGGGGTAGAGGGCCAAGATCATGACCAAAACTCAAGACGTCGCCGGGCATCTGCCGGTCACTCCCGCGATGTTCCAGATCCTGCTGGCGCTGGCGGACGGCGAAAAGCATGGCTACGCCATCCTGAAAGAAGTGGCGCTGCGCACCGGCGACAAAGTTCGCCTGAGTGCCGGAACGCTCTACGGAAACCTGGCGCGCTTAGTAGCTTCGGGCCTAATCGCCGAATCGCAGAAGCGGCCCGAATCACGCTTCGACGACGAGCGCCGCCGTTATTACCGCCTCACCGAATTTGGCCGCGAGGTCGCGGTGGCTGAAGCGAACCGCATGGACGAGGCGCTGGGGCAGGCTCGCGCCAAAAAACTTTTCCGCCGGCCGCGTTTGGCCTAGGCGCGATTCGCAGCTGAAGGAGACGGAATGGCCAACTCACCGGAAAGCTTCTCCCAACGCGCCATGCGCGGCCTGTTGCGCGCGCTACCCACCGATTTTCGCGAGAATTTCGGCGGCGAAATGGAGCGGGTCTTCGACGAGCAGAAGCGCGACGCGGAGAAGCGCGGCAGATTCGGGGACTTCGCGCGGCTGTGGTGGGAAACCCTGGGCGGTATTTTCCGCACCGCGCCGCGCGAGCACTGGGAAATCCTGAAACAGGATGTGGCCTACGCCCTGCGCATGCTGCAGAAGAGCCCGGGATTCGCCATCACCGCCATTCTGACTCTCGCCCTCGGTATCGGCGCGAACACCGCCATTTTCAGCGTCGTCAATTCCGTTTTGTTGCGTCCTTTGCCGTATCCGCAGGCCCAGCAGCTCATTTTCGTCCGCGAGAAGGCGCTGAAAGTCGGCGCGGATCACGTCACCTTTTCCGTTCCCGAAATTGAGGATTATCGCGCCCGCAATCACACCCTGGCGCAGCTCGCCGAATATCACGGCATGTCTTTCACACTATTCGGCCACGGCGATCCGGAGCGGGTGCGCACCGGCGTGGTTTCCGCGAATTTCTTCGACATGTTCGGCATCCAGCCGCTGCTGGGCCGCACCTTCGAGCCGGGCGACGATCAGCCCGGCGCGCCTCCGGTGGTGGTGCTCACCTACGATTACTGGAAGAATTCGTTCGGTGGCGATCCGGCGATCATCGGCAAGACGTTTGAGATGAACGACAAGCTGCACAGCGTGGTCGGCGTGCTGCCGCCGGTGCCGCAGTATCCCGACAAGCTCGAGCTGTACATGCCCACTTCGGCGTGTCCGTTCCGCTCCTCCAAAATGCACGTCGAAAATCGCGACATGCGGATGATGGACGTTTTCGCGCGCGTGAAGCCCGGAGTAACCATCGAACAGGCGCGAGCGGACATGGCCGCGATTGCCGGACATCTGCAAGCGGAGTATCCGAAGTCGTACCCCGAGAATTTAGGGTTCACCGCGGACGCATCGCCGCTGCAACTGGAATTGACGCACAGCGCACGGCCCACGCTTTTAATTCTGCTGGCCGCGGCGGCTTTTGTGCTGCTGATCGCCTGCGCCAACGTTGCCAATCTGACGCTGGCGCGGATGGCCCGGCGCGAGCGCGAGCTTTCGGTGCGCACCGCGCTCGGCGCGGGACGCAGCCGTCTGCTGCGCCAACTGCTCACCGAAAGCGCGATCCTCGCGCTGGCCGGGGGCGGCCTCGGCTTATTTCTCGCGTACGAAAGCCTGCACTTGCTCACTCAATTCGCCAGCCGGCTGACGCCGCGCGCGCACGAAATTCGCATCGACGCGGGCGTGCTGCTCTTTGCGCTGGCGGCCGCGCTGGGAACCAGCCTGATATTCGGCACGGTTTCGGCGCTTTTTGCCCGCGCGAATCTCACGACCGGTTTGAAAGAAGGTTCGTCGGGCGCCGGCTCCGGCCTACGTCGCAATCGTATGCGCAGCGCGCTGATCGTCTCGCAGGTCGCGTTTTCTTTCATGCTGCTGATCGGCGCTGGGCTGCTGATTCGCAGCCTGGTCAAGATGCAGGAAGTGAACCCAGGTTTTGTCCCGCAGCGCGTGCTGGCCATGAAAATCAATTTCAATTGGGCGAAATATAAAGGGAACGATCCATTCGCGGATGTAGCCAAGAAAGTTTTAGACGCCGTGCAAGTCGAGCCCGGAGTGCTTTCGGCCGCGATTTCTTCGGGGTACCCGCTCGAACCGGAGCTGATCAGCAACGGGCCGAATTCGAATACGTTTCAGATCCAGGGCCATCCGCTGCCGCCCGGCGAAACTCCGCCGATCACCGGCGTCGCTTCGACCTCGCCCGATTATTTCAAGACGCTGGGCATTCCGCTGCTCGCCGGACGCACCTTCGCAGATACGGACGATGCGGCAGCGTTGCCCGTGCTGGTGATCAGCGAACGGCTGAAGAAATCGTTGTGGCCCAACTCCGATCCTCTAGGACAGAAACTCTCGTTCGACGAAGGCGAGCACTGGTCGACCATCGTGGGAGTCGTGGGCGACGTGCGGGAATTCGGCCTGGATCACGCGCCGGAAAACGAAATGTACGCGCCGATCGCGCAGACTTCTAACGTCGGTACGTTGATCCTGCGGACGGCGATGGAACCGGCCGGGATCATGCGACGCGTCCGCGAAGTGATTCATCACGTCGATTCGCAGACGGCCATCACCCAGGAAATGACCATCGAGCAGGCCCGCCGCGAATCGCTCGAATCGCCGCGGCTCACCGCGACCTTGCTGGGACTTTTCGCCGGCCTGGCGCTGCTGATTGCCGCCGCCGGAATCGGCGGCATTATGGCGCTGGCGGTGAGCCAGCGCGTGCACGAAATCGGCATTCGCATGGCGCTGGGCGCGCGTCGCGAAAATATTCTGGGGATGGTTCTCGGTCAGGGCGCCTTGCTGGCCGGGCTGGGAATCGCCATTGGCGCGGCCGGGGCGCTGGCGCTGACCGCGCTGATCAAATCACTGCTCTTCCAGGTGACGCCCAGCGACCCGCTGACCTTCGTCAGCGTGGCCGCGGTGCTGATCGCCACTGCGGTTCTAGCGACTTACGTTCCAGCGCGTCGCGCGGCGCGCATCGATCCGATGCAGGCGCTCCGCAGCGAATAGCCGGCGCAGAATTGCGCCGAAAATTATTTCGCGCCGGGCTCATGCGAACGCAGCAGTTCCGCGATCAATGCTTGAATCTCTTCTGTGCCGGGAGTGTTTCCTTCGAAGTACGCATCGCACTCAACATCCGGAAATCCCAACCGGGTAACCTGCGCGGGAAGTTCGCGGCGTAGTTCGTCGCCACGGACTTTGCCACCGACGCGGCGCAATGCTTCAAACACCACGCGATGGTCGCTCCCGCGCCAGGCATAACCCGCCAGCGGGGACGTTAGCTCCGCAAAGCGCGCCGCCGGCAGGGAATTGCCACATATGAAACGAAGGACGCGAAGTTCAGCGTGGAGAATTTCGTCAGGGTGGAGTGGTGCGGACAAGATACACGAATTCTAGACGAAGTATCGCAACGAGGACACTACGCAGGAAGAAATTCCGCGAGAAGTATTTCTGCCGCCGATCAAACGATGCTTAAGCCGCGCTGGAAACCGGCCGCACGAAATCGATGCGGTCAATCGCCGCAGCTACGCCGAATAGCGGCGTAACTTCGCCAGGAACCGCGGAGGAGCGCAGAGCGCGCGCGCTGGCGCGCACCAAAACCGAGCTGCCGCGTTCTTTTTCGGCGGGCAGGGCGAAAGTCAGTTCCAACCCGGTGCCTTCTTCCAGAGCCACATGCGAATGAAAGTAGATGCCGGAGCGCGAAACATCGCGCAATTGGCCGGTGTGGAATTCAATGGGCCGCCTCTTGGCCATGCAGACTTGGACGGGAAGATAGACTTCGTACCTGCGCGCTTTTCGACGCTCGGTCATAAATAACCCCCAGGACGCTACAAATTGTTAGATGCAATAGGGTAGCCAAGGGTACGGTTAGCCCTGCAACTGATAATGAGAGACTTAGGCGGGGTAATTCCTTCCCATTGTTACACGCATGCTGCAAAATCTTCCCGGTTAGGGAAATAGCTGCACGCTCCGGTACAGCCCGGCGATCGGCTAAACTCAGCCATTTGCAGGGTTGCCGGCCGATTGGATCGCCCCAATCCGACCTTGGAATCGCTACAAAACCGGGTCGTGAAGGATTGAGGTGCCTTCGGCTTCGGTCAGAATGCCTTTGCCGATCATCAACTGCACCAGCCGGACCATGGCCACCCATTCCGCGCTGCGATGGTGGGCGGCTAAGCTAAAACCATGCGAAGTAGCCGGTGCCGCGTGGGACGCGTGCTCATGCGAGCGGTCATGCGATGCGAAGTGATTTCCGGTGACTTCGGCGATCCATTCGTCCAGGGCCACGCGCTGTTCCGCCTCGTGTGCGTCGAAGGCGATGCCCATTCCCAGGCCGGGCTGCGAGTACACGACGTTGCCCGCAGTCTTGAAATTCGTTTTGCCCTTCTGCAGGGCGATGCGGACCTTCGATCCTATCGGGAGCGGGACCGTGGTATCGACGAAGCATCCGCCCGGGCCCAGGTCCATGGTGCGCGTCGAAAAACGCGCGCCCGATTGCAGTTCGATCACTTCGGCCGCGGCAGTGAACATGTGCCTCTCAGCGATCCGGCGCTCGGCTTCGCGCGCCTTTTCTGGCTGGCCGTAGCTCTTGATGTGTCCGTGCTTTTTGGTAACCGTCGAGTGCATTCCTTTTCCTTTAGGCTCGTCCCGCTGCCCAGTGCTGCCCGTAATGCTTGATTTGAGCCCCATCCCCTGATTGAATCGGTTGCTACAGTACAAACTTGACGGCGATGCCCACGCTGCCGTCCGGCCGGTTTTCGCGGCGGACGATCGAGCCTAGAAATTTCTTATGCGTCGAAACCTTCTTGCCAAAGGGGAACGTCACCAGCAGGCGCATTCCCAGAAAGTAATGCGGCATGCAGGTCGCGAAATAAATTCCATCGCGGGTAAAATCGATCACTTCGGCCACGTCCACAATTTCGGTAAAGCGCGCATCGAAGGGCCGCACCTCGGCGGGCAGCGAAACTTTTATCCTTGCGCGTTTGCGGGCGTTGCGGGCATCCTTCCCCGTTTGCATCGGGCCGGGAGCTGCGTGAGTGGTGTGAACGGCCGTAGCCATTGAATCCTCCAACGGGAGAAGGTTCTCCTTCTCTGTTGTTTACAAGGTAGGAGTTGACCAAGCGCGGAACAATAGAACGAGGGTACTACGTGAACATCCGCACGATTGCGGTCGGGGTGGTACGTTTTCTCGCGTGTGCCGTAAAGCCTTTCATATGAATAAAATAAAGCCGGTTCGCCTAAAGCGCGGCGACCTTCCTAAATCGACGCGGGCGTTGGCCAGGTATCTGATTGGCAAAACACTCGTACATGATTTGCCCTCCGGACGCCTGGCCGGGCGAATTGTCGAGACTGAAGCCTATCTGGTGGGCGACGCGGCGGCCCATTCCTTTCGCGGCGAGACGCCGCGGAACCGGTCGCTGTTCCTTGAGCGCGGTCACGCCTACGTGTATTTCATCTACGGCAATCATTTCATGCTCAACATGGCGGGAGGTCCGCACGGAACGGGCGAGGGAATTTTGTTTCGCGCGGCAGAACCGCTCGAGGGCCTGGAGCAAATGCGCCGTCTGCGCGGCGTCGAATCTGTTCGGGATCTAGCGCGTGGGCCGGGGAGGCTGGCGGAAGCTTTCGCCATCGACCGCTCGCTCGACGGCGCTGATTTCTTCGGCGGCGGGGTTCTCTGGCTGGGTTCGGAGTTGCGTCGCGTGCGCGCTGTCGGCGTCAGCGTGCGGATTGGAATTACGAAGGAAGCGCATCGCCCGCTGCGCTATTACGAACGCGGCAGCGAATTTGTCAGTGGCACCAAAGCACTGCGCAAATAAAGTCACGTTTTTAGTTCGGGGCCTTTGCGGATTCGGTGACGGTCATTTTACCGTCGATCACGTTGGCAATGAGCGAGACGGCCGACGGCGACGTCCACGAATTGAAATCGAAGGTCGCATTCGGTCCCGCTTTGACTTTCAGGACCTTTACTTCGCGCACGGTCAGGGGCTTTCGCCACCCGCATTGCTCGGGTTGATGGTCGAGTGTCATGAAATACGCGGCACCTTGGCCCAGCACCTTGGCGTCACCAGCTGGATCGAGCACCACTGCGGTGGTCTCGTCGATGCCAATCCCGTGAATGGAACTGGCCCAGCCGTCCTGCACGATGCGCGAGAGAAATGCGATGGAGCGGCCCATGCGCTGGCGCTGCGAAAAGTGGCTGTCGGTGATGATCCCTTTCATTCCCGGCTCGACCAGAAAATCGCGACTGAGCGTCACCAGCGGGTCGTAAGGATTCGCCAGTGCCTCTTCGCTGGTCACCGTATCGATCATCGAGGCGAAAACGAATTCGCCTTGCACCGCCAGCCCCGCACTGATGCCGCCAATCGGCACGCCGCGCGCGACGGCGGAATTGATGATTTCCTGCACCGGGGTGTGCGTCCAATCGCGCACATAGTTTGATTGATCGCCGCCGGATATGTAAATGCCGTGGGCCGCGCGCAGAGTTTTGGCGACAAAAGGATCCGCGGCGCCGTCGCGCGAAGTGATGACTAGCGTGGTCACGCTATTCGCCGGGCAGATCTCGTGGAACTCGGCGTTGTATTCGTCCGCTTCCGTGGCGCGCAGCACCACGATGTCGCCTCCGCCGGTGTGGGCGCAAAATTCGCGGGTGGCTTCGTCCACGTCGCCGTGGCCGCCTAACAAAAGTGCGATGTACGAGGGCGCCGAGACTGGGCCGGGATGTTTGGCCGGAAGCGCGTACGAGGTGTAGCCCTCTCCTGTGGTCTTAACCCTTTGGGCCGGCGAGGGCGCTGCGCTGCCGAGCAGCGCGATGGCAAAAACTACAACAAGTGCTGCGCAGGGGATTTTCAAGGTGCGCCAGTATAGAACGCGCCGGGCATCTTGCAAGCGCCCCTACAGGATTTCCGGGGGGGCCGTGCAGGGAACTGTAGCGTTGGCGCGGCGAAGAATCTGCTATGCTCGCAGTTAGTGCAGCCGCGAAGTGGTCTCACGCGGCCATGGACGCGCCGAATCAATATGCCGAGAAGCGCTAAATCCGGAGTCCTATCCAGGTTGATCCAAACCTCCGCGCGCGCGGGATTTTTGAAGGCGTATCACACGCTGCAGATCGACCCGCAGAAATATCTCGCAGAGCTGAAACGTTCCGAGCGGCTGCCGATTCACACCTGGACCGACATGTTTCATGTCGACGAAAAAGCTGTGCACCGGCTGGCGAACGGAGTGATCAAGTCTGCGATGCGTACCGCTGGCCTGGAAGGCGCGGGCTTGGGCCTCGGCGGGATGATGACCATCGTCCCGGACGCGGGTATCCTTACCGCGATTACGATTCGCATGTTGCAGCGCCTGAGCCTGATTTACGGCTTTGAGTATAAGACCGAGGAAGAGAGCACCGAGCTGTGGTTTGCCGCGGCCAGCGCCGCTGGGCTCGACCTGGGCCGCGATTTTGTGGGCAAGCACGCGGCGGAAATGATCGTTCCGCGCATCATCGACCGCCTGGCCATCAAGATGGGTTCGGAAGTGGCCGAAAAGTGGGCGGGCCGGCTGGTGCCGGTGGTCAGCGCCGGATTCGCCGCGACGTTGAATTATTATTTCGTCCGGTCCTGGGGCCGGCGGGCCCAGAAACATTTCGCCGAGCGGCATCGTCAAGTGCGCGCTCACGGCCTGCCGCAGTCGCGGATTGTGAATTTGCCGGTATCGTCCGCACCTCGCCTTCGTTCCGCGAACTAAGCTGGAGAAGAATGCGCGGTGAGTCGGATTGTAGTTTGCGTCTCCCTCAGCCATGACCGAAATTGCTTCCACGGAAATTCAAGTACCAGACCTTCCCACGCCGCAGCGCGCTCGTGCGGACGCGCCGGAGTCTGCGGCGGTCAAACCGAAAACCGCACAGGACTGCGCCGTTTCCGTGGTTCGCGAACTGCTGTCGACCTGTGGATTGGCACGCATGATCGAGCCGGAAAGCCTGGAAGTTCTCGTCGGCGACGGGAACTGGATTTCTTTTTCGTTTCAAATCCAGCGCGGCGCCGACCACAATTCGATTGAGCTGGTGAAAGTACTTCGCCGCACTTCCGGGAAAGCGAGCCAATCAAACGCCCGCAAGTCGGCCTGGTTCCGCAGCACGGGAATGCCATCACTACATTTCCAGGTCATTCCAGCGGAAAGGCTGGGCGAGATTTACGTTCGCGGCCATGTCGACGCGGCCGACCCGCTGGGTCATCCGGTCGCGCATCTCGTCCGCGACTATCTGCCCGCGCACGGCATCGGAACGCATCCGACTCCAGACCAGATTCTTGCGATGCTACCGGCTCGTCGGGCGTAATCTCCGCGATTCTGTCTTTCATTTTCGCAGCCAAATTCTAATTGCGATTCCTGCCTCTGCGCGGTGTATCCTATGCCTGCAAACTGGGTCGGCATTTCAGCAGGGAATCGGGCACCTTCTCATTCGCAGTTACCGCTTCTAACCGGCTTCGGTCCAGCCAAAACGAAATTCACCAACAGATCAGCCCACAGCGTTCGATGGATAGGAGCAGCACCATGCGCAAAGCCGCCGCCCTGATTTCGATGTTCTGCCTCACTTACACTGCCGGACTGCAAGCCGCGACTTTTGCCTCCTTACCGCACCCGGCCCAGCAGCAACAGCAGGACAACGGCCAGCAGCAGGATCCCAACCAGCAGAATTATTCGCAGGATCCCAACCAGGATTACAGCCAGGACAACGGCGACCAAGGCTCCTACGAGAATTATTCGCCAGACCAGCTCGATAATTTGCTGGCGCCCATCGCGCTGTATCCCGACCCGTTGCTGGCCCAAGTGCTGCCCGCCGCCACCTTTGTCGATCAAATCGACGAAGCGTCGCGCTATGTGCGCAGCTACGGCGACAACGGCGTCGACGACCAGAATTGGGACGTCAGCGTCAAAGCCGTCGCGCATTACCCGACGGTGTTGGACATGATGGCCGACAAGATCGACTGGACCACCGCGCTGGGCCAAGCCTACGTGAACCAATCCACCGACGTGATGCTTTCGGTGCAACGCCTGCGCCGTTTGGCCAGCGACCAAGGCAATCTGCAAACCAATCAGCAGCAGCAAGTGGTCGTGCAGCCGAACTACATTCAGATCTGGCCGGCGCAACCGCAGTATGTGTACGTGCCGGTCTACAACCCGGCTTATGTGTATTACCAGCGGCCGCCGTCGGGATCGTTTTTCGTGAGCTTCGGCTCGGGCCTGTCGATTGGGGTGTGGCTGAACCGGGATTTCGATTGGGGCGGGCGCCGGGTGTATTACACCGGATGGAATGGCGGCGGCTGGATCGGCCGCTCGCGCGGTTACGTGCACGTGCACAACAACGTGTACGTCAACAACCGCTACACCAACATTACGATCAACCGCACCGTCGTGAATCGCCGCGTGAATTACAAGAACATGGACCGCTACAATAGCGTGCATCGCAACGTGAATTACAACAATTTGAACCGCAACAACGTGATTCGCGACAAGCGTTCGACGAACAACCGGCGTGGAAATAATAATGGCTCCGGGAATAATAATCGTCCCGGCGATAACAACCGTCCGGGTAACGGCAACAACCGTCCCGGAACTCCCGGCACGCGCCCCGGCGACAACAATAGGCCCGCGCCGACCACACGTCCCGCGCCCACGACGCAACCCGCGACCCGGCCCGGCACGCGGCCAGGGGCGCCCAACAACGGCGTGATTGACCGCAATATCGATCGGCAGAGCCCGAGTCTCGACCGCTATCGCGGCCGCGACAATTCTCAGACGCGTCCGGCCACGCCGACGACTCCGGCCGCGAGGCCCGCGCCAACCGCGCAGCCCGCTCGTCCCGACCGGACGTCACGTCCCGCGCAGCAGCAGCGTGCGTTCAATACCCGCCAGACCGATTTCAACGCGAATCAAGCCAGCGCTCGCGGCCAGCAAAGCCGCGCGCAAGCAGCGCCCAAGCAGCAGTCGCGTCCCGCTCCCGCGGCACGTCAAGCTCCGGCCCAGCGTCAGGCGCCGCAGCGCAGCGCTGCGCCAAAACAATCTGGATCGGGGAAGAAGCCCCGATGAACCCCCTAAAAACGATCAGCGGTCAAAACGTCAGGCTCGCCAAAATAATTTCGCCGAGGACCAAGCCCATGCACACGTCGAATGAATCTGCTGCAAACGCCGGCCGCCTGAGCCGTCGCGCCACCTTCGCCGCCGCAGCGTTGTTGGCCGCGGCGGTTTTGTTCGCGTCGCCGGCGCTCCACGCGCAGGCGCAACCGGCGCCGACTCCCGAAGCCAAAGCGATCCAGAAGCAAGCGGTGCGCAATACGGTGAAGAACGCGAAGGAAGACGCCGAGGCCGCCGCTAATCAAACGATGTTCGATACGCCCGATGCCGCGATGCACGCGCTGGCCGATGCCATGAAATCCGACGACCGCGACGCACTACAGAAAATGTTCGGCTCGGGCGCGCAGCAGTTGCTCTCCGGCGATCCGGTCGAAGACGATCTCGACCGCGCCAGTTTCTCCGCGGCCATGCAGGAAAATATGCAATTGGACCAGGAAGACGACGACACCTACCGCATTCTGGTCGGCGACGACGATTGGCCGTCCCCGATTCCCGTTTTGAAAAAAGGCGACAAGTGGGTCTTCGACACCCAGGCCGGGCTGAACGAAATTCTCGACCGCCGCGTCGGCAACAACGAACTCTCCGCCATCGCCACTTCGCGCGCCTACGTTCTGGCCCAGTGGGAATATTACGTGAACGCCTATGGCGACAACGACGGCCTGGCCACCTACGCCCAGAAATTCATCAGCAAGCCCGGGGAGCAGGACGGGTTGTACTGGCAGACTCCCGACGAGGACGATCCCAGCCCGATGGGCAAGCTGATCGCTGCGGCGGAAGAGGAAGGCTACAACAAAAATAATCCGGCGGCGAAACCGCGGAAAGCTTCGGCCGAAGAGGAACTCGCGCCGTACCACGGCTATTACGTAAAGATCCTCACGCGCCAGGGAGCCAGCGCGCCGGGCGGAAAATACAATTACATTATCAACGGAAACATGATCGCCGGCTTCGGCATGGTGGCTTTTCCGGCCATTTGGGGAAATTCCGGGGTGATGACGTTCATCGTCAACCAGCAGGGCCGCGTCTACGAAAAGAATCTGGGTCCGGATACCGACCGCGTCGCCGAAGCCATGAATGAATACAATCCCGATCCTACGTGGAAGCGAGTCAACGAAGACGTGATTGACGCCGACGTGGACGCGGCGATTGGCGAGGAGACCGACAAGTAGAGATTTGCCACGCGTCACTTGCGCGCCTGTGATTTGCGGCCCGTCATTTGTGGACTGTGTAGCTATCGCCGAAGATACCGGACTCAATCGCTGAAACTACGACTGCTCACAGTAGTTGCCTCTGCTCCCACTCCATGCGATTCTTTTCGTCCAATTTCGTTATGACTTACCTGGAGCAACGCTGAATGCCGGTTTGCGAAGGCTGTGGTACCCGCACCGACGACGCCCACGTAGCGCAGCGCGCCGAGCGCATCGAACTCGCCTCCCGCTACCGCCCCGCGCAAATCAAGGTGCTATTTCTGGATGCGTCACCGCCGGCCCGCAAAGAGGATTTTTTCTATAACGCCGCCACGAGTCGCTCGGTCCGTTCCCCGGCCTCGCACTCCTACTTTGATGAACTGGCGAAAACGATGGGACCGCTGACGGCGGCCGGCAACGAAGAGGGAACTCTCGCCGAATTTCGCCGCAAGGGATATTTCCTGACGCACGCGGTCGAATGTCCCTTCGAGAACGAAGGCGAGCTGCACGCCGCGATTCGCCGCCTCGCCCCCACGGCCATGAAACGCGTCCAGTATTCGCTGAAGCCTTCCTACGTCGTTCCCATCGGCACGCCCACCAAAGAATTGGTCCGGCTCTTTGGCCTGATCGGCTGGGGCGACCACCTGGTGCTCGATGGCGCCGGACCTTTCGTCGATCCGTATCTGGGTGATGCTGTGAAGCAAAAGCAATTTGGCACGGCGTTCGGTGATCGCATCGCCAAGGTTCTGGCCGGCCTGCCGTAGGATTATTTCGCGACTCCGTTGGTCTTGTAGACCTTCCCGTCTCTCATTACGAAGCTCACATTCTCCAGCAGGCGAATATTTTGCAGCGGGTCGCCCGCTACCGCGACGAGGTCCGCGAATTTCCCGACGCGGATCGATCCGAGATTGTCGGCCTGCCCGAGCAGGTCGGCCGCGGAACTGGTCGCGGATTGAATCGCCTGCATCGGCGTCATTCCATATTTCACCATGTACGCAAGCTGCAAACCGCTTTGTCCGTAGGGGCAGACGCCCGCGTCCGTGCCGAACGACATTTTCACACCGGCCGCGACCGCCTTGCGGAAATTCTCGCGCTGGATGCGGCCCAGGTCGGCGTCCTGCGCTATGAAATCCAGCGGAATCGCGCCGCGTTTCGCGTCCGCATCGATACATTCCTCGTCGTAGATATCCATGTCGAGATAGGTTCCGTGCTGCTTGGCCAGTGCGATGGCTTCGTCATCGAGATTTTCGGCATGCTCGACCGAAGCGACGCCCGCGCGAATCGCATTTTTAATTCCCTGATTGGAATGGGCGTGCGCCGCCACGCGCAGTCCGAAATGATTCGCCTCATCGACCGCCGCCTGCAATTCCTCCAGCGTGAATTCCTGCGAATTCGGATTGCTGCCATGTTCCAGCACCGCGCCGGAGGAAAGAATCTTGATGGCGTCGACCCGCTGGTTGGCCAGTTTGCGAATCACCGCGCGCACTTCCCATGGGCTATCCGCCTGCCCGTAGTGCATGTCCCAGGGCAGCTGCACATCGGCAGCCGCGCCGGTCAACGCGCCCGCGCCGCCGGTGATCGTCACGTAGGCTCCGACCACGAACATGCGCGGGCCGGGAAAATCGCCGCGGGCAATCGCGTCGCGCATGGCCACGTCGGTCAACGCGCGATAGGTGCCCACGTCGCGTACCGTGGTAAATCCGGATAGTAGCGAGGCTCGCGCGTTGGGCACCGATTCGAATGCCACTTCCGCCGCGGTGCGCTTCAGATAGCTCAGCGGATCTCCAGAGGGATCGCGCGTGCCGTCGGCCAGATGCGTGTGGCAGTCGATCAAACCGGGCAAAACGGTCATCGACGAAAGGTCGATGACCTCCGCGCCGGACGGAATCGCCAGCCCATGGCCCACGGCCGTGATGCGGTTCTCCCGAATCAGGATGATCTGATCGTCCAGAACTTTTCCGGCGTCGACGTCGACCAAGTGTCCGGCTTTGATGGCCGTCACGCGCGATTCGCCGGCTGAGGCATTTGCGGTTGGCGCAGCAGATTGTCCATGCACCGCGCTGACGCCCAGCAAACAGCCGATTCCCAGCCAAACCGCGGCGCGTTTCATATTTTCGCCCCCATTTTCCCCTGCATCAGCACCCGCGCGATGCTCCTAGTTCCCGTAGTACCAAAGTACCGTTGCAACGCTGGCCCCGCGCTATAGAATGTCCGGCCGTGGCTCCGAAAAAGCAGTGCGAGGCACTCGACCGGCTGAAACGCGAGGCCGTCGAAGCCGTGCTTGGCGCAAAAAAGCTGCGCTGGAGCCGGGATGTTTCGCTCTACGAAGACCGCGAAATCGTCTGCGACCAGCGCGCTAAGATCGACGCATTCATTTCGCACCTGCTGGCCGGTCACGACGGCCAACCCTGCCCTTGCGGCGACCGCCCGATCGTTGGCGCACGTCCCGCTGAAGCGCTCGGGTTGCGCGGGCCAGAGTCGCTGGAGCACGATCATCCTGGCCCCCAGCATGCCCCGCAGAAAATCCTACGCCGCACCAAACTCGCCAGCTAGGTTTTGTCTGCCCGCGCCGAAATTCTTTCGGCCAGCGCTCGTGTCACCCACGGAAAAAATCGATCGAGCTGGACGAAGAACTTCCCGTGCAAGGTGATGATCTGCTCGCGCTTGCCGCGCGCGATCGCTTTCAGCATGTCGTAAACCGCCGGCTCGGTTTTCATCGCCATCGGATGCGGCTTAGTGGCCGGACCTTCGGCGCGCAGCCGGCCCTGATTGTCGACGCGGCGGATTTCGCTGATCACGAATCCCGGGCTGATCAGCGTCACCTTCACGCCTTCCGGTTTCAGTTCCTGCGTAATCGCGTTCGCCAGCGCCCGGACCGCGAATTTGCTCATCGAATATGGCGAAGCTTTGGGCGAAGACACCCATCCCGCCACGCTGCCGATGATCGCCAGGTTCCCGCGCGATTTCTCCAGCTCCGGCAACGCCGCATAGATCGTGCGCAGCACGCCGAAGACGTTCGTATCGAACTGCCGCTGATAATCGTTCAGCGTCAGCTTCTTCAGCGGCCCGGTGACGCCAAAGCCAGCGTTCGCGATGGCTACATCCAGCCGGCCCCATTTCTGCACCGTGGCGGTTACGGCTGCTTCCAGGTCGCCATCGCGCGTCACGTCGCACTCCAATATTAGCGGCGCGGTGGCGCCCGACTGCGCGATGCTCTGCGCCAGACTCTCGAGCCGGTCTTTGCGGCGCGCGGCCAGCACCAGCTTCGCTCCCGCGCGCGCCAGTTGTAACGCCATTTCTTCGCCGATCCCGGAAGACGCCCCAGTGATCAGTACGACTTTGTCTCGGTAGAAGGGAATTGCTCGGGCCATGGCGCTAGGTTGTATCACGAGTCGCTCGTTCTGAAACGCGCGGATTTATGCGTCCCTATCCTTCGCACATTCATGGCTTGATAGCCGGCGCCGCGAAGCCTAATTCCGTCTCGAAATTTGTATCTTTTTGCCCTCCTCCCGACTCCAATAGGAAGTACGAATCCCGCCGATACGGCCGAAGTAGGCTGCAAAGTACCTGCAACTGGAATTTTCGAGTATTCTGTCACTTCGTTCAGTCGCCGGAACCGCCGGGATTGGCCAGAAGCCATAACCGAAGGAGATTCAAAATTTATGCCAAATTATAATAAGAACCCGGAAGCGCTGAAGCGCCTGACTCCCGAGCAATATCGAGTGACCCAGCGGGACGGCACCGAGCGCCCGTTTGACAACGAGTATTGGGATAACAAAGAACCGGGCATTTACGTCGACGTCGTTTCCGGCGAGCCCCTCTTTGCGTCGGTGAATAAGTACGACAGCCAGTCGGGCTGGCCCAGCTTCACCAAGCCCATTGATCCCGAGCATGTGGTGGAGAACACGGACGTCACGCACGGCATGAGCCGCACCGAAGTGCGCTCGAGCGCCGGTGACAGCCACCTGGGACACGTTTTCCCAGATGGCCCGCGCGAAGACGGCGGCCTGCGTTACTGCATCAATTCCGCATCGCTGCGCTTTGTACCGCTCGAAGAAATGGAAGCCGAAGGCTACGGCGCTTACCGCAAGCTGTTCGAATCGGACGCCAAAGGAGCAAAAGCATGAGCGCACCAACCGAAAAAGCGATTCTCGCCGGAGGTTGTTTCTGGGGCGTGCAGGATTTGCTGCGCAAGCAGCCCGGCATAATTTCGACGCGCGTGGGTTACTCGGGCGGCGACGTGCCCAACGCCACCTACCGCAATCACGGCACCCACGCCGAAGCGGTCGAAATTATTTTCGATCCGGCGAAAACCAGCTACCGCAAGATTTTGGAATTTTTCTTCCAGATTCACGACCCGACCACGGCGAACCGGCAGGGCAATGACCGCGGCTTGAGCTATCGCTCGGCCATCTATTACACCGACGAGGACCAGAAGCGGGTCGCCCTTGATACGATTGCCGACGTGAACGCGTCCGGTCTGTGGCCGGGAAAGGCCGTCACCGAAGTTGCGCCCGCGGGGCCTTTCTGGGAAGCCGAGCCGGAGCATCAGGATTACCTGGAGAAATTTCCCGGCGGCTACACCTGCCACTTCGTGCGGCCGGACTGGAAACTTCCGGTGCGCGCTGGAGCCGCTAAGTAAGCTCGACGCGGCGGTTCATTCATAAAACTGCATGTTGTCTTTGAATTTCGGGGTTGGCCGGCCGATAACGCCGCGCCAACCCCTTTTTTTTGAGGCAGAGAATTCCGCTACGGTTGATCGGCGGTGTCGGGCTGAATCAGCAGTAACAGCACGATGCCTAGAATGGCGAAGACCCGAAACGCCGCTTCCTCGCCGTTCCAGGTCTTCGATTGCCACATCAGAAACCATTCGCCGCCCACGGCGATGAACCCAACGAACCATTCAAGCATGCCCAACGCCAAGCCCAGAATCGCAATGCGCTTTTCGCGGTTGAATGTAGCTGCGTCTGCGCGCAAGGCCCGGAGCAATCGCCATCCGCCCCACGCGCATAACAGTAGGCCCACGATTTCCCAGGCGATCAGCGACACATACGCGGCGGTGTGAATCGTCGGCGCATTCAATGCGCGCCACATACCCTGGTTCCCGGGGAACGTGGTGTCCATCATCAGCACGTGGCGGACAAACTGGTAATTAGAGTCGTAATCGCTGAGGTTGTTGAGGACCACCAGCGCGTAGAACAGCGCGACCGCGAAAACCAGCGTGACTTTCACCAATCGCAGCGTCATTGTTTCGCCGCCGGAACGAACGTCTGAAAATAGGCGGTCAGGTCCCGCAAAGTCTCATCGCTGTACCCAGGATTGCCCGGCATTTGGGCTTGCGGGTCTTGCGCCTGCGGATTTTTCACGTACGCCCCGAAATGCTCGGGCGCGGCGCTGGCTAAAGTGGCCAGCACTGGCCACGGCACGCCGGACTTTTCGCCGCCTTCCTTGCCGCTGTTGTGGCAACGAAAGCAACTCTGCCGCGCGATTTTATATCCGGCCTGCACCGGCGCATCGTTAGCCCGCGCGCCGCGCGGTTCGATCGCGGCGAAAACCTGTTTCTCGTCGCGCAGGTCGATACGCACTACGCCCCACGGAATTTGCGATTCATCCCCGCCGCCAGCCGTGCCCGGACCTGGCGCGAATTTCGGATGCGAAATCAGGTAGGGCCCGATGCTCATGGTGTGCGTCTCGGCATCTTTCGGCCACCCCGCGGGCGGCTGGCCGTCAATTTCCAGCACCAACAGCGGTTGCTGTGCTCCGAGGTAAGCGCGCGGATAATTCGCACGATATTTGTCGCTGCAGATCGCCACCGCCATATCCGAATCCGGACGCGCGGCCAAGCGCGCCACAAGTTCGGCGAACGACACTCCGCTGACCTTCGTCGGTTTGGTGAAATTGGGGTCGTCGTTAACGGTGTACGCAGTCTGCGGCAAGGCGAGTAGGTCTTTTCGGGTGATGTATCGAGTCGAACCCGGTGGAAGGCCGGGCAGGTCGCCGCCGATTTCGAGATCGAGGGGCGATTGCCGCGAAGTGTGCAGCGCCAGAGCCGCCGGAGTCTGAATCACGGCAGGCGTGGAAGAATTGCCTTCGGCGTGTTTTAACGAGACTGCCAACGCGACCGCTACGATTACCGCTGCAGCCGAAATCAGTATGTTTCGCCGTCGAAGCATGGCCGATGGTATCTCACGAACGCCACGCCGCGTCAAAAGACCGCCGCGATTCAGCGACAGACGCTACTCTTCGCCGATATCCTCGTTCCAGTTGGCCGGATTGTCGCGAATGTAATGGGCCAGCATGGTCACGCATTCTCGCGAATCAAGATCGATTACCTTCACTCCAAAAGATTGCAGCCAGTCGATGCCACCCTGAAAATTGCGGCTCTCGCCCACCACTACGGTGCGAAAACCGAATTGCCGCACCAGCCCGCTGCAATACCAGCACGGCGCCAGCGTCGTCACCATGATCAAATCGCGATAGCTGCGCTGGCGTCCCGCGCGGCGAAAAGCGTCGGTCTCGCCATGCACCGAAGGATCGCCCTCCTGCACCCGCCGGTTGTGCCCCGCGCCGACCAATTCGCCGCTCGCATCGAAGATTGCCGCGCCAATCGGGATGCCGCCCTCCGCGAGGCCCGTACGCGCCTCCGCGATGGCTACAGCGAGCATCGCCGCATAGTCGAGTGATGGATTCATTTCATTTTCAACGAAGGAATTGTACTGCGCGGGGCCAAGGCTTGGAAGTGGTGCCGAGGGCGCGGCCCGCCCCCAACTATCCACGCTCCTGATTCCTTCGAGGGCTTTGTCCACAAAGCTGCATAGGATTCGTTTCTAAAGGCGGCATGCGCGCGCACGGGCCGCCGCCCGCGAACGCGATTCGGTCGCACCAGTCCACTTCTTCTAAACGGTTATTAGGAATAGTTTGTTAGCCCATTCGTTATTCGAATACTGCAACTCTGCTGCGGAGTAGATCCGGGCGCTGCCCTGCAATAATTGTGTTGTTTCACAATGGTGAAATGCGTCGTCCTTCCGTTGTGAGAAGAGAGCTGAGCGGGGGATTGGGCGGGCGGCGCGGAAACATCTTGACAACCAAGGTGAGCCTACATTATAAGCCTGACCAATGTGATAAGCGGTTAGACGCGATCATCCTGGTCGATGACTGCGGCAAAGTATCTGACGTTCGCCCGCAAGAACACGAAGATCAACAACAGTTCAAAGACATCGCACGTTTGAATCGCCTGGGGGGGTGAAATGCGAATCTCAAAAATGGTAAGGATTGCCGGTATTCTAGCGCTAGTTTTGGCGCTGACAACGGCCGTTTCGTTGTTCGCGGGCGTGACCGCGAGCATCTCCGGGACGGTCACTGACCCATCGGGAGCAACGGTCCCGGGCGCGAGCGTCACGGCCACGAACGTCGACACCGGCGTGGTTACGACGCTATCGACGAATGGCGCGGGATTTTATTCCTTCCAAGCGCTGCCGTTGGGCACGTACACGATTGGCGTCTCGCAGTCGGGCTTCAAGGCTTACCTGCAGAGCGGCTTGGTTCTGACCGTAGACGCGGCGCTGGTAATCGACGTGAAATTGGAAGTCGGCACGGCCGCGGAAAAGGTCGAAGTGTTGAGCACCGCGCTCCACGTCGACACCGAGAGCACGCAGATGGGTGAAGTCATCACTGGCAAGGAGATGACCGACGTTCCGCTGGTGAGCCGCAGCTACACGGATTTGCTGGCGCTGCAGCCGGGCGTCGTCTCCCAGCCGTCGGGACTTTCGGGAGCCTTTGCTGGTCCGTTCATCTCCGCCGGTTTTGCGCTGCCGCAAGTTTCGGGAAGCCTCAGTGCCGGCGCGCTTTCGGTAAATGGAATGCGCGAAGCGGACAACGGATTCATTCTGAACGGAATTTCGGTGCAGGAAACTGGTTATTCCGGCGCCGGGGCGATTCCCAATCTTGATTCCATCGCTGAATTCAGGATCCTGACGAACAACTACGACGCGGAATATGGCAACTACAGCGGCGGCATCATTAACGTGGTCACCAAGTCCGGCTCGAACCAATTCCATGGAAACGTATTCGAGTTCTTGCGGAATACCGACTTTGACGCAAAGAACTATTTCGATCAGAACGGACGAGGTGCCTACCACCAGAATCAATTCGGAGGCACCATCGGCGGCCCGATCAAGCGCGACAAGATATTCTTCTTCGCGGACTATCAGGGCAACCGTTTGATTCAAGGTGTTCCGCAAACAATTTCCGGGGCTCCGAGCGTGGCGACCGAAGCCGGCGATTTCACCGGCATTGCGAATAGTTTGATCGGAACAACGGTCAATGGAGCGGCTTGGGCGTCGCAGCTGCAGACTCAGTTGGGCCAACCGGTATCGGCGGGCGAGCCTTATTATACTCCCACTTGCACCACGGCGGCTCAGTGCGTTTTTCCCAACGCGCAATTGTCGCCCGCGGACTTCAACCCGATCTCGAAAAATCTGTTGCCGTACATTCAGCCTGCGGCCGCGGGCACTGATACATTCTCAACCAGCTCGGGAGCCATCCGTTTGAACGATAATAAATTCAGCGGCCGAGTCGATGCCAACACCGATTTCGGGCTGCTTACGGCTTACTACTATTTTGATAAGTACAATCGAATCGACCCTTATTGGGCTTCGAACGCGCCGCTGTATCCGGGATTCAGCGTCGACGGCCGGGGACTGACCCAGAACATAAATTTGGGAGCGACCAAGACGCTCAGTTCCGCTTCGGTGAACGAGTTCCGGATCGGATATTTCCGCTTGGACGCCCACTTTAACAAACCCCAAGGTGGAACCGGAACGACTTTGGCCGCCCTGGGATTCGCCTCGGGCGCGGGTGGCGCTCCGGGTATCTTTGTCGGCACCCCTGCGGTCGAGGGCGTACCCGAAATTGACTTTAATAACTTCGTGATCGGAGTACCGAGCCGGCCCAACCACATTCCTGAAAACATCTACCAAATCGTGGACAATTTCAGCAAGATCATCGGCACCCACACGCTGAAAGTCGGTGGCCAATATCACTACGATCAATTGGAGGAAAACCTTTCCAACGTAGCGAACGGCAACTATTTCTTCGGCAGCAACTTCAGCGGTCAGGCCAGCGAGACGGGTAGCGATTTCGTCGATTTCCTTCTCGGTGCGCCCAGCTCCTACGTCCAAGGACAGTCCTATCCGTCCTACGGCCGCAATTTCTACTTCGGCCTTTTTGCGCAGGATAGCTGGCGCGTGAAATCGAACCTGACGTTCAACTACGGTTTACGTTACGACGTGAGCGCACCCTTCAAGGAAAAGTACAACGAAATTCAGACGATCGTTCCGGGGGTGCAGTCGCGAGTATTTCCGGGATCGCCCGAGGGATGGCTTTTCCCCGGCGACCCGGGAGTTCCGAGCACGCTGGCGCCAACGCGCTGGAACAATTTTGCTCCGCGCTTGGGCGTGGCTTATTCCTTCGGAGATCAGGACGGCATCCTCGGCAAAATCGTAGGCAAGCCGGGCACGACCAGCATTCGCGCCGGTTGGGGCTTGTATTACGCCACATTCGAGGGCGCGACTGACTTCAACGAAATCGGAGATGCTCCGTTTGGAAATTACACGGGGCAGAACGAATCGACATTTGCCGCTCCGTTCACGAATCGGGCGAGCGGTACTTCGATTACCAACCTTTTCCCAGCGCCGCTGCCGCCGAAGGGAGTTTCGGCGAAAAACCCGGCGAATTTTGCGCCGTACGACACGCTGGCAAATTTCTACAGCGCGTTCGGGACGATTTCAAGTTCTCCGGCGTTCTACAACAAAAACCGCCTGCCGTATTCCGAGCAGTATGAACTTTCAATAGAGCGGCAGTTGACCAGCGTGGACCTACTGACAGTTAGCTACGTCGGCACGCAAGGGCACCGGCTACTTTCGTCGCTGTCGGCGAACCCGGGGAATCCGGCGTTGTGTTTGTCTCTGGCTTCGGAAGGCTGCGGGCCGGGCGGAGAGAATAATATTTATATCCGTCCGGATAATAGCTACGCGCTTGGAACCCGCTCGGTCTTGCCGGGCGTTACGCTGCCGGGAGGAACGGTAGTGAGTGGAGGAACTCCGCTGCCCGATGGAACTATCGGAATCATCCCTTTCGGCAACGATTCGTATTTCATCACGGCCGGAACGTCGTCGTATAACTCCGGACAAATCAACTGGAGACATACGAGCGGCCGACTGCAGACACTAGTGGGATACACCTACAGCAAGTCACTGGGAGACTCGTCCGGTTACGGCGAACAGATCAATCCCATCGAACCACGCTTGAGCCGAGGCCTGACGGCGTTCGATTCGACGCACAACTTTGTGGCCAGCTACACCTATCAATTGCCAATCGATAAGATCGAAGGGCCGAAGCGCCTGACGAATGGTTGGGCAATCAGCGGAATCACGCGGTTTGCGACGGGCTTGCCGGTAACCATCGTAGAAACCGACGACCGTTCACTGTTGGGCACTGCGTTCGGAGGGCCGATTACCTTACCAGTTGACACGCCGAATCTAGTAGGGCCGATCGACATTACCGATCCGCGCAAAACCGGCGGACAGTATTTCAGCCCGGCGGCTTTCGCACCGTCGGCGCTTGGCTCCGAGGGTGACTCGCGGCGGAGATTCTTCCATGGACCTGGCGTCAACAACTGGGACTTCGCGTTGTTGAAGAACACGGCAATTACGGAGCGATTCAATCTACAGTTCCGCGCCGAGTTCTTTAACATATTCAACCATACGCAGTTTCTGACGCCGAGCGGATTGGTTTCGTATAACCCAACTACGCTCGCGCAAAACCCGAGCACGTTTGGCCAGGTGACGCAGGCGGCGCCCCCGCGCATCGGGCAACTCTCGTTGAAATTGAACTTCTAACGAGAGCGGTACGCCAATCTCGAAGTGCAAGAAACCGCGGGGACCGTTGAAACGGCGGCCACCCCGCAACTCCGCTCAGACCTTGGCGGAGTCTTCGTGCTGAGAACGCAAGCTTTCCATCGGGTGTAAATCTATGGCGGCCAAAGGTGTGCTCGCGGCGACATTAGTTCAGCCGGGGCGCTACGAAGTTCGAGAATATCCGCTTCCGGAAGTTGCCCCGGAATGCGTATTGGTGAAAATGGAGATGTCCGGGATCTGCGGTACGGACAAGCACACCTTTCAGGGTTACACCGCGCAGTACGGCGGACGGCAGCTGGAATTCCCGATTATTCAGGGCCACGAGAACGTAGGGACCGTCGCGGAAATCGGAGGTGGTGGAGAATATTCCGATTTTGAAGGCGTTCCGCTGCGGGTGGGCGACCGGGTGGTGGTTGGCGCGAACGTCTGCTGCGGCGAATGCTACTACTGCCGCCACGATTTTCCGTACTACTGCTGCGAGAAAACGACGGACTACGGCAATAATTTGAGCGCGAAAAATCCGCCGCATTTATTTGGCGGATGGTCGCAGTACATGTACATCGTGCCGGGAAGCTTTCTGGTGAAAGTGCCGGACGATTTGCCTTCGGAAATTGCGGTGCTGACGGAAATCTTCGCGGTCTCGGCCGGACTGGATCGCGCGAAGCAGATGTCGGCGTTTCCGAACGAATCGTTTCGGTTCGATGACACGGTGGTGGTGCTGGGCGTGGGGCCGCTGGGGATGTGCTTTCTGATGAAGGCGCGGATGCTGGGCGCCGGGACGATTATTGCGGTGGATTTGTCGGACTACCGGTTAGATTTTGCGAAGAGATTGGGAGCCGATCACGTTTTGAATTCGGGCAACACTTCGGTTGCTGAGCGGCTGAAATTTGTTAAGGATTTGACGCATGGCCGGGGGGCGGACATGGTCGTGGAGTGTGCCGGGGTGCCGCAGGTCATTCCCGAAGCCTTGGACCTGCTGCGCGTCGGAGGCTTGCTGGTGGAAGCTGGGAATTTTTCGGATCTGGGCGAAGTTTCGATCAGCCCACATCGTCACCTGTGCGCCAAGAATGTTCGAATTCTGGGAGTGGGCGGGGAAGAGCCGGCGGCATATGGGCCGAGCATGAGACAGATGGCGCGTTACATGAAAAATTATCCGCTGCGGGAGTTTGTGACTCATCGCTATCCGTTGCGCGACGTGGAAGCGGCGGTGCAGAAATCGGTGGAACCCGAATCGATGAAAGTGGTGCTGGAGCCGTGGCAGTAAATGACGGCGATTTTTTATAAATTCTAAATCGGAAAACTGAGGCCAAGACATGAGCAAAATGAGTGAACGGTTTTTATTCGCGTCGGCGCCAGATAGCTGGGGAG
>DASWVE010000105.1:0-30040 GCA_036401315.1 Candidatus Acidiferrales bacterium
GGTTGAATCCAGCGCCGTCATGTAGCAAGATTTCTGGTGAAGGTCCACTCCTACGTGGATCATCGCGTGCCTCCTATGGGTCTGTGCTTCGAGCACGATCGTACCCCCGGGAGGCACGCCTGTTTTCATACCATCTGAGCGCAGCGAAGAATCTCATCCACAACACCGCTTCAACGATCATCACGTCATAAAACGCGAAGCGCGCCGCCCACTCACCCACGCCTTTTCCCGCCAAAATATCAGTGCATCCCTGTATGGTCCGCAAACCGCCCCCGCGCTAGCCTAACCCACGTAATTTCACCGGAAGTCCTTACATTTCAAAGCGCTCCATCAGGCCCAAAAAAATGCCACGCCACATCCGAGACAAAAACCTAGCACGTCTCCTAGGCGTCACCGTCGCCGTCGTAGTCGTCGCCACCCTCTACTTCGCCCGCGTAGTCCTAATCCCTTTCACCTTAGCCGTCCTGGTCACTTTCGTCCTCACTCCCGTAGCCAAATTTCTAGAGCGCCTCCACTTCGGCCGCTTCCTCTCCACCGTTCTCGTCGTCGTCCTCTCTTTCATGATTGTCGGCGCCGTCGGCTGGACCGTCGCCCAGCAATTCTCCGAAGTCATGAATCAGCTCCCCAAGTACAAATCAAACATCCGCCAAAAAGTCGAATCTCTCCACTGGTCCAAAAACACCGCGCTCAACAACGCCTCCGACACCATGAACGAAATCAGCAAAGACCTCGCCGCCCCACCCGCGCATCCCGACGGCTCTTCTTCTCCTTCTTCCAAATACTCGACGCCGTCCCGCCAGCGCCCCATGCCGGTAGAAATCGTCCAGTCGCCCACGCTGCCCCTCGAATCCGTTGAAAACATTCTCGGCTTGATCGCCAGCTTCTTCATCGTCGTCGTCCTCACTTTCTTCATGCTCATTCGCCGGGAGAATCTGCGCAATCGCCTCATCTCCCTCGCCGGCCAGCGCAGCCTCCACGTCATGACCCAGGCCATCGACGACGCCACCGCCCGCGTCAGCCGTTATCTCCGCCTCCAGTTGCTCGTCAATATTTGTTACGGCGCGCTCATCGGCACTTGCTTGCACTTCATCGGAGTTCCCGGCGGGTTACTCTGGGGCGTCTTGGTCGGCGTCCTGCGTTTTCTTCCCTACATTGGCCCGCCTCTCGGCGGCATCATGCCCCTGCTGCTTTCCATCGCCATCTTTGACGGCTGGGTCAAGCCGCTCGAAACCTTCGGCCTCTTTGCCGTCACCGAACTGCTCGTTTCCAATTTTCTCGAGCCCATGCTCTACGGCGCCTACACCGGAATTTCTTCCATGGCCATTTTGCTCGCCGCCATTTTTTGGACCGCGATCTGGGGCCCCATCGGCCTCGTCCTGTGCACTCCGCTCACGGTCTGCGTCGTAGTCATCGGCCGCCACGTTCCGCGCCTCGGATTTCTCACCGTCCTGCTCGGTGACGAACCCGCCCTCGCCCCCGGCACGCGCTATTACCAGCGCCTACTCGCCATGGATCACGAAGAAGCCCGCCGCGTCCTCGAAAGTTATCTCCAAAATAAATCGCTCGCCGCTTTGTACGATTGCGTTTTGGTCCCCGCGCTCGGCGCCGCCGAACGCGACCGTCACCGCAAACGCCTCGACCAAGATTCCGCGCACTTCATCGCCACCAACACTCGCCGTATCGTCGGCGAACTCTTCGACGCCCGCCGCAAAAATCCCCACGCCGTCCTCGGCGAAGAAATCATCGCTGCGCAACCTGCGCCGCCACCCTCCACCGCTGCATTATCCGCCACACCGCGCCAGCTCCCGAAAATCGTCGTCCTACCCGCTCGCGATGCCGCCGACGAAATCGTCGCCGTCATGTTGTGCCAGTTGCTAACCACCTCCGGCTATTCCGCCGAATGCATCCCGCTCGGCCGCGTTTCAGAAATGGCCCAAAAAGTCGCGCAAGCCGCGCCCGACATCGTCTGCATCTCCGCGCTGCCGCTCCATGCTTTGGCCAACGCCAAAGCCGCGGTCGCCCAGTTGCGCACTCATCTCCCCAACGCCGATGTCCTCTTCGGTATCTGGGACTATCGCGGCGATCCCGATCGCCTTCTTGCCCGCGTCGACGCCCCGGGCAATCACGCCATCGCCGTCACGCTGGCCCAAGCCGTCTCGGAGATCGAAGCCCAGACCTCCGCGCCCGCATCATCGCCGGCCCCACCGCCCTCGCCGGCGCAAATCTCACAACCGGTCCCGGCCCGCTCGTGAGGCCGGCTGGCCAGCCTCCGCATCGCGTGTTTCAAATTCGCACGACCCAGGAGCAACAAATTAGAGTCTTCGGGGTTTTGTTTCGAGCGTCCAGCTAACGCTGCACTCAAAATTGCGCTCAGGCCGCCCGGAAGGGCGGGACTTCAGTCCCGTCGTACACCCGGGTAACAACCAGGGGCTCTAGCCCCTGAAGCCATCTTGGTACTTGCTCCTTCTCGGCACATGATTCGCACGCACCTTTACTCCGGCTTTTTTGAATTTAGGGTGGACACAGGCACCCCTTCTCGGTCAAATTATGGGTGCACCAACGGGCCCGTTTTGTAGTCTGGGGGAAATTTTAGATGCGACATATTGCCGTCCTTTTCATACTCGTCTTTTTCGCGGCGTTCAACGCTGGCGCGCAGTCTTCCGCCTCCGTGCTGCCGCTCGCTCCCTCCTTCAGCCTGGATTCCACCCCGGCCGCTTCGACCGGCATTCGCCTCACTCCGTTCGCCCCGGCTGCCGACTTGCCGCTGCCCGCCGCCTCGGTCGTAAATTCTGCCGCCGCGTCCTCGACGCCCCTGTCTCTTTCTCTCGCGCCGAAACCGGACCCCGCCCCGCAAGACGTCACCAGCGTTTTTCAGACCTACAATTGGCAGGCCTATCTCGGCTACACCTTCTTCCGCTTCTACGAATTGCCCAGCCCTGGTAACTACACCCTGAACATGAATGGCTTCGACATCAACATGGTCTATTACTTCAAGAACTGGGTCGGCGCCGAAGGCGATCTCTCCGCCACTCACGCCAACCAGGCTGGTGAAAGCTCGTGGTTCGCGTTCGGCGGCGGCGGTCCCCGCTTCCGTTGGTCCGCCCGTCGCGGCATCGAAGTTTGGGCCCACGCCCTGGTCGGCTACTCGCACTTCACGCCCCAGACCGCCTTCGGCAATCAACACGCCCTCGCCTACACTTTCGGCGGCGGCGTCGACCTGCCCTTCAAAGATCGCTGGTCCCTCCGCGCCGGCGTCGACGGCGTAGGCACCCAATATTTCAACACCCACCAATGGAGCCCCAAAGCCTCCGTCGGCATCGTCTTCAAGTTCTAGCCCCAAACACTTTTCACCGCGCTACCCGCGCGCCGCCTGGGAATTCCCGGGTGCCGCACTCTTCGCCGTTTCCGCGAAGGGTGCGGGTTTAGATTCCAAGGCCCCCAAAATCGCGCCGTACTCTAAACGCTAACCCCGTCGAGAACTTTTGGAGTGCGGTCCCGCTAAGCGGGACCGCCGCTTTCGACACTCCCACCCGCGCCGCCAAATAACCCGGCTCTGCCGCCGATCACAACCTCTCCGCCCAAACCGCACTTGGCCGTCATCCAGAGGAGCGCCGTTCGCGACGAAGGACCTCTCTTCGATCGTAAATTCACCACCCACCGTCATCGGACCCCTGCGCCTTTTCTCGTGCCCGCCTCATCTAAACCCTCGTCTGCTAAACTAACTTTTCATCCGCATTCTTCCCGGGAGCTCCACCAATGAATCTTTTCGACGAACTGCAAATCCGCGACATCCGCCTCCGCAACCGCATCGCCGTCTCCCCCATGTGCGAATATTCCAGCACCGACGGCTTCGCCAACGATTGGCATCTCGTCCATCTCGGCTCTCGCGCCGTCGGCGGCGCCTCCCTCGTCTTCACCGAAGCTACCGCCGTCTCCGCCGAAGGCCGCATCACCCCGCACGACCTCGGCATCTGGAAGGACGCGCACCTCGAATTTCTTTCGCGCATCACCAACTTCGTCCGCACCCAGGGAGCCATGCCCGGCATCCAGCTCGCCCACGCCGGACGCAAAGCCAGCACCCGCGTCCCCTGGGAAAAAGGTCCGTACCTGACGCCCGCCGAAGGTGGCTGGCAACCCGTCGCCCCCAGCGCAATTTCTTTCGCGCCCACTTACGCCCCGCCCGCCGCACTCGATCAGCAGGGAATTGCGAAAATAATTTCCGACTTTTCCGCCGCTGCCGTCCGCGCGCTCCACGCCGGATTCGGCATTATCGAAATTCATTCCGCCCACGGCTACTTGCTCCACGAATTTCTTTCGCCGCTTTCCAATCAGCGCACCGATTCCTACGGCGGCTCCTTCGATAATCGCACTCGCCTCCTCCGCGAAGTCGTCACCGCCGTCCGCCAAGTCTGGCCCGAACAATATCCGCTCTTCGTCCGCATCTCCTCTACCGATTGGGTCGAAGGCGGCTGGGACCTCGATCAATCCGTGGCTCTCGCCAATCAACTCGTCCCGCTCGGCGTCGATCTCATCGACTGCTCCTCCGGTGGCAACGTCCCCGACGCCAAAATTCCCGTCGGCCCCGGCTATCAGGTCGGCTTCGCCGAACGCATCCGCCGCGAAACCGGAGTAATGACCGGCGCGGTCGGCATGATCACCACCGCCGCCGAAGCCAGCGCCATCCTCGACCGCGAAAAAGCCGACTTGGTTTTCCTCGCCCGCCAATTCCTCCGCGATCCCTACTTCCCACTCCACGTAGCCGCCGAACTGGGTTTCCCCGCCAGCTACCCAGCCCAATACCTCCGCGCCGCCCCCCACAACTCCCCCACCCGCGAACCAATAGCTCTGCCCCAAATTTCCGCACACACCTCCGGCACAAAAGTCTAAACACGCGTGTGCCGCCCGCTTCGCTCCCTGACCAGAAAGAAGCGAAGCGAACGCCCCCGGCCCAATCCTAGCCAGCGCAATAAAAAACGCGCCCCGCCACCAAACACCTTGGAGTGCGGCGGCTTGCCGCCGCCTTTGACCAACCCAGCCTCACCGCCCAAACGCCCCAGCGCGCAGCGCCGAGGCTCAGTGATTCTTGCGTTTCACTTCGGTTCTAGTTGTCATCGCGACAGAGGCGCGGCCGTACTCGCCGCGCCGACGAGGGACCTCTCTTCGATTTTCAATCCCCACGCCGACGAATACCACGACCACCTGTAGCGGTCGGCTTTAGCCGGGCGGCCTCAGCCATCAGCGCCACCGAAATCTTCCGGCTCTGCCACAAGATTTCGCCTCGCCACCCACCCGCCTTTGGCCGTCATCCAGAGGAGCGCCTTCCGCGACGAAGGATCTCTCTTCGATGTCCAATACTCCCGGCCTCCCGCAAACGCGCTCCCTCACCCCGCCGTTACCACCATCGCGCTGCACCCGTTCTTACTCATCCTCCGGTAGCTATGCGCAATCGACGAATCAAAGTAAATCGAATCCCCCGCCGCCAACCGGTGCGCCGTCGTCCCAATGTGCAATTCCAATTTTCCCCGCAGCACCGACAAAAATTCCGTCCCCGGATGCGTATGCGCCCGCGCCTTCCCCGGCTTCAACGTCTGAAATTCCGCGTAATACGTATTGAACTTCCGCTCCACCGCCGTGAAATCCAAAGACTCAAAATAAAACGACACATCCCGCCCGTCCGACCGCTCCGGAAACCTCTTCCGCTCCCCGCGCCGCACGATCGCCACCATGTGCCGCTTCTGATCGTCCGCGAAAAAATATTCCAGCCCCACGCTGAAAACGATCGCGATCCGCAACAGCGTCGGCAGGGTAGGGAACAGCTTCCCGCGCTCCACCTTCGAGAGCATCGCCGCCGACAGTCCCGTATGCCCGCCCAATTCCACCAGCCCCATCTTTTTCTTCAGCCGCAACGCGCGCAGCTTCGCCCCAATCGCATACTCATTTAGTCCCTTCGCCAAAGTCGCCGAAAGCATCTCGCCCTCCCGATCGCGTCGCCAGCCAGCACCCGCCCCGTACCGGCAGCCGCGCCAATCAACCCCCAGTCTCCGGCCCATTGTCCCCACTGTCAAATTGCTTATCTCAACAGTTAAAGCAGATATCTTGGCCCGCAGGAGCGAAGCGGCGAAAGCACCACCCAGCCCAGAAAATCCGCCGCCAACGTCACCACCCCCCCCCAACATTTTGGAGTGCGGCGGCTTGCCGCCGCCTTTGACCAACCCGGCGCCCCACCGCACGATCCCGCGCGCAGCGCGCCGCCGAAATCGTCAACAAAATCATTTGCGATAAAATGAATTGCAGGAATTCTTTAGAGAGGGAACTTCAGCCGGCGGTATCACTTCGCAGTTCACTCGAATTTACGAACAGATCCTACGCCTCGTCTTTCATCCTCCTCGCCTTCACTTTTTCCAGCAATCGCCGCCCCTTCGCCGCAATCGTCCGCGCCGCCGAGGCACCGCACCGAAACTCCCCCGCGCATCGCCCTAGTCCCACTCCCCCAAACCATCTACCATATTCCCAACGTGTCCACGACCGACCACCTTCACCGGCGCATCGCCGCCGCCACCGGCATCGTCATGGCCAGCGTCCTTCTCAGCCGCATCCTCGGCCTCTTCCGTGAATGGACCGTCGCCCACCAAATCGGCTCCAATTCCATCACCGACGCCTACTACGCCGCCTTCACCCTCCCCGATTTTCTGAATTACCTCATCGCCGGCGGCTCCCTCAGCGTCACCTTCATCCCCGTCTTCGCCATGTACGTCGCCGAAAAAAATGAAGACGAAGGCTGGCGCGCCTTCTCCACCGTAATGTCCGTCATGGGCGTGGTCCTCGTCGCCTTGGTCACCGTCGCCGAAATTTTCGCGCCCCAACTCGTCAAACTCATCGCCCCCGGCTTCGATCCCGCCGAACGCCAGCGCGTCATCTTCCTCACCCGCATCATGCTCCCCGCCCAAATCTGTTTCTACGAAGGCAGCATCCTCAGCGCCGTCCAATACGCCAAAGGCCAGTTCGTCATCCCGTCGCTCGCGCCCATAATCTACAACCTCGGCATCATTCTCGGCGGAGTCCTGCTCGCCCCGCGCATCGGCATCACCGGATTCGCCGTTGGCGTTCTCGGCGGCGCCATCCTCGGAAATTTTCTCCTGCAGATTTATGGCGCGCATCGCGCCGGAGCCAAGTTCTCCCCTGCCTTCAACGTCCGCCATCCCGGCTTTTGGATGTTTCTAAAACTTTCCGTCCCCATCATGCTCGCTCTCTCGCTTTCCTTTGTCGACGATTGGATCATCCGCGCCTTTGGCTCCTATCTCCGCGCCGGCTCCATCACCTGGCTCACCTGGGGCAAAACTCTCATGCGCGTTCCGCTCGGCCTCGTCGGCCAAGCTATCGGAGTCGCTTCCTTTCCGATCCTCGCGCAGCTTTACTCCGAAAAAAAATTCGACGAACTCAACAAAATCCTCAACTCCACTTTTCGTGCGCTGATTTTCATTCTCATCCCCATTTCCGCGCTGACCATCGCCCAAAGTCTCCCCCTCACCCACCTCGCCTTTTCCCACACGAAACTGAGCGGCCCCGATCTCGCCTCCACCGCCGCCGCCCTCGCCGTCTTCTCCATCGGCATGTTCGCCTGGGGCGCCCAAAATATTTTCGCCCGCGGCTTCTACTCCACCCGCGACACCATCACCCCCGCGGTCGTCGGCACCCTCACCACCGTCCTCAGCCTCCCGCTCTACTGGCTCCTGGTAAAACGCCTCGATTACCTCGGCTTGGCCCTCGCCAGCACCCTGGGCATAATCGCGTACACTGTCGTCCTCTTCGTGCTCCTGAATAAACGCACCAAGAACCCCGAAAGCCTCAATGTCTTCATATTTTTTCTGAAAATGTCCGCGGCATCCTGCGTGGTAGGCCTAGCCTGCTACAAACTCACCACCTATCTGGAAAATTTCATCCCCTGGCAAAAATTCGGCGGTGCCGTACTGCTCCTAACGATCGTCTCCGCAACCGGCCTCCTGCTCCTGGCAGCCGCCCTAAAACTCCTCCGCGTCCCCGAACTAGACGCCTACCTCCACCGCGCCTACACCTTCGCCACCCGCTCCTAACTCCGCGTCCGCACTCGTCGCCATGTTCTGCGGCCGTTGTTCTTCGCTTCGGCCGTCTTAACGTCATCGGACCGTAACCGCTGAAGTTTTGCGATTCCGCCATATCAATAGCGCGTCCGGCTCTGCCGCCGGCCCCACGCCACCGCCCAAACCGTTTTTGGCCGTCATCCAGAGGAGCGCCCTTTGCGACGAAGGACCTCTCTTCAATTGCGGCCCAAGCCGCCCGCGACACCAACCAGCTCGAATCGATCCCCAAGAACTTTTGGAGTGCGGTGGCTCTGCCACCGCTTTGCGACCCGCCCGAAACGAACCAGCCGACCGGCTCTGCCGCCGATCATCACCGGACGCTAACCCGCCTTTGGCCGTCATCCAGAGGAGCGCCTTCCGCGACGAAGGACCTCTCTTCGATCACAGCCGTCCAGCACGCTCGCCCTCACCTCGCCTCCAAAACCGCCTTCAAACTAACCGACCCATCCTTCACCACCGTCAAATCTCGCTCCCAATGCATCCTCCCCGCCGCCTTCACCTCCACATGATGCGCCCCCGCCATCAACGGCATCGTCGACGGCGTCTGCCCCACAAATTTCCCATCCACATAAATCTCCGCCCCTACGGGCTCCGATCCAATCGCCACCAACCCCGTCCCGCCGCCAACCCCGCTCGAATCCAAATATCCCGCCTCCGCCCGCGCATGAATCGGCCCCACCCGCTCCGCGTCCGGCTCTCGCGCCACCACCACCGGCTCCAGATTCAAAGCAAAATGATCCGCCCGCAAAATAAAATACTTCCCATGATGTTTCCCCGTCAGCCCAATCCAATCGAACGGCCCCTCCGTGATCGTCATCTGCTGCAAGACGTACCCATTCTTCGTCACCCGCAAAACCATCCGGTGCTCCAGCCGCGTGCTAAACACCGTATGCGTCTTGTGAAAATATCCCCCCGGATACTGCGTCTGAAACGGCGTAGTCCCCACCGCCACCCCATCAATCTCCACCTCCGCCCCAGCAGGCGATGAAGTCACCGAAAATGTCTCCGCCCCAGCCGCCGGTGCCATCATCAATAGCGTCACCACGCCGCAAAAAATCGCGAAGCCTAGCAGCCACCACCGGTGCAGCCCATTTGTCATGGATAAGACCTCAGAGGGGGAAGTCACGCACAGTGCCACCCCACCAAACCCCCGTCAATGCGCAAAACTACGCATCTCCATCCTTCCCGCCTCTGGAAGGGTGGGGCCTTTGCCTAGCACCGCGCCACCCAACCATCCTCCAACCGAAGCGTCGAACCTGCCACCTGTAGCGGCCGGCTTCAGCCGGGCCGCCTTTTTCGTCGTCCGGCACGATTCGCCCCGAATCACCCACCCGTTGTCATCCCGAAGAAGCGCAGCGCCTGAGGGATCTGCTTTTCACGCGCAAACGCCACCCAACGCTCGCGAAGAAAATCACCCATCGCGAGACGCACCTCTCCACCGACGCCTCACAATGAATAGAAAAAAACGAAGGAGGGAACTGCTCTACAACTTAACCGGCTGTCTCGAAGTAAAGAACACCTGCCCCAATCCCGCCAATATCAACAAAACCCCAAACGGCCGCGGAAACGTCACAATCCTCCGCGTCGAAATAATCGCCTTGCCCTCTCCAATCTGCACTTCCTGCTTCCGCGCCGGCATCGCCATCTGCGGCCAAATCAAAGTCGCCACGCCGCCCGCGACCAACAGCACGCCCACCAACGCAATCGGATGAAATCTCATGAAATCAAATCCGCCGCTACTGCGCCAAAGGATGCAAAATCTCACCCAGATAATCCGGCTTGGCCCCGTCCCGCTCGATGTGCGGAAATTTCAACCCGTCGTGATATTCCATCGACATGGTCTTGAACTGCGCGCCATTCGCCACGATAAACTGGATCGGATTCAACACCGTCTTCGCGTTCGTAATGGCTTCGCGCAGCTTGTCCGGCGAATACGCTTCGCCATTCACCGCCACAATCTTCATCCCTGGAGCCACTCCCGCGTCGTACGCCGTCCCGCCATGCGTCACATCGATCACCGCGCCGTCATCCGAAACGATCATGCCCACCGTAAAAGTGAAATCCGCCCGCCGTCCCAGCGCCTCTTCGTTCGCCATCATTTCATTCGGCTGCTCGTTGAACACCAATTTCCAACCGCTGCCCTCCAGCGCTTCGATCGGAGTTTTGGTCGAAACCCCGTCCAGCCGCGCCCGCAAAAATCCCGCCCAGTCATTCGGCGCCAATCCATTCAAGGTCGTCACCACTTCGTCGAAGTTGTAAGGCTTCAATTCCGGCACGCCCGTGTTCCCGCCGTGAAAAACCTTGCAGAAATCGTTCATCGATTTCTTGTCTTTGGTCAGCGCCCGCAAAGTCGTGTCCACGTCGAGCCACAACAATTCGCCCTCGTCGTAAAAATCCGTCCCGCGCCGCCAGTTCGCCCAGTCGCTGGTCGAGTCGTACAAAAACGGCGCCGCATCCGCCGTATCCTGCAGCGGACGCCACTCGCGCCCCGGCCGGTGCGTGTACGTCGCCACCAGATACGCCAAACCTTCGCGCCACTGTTCTTCGTTCAGCAATCCGCTGCGCGCCGTCAGCACTTCACCCAGATATTCCGTCAGCCCTTCGTACACCCACAGCAAATCGTCCTTCATCGGAACTTGATAGTCCGGCGTCGCCAATCCTTCCGGCCTTCGATATTTCCCGTTCCACGAATGCACGAATTCGTGCGGCAGCAATCCCGCGAATTCCATCCGCTGGCTGTCATCCACCAAACTCCGCTCCGAAGTCCGGTCGTCGCTCGATTCGTGATGCTCCAAACCAAAATGCGCCACATCGTCGGAAAGCGTCAGCAGGAAATGGTAATCCCGGTAGTGCCGCGCGCCGAACAGCGCTCCCGTCTCCATCACCAGACTATGCAAATGCAGTTCGGTGTCCGGAGTCATCGCCAGCGCCGCCGAACTGTCCGCTGCGATATCGATCTCGTGCGGCGGATTCTGTCCCGGCGTCAGTTGTATCGCCCGGAAATATTTTCCCGAAATCACCGGCGAATCCACCAGCGTGGTCAGCGGCGCCTCCGCGAATTCCAGCGTCTCGCCATCCTGCTTCACCAGCGGCAAGGCCGTCCCGTACTTCCATCCCGCCGGCAGTTTCAAACTCGCCACAAAAGAAATATCTTTCGCCGGCGTTCCCGCCGGGTACAGCAGCACCTGGTTCCAGCTCAACACATCCAACGACGCCGTCGCCGAAGCTCCCGCCGAAAATCCTCCCGCCGGAGCCGAAAGCAGAAAATCGAAATCCGCATTCAACACCGTCACGCCCGCCGGAATATCCAGGTGAATCGAAAACATCTCCACCAAATCCCGCCGCCAAGGAATCATTTGATTGCCCGCGGAAAATTTCAATCCAACCAGATCGATGATCGGCCCGTCCGGCATATGCTCCCCCGGAATCCACTCGGGGTAATAAAGCGTCAAAGCCCCAGCCTGCACCGGAATCTGCATGTGCGAATGCAAAATTTTCTGCGGAGCCTGCGTAGCATCCACAAAAAGCTTAATCGGCGCGGGCCCCGCGGGCGCGGCGACCGGAGCTCCCGCCGGTGCCGGTGCCGGAGCAGTAGCAGCCGCCGGCGCGGACGCAGCCTGCTGCGTAGCGGCCTGGGCCCAAGCGCCCGGCGCAAATGCCAACAGCGCCAAAGCACCCGCCGCAATCCCCGCCACTCCCGCCTTCACTCCGCCCCGCAGCTTCGTTCCAAACATGAACCCTCCAGACCCGGGAACCCTCGACCTAATTGAAACCCTTCATGCCCACCTGCCAGAAGAAAAACCCCAAAACCTGCGTATCTTCCTCAATAATCTTACTCACCGGCCGCCCTTCACTATGACCCAGCTTCGTGTCGTACAGCAACAGTATCGGCTTATCCCCGCCCTGCGCCGCCTGCATCTCCGCCGTCATTTTACGCGCATGCAAAGGAGCCACCCGCGTATCGCTATCCCCCGTCAAAAACAAAACCGCCGGATACTTCGTTCCCTTCACCACATGATGATATGGAGAATATTTGAAAAGGGCCGGGAACTGCGCCGCATCATCCGACGATCCATATTCCGTCACCCAATAACGCGCCACCAGAAATTTCTGGTAACGCACCATGTCCAGCAGCGGATACCCGCACACGATCGCCCCAAACAATTCCGGCCGTTGCGTCATCGCCGCGCCCATCAACAACCCGCCGTTGCTCCGCCCGGTAATCGCCAGCTTCGCCGAATTCGTGTATTTGTTCGCGACCAGCCACTCCGCCGCCGCGAAAAAATCGTCGAATACATTCTGCTTCTTCTCGAGCATGCCCGCGTGATGCCAGTCTTCGCCGAACTCTCCGCCGCCCCGCAAACTGGGCAACGCAAAAACTCCGCCATGCTCGGCCCAGATAATCGCATCGTCCCGAAAAGCCGGAGTCTCGCTCACGTCGAACCCGCCATACGCCGTCATCAACGCCGGATTCGTCCCATCCAGCTTCAATCCCTTCTTGTAAAACAAAAACATCGGGATCTTCGTCTTGTCTTTCGATTCGTACCAGACCTGCTTCACCTCAAACGCGTTCGAATCCACCGGCACGCCCGGCTTGGCCCACGTCGTCAAATCATGCTTGGCCACGTCGTACCGGTAAATCGTCGACGGTACCGCGAATGACTGGAACGAAAAAAACATTTCGCCGCTGCTCCATCTCCCCGTCATCGCCGCCACCGACCCGATCTGCGGCAGCGCAATCTCCTCCGCTCCACTTCCATCCGGGCGAAACGCCTTCAGCTCCGACGAAGCGTTCTGCGAATACTGCGCGACGATCTTTCCGCCCGCCAGTTGGAAATTTTCCATCCGCGATTCCGTTTCCGGCACCACTTCCTTCCAGTTTTGCTGGGCCGGCTGGTCCAGCGGCACGCCGATAATTTTCCACTTCGGCGCTTTCCAGTTGGTCTGCAAATACAATGTCCCGCCCGCAATCTCTCCCTGGAAACACGCGTTGATCGTCGTCACCACCGCAGTCGGCGCCCCGCCTTGCTTCAAATCCTGCACCCACACTTCCGATTTCTCACATGCCGATCCGTAATACACCGTCACCAGCAAATACCGCCCGTCCTCCGAAATCGAAGTCCCGATAATCTTGTCGTTTCCATATCCGTCGCCGAAAACCGTTTTGTCTTTTCCGGCCGCGCCGCCAAACGCATGATAGAAAACCCGCGGCCCCTCCTTCCCCAGTTCCGAATAATAAATTCCGCTGCCATCATGCGTGAACGACACGTTCGAATATCTCGTTCGCGGCAGCACATCGGCCAATTCCTTCCGCGTGTCGCTGTCGATGAAGTGAATCGACACTTCGTCCTCGCCGCCCTTGCGCACTCCGTAGGCCACGGTTTTCCCGTCATCCGAAATCGCTTCAAAATTCACGCTGGTCGTGTGATCCGCCGACATCCCCCCCGGATCCACCAGCACTTCTTCCGCGCCGGCGTTTCCTGCCGACGTGCCTTTCCGCATGTACAACACATACAAATCCTGCCCGGCCAGTCGCTTCGCGTAAAAATATTTTCCGCCGCGCGCGACCGGCAGCCCGATCATGTCCACCTTCAGCAGCTCGCCCAAACGTTTCGCGATCGCCTCGCGCCCCGGCAGTGCATTCAATACACTCTGGGTGCAAGCGTTCTGCGCCGCAATCCACGCCCGCGTCTCCGGCGCATCTTGATCCTCCAGCCATCGGTAAGGATCGTTCACCACCACGCCGTGAATCGTCTCCTTCACGTCGTCCACCCGCGTCACCGGCGGGCACTTCGCCTCCCTACTCTGCGCTCTCACAGCACTCCCGCCCGCCAAAGAAACAAAAATCAAACTAAAAGCCGCCACAGAAAATTTCGTTACCTTCAACTCCGCCTCCACAAAAAGCAGCTTTCAACACCCAAGTATCCGGCTCTGCCGCCGAAACTCACATCACCGCCCACCCGCAGTTGGCCGTCATCCAGAGGAGCGCCTTCCGCGACGAAGGACCTCTCTTCGATTCCCACCGGACCACAGCCCCGCCTCTCGCCCGAAACCAGCCCCGGAGGGGCGGCATAAGTTAGCCCGGTCCGTAAGGGCCGGGAAATCCGCAAAAAAAACGAGAGCGCCGGAGGTGCGACACCCGGTTTAGGCCACCACCACCCTCAAACAATCGGCGTCGCCATCTTCCGCGCCGGATTAAAAAACGGCAATTCCCGCACCACCGCCCGCACCTTATGGCGCACCGCCTCCACCGTCAGTTCCATCTGCAGTTCCGTCCCGGCCGCCGCATGCTCCCGCGCCAGACTCGCCAACGCCACCATCTTCTTCAACGTCGGCGACCACGTAGTCGAAGTCGCTTTGCCCACCTGCAACCCGCCGCGATACACCGGCACCGCCGCCCGCGAAGCCGTACTCTGCACCTGCGGCCCCAATCCAAACGAATCGTAAATCCGCTCCACGTCTTCCCAATTAATGTCGAGCCCCATCAACAGCCGCTTCGGCCCGCGCCGGTGCTCTTCCGCCAAAGCCTCGCGCCCAATAAAATGTTCCTTCTTCAAATCCACCATCTTCCCCAATCCCAATTCATACGGCGAATATTTCTGCGATTCAATCAACGCCCGCTTGCTGCTGGTGTAATCCACCTCAATCATGATCAACCCAGCCTCAATCCGCGCCACATCCAAAGCCAGCATCCCCGCCGCATGCACATCAAACTGCCTTCCGTTTTCCATCAACGCGTCCCAAACCTTCGGCGCGTCGTTCCACGGCATCCAAACCTCATATCCCAGATCGCCCGTATAACCCGTCCGCGAAATATCCACCGGCACTCCCGCAATCGTCGCGTGCGTCAGCCGGAAATATTTCAAATTGGCTACGTCCCCACCTTCCGTAGCCTTCATCAACAATCTTCCCGACGTCGGCCCCTGCAGCGCAATCGCCGCCACTTCCGTCGAAATATCCTCGATCTTTACATCCAGCCCCAGCGCGTTCTGGTGCAACCAGCGGATACTCGGATCCGCCGCCGTCCAGCGGTACACATTCTCTTCCAGCCGCGAAATCGTCCCATCATCAATGACCTTGCCCTGCTCGTCGCACCAGCAGCAGTAAATCACCTGCCCGACCTTCACCTTATGAATGTCCCGCGTAATCACCCGGTTCACCAATTTGGTCGCGTCCACCCCGCTCACCCGGTACTTGTAGAGCGGCGACACATCGATCATCGCGCAAGCATTCCGTATCGCGTTGTACTCATGGTCGTGGTGCATCTCATACACGCTCACCGCGTAAAATCCCGACCACTCGCGATAATTCATGCTCTCGCACAATTTCGAAGTCCGGTCATGCACAGCAGTCCCAATCGGCACAAGACGCTCCTCAATCACTCAGCCACAACCCATTTCCAGCGCGCGAATTATACTCCAAGCTTTCCAGCCCCCGCACTCTTTGCGCGCCCACCAAAACCCGCAGGTTTTGACTCCGCCCCTCGGTTTTGCCGCGTCGACGAGGACCTCTCTTCGATTCAACTTCTTGTCCAAGCTGCGACCAAAATAAAGCGAAGCGAACGCCCCCGCACGCAACCCTCGCCAGCGCAATAAAAGCTCCAACCCGCCACCAAACATTTTGGAGTGCGGCGGCTTGCCGCCGCTTTCGACCAACCCAGCATTACGCCGAAACGACCCACCGCGAAGCGCGCCTCACTCTGGTCTTTAATCTGTCGCCGTAGCGATCAAGCACCCGGCTCTGCCTCCGAATCCCACCTCATCACCCACCCGCCCTTGGCCGTCATCCAGAAGAGCGCCCTTCGCGACGAAGGACCTCTCTTCGTCCGCATCCACGCCCAGCCTTCGACGCGAGCCACTAGCCACTCATCACCCGCCACTGCATTTTTCATCGACGCGTCTCGACGCACCATCCCGGCACAATTTGGCTCTTGACCCACTCGCCCCATCGCGCTGACATACCACATGCCCCCCGAACCCCGCCCCCAACGCTGGCAAACGATCCTAGCCTTCGCCATCATCTATATTGTCTGGGGTTCGACGTATCTCGCCATCCGCATTGGCGTCCAGGAAGTCCCCCCGCTTCTCCTCGCCGCCATGCGTTTCGCCGTAGCCGGATTCGCCATCTACGCCTGGGTCATCGCCCGCGGCGAACCTTCCCCCACCAAACGCGAATGGCGCTCCGCCGGAATCCTGGCTCTAGTTTTTTTCCTGTTGGATTACGGCCTGGTCTTCTGGGCGGAACAGCGCGTCAACTCCGGCGTCACCGCCGTAATGCTCGCCACCATCCCGATGTTCATGGCCTTATCAGAAATAATAATTCTGCGCACTCAACGCCTAACCTCGCGCCTGATCGTCGCGCTTCTAGTCGGCATCGGCGGCGTAGCTGTCCTAATGACCAACTCCCTGAACCTGGGCGGCTCCCCCATCGACAAACTCGGAGCCGTAGCGCTGATCATCTCCCCCATCACCTGGTCGATCGCCTCCGCCTTCTCCCGCAAACTACCATTACCAAAATCCAAACTCATGAGCTCCGGCGCCCAAATGCTCCTCGGCGGCATCTTCCTCACCATCGCAGCCGCCGCCTTCGGTGAATTCCAAAATTTCCATCCCGCCGTCGTCTCCCGCCAAGCCTGGTTCGCCCTCGCCTACCTCATCGTCGCCGGCTCCATCATCGGCTTCACCGCCTACGTCTGGCTCCTGGCTCACGAATCGCCCACCCGCGTCGGCACCTACGGCTACGTCAATCCCATCGTCGCCGTAATCCTCGGCTACTTCGTTGCCGGCGAACCCCTAACCACCCGCACCGTAGTAGGCGCCCTCTTCGTCCTAATCAGCGTAGTGATCATCACCACCACTCCCACCAAAAAACCCGCCCCCACCCCAGAACTGGAATCCGCCCCCGAAACCGCCACCTCCTAACCCGCTCCTAAACTGTCGTAGCGCAACCATCAACACCAACTCAAATCACATCGACGAGAACTTTTGGAGTGCGGTGGCTCTGCCACCGCTTTTGACGCTGAGCCGCTGCAATCAACCATCCGGCTCTGCCGCCGAATTCAGCCCAATCGCCCACCCGCCGTTGGCCGTCATCCAGAGGAGCGTTTTCCGCGACGAAGGACCTCTCTTCGATCTCACATCTCCGCAGCCGACAAACGTACCGCGCCTTTCCGAAGCCCCGTCGGCGCAGCACTCCCCCACCCCCGCGCCTGCGCCACACAAATCAAATGAAAAATAAAATACAACGGCACAAAAAACGTCGGAATCAAACTCAACGGCAGCACCGTAATTGCCCCCATCGTCAAACCTTCCGGATGCACCAATCCCGTAGTAACGCCCAACCCCACCGCCGTAACCAAATCCAAAATGCCCAACCCCTGCCACAAAATAAAACTCCCGCGATGTCCCGCATTACTCAACTTCCAAGCCACGAGCCAGGCCGTCAATCCAATGAACGCATCCCCATATCCCGCCGGCCACGCAAACCTCGTCGGCAATACTCCGCGCATCCCCAGAACCACAAACACCAACCCCATCACGCGTCCCGTCTGCAGCAAAGTCAGCCTCCGCGCACTCAATCCCATCGCAAATTCCCGGAATCCCTTCGACCCCGCGAACCACGCGACAAACAAAAGAATCGGCAAGGTCGCCGCCATCCCCACCGCAGCCCCCAACTGGTTCAATGCACTCTGAAAAATGTGAAAGACTCCCGCCGCCACCACCGCCGCCAAAAACCACACCGCAATCAATCCCAAACTTATTTTTCCGTATCGATTCATATCGAGCCTCCTTTTTCCGCAATTAGATCCACCGCCGCCCCCGTAATCTCATTCGTTGCCCGCATCAAACTCTGCCAACCGTCCTCGCCGACCTTCTCCCGCACCCGCCGCTGCAACGCATCCCACGCCGGAGTCGCCGCCTTCAACTTCGTCTCCCCCGCCTTCGACAGCCTCCACAAACGTTCCCGCCGGTCCGCGCCGCGCCGCTCAGCGATCCATCCCGCCCCCCGCATAATCCGCAGCGTCCGCGTCAAACTCGTGCTGTCCATCGCCAATATTTCCCCCAACCGGCCCTGCCTCACCTCGCCAGTCCGCACCAAAGCCTGCAAAATCGTCAACTGCCCTCCGCGCAACCCACACGGCCGCAACGCCTCGTCGTAAACCAGCGAAAGCGCCCGCGTAGCCCGCCGCAGACTCCCGCACATGCAAGGCAAACCAGGTAATCGTGTCTCGCTCATGCCAAATTAGACGTATATACATGTATTTAGTTTCAAGCTTTTTCCAGAATTTTGCCCCATGCTAAGGTCCCGCCCTGCTCACTCAGCAAGACGCGAAGCGCGCCGCCCGCACCAACCTTGCTCGCGCAGCTTCACCAAATCAAAACGAGCCCAGCCCACTTTGGAGTGCGGTGGCTTGCCACCGCCTTCGACCAAGCCCACACCAAGCCAAAACGCTCCAGCGCGAAGCGCCACCTAGCTCCGCCGCGTCACTACCAAACCAGCGCCGTAGGCGCGGCAGAAGTTAGCCCGGCCCGTAAGGGCCGGGTACCAAAACAAAAAAGCCCCCAAGCGCCGTAGGTGCGACACATCACCTCATCGCACGCAATACATCACCTTGCCTGACCTCCAGTCAGCCTCAACCCCGCTTCCACTTGTGACCGCACGCCGCCACCTGTAGAATGCTCTGTCTCGCGCGCCACAATTCCTCGCATTCCCATGCGCGCGAATCTCACCAAACGAAAATGTCCAAAAAATACGACGTAATCGTAATCGGCGGCGGCCACAACGGTCTGGTCAATGCGGCCTATCTCGCCAAAGCCGGCAAAAAAGTTCTCGTCCTCGAAAAGCGTTACGTCCTCGGCGGCGCCGCCGTCACCGAAGAGATAATCCCTGGCTTCAAATTTTCCGTTTATTCCTACGTGGTCTCGCTCCTTCGCCCCGAAATCATTCGCGATCTCGATCTCCCGCGCCACGGTCTCGAAATTCTTCCGCTCGACGGCACCATCACGCCGATGTCCAACGGCGATTACCTCTGGCGCCAGAACGATCACGGCAAAACCCGCCGCGAACTCGAACGCCACTCCAAACTCGACGCCGAAGCCTACGAAGAATTTGGCAAGTCCATGGTCGCCATGTGCCGCTTCGTCAAACCCATCCTCGCCATGATTCCGCCGGATCCCACCTCCCTCGACCCGCGCGATCTCAAAAAACTCGCCTTTCTCGGCAAGCGTTTTCAGAATCTCGAAGCCGAAGACAAATACAATCTCGTCCAGCTCATGACCATGAGCGCCGCCGATTTTCTCGACCAGTGGTTTGAGACCGACGCGCTCAAAGCCACGATGTCCGCCTCCGGAATCATCGGCACTTTCCTCGGCATTCGTTCGCCCGGCACCGCCTACGTTCTCCTTCACCACTACATGGGCGAAATCGATGGCGCCTTCCGCTCCTGGGGTTTCAGCCGCGGCGGCACCGGAGCCATCTCCAACGCCATCGGCGCTGCCGCGGTCGAAGCCGGAGTTGAAATCCGCAAAGAAGTTTCCGTCGCGAAGATTCTCATCAAGAATGGCGTAGCCAATGGAGTCGTCCTCGAAGGTTCCGGCGAAGAAATTCACGCCGACATCATTTCTTCCAGCGTCGATCCCAATCTCACCTTCCTCAAATTCATCGAAGAGCGCCAGCTTCCCGGCGATTTCCTCGAAGACGTCCGCCGCTACAAATACCGCGGCTCTTCCGGCAAAGTAAATCTGGCCCTCGACGGCCTGCCGGATTTCACCTGCCTGCCCGGCCCCGGAAATCATCTCCGCGGCGCAATCTCCATTTCGCCTTCCATGGAATATATGGAACGCGCCTACGATCAGGCCAAGTACGGCGAATTTTCCCGCCGCCCCTACATCGACATGGTCATCCCGTCGCTCACCGATCCCTCCGTCGCGCCGCCGGGCAAACACATCCTGTCCTGCTTCGTCCAATACGCGCCCTACAAACTTGCCAGCGGCACCTGGGACGAGCAGCGCGAAGCCTTCGGCAACACCGTGATCGACACCATTTCGCAGTACGCCCCAAATCTGAAAAGCCTCATCATCGGCAAACAGTTCATCACTCCGCTCGACATCGAGCGCACCACCGGACTCACCGAAGGAAATATTTTCCAGGGTGAACTTTCGCTCGAGCAGCTTTTCTTCCTGCGTCCCGCCGCCGGCTGGGCCCGCTACCGCACACCCATCAAAAAACTCTACATGTGCGGTTCCGCCACGCATCCCGGCGGAGGCATCATGGGCGCGCCCGGCCGTCTCGCCGCGCTCGAAATTCTGAAAGATTCGGGGAGAAGCTGACCGTGCCCGCCAAATCAACCGGACCGCGCGACATCATCGTTCTCGGCGGCGGCCACAACGCCCTCGTCGCCGCCTTCTACCTCGCTAAAAAAGGTTTCAAGCCGCTCATCCTCGAACGCCGCAGCATCATCGGCGGCGCCGCCGTCACCGAGGAATTTCATCCCGGCTTCAAATGCTCCACGGTCGCCCACGCAGGCGGCCCGCCGCTGGCCCAAATCGTCAAAGACATGCAGCTCGCCCGCCACGGCCTCGAAAAACTCGAAGCGCCAGTCCGCATCTTCGCGCCAAATCCCGACGGCCGCGCCCTCACCCTCTATTCCGACCCGCAGCGCTCTGCCGAAGACATCAAAAAGTTTTCCGCGAAAGATTCGACCAGCTACCTCGACTTCCACAACAGCCTCGCCCGCATCGCCGGAATCGCCGCGCAGCTCATGGAGCTCACGCCGCCCGTAATCGAAAAGCCCTCCAAAGAAGACATCTGGAAATTTCTGAAGGTCGGCCGCAAAGTCCGCGGCCTCGGCAAAAAAGAAATGATGCGCCTGGTCCGCTGGGGCCCCATGGCCGCCGCGGATTTCGTCGCTGAATTTTTCGAGACCGATCTGCTGCGCGCCGCCGTTGCCGCCCGCGGGATTTATGGCGCAGCCCTCGGCCCTTGGTCCGCCGGCTCCACGCTCCTGCTCTTGCTGCGCGCCGCCGCCGACCCGTATCCGGTAGGGAACTCCGCCTACCCCCGCGGAGGCATGGGCGCACTCACCGCCGCCATGGCCGCCGCCGCGAAAGAAGCTGGCGTCGAAATTCGCACCAACGCCGAAGTCACCCAGATTCTCGTCAAAGACGGAAAAGTCACCGGCGTCCTCCTCGCCGGCGGCGAACAAATCGCCGCGAAAGCCGTCGTTTCCGGAGCCGACCCGCAGCGCACCCTACTCGGCCTGCTCGATCCCGTCCACCTTCCGCCCAGCTTCGTAGTCAAAATGCGCAACTACCGCGCTACCGGCACCGCCGCCAAACTGAACGTCGCCCTCGACGCCCTTCCGAATTTCACCGCGCTGAAAAATTCCAGCGCCACCGATGCCGCGGCCCAACTCGCCGGACGCATCCACCTCGGCCCCGGCATCGATTACCTCGAACGCGCCTTCGATCACTCCAAATACGGCGAATTTTCCACCGCCCCCTATCTCGATATTTCGATCCCGACGATTCAAGACACCACGCTAGCCCCAGCCGGCAAGCACGTCATGTCCATCTACATGCAGTTCGCGCCCTACCACCTCAAATCCGGCACGTGGACTCAAAATCGCGACGCCCTCCGCGACACCGTAATCCAAACCGTCGCTCAATACGCGCCCGACTTCGCCCAAAAAATCCTGGCAGTCCAAACTCTCACCCCGGTCGATCTCGAATCCATCTACGGCCTAACCGGCGGCCACCCCTTCCACGGCGAACTAGCCCTCGACCAAATTTTCACCATGCGTCCCCTCCTAGGCTGGGCCCGCTACGCCACCCCCGTAAAACATCTCTACCTCTGCGGCAACGGCACCCACCCCGGCAACGGCGTTACCGGCGCCAGCGGCCACAACGCCGCCCGCGAAATCGCCAAACACCTCCGCTAAGCATCGTTCCTTGCTCAGTGGTGTCATATGTGTTACCATTAGAACGTGATCGAGGTTCGCGAATATCTCGACGCTTCCGGCCACAGCCTCTACGGGGACTGGTTTGATCACCTCAATAGCCAAGCTGCCGCCAAAGTTGCGGTCGCCGTTGTGCGAATCCAGCAGGGAAATCTCTCGAAAGTGAAAGGCGTCGGATCCGGTGTTTTCGAATATCGAATCGACTTCGGCCCTGGCTATCGGATTTATTTCGGTAAGGACGGCGACCGACTCGTAATCCTCGTCGGTGGCGGGTCCAAGAAGCGCCAGCAACACGACATCAAGAACGCGTTAGCTCGTTGGCAGGACTACAAACAAAGGAAAGCCTCAGGAGGTCGGTGACCATGCCTTTGACCAAAGATTTCAAGCAAACGATTCGCTCACGCGTCCAGCGTGATCCGAATTTTCGCAAAGCCCTGCTGCGCGAAGGCCTCGACAATTTCCTTTCCGGTGATGTGGAAACAGGGAAGCTCCTCCTTCGCGATTTCATCAATGCCACGATTGGATTCGCCAAACTCGGCGACGCCACCGGCCTCTCCGCCAAAAGCCTCATGCGAATGCTCGGGCCGGCCGGCAATCCCCAAGCGAAGAATCTTTTCGAAATTGTTTCCTATCTGCAGCGCGCCGAGGGCATCCACTTCGAAGTCCGTCCCCGTCGCGCTTCAGCGCGCCGGAGCAAGACTGCGGTCTCACCGCGCGCCAAGCGTCGCACTTCCAGCGCGGCCGGCCGCTAGAAATCGCTTCGGAAGGGAGCTTCAGCCCCGCCGTAAACTTGCCGAACAGCGACGGGCTTTAGCCCCTAAAGCGGGCGTTTCTTATTTGTTCCCATGGCAAGCGCCATTCCACGGTCGCTACCCGTTCAGATGTATAATCCAGGACATGGATAAGTACGTCATCCACGTTTCGGCGTCCAAAGCCGCCAGCGATTTCACCTCCCTCCTCGATCACGTTCTCGCCGGAGCGGAAGTCGTTATCGAGGATAACGCCCAGCCCCTGGCGGTTATTCAATCCGTCGGGCCTCGGCCTCGCACCATCGCGGAATGTATCGCTCTGCTTCCCGAAGACTCCACCGCGACTATCGACTCGGATTTCGCCAAAGACGTGGAAGCCGCTGTCGATAGTCACGTTGAGCCGCTCCGCCCGCCCGCATGGGATTGATTCTCGATTCGAGCGTCCTCGTCGCCGCCGAGCGGCAAGGCCAGAATGCGCGACAAATGCTTGTATCCGTAGCTAACGAGATCAAAGAAGTCGAACCTTCGATTGGCATCTCCGTAATTACGCTTGCTGAATTGGCACATGGCGCCGTGCGCGCCGATACTTCCGAGCGAAAAGCTAAGCGGGGAAATTTTATCCGGGAGTTGCTGACTGCCATGCCCATCTATCCCGTAACCACTGCCGTAGCGCTGCGTGCAGGACAAATCGACGGAGAAAATCAGGCTCGTGGCATCCGGGTTTCGCTCGCCGATTTGCTGATCGGAGTAACCGCTCTAGAACTCGGTTGCGGCGTCGGGACTGCGAATCTTCGCCACTTCCAACAAATTCCCGGACTGGAAATAACTAGACTATAACCGTCGATCAACTAGTTCGCGTGCTCGATCCCTTCGGAGATAAAAGACTGTGATGATGAAACTCGCATTTCGAGTGATTGTGATACTCATGCTCAATTTCCCGCTCGCCGCATCTCCGGTTCAGTCCTCTCCCGATTCCGAAAAAATCACTCCCCTAATGCTCCAAGTCCAAGACGCCCCCATCCCTTTCCTCGGCTCCGACTCCCGCACCCACCTAGTCTACGAACTCGAACTCAAAAATTTCTCCAGCGCCAATCTCACCATCGAAAAACTGGAAGTCCTAGCCCCGGACGGCGCCGTCATCCAAACTCTCGACGAAAAAGAAATCGTCACCCGCCTCCAACCTGCCGGCCACCGGGATTCCACCGCGACTATGCTCGGCAGCACCTTCGCGCTCCTCTTCCTTCACGTCACGCTACCCGCCAACACAATCGCGCCGAAAACCCTCACCCACAAAATCCATCTCCGCGCCGAAGCCGCGCCTCCCGGCCAACAAGAAATCACCGAAACCGGCGGCGAAATCGCAATCGATGAACAACACGTAGTCGTCATCGGCCCCCCACTCCGCGGCAAAAATTACGTCTCCGCCGATTCTTGCTGCGACGCCACCCGCCACACCCGCGCCGCCCTCCCGGTCAATGGCCGCGTCTGGCTAGCCCAACGTTACGCCGTAGACTGGGAACAGCTCGACGACGCCAACCGCATCTACCACGGCCCCCGCGAAAATCTCGCCAGCTACACCATCTTCGGCAAAGAAGCGATCGCCGTTGCCGACGCCACCGTAGCCTCCGTCACCGACAACCTCCCCGAACAAACTCCCGGAAAGTATCCCGAAAATATTCCCATCGCCGAAGCCGACGGCAACTCGGTCGTCCTCGATCTCGGCAACAATCACTTCGCCCTCTACGCCCACCTCCAACCCGGAAAAATTCGCGTCCACCAGGGTGACACCGTAAAACGCGGCCAGGTCCTGGGCCTGGTAGGCAACTCCGGAAATTCCGTAGCCCCTCACCTCCACTTCCACATAGTCAACAATCTCTCCCCGCTAGCCGCCAACGGCCAACCCTACGAAATCGCCGCCTTCGAAGTCACCGCCAAATCCCCAGGCACGAGCGCCTTCGACCAAGCCGAAGCCAACGGCACCCCGCTACCCACCACGCCGCTAACTCCGCCCCAACACGTGACCAACGGCCTTCCACTCGACCAACTCATAATCAATTTCCAACCGTAACCCCGCCCAACGGACGCGCTAGATGTCCAACGCTCAGCGCGAAGCGCGCTGCCCGCCCACACGCGCATCGCGGAGCTTCCGCAAAACGCAAATTCACCAGCTCACCTTGGAGTGCGGTGGCTTGCCACCGCCTTTGACCAAGCCAGCATCACCAGTCAAACGCTCCAGCGCGAAGCGCCTTCCAAATCAACACACCACCCATAAATTCGCCGTCATTCTGAACCCGCTTCGCGGGTGAAGAATCTCATCCATTCCACTCCATCGCCGCCCACCACGTTTAGCCTCGTTTTCAAAATTCGCGCAGCACCGGCTAACCCATCTCCGCCAACGCCTCCGGCTCTGCCGCCGAACCCCACCCGCCGCCAGCCCGCAGTTGGCCGTCATCCAGAGGAGCGCTCTTCGCGACGAAGGACCTCTCTTCGATCTCCACTTCTTGCCCCGCCGCAAACCACATCCACCTGTAGCGGCCGGCTTCAGCCGGGCTGCAGTTGATTTTTATTCTTCGCCTCGGTTCACGTTCTGATCCCAACAAGGGATCTCTCCCGATCTCACCCTGCACACACACGCACACCGACCAAATGGAATTTCCGGAAAATTCACCACCCAGGAAGGAATTTCTAAACGAAGAAACTTCTAAGGCTGATTCCCACTAGACGCATTATTCTTCGAACTCGGCGTCAACTTCCGAATCACAAATTCCTGCAACAAATTCGTAGCCGCATTCTCCCCAATCCCAATCAAAGTATTCTCAAAAACCAAATCCGCCCCGCGATTCCGGTCCGGATAATAAGCGTTCGAAATCCCGCCCGCCGCCAAACTCCCGCCAATCGCCGAAAAATTAAATTGCCAATGCCCATTGTCGCCCTTGCAAATCACCGCATTCGCCAGCGCATACAAAACCCGCGACTTCACCGTCCCGGTACCCTTATAAAAATATCGCGGATCCTGCTTCAACAAAGAAGGCAGAATCGCCCCGCCAATAAACGTCCCCGAAACAAAATCGCCATACGCCGCTCCATAACGCCGCCCATAACCCGCCGCGCCCTGCCCGTACCCGCGAAAATCGTCCTGCGCCAGTTGCACTCCCGCGATCACTCCGATCACTCCAAAATTCACCGGGTCCGTCACCGTCTTCCACGCCAATCCATATTTCTGCTTCGAAGTCAGCGGCGCCGCATCCGGCACGTAACTCACGTAAAAATTCGGAATCACGCCCAGCACCCGCTGTTTTTCCTGCTCCTTGATCTGTTGCTCCGCCACTTCTGCCGTAGTCGCCGGAGCCGACGCCACGCGCACTTCCGTAACTTCCGTCGCCACCGCCAGTCCCAACTGCGGCAAAATAAAAACTTCTCCCGGATGCAAAATGCCGTTCGCCACCTGCGGCGCAAATCCTCCCGCCGTAACCGCCACCTGAAAAGCCCCGGGTACCACGCCAGCGAAAGTAAATCCGCCGTCCTGATCGGACGTCGTTTCCACTCCCACCTGACCCTCGCGCGTCAAAATCACCTTCGCGCCCACCACCGCCGCGCCCGTACCATCCACAATCGTTCCGCTAACGCTCCCCGGCATCCGCGGATCCGCCTGCTGTAATCCCAAGCCCGCGCTGAACCCAGATGTTCCCGTCGCAACTGGTTGTGCCGTCGCTTCAGAAACTTGCTGCGTCCGCGCCAAAGCAGGGAAGCCAAAAATCAAAACACCCAACCCCGCGCACGCCAGCGCGCCCGCTCCGCGAGCGGACCCACTTCCGCCCCTTCGCCCAGCCCCTCCCCGCCCACCTTGTCCCTTCGGCTTCATCGCAATAATGTTACCGTGTTCCCGAACCGCCTCGAACATTTGACTGCATTTGTTTGTTCCAGGTTGCACCTCCATTCACGATTTGGTAACAAGGATGGCGGAAGATGTACGCCGCAAGAAAGAAGCAACAGCCTAAAATCTTGGGACCATCATGAAAAATATCGCCGCAATTCTTTTCATCCTGATTGCCACTGCCTGGGCCGCCTCCGCCACCCGCGTCTCCGCCCAATCCGCAGCCCAAACCCAATTTCGCGTCGAAATTCAGCTCACCGCCCAACCGTGGCCGAAGGCCATCGTGACCAACATTTCAGGAAAAACCCTCACCGCCTGCCACATCGAAAAGTCGCTCATATCTGACCCAAAGCAGCCGTTCCCCAGCTTTGATTGGGACAGCGTCATCCAAGGCGCCCCGCCGCTCGAACCGAACAACGCAATTACCCTGAATCTACGTTTCCCCCAAACCGATCCGGTCCCTGACCAGGTGGAAGTTGTCGCCGCCATCTTCGCTGACGGCAGCACCTTCGGTCCTGACGACTTCATTAACCGGATGCTAGCCGCCCGCGCCCAACGCGAAATGGAATACGATCAGACCGTAACTTTCATCCAGTAGGGTCTCGACCAGCACTGGACCATTCAGCAATATCTAGCCGCTCTCGCCGAAATGCATCCCGTGCCTTCGCCCCTGCAAGCGCTTCACTCCACCCTCGAAATGCGCATCAACATCGCCGACCCTCCCGCCCGCTTCGAAATCGTCATGCAGCGCCAACTCAAAATGAACACCGAAAAACGCGACGCCCTCCGCGCAGCCAAGCCCCACGCTCCGCCCTCCAACTAGTCTCGCGTTACGTGCAATCGCGCGCCGTCCGGTGTCCGTTACAGGGGCGGGTCTCAGACCGGTCCGCCAATCGATCCTCGCCATCGCTCGATCCTCTCCGCGGAACCCCCACCCGTCCGTCATTCTGAGCGCAGCGAAGAATCTCATCCACATCACCTCGTCACCCAACAGACCGCCGAAGACAAATCCGCCACCCTACGCATTGCTCCTCACCACCCACCCAGCTAAAATCAAAACCGAAAATGCCCAATCCTCCCCGCGACCGCTCTCGCGCCCGTGAACTCGCCGCCGAATTCAACCAAAAGAACGACCCCACCGGCTGGTTCGACGCCCTCTACCGCGAATCCCTAACCGGCTCGACCACCATACCCTGGGCCGACCTGGCTCCCAATCCGCACCTCGTAGATTTCTGGCGCGCCCACCCGCAAACGCCCGCGTCCGCGAACAGCCAGGCCCTGGTAATCGGCTGCGGCCTCGGCGACGATGCCGAGCAACTCTCCAAATGGGGATTCCGCACTACCGCCTTCGACGTTTCCGAAACCGCCGTCCGTCTCGCCCAAGAACGATTCGCGGAATCTCCGGTGAACTTTGTAAAGGCGAATCTCCTCGATCCACCACCCGAATGGCGCGCGAAATTTGCTTTCGTCTTCGAAGCCTACACGCTGCAAGCCCTACCGGAACAAGTCCGCCCACGAGCCGCGACCAACGTCGCCAAATTCGTCGCCCCCGCAGGCCATCTGTTAGTAGTTGCCCGCGCTCGTGACGCCGCCGAACCCTCCGGCGAAATGCCCTGGCCCCTCACTCGCCAGGAATTTTTCGCATTCACCCAAGCCGGCCTGCACGAATTGTCTTTCGAGGATTTCGTCGACGATCGCGAAACTCCGCCAACCCGCCGCTTTCGCGCCTTCTACCAACGCAGTTAGAATCACACCCTGAGGAATCTAAGAAATGTCTTCCAATCGCCGCGAATTTCTAAAAACTCTAACCGCCAGCGCCGCTGCCCTAGCGATAGCGCCGCACGCGAGCCTGCTCGCCTCAGCCGCCGCCAAAGAAACCACCCCCGGCTCGCTAGACTTCGTCTTCTTCACCGACACCCACATCCAGCCCGAACTCGACGCCGCCCACGGCTGCTCGATGGCTTTCCAAAAGATCTCCGCCCTGAAACCCGACTTCGCCATCCACGGCGGCGATCTAGTTTTCGACACCCTCGCCGTCGGCCGCCCTCGCGCCGACCTCCTCTTCGATCTCTACAAGAAAGCCGAAACGCAGCTCAACGTCCCGCTCTACCACGCCATCGGCAATCACGACGTCTTCGGCATCCTCACCAAAAGCGGCGCGCAACCCACCGACCCGCTCTACGCCAAAAAAATGTTCGAAGACCGAATCAGCGCCCGCACCTACTCTTCCTTCGATCGCCAGGGCTACCACTTCATCATTCTCGATTCTATTTTCCCCACGCCCGACCGCCAGTGGGAAGGTCGCATCGACCCCACCCAACTCGAGTGGCTAGCCGCCGACCTGAAATCCGTTCCCGCCACCACGCCCATCATCGTCATCTGCCACGTTCCGCTAGTCACCGGGTTCCTCGGCTACTCCCCCAAACCCGAAGGCCGCCAGAAATACAACACCTACCGCGTAGAAAATTCCCCCGACGTACTCGCCCTATTCGAAACTCACAACGTAATCGCCGTCCTCCAAGGCCATTTGCACGTAAATGAAATTGTGCATTACAAAAATTGCGACTTCCTGACCAGCGGCGCCGTCTGTGGCAATTGGTGGCACGGCTCTCGCATGGGTTTTCCCGAAGGTTTCACAAACGTCAGCCTCCGCCAGGGAAAAATCTCCACCCAATACCAAACCTACGGCTTCCACTCCGTAGATCCCCGCGAAAAATTCTAACTAACGCAACCCGCGCAATTTCGCCACCAACGCCGCACTCGTCTCTCCGTTTCCAACGCACCTCGCCGCCAGCAACAACCACCTGTAGCGGCCGGCTTCAGCCGGGCCGCCTTCTTCCACAGCCGTCGCGATCCCACGCCTGTAGGGCGCAGCTCTTGACTCTGTCGTTGACTTTGCTTCTGTCGCTTCGGTTCTAGTTGTCATCCCGACAGAGACACGGCCGCTTCTGCCGCGCCGACGAGGGACCTCTCTTCGACTCCCACCTAGTCGCGAAGCAAACACCCGTCGACGCCCGCCTTTCCGGGTGCCGCACTCTTCGCGTTCTGCTTTTCAGCGAAGGGTGCGGGTTTAGATCTCCACCATCACGCAACGATCAGCGCGCAGCGCCACCGCAAACGCGGCGCAGCAAAAAACCAGCGCCGTAGGCGCGTCATAAGTTAGCCCGGCCCGTAAGGGCCGGGTAAAAACAGGCGCGAAGCGCCCACCCCTAAGTCGCGCGAATCGCGTCGCTTCCCAGAAGCAGTTCGCGCCCGCCGCCCACGCCCAGCCCCCAACGACATTCGCCCAATCAACCCCTCGCGCCTTTCCGCACAACGCGATATCCTCGCCGCACCATGCCCA
>DASWVE010000106.1:0-56785 GCA_036401315.1 Candidatus Acidiferrales bacterium
CGATGGAAGCAGCGTCGTGCAGATCGCCACCCTGTCGACTACTACCGCAGGGGCCGCGGCGGCCACCGTGTATGCCAACGACGGTGGAAATTTCATGACAAACACCTACACCGGAACCTACACGATCGAGGCCGCTACGCAGCGCGGGCAGGTCACACTCACCGGAGATGGCGCTCCCCCCATCGCCTACTTCACCAATACCGCCGAAGAAGACGACATCATCGCCTTCCTGGTCGGAACCGATGAATTCGGCTCGGGCGGATTCGTCACCACCCAATCCGGAAGCTCGGCGCCAAACTTCGACACCGGCAGCCTCAACGATAACTACGCGGAGGGGACTGCGGAAGATCTTTCCGGCCTGAACGGTAGCGAGACGGGAGTGTGGAACTTCAACGGCACCGGCGGGTACAGCAACACACTCGATTTGGTGCAGAGCGGCGGCACCTCAACCACGCCGTTCATGTTCACCGGCAACTACACGATGAACGCCGACGGCTCGGGGGCTGGAACCTACACCAGCACGGGGGGTACCACGGTGGCGTTCGTAACCAGTGGTTCGATCATCTTCAGTACCGAGGAATCGAGCGTCCAGCCACAACTGCACGTCTTCATCGCGGAAGAAGAAGCAGAGAAGGCAGCCGCGAAACCGGTCAAGACCACCATCAAGCACGAAAAGTAGTTTGGATTTCGAAAGCGAAGAAAGGGCCGGCGCCGACAAGCGCCGGCCTTTTTTTTTGTTGGCTTCTATTTCTCTGGTGGAATTTCTGCTGGTTGGCATAAATCTTCAATCTCATGCCGCGCCCATGCGCACACATCGAAAAGGTTTCCGTTGTGTTCACCGGGCCAGCGGTCTATATTCTCGGCCGGCGTGCCTTAGGCCCCATCCCATTAACCGGCCAGTACCTTCCACCAAGAATTCCTAGGAGAGCGTTATGAAAACCAGCCACCTAAAATTTCTGCTGTACCTCGCTGTCGTGTTGGTCATCGCCGGATGTGGCGGCGGTTCGAAATCTTCGAGTCCGATCACGGTATCCATCACCGGCGCGCCGACCACCATTGCGCCGAGTGCGATGGTTACGCTGAGCGCCGTCGTCACCAATGACACGGCTGCTGCCGGCGTCACTTGGGGCGTTACCGGAGGCGGCACCTTCACCTCCACCACGACCCAGCTGATCTACACCGCACCAGCCACGGTGCCCAGTCCTGCGACCGTGACCGTGACGGCCACCTCAATTACCGATCCGACCAAGTCGGCTACCCCGGTCACCTTTACGATTACCGCTCCGGCGCTCAGCGTCAGCATTACCAATCCAATCGGCAGCATCAATGTTGGCGGCGAACCGGTCAGCGTGGACGCCACGGTCGCGAACGACGGAGCCACCCCCGGCGTCGCCTGGACTCTGGTCTCCCCCGGTACCACTGCCGATTGCCAGCCCGGCTGCGGCACCATTACGAACCCCACGACCACCAGCGTGCTTTACTCGCCGCCCTCCACCTTGCCTTCACCGGCAGCCGCAACTTTGATTGCCACTTCGAACTCGGACAACACCCAGTCGGCCAGCGACAACATTACCCTCACGTCGACGACTACAAACGTGCAGGCCCTGAATGGTCCCTATGCCTTTGTGCTTTCGGGCTTCGATGCTTCCGGCAACGCCCTGATCCTCGGCGGCATATTTACGGCGGACGGCGACGGAAATATTACTTCCGGCGAAATCGACGTGAACGACAACGGCACCAATACCAACACCACCAACCCTCCCGCCAAGGCGGTGACCGGAACCTACACCCTGGATGCCAACCTGCACGGGATGATCACTCTGGCCATCCCGCTCGATGGTTTTAGCTCCACGCCGACCTTCTCATTCACCCTCGATAGTACAAGCAACTCCGGCGGCATGATTTCGCTGGATTCCGCCAACGCCGCCGTTTCGGGTTCTTTCAACGCCCAAACCTCCACCGCGGCTCCTTCGGGCTCCTATATTTTCCGCTTGGCGAGCGATGCTCCAGCACGTACCGGAGCAGTCGGGCAATTTACGGTTGGTGACGGCGGTGCAATCAGCACTGGACTGTTCGACTCTGCCGACGTGGATAACGGCAACGATGACGTTGCCTCCAGCCTTACCGGAACGTTTGCGGCTCCCGACGCGAACGGGGCCGGAAGAATTTCGCTCACCCCCGGCGGGAACTTTAACTATTACGTGGTTAGTTCCAATCAGGTTCTCTTGCTTCAGACGGACAACAGCTTGCAGAGCATCGGTGTGATCCGCGCGCAGAATCTGTCAGCGATCATCCCCACAACCGTAAACGTTGCCGATGTCTTCGGTGTGATCGGCGGTGATTCTGAGGGTGGGGATCGTCCGGATCTACGTGTGCGACCCAAGGCCAACTTGGTGGCAAAGCTCAAGCAATTCGCTAGCGTCGCTGCGGGCCAGCTCGTCGTCACGGGCGGGACCACTTCAGCAGTCGTTGCTGACTTGAACGATGCGGGCGGCATCAACCAACAAGTCGAGGTGACCGGTTCGGTCACCTTCGATGCCACCACCGGACGTGGAACGGTTACTCTGCCGGAGGGATTTGAAGACGGTTTCATCGACTCCTTCGTCTTCTACCTGGCTTCCGATGGCTCGGGCGTCATGCTCGATACTACCGGATTCGCAGACGCGAGCACCGCTAGCTACCCGGAAGCGCTCGTCGGCGATTTGTTGCCCCAGACGGCGACCTCCGCAATTGCTGGCACGGTTCAGGGCGTTGATGAGATTTCCGCTCAATCCGATATCCCGGTGGTCGACACGGTAATCAACGTATCCGACGACAGCCTGAACGGATTTACCGACGGGGCGTTGGCCGGTGTAGGGACGCAGGCCAATGCGACGCTCAGCGGCACGAGTTCCGCCGTCGATTCCACGGGCCGCGCGACGGGCACCGTGAGTAGCACGGTATACGGCGACGGTCTCCCGTTTGCGCTATATGCCGTGAGTGCTACTCAATACTTCGTGGTCGCGGAGCAAGCAGGGTCCGTTTCCAGCCTCGGAATATTCACCTCCCAGACCATTCCGGCGGCCACTACAAACGCGCGAATATCCCGGCAAGCTGCGGCATCGGGACACACCTTTCCTAAACCAAAGGGCCGTCCCGCCTCCGCGAAAGTGCATGGACATACCAAGGCGAACTAACCCAGTCGATCACACCAAAAAGTAAAACGGCCCCGGCGTACTATTCAGCGCCGGGGCCGTTTTGCGTTCGGTTACCTGAATTGTTAGGCGGACGGCGAAACCGCGTGTCAGCGTTCGCCTTTTTAGTTTAGGTCGCGACCGGAATTTCTGACGGGCTGGCGTAAATCTTCAATCCCAGGCTGCGTCCCACGCGGACCATTTCGTCGGCGCCCGCCGAAGCTCCGCCCACGCGTAGCACCGCATCGCATTTCGCTAGGAGCCGCACCGCGATGGGATGGAATATCTCGTTGAAGGCTTCGTCGCCGATTTTTTTCGAGCCGGCCAGGTCCACCAGCGGCAGCGCCAGCCATTCGCCCAGCATTGGGATGTGCCCAGCACGAAAAATCGGCAGTGCGTAGGATTCCATCTCGTGCACATTCTTTTTGATCAGCGCCGGATCATCATTGGTGCCGGAACGGTAAGGACCTGCAATCAGGATCATCATGATGCTGAACATCGTGGCACAGATTTCCGGTGTGTCGTCCCACAATTAATGAGGAACTCGCTGCTTCTGAATTTCCTTAGCGATTGATGGTTGCCGTTTCGGCGTAAAAAGCAGATCCCTCACCCGCACGCGGGTTCGGGATGACGCGTCGGGGTAGGGCGGGGAACTAAACCAGGGAACTAAACTTCGACCAGCGTGGGGCTCAGGCGCAGGCGTCCCGCTTCGATCGAGGCTTCCAGCGCCGCCACCACCTGCGGATCGAATTTCGAAATGGCCAGCGAGTGGATGCGGTCGCGTGCGAATTGAATATCCATCGCGGTCTGGTAGGGGCGATTGGTGGTGATCGCGTCGAACGTATCGGCCACCGCGATGATGCGCGCCATCATCGGAATTTGGTCGCCCATCAGCCCGTGCGGGTATCCCGCGCCGTCCATGCGCTCGTGGTGCAGCTCGATGCCCGGCAGCATGTCTTTCAGCTGCGCGACGGGACGCATGATGTTCGCGCCCTTGGTCGGATGCTGCTTCATCAAATCGAATTCTTCGTCGGTCAATTTTCCCGGCTTCTTCAGCACGCGGTCGTCGACGCCGATTTTGCCTACGTCATGCAGCAGCGCTGAAATGCGCAGGCGATCGAGTTCCTCGGTGTCGAGATTCATATATTCGCCGATGATGATCGAATATTTCGCCACGCGCCCGGAATGACCGCGCGTGTACGGATCCTTTTCGTCGATGGCCGCGGCGAGCATGCGGATCGAGCCCAAAAACAGTTCGCGATTTTCGGCGGCGGCCTGCTTCAGGCGCTCGACGTACTGCTCGATGTCGCCGGCCATGTTGTTGAATGTCTCGGCCAGCTCACTGATTTCCGCTGCGCCTTCCACCTTCACCCGCTCGTGGAATTCCGCGCGGCTGATGGCGCGTACCGATTCAACCAGCCCGCGAATCGGCCGGGTGATGCCCACCGCGAAAAGATAACCGATCAGCAGCGCGACCACGGTGACGCCCATCACGAAGGTCAGCGCCTGATGCGTCAATTCGGTGACGCCCGCGTCGACACGCGCTTCGTCCAGGCTGCGCTCGGCGATTACCGCCCAGCCCAGTTCCGGAATAGTGCTGTACGTGCCGATCATTTCCTTTGGGCGTTTGCTGCCCGGCACCGGCGTCGTGAAACGCATCGTTTCGGTGGCGTGCAATTCCTGCGGCAGTTCTTTCAGGTGGCGCACGATTGGCGAGGTCGAAGTAACGTCGCGGCCCGGCACCACTTCGCGCGTATCGGGATGCGCCACGATGTGTCCGTGCCCGTCGACGATAAAAACAAGACGCTCGCGCACGCTAGCGTCGCGAATGCGGTCGGTGAGCCGGTCGATCGAAACCACCGCCGCCAGCATTCCGCTGAATTGCCCGTCGGAGGAAAGCGGCACGGCAACCACCAGGGCTGGGCGATTATCTTTGCCCAGTGCGAACGGTTCGCTGACGTAATTCAAACCCTGGAAGCTGGCCTGGAACGCGCGCTTTAGCGCCACACCCACGAAGGGATCGGGGTCCACGCTGAAGCTGCCCGCCGATTGTCCCTTGGCCTGCTGGTTCACTACGGTGACGTACAAAATATTCGCGTTGTTCTCGACAAAGCTCTGCAGCAGGCGCGCCAGCTGCGGCGCGTGATTCGAGTCGTCGACGTTCGAAATCCAGCCGGTCAGCGCCAGCACTTGCCGCTGGCTCAACAATTGTTCGCGGAGATTCTGCTCGAAGAGCAGCGTTTCACTGGCCAGCGAACGGGTGATCTCGCTCTGCTGCACGCGCTCGGTGTTCTCCAGTTTTTCTTCGCTCAGCCGCAGCACCTGGCGGTGATACAGCCACAGCGGCGTCACCGCGACAAGCAGCAGCGCGCCCATGACAATCCACAGGATGCGCCAGCGCCGCATTGGAGGTCTGCTTGGTAGCTTCGGAGACACAGTTATCCCACTACCAAAATGCTAGCGGAGGCGAACAGCGCGGGCAACGGGACGAAAGTACTGGGGTTGGCGGATAAGCGACAGAGCTGTTGGCGGTTAGGTACGGGTTCTAAGGCGCCTTTTCACGCAAATTTGCGCAAATTAATGCCGATCAGGCGTCGTCTTTATCCCGGTGGTCCATGCGGGGCTCGGTGCCGGAAATCAGCCGTTCCACGTTCACGCGGTGCTTGGCGATCACCAGAATGCAGATCAAAAGGGTGCCGAAGGTGACCCATTCCGGAGGCGCGTGCCCCGGCGCGTACAACACGTAGATGAAAATAGGCAGCGCGGCGGCGGCCGAAATCGAACCCAGCGACGCATATTTCCAGAACACCACGACCAGTAGCCATAGCGCTGCCGCCGCGGCTACTGCTTGCCAGCAAATCGGAATAAATACGCCGAGGCCGGTCGCCACGCCTTTGCCGCCGCGAAAATTCAGCCAGAACGTGAACATGTGCCCGAGGACCGCGAAAATCGCGGCGACCATCATCCAGCGGATGTTGTCGTGGGTCCAACGTGCCGCCAGCCACACCGCGAGGTAACCTTTGGCCGTGTCCAGCAGCAGCGTCAGCACGCCGGCAAATGTTCCGGCGTTGCGCGTGACATTGGCCGCGCCGATATTTCCGCTGCCGACTTCGCGAATGTCCGTGCCGCCCAAAATTTTGACGACCAGCAGCCCGAAGGGAATCGAGCCCAGCAGGTACGCCACCACCGGAATGGCCCAGGTCTGGTTCACTGCGCGTCCTTAACGAAAGAAAATGTGGCCAGCTTTTTGTATTCGGAGCCGGCGGGTTTGAGCACGCTTTGGTAGAGATGAAATTCCCCTGCGCTTCCTGCGCCGAAATCATACGACTTCAGAGGCTCGGCTGCAGCAACCAGTTTTTCAATCGCGGTCGCGGAATTCAGCCGCGCCAGGGTGACATGCGGGACATATTCTCTCGATTCTCGCTCGAAGCCGAGCGGCTCCAGAATCGTTTCGATGCTTGCCGCGACTTCGGGCAGGTTGGGTGAAGCTTCTACCCCGCAGAACATCACGCGCGGGCGTTTTTCGTCGGGGAAGAAGGCGACTCCGCGCATGTGCAGCGAGACCGGGCCACCGGAATGAATCTGCGCGAGCGCTGTCGTAATCTGCGGCAACAGAGCTTCATCTGCGTTTCCCAGGAATTTTAAAGTGAGGTGCAGCGCTTCGCGCTTCGACCAGCGCGCGCCGGATGATTCAGGTTTAAGCTGCGCGATGGCGCGCTCTAACTCGTCGCAGACTTGTGAGGGAAGTTCCAGAGCGACGAACAGGCGCATGGTTCAGGCGCGCGGCGTGGCGGGGAAAAGAAAATGCCGGCGGATCGCATCGAGCGCCGACTGCGTGGCGAAATTCCGGATCCGTTCACGGCTCCCGGGATAGCGGTAAGCGCGCTCGCGCGGCCCGCGTTCATCGGCCAATCCGATGTGCACCAAGCCGACCGGTTTTTCCGGCGTGCCGCCGCCGGGCCCGGCGATTCCAGTAATGCCCACGCCAATCGTCGCGCCGGTGCGTTTACGAATTCCATCGGCCAGCGCCAGCGCCACCTCGGAACTCACCGCGCCCTTCGCTTCGATCATTTCCTTGGGCACGCCCACCATCGAAGTCTTTAAATCGTTGCTGTAGCACACGACGCCGCCAAGAAAATAAGACGAGCTGCCGCCAATGTTCGTCAAACGCTCCGCCAGCATCCCGCCGGTGCAGCTTTCCGCCACCGCCACCGTGGCGTGATTTTCGGTGAGCACGCGTGCCACTACCTCTTCCAGCGTTTCGCCATGCATGGAATACAAGTGCTCGCCCAGCGCCAACGCCATGCGCTTGGTGATTTCGTCCAGCAGTTTTTCCGCCTGCGCCGCGTCGCGCGACCAGGTACGCGGATGCAATTGCACGGCGCCCGGCGAAGCCAAGATCGTGGTCTCCGTGTCGGGATATAACTCGTATAGCGGCCGGACCCGCGTTTCCACGTCCGATTCGCCCAGGCCGGTGATGCGCAGGTCGCGCGTGAACAGGCGTTCGTCGCTGGAGACTTTCTCCAGCCGCTGCCGCACCTGCGCCTCGAAGATCGATTTCATCTCGGTCGGCACACCGGGAAGCAGAACGACGATACGGCCGTCGGCTTCCAGCCACAATCCGGGCGCGGTGCCGTTAGGATTGGGCAGGACAGTGGCCCCTTCCGGAACCATCGCCTGGCGTTTGTTGATTTCCGGCATTGCGCGTGCGAAGCGGCGAAAGCGCTCTTCGATTTCTCTGACGATGTTTTCGTCCAGGCGCAGCTTGCGGCCCAGCAGATCGGCGACGGTCTGGCGCGTGCGGTCGTCGTCCGTGGGACCGAGGCCGCCGCAAGCGATGACCAGTTCGGCGCGGCCCAAGGCGTGGCCAAAGGTCGAATTCATCTCCGCCGGCGAATCACCCACAACGGATTTATAAATGATGCGGATGCCCAAGCGGTTTAGCGCGTCGGTGAGCCACAGCGAATTGGTGTCCTGCCGGTAAGGGGTAAGAAGTTCGGAGCCTACGGCAATAATCTCGGCATTCATCTACAAATGTTTTACTCGATGACGCGGATGCGTGCAAGTCAGGCTCAAACCCGTCCGAAAAACGCGAAACTGGCCCAGCCTTCGTAAATATCCGACCAGGCGTGCGCGATCATGTTCGCGCGCAGATTGCGCCGCCACGCCGCCAGCACGCCATACAGAATTCCCAGCGCGGCGATCACGATGACCTGCTTCCAGCCCTGATAGGTGTGCGCCAAACCAAAAATCAGGCCTTGCAGAATCACTGCGGCGGCCATGCTGCGCGTCGCCGCGCGAAATTGGTTTTGCAGATACCCGCGAAACACCAGCTCTTCGCACACGCCGGCGGAAATCGAAAGCAGAATCCAGAGGGAAACTTCCAGAACTCCGATGGGAAGCTGATACGGCGTGGTCGGAGTTTGCATGCGGTCGACGATGCGATGCACCAGCCAGGCGGTGAATTCCCAGACCACCCAGAAGGGGAGCGCGATTGCCACGTCGGTCGCGACGCCCAGCCAGCTGGTCCAGCGGCCGCCAGTCAAATCACGCAGCGTCCCGCCGCGCCAGTGCACCCCGATCCAAGCCCAGTAGGCGATGACCCATTCGAGGGCGATCGAAATCAGGTAACTGCGAATCATGAGGCTGTGGGTGGGAGCTGAAGCCGCGCCAGACTGCGCTGCGGCGCCGTGCCGGGAAAGCGCGATGATGGAGGGCGCGAGGTAAACCAGGAGAATGGTAAGGGTGTGCCACCAGGGAGCGAGCAGGCGGCGTTCGAGTGATAGCGGGGCAGCGGGCGCGTCCACAAATCCTCTCAGCGAGTGATGAGCGATGCTACGGCTTATACGCGGGCGAGGAATAATTGTTTCGGCTAGCTGTTCAGCGGCAATCCCTCGACATCCCAGTCGAGGGAAAATAGCGCGCTGGTCGTGGTGATCATCGCGCGCCGCGAAGGTAGCAGCGCCAGTCCCACGATATTGCTCCCGCTCAAGACCAGTTCGGCTTCGGCCTGCGGGGTGATGCGCACGATGCCGCGTTTGCCCGCGAGCGAGCCGGCAACGTACAAATTCCCGGTGCGATCGAAGGCCAGCCCTTGCGGACGCCCCAGCCCGCGATAAAACGTGCTGACTTCGCCGGCCGGATTGATCTTGTACACGCGATCGAAACTCGAAGTCGTCGGGCCGGTCACGTACAGCTCATCGGCGGCGCTGAACGCCAGGTGATACGCCGCCAGCGAAGGCTCCAGCGTGGCAAAGACGAAAATTTCGCGCTCCGGATTAATTTTGAAAATCGTACCGCTGCGGTCGCCCACGTACAGATTTCCGGCGGTGTCGAACGCCAGGCCGGTGGCGATGCCCATGCCTTCGATCCATTGCATGGCTCGGCCATCGGGCGAAACGCGGTGAATCGTGCCGTCGTTGCGGCTGGAAACGTAGAGAAATCCGTCGCGGTCGATCGCCAGGCCCGTGGGATTCATCATTTCAGTGATGAACGGCTTGATCGCATTCGCCGACGTAACTTTATAAAGCGACACCGGAACTTTTTGCCCGCGCTGGCCGCTGAAGGTCACGTAGGTATTTCCGTCGGCGTCGACCGCCGGGCTCGAAACCGGATGCAGATTGTCCGCAACCTGCGTGCCCAACGCGAGAGGGAATGGCGCGCTTTCTTCCGCGCCCATTTTCACGCGCAATGCGCCGCCTTCGGCGCCTTCCGGGACGCGCGCCACCAAAAAATTATCGCCGGCCAGCACCAGGCTGCCTTCCGCGCCGCCGAATTCCACCAGCGGCCGCGCGTGTGCGCGCGTGCCGAATCCGCTCCCGCGGATGGTCAGCTCGCCGCCGGGCAAGGCGGCGCGTGGTTGCACCGTGTCAATTTTGGGAAGGCCGTTCAATGCCAACGATGCTGTCCTTTGCTGCGTGATGGTGTCGCGCGCGAGTGGCTGCGCGTAAAAACCTTCGGAACGTACTGCGTGTAGATTGTACCCCGTTTTTTCCTGCCGACGGGTCAGGCTCGGCGGCGCGCTACAATCCCGCGGCGCGGGCCAGCCACAAACCGATCGCGGCGTAAACTCCCGCAATCCAGTCGTCCGCCATGATGCCCCAGCCGCCGGGCAGCGCTTCGGCTTGCCGCGCCGGAGCCGGCTTCCAAATATCGAACAACCGAAAAAGTATAAAACCCACCAGCAAATATTTCCAGTTCAGCGCGGAGCGTGAAGAGATCAGGCCAATCGGCCAAGTGCTCAACTGAAAGGGAATCGGTTGCGCTCTCCACCAAAGCGGTATTCCGCACCCGAGCAACAAAGTCAGATGCTGTCCGGAGACTTCATCAATCACCACCCGCTGGGGATCTTTGATCTGCCAGTATTGCGCCGCGCGACTTGCGCTCCACACTCCCAGCGCCGCAACGAAGATCGTAATAAGAAATTGGCCGACGAGGACAGGATCAAAAATTCCAGGTGCGGTCGGAATGCCAGAAACACCCACGCCTCGGCCCGTCACGTGGATGAAAATGAACGTTAGTGCCACGCTAAACCAGAGTGGCGCGATGGCCAGCAGAAGTCCCGCGAGTGAGCCCAGTGTTCCGGGAGCCTTAGGGAAATAGCCCAAGCCGCCAGCCGTCGCAATGAAGATTGCGAAGCGCGGTTTTTTGCCGGGCATTCGTCCGTCGGCGTCAGAACCGTCCGAAGGCCTCGCTTCAGTTTTTGTGCTCATCTTTAGGGGATGCTGCAGGCGTGCGTGAATGCGTGCGGGAATCCGCGACCGAACGTTCATCGTCAAACAGCGAATCGTCAAACGCCGGTTCGCTGATCGTGTACTTCTCCGTCGCCCAGTTGCCCAGGTCGTGCAACTGGCAGCGTTCGCTGCAGAACGGAAATTCCGCATCGGTCGCGGAATCCGTGGGCTTTTTGCAAATGGGGCAGCGGTGTTTCATGGTATTTGCTAAGACTAACACGAAAGGTTTTTGTTGGCGCAAGCAGCGCGAGCCGGAGAAAAATTACGCGAGGATGGGAAACGGCGAAGGCGCAAATTGGGGCTTCGCGTTTGCGCTAGGCTTTTCGAATTCCGTAACGCGGCCGATCAAATCATAGTGCTTGGCTTCGGTAATCTCGATGGTCGCCATCGTTCCCGGTGCCGGTAATTCCGCGGCGTCGTTCACGCCTTCAAATTCCGTGACGTAGACCTTGCCGTCGATTTCGGGCGCCATGCCCTCGAGGCGCGCCTCCCAAATCAGATCCGTGTCCTTCGAAGGGCCGTCGAGCATGACCCGCAGCGTCTGTCCGACTTTCGCCCGCAGCTGCGCTGTAGAAATTTTCTTCTGAATCGACATCAACGTATCGCGCCGCCGCGCAATCGTTTTCGCGTCGACCTTGCCGTCCAGCGCGAAACTCTTCGAGGTATCCTCGTCGGAATACGAAAAAACGCCCAGCCAGTCGAAATGCGCCGCGCGCACGAAATCGCACAATTCATCGAAATCTTTTTCGGTCTCGCCGGGGAAGCCCACGATGAACGAAGTCCGAATCGAGACGCCCGGAATCGCCTTGCGCGCCTTCTCCAGCATTTTCAGAAACGCGTCGCCGTTGCCTCCGCGCTTCATCCGGGCCAGCACATTCCGGCTGGCATGCTGCAACGGCACGTCGATATATTTCGCCAGGCGCGGGTGCGCTGCAATCGTATCGAGCAGCTTGGGCGTGATCCGGTTCGGATAGCAGTACAAAAACCGCACCCAGTTCAAATCTTCAATCTGCGCCAGTCGCTCCAGCAAAGTCGCCAAGCCATCGCGAATGCCCAAATCTTCGCCGTAGAAAGTCGTGTCCTGGCCGATCAGCGAAATTTCCCGCACGCCCGCGGCGGCCAGATTTTCCGCTTCGCGCACCACCGATTCAAACCGCCGGCTGCGGAATTTCCCGCGCAACTGCGGAATCACGCAAAAAGTGCAAGGATGGTCGCAGCCTTCGTTGATCTTGATGTACGCGGTGTGCCGCGAAGTCGCCAGAATCCGGGGCGTCGCGTCGTTATATAAATAGTCCGGCAATTCCGCAGCGTGCGTGCCCGCATCGTCCGCGCGCAGTTGCCCTTCGCACGCTTCCAGGATTTTTTCCACTTCACCGGTGCCGATCACCGCATCGACTTCCGGAATCTGCTGGCGAATATCGTTGCGGTAGCGCTCGACCATGCATCCGGCCACGATCAGTTTCTGCGCCTTCCCAAACTTTTTGTACTCCGCCATCTCCAGAATCGAATCCACCGATTCCTTCTGTGCCGGCTCGATGAAGCTGCAGGTATTCACCACCAGCACGTCGGCTTCGCCGGCCCGCGGCGTCAGTTCATAACCCGCGCGCGCAAGAATACCCATCATCACCTCGCTATCGACGAGGTTCTTGGGGCATCCCAGGCTGACGAATCCTACTTTGGGCATAACTGTGGCGTCCTTGGCCTACTGCGGAAACACCGATTCTACCATATTAAACCGCGCGCCAGTTGGGTTCGACCCGCGCCCGCCGGGCCGACCACGCGCGCCGAAGTCGCGCAACTTTTCCCGGCCACGCGAGTTGATTACCAGGAATCGCGTACGGGTGTAGACTGGCGCGGACGGCCCAGCGCATTTCCGGGGGAACAGCATGAAAAATATTCGCAATCTTACTTCGCGCTTCGCGCTGAAGTTTTCGGTGTCGGTTTGCGCAGCGATCGCACTCTCGATATTTTCCGCGGGAGCCATCGCACGGCCGCGGCCGCAAATGAGCACCCAACCCGTCAATCCGCCGCAGACACGCCCCACGCCCCGGCCACAACCTGGGCCCGGGAAACCGCAACAACCGTCGCCGGGAAAACCGCAGCAGCCGTCGCGTCCTGGAAAGCCGGGAGACCGCCCCACGATTCAGCCGGTCCCCGGACCTGGAAAACCACAGCCCGGCAAGCCGATCAATCGTCCAGTCAGGCCCACACCACTTCCAGGCCCGAGGCCGCAACCCGGCAGACCCGGATACCGTCCGCCATCGCGGCCGCCCGGATATCGCCCGCCGCCGTATAGCTGGCGTCCCGGCGATTACGATCGCATGCGCCGTTATTACCGCCGCAACTTCGGCTACATCAATCGCGGCCGTCGCCCGAACTTCATCATCGGCGGCTACATCTCGTTTGGCGACCGCGGCTATTTCTCGCCGGTGCCTCCGGGCTTGCTGACGTACCTGCCGCCACCGCCGCCCGGATACGTGGTCGGGTATTTCGACGGTTACGTGATCGTCTACGACCCGAACACCTTCGAAATAATTAGCGTCGCGGATTTGCTGAGTTGAAGTATGGCCGCGGTCGCGGCACGGAAAACTAGCGCACGGCTAGTTTTGCCGCGCCGCGATCGGCGAGCGCAGTTTCAGCATTCGGTAGATCCAATACGCGGAAATCGCCGCGGCCACGTGTTTCAGGCTGTGTCCGCTGACGATTCTGTCCACGCTGAAAATCGCGGAGTCCAGCGCTTCGAAAATTTTCGACGCGACGTAAATTCCCAGTGCGACGATCAGGTCGGCCCCGCGCGTGTAGCGCGGAGGAAATAGCCCGACCAGCAGCAACAGGGTTACCAGCGAGCCGAACTGCACCAGCGCGTACGGCCGCAAATCGCCTTGTCCTCGCTGCTGCGTGAAATTCCAGTAGAGCACGCTCGCCAAACCTAATATCACCAACGGCGCCAGCGATCGCAGTCCGGCCTTCACTCCAATCCTTTCGTCAATCGTCGCGGCCAGCAAAGACATGAAGCCAATCGTCATCGGCAGGCGGTCCCACACCAGTCGTGCATCGCCGGGTGCGGCGTGATAGTAGCCGGAGCCGAACGTCGTTAGGGCGACTCCAAGAAAAAACAGGAAGTACGGCCATTTCTCCGCGGGCTCGATGAACAGCGCCGGCCCTTGCTCGCGCAAAACAAGCCGCATGCCTAGAACGCCGGCGATCAGGAAAAATAAATTCGAAAGAACATTCAAGTAATTAGGAATGATTCCGAACGAACGCGTGTCCGCGAAATGATGGTAGGTCTCACTCTGGGGAATGGGCTGGATCAGAAACATCGCGCCAGCCATGGCCGCGACCACTGCAAACAAAACCAGATATTTCCAGCTCTCGGTTGGCTTCAAAATGCTGTTGCCGTTATTCACGATCGCGCGAGCGTTGCAGCGTTGCGTAGGCTTTCGCGGATCATCCGCAGCAGCGCCGACATTTGCTGCGCTGGCGCGGCATGGTTTCCGAATCGCGCCGATTCGTACAGCTGCGTCAACTGCGCCACCGGCGCAGCTATGTCGGACGCGGGAATCGCCGCGGCAAATTCCTGCGCGGTCTGCGATGACGATTTCTTCCAGCCGCGTTTTTCCAGCATGCGCAGCATTTCGCGGTATTCCAGCGTCGCCAACGACGCCGTAATATTCCCGCCGCGCCGCGCGCGCAGGCTCCACCGCGCCATCATAAAAGTGAACAGCGCGCGCCCGCGCAGGTACAGCAGGATCATCACCAGGATCGCCAGCAGCCCCGGCAGGAAATAGCGCGAATTTTCCGCTCGTTTATCCAATTCAAGGATCAGCTTGATCGCCGCCCGCTGCTTTTCTTCATAATATTTGCGCGCGCTTTCGCCCCAGTTGCGGCCGGACTTCTGCGCGTTCTGCGCCAACGCCATCTGGTGCCCGAAATCGTAGTTGATGATCCACTCGCCCCAGGCAAACTGAAACCAGTCCCAATATTTTCCGATGCGGTCGAAAATTCCGGCGCGCCGCCCGTCGCCCGAAGGGGTGGGATCGAAAGTGATCCATCCATAGCCGGGAAAAAAAACTTCCACCCAGGTATGCGCGTCGCTGGCCCGCACAATCCAGTCGCCACCGACGTCGTTGTATTCTCCGGGCAGAAATCCGCCCACATAACGCGCCGGAATCCCTACGTCGCGCAGCATCACCGTCATCGCCGCCGCGAAAAATTCGCAATGGCCGGACTTGCGGGTGAAAAGAAAATACGCCAGAGGGTCATTGGTCTGCTTTCCGGTCAGATTCAGGCTGTATTGAAAATGAGCCTTCAAATACGATTCGATCGCCGCGGCCTTGTCGTATTCCGTCGGCGAATTCGCGGTGATTTGCTCCGCCAGCTTTTTGATCCGCGGGTCGAGCTGCGGCAATTGCAGGTAGGTCTCGGCGATGTTTTGCGGGTACAGCGTCGAAACGATCCGCAATTGCGCCGGCGGCACCGCCGGCACCATCGAAATTCCCTGATAGCGCGTCTTGGTTTCGTTGTGCAGCGGGTTGCTCAGCGAGCCGGTATCGTCGAGCAGCAGAAAACTCTGGCTCTGGCTGCTGCCCACCGGCTCCGCTTCATTTCCGAACCGCCCTTGCAGCGATTGAATTCGCGGCGCCACGAAAATTGCGTCGGACGCGATCGGCTCCATCAGCACCGTGTATTGCAGGCGGAAAGAATCGCCGGCGGGCAGGGAAGGCGGATTCATTTCGTAGACGCCGTTTGAATCCGCGGGAATCACGATCTGGTCGTGCTGCGGCGGAGTGAACCAGCGCTTGCCGTCGAAATTGGTCAGCACGATTCCGCGCCAGTGAATATTGAAATTGGCCTCGGGGTCGCCCTCGACGTGAATGCGCATCACCACCTGGCTGCTCTGCTTGATCTGCCCGATTTGCCCCAGCGTCACGTTGTCGCTGAATCCGGTCATCAGGCTCGGCTGCAGGCTCAGCGCGCTTAAATAGCCGGAGGTGAAACGCGGAATCGCGAAGAAAAATATCGACCCGATCGCCAGTGTGCCGATTGCCACCAGCCCCGAAGTGATCCCCAGCGCGCGATTCAGCTTTCCCGCCAGCGGCGAACCGGGTTCGAGCGGCGGCGAAACCGCGTTGTCCGCGCCGCGCCGGATTTCCAGCGCGACGAACGTCGAGACCGCCAGCACCAGAAAAATCGCGAGCGCCACCAGGAAGGACGTTTCTACGGTAAGAATCGCGGAGGCCAGCATGCACGTCACTGCCAGCATGGCCAGAAAAGCGAAGTCGCGATTGGTGCGCGCGGAAAATAGCCGCACCAGCGTGGCGAACAACATCAGGTGAATCGCCGCCAGCAGTGCCGCGTACAGCGTGGGATTCGGCGCGCCTTCCGCCAGATTGCGCGAGACGACCCAAAGATCGATGGGGAAAAACAGGAAGTAGGCCAGAACCAAACCAGTCGCTAGCCGCGCCGAAATTTCCGGCCCCCGGTTTTTCCAGATGCGCACCGCTTTAAAAATTAGCGCGACCGGCGTGATCGCCGTGGTGATCGGGTCCAGCTTGCCGGTGGTGACGACCGCAATAATTCCGGTCGAGACGAGCAGAAACAGCGACACCTCGAAATACCGTTGCACCGCCGGAAGCGGCGGAGCCGTGATGCGCGCCGTGGAAGCCATAAGCCTCATATCCATGATAACAGCGCGGCGCGAGGCGCCGGAATTCGCGGCGCGCGAAATGCCCAATGAATCATGGCGAAAACGGCGAAAGCGGGACCTTTAGCTAGGTTTTCGGATGGATTGAACCACGGCGGCCGCCAGCTTCTTGGTGGCGCTGGAAACCGGCACCGTTTCCAGTTTTTTTAGTTCCAATATGCGGGATCGTGGCGGCTTCGGGAGTTTTGCGACTCGCGCGAGGAAGGGAAGCAGGGTGATGCTCCGAAACGTCACACCGTGGCGCGCAGAGGGCAGCTCTTCGAGCTCCAGCTTCTTCAGCGCAAAGCTCTCGGCAAAATATTTTTCCAGCTCGAGCTTTGCTTCGCGCGAAACCTGAATCGCCGGGAATTGCCACATCCGCGAAAAGAGTACGTCGTCGTGCGCGCCCGGATCTTTCACCAGCAGCGTGCGGCCCTTCGCGTCGAGCAGAATTAACGCGGCGATCGTCTGCGATACGGGCGCGCGTTTTTTGCGCGGCGCCGGAATCTCGTGGGTGATTCCTTCAGCGTACGCGCGGCAGGACTGCAGCACCGGACACAACAGACAGCGCGGTGATTTCGGCGTGCAGATTACTTCGCCCAGTTCCATCAGCGCCTGATTCCAGTCGCTGGCCGCATCCTGTGCCAGGAGTCGATCTGCGTTTTCGGTTAGCGCGCGCCAGGTGCGCGGCGCACGGAGGTCGCCATGAATCGCGTCGATTCGTGCCAGTACCCGCGCGACATTGCCATCCAGCACGGCCAACGGCACGTCATAAGCAATGCTCAACACCGCCGCCGCCGTATACACACCTATTCCCGGCAATTTCAGCGCAGCCTCTGGGCCGCGCGGGAATTTGCCTTCATGTTCAGCCACAATTTTCTTCGCCGCCAAATGCAAATTGCGCGCCCGGCTGTAATAGCCGAGGCCAGACCACAGTTTCAGAACCTCCTGCTGCGGAGCATCGGCCAACAATTGAACCGAAGGGAAGCGCTCCAGAAAACGCTCGTAGTAGGGCATCACCGCCGCAATGCGCGTCTGCTGCAGCATGATTTCCGCCACCCAGATGCGATAAGGATCCCGGCTGCTCCGCCACGGCAAATCGCGCTGGTGCGCGCGAAACCATTTCAGCAACCGCTCACGAAATTGTCCCAGAGACCGGCCCGCAAGATGCGTTTTCATGCGAAAAGTATTCTCGCACGCTTCGCGCCAGCGACGTTCTACTGCCAGGAAATCATTCGCGGAAGGAAAATCTTACAAAGTATCGAGGAACACGAAATACGAGGAAGACCACAACGCCGTAGGAATCGAATGTTGCGGCCGCGCGGTAATAATGATTTTGAAAACCTCATTCTCGCCGGCCAAATCATCCAGAAACTTCCCACCCACCGCCGAATCATCCGGCCGAATCGTGGCCAGCTCCCTCAGCGCGTCGTATATGATTTCCCCCGCCGGAGCCATCGCGGTCGCAAACCGGTTCGTCCGAAACTGCATCGCCGAATTGATCTCGTTGAAGTGCCACGCAATGCAAGCCGCCATCGAAACCGCGCGTTCGAATTTCTCGGCGTGTTCGGCCTCGGCCAGCTTGCCCAGCTCCTCCCGCGGCGGCCCGACAAACGGATCGAGCACCAGCATCACCCGGCGCTCGTCTTCGCGCGCGAATTCCCGCACCACCATGTGTCCCGCGCGGGCCGTCACTTTCCAATCCACAAAACGCGCACTGTCCGTTGGCAAATAATCGCGCAGCGAATGCAATTCGTGCCCGCGCCCACGGAAAATGCTGGCCATCTCGCCGCTCAGCAGCGGCAGCACTTCGTAGAACTGGTCGGTCGGCTCGACGCGCGGATAAACCAGAATTTCCATCTGCGACGCCACCGTGCGCGTCTTCTCGAAAAATCCGAAAGGGAAGCGGGTCTGAATTCCAAACGCATCCTGCCGATACGATCCCCGCCGCGGAAAATTCAATTCCACTTTTTGCCGCGCCGTGCCTTGGCCCGGAATGTACGGAAAAAACACCGGCCGCGTCAGAATCTCGTTAGCGGCATCCTTTTTCACCCTGCCCATCACCCGCAGCGAAAACGACGGCCAAAAATCCTTCGCATTGCGTAGCTCCAACTCCGCCATCACCGGCTGCTCCGCAAACACATGCTCCGGCATGTCGAATTTCAATTCCACGCCGGTCAGCACCGCCCGCGAAAGCACGCCAGAAATCACAATTCCAGCCAGCGAGCACGCCAAAATCATAAAAAGCAAATTGTTGCCGGTATTCACCGACGCCAGAATCAGCACGCCAACCACGCCGAGATATGCCACGCCTTCGCGCGTCAGCTTGTAATCGATCTGCGCCACCACCCAGCGCAAACTTGTCCGCCGCGCCAGATTCGGCACGATCGCCACTGCTACCCAGCCCGCCAATCCCAACGCCACCGCCGTCGAAGCCGCGGCCAAAGCCACGCGCCCCTGCTGCGCCACCGCCGCCGAAAATAACGCGACGATCAGCGCCGCCGACAACACCAGCATGGCCACGCCAAAGCTCCGCCATCCAGGGCGGTCGCGTTTTTGCCACATGCGGAGAATTGCGGAACCGGCCACTGCCGGTTGCGCGGGGATCGTTCGGGAAGACGAAGGCGCCGGCATCGCGCGCCTACACCGGAACGCGCGTGGAATCGACGATGTCGCTGAGGATCGCTTCGGCTTGCTCGGATTTTTTCTGGGTGGAAACGTAACGCGAGCTGACCACCACGCGGTGCGCGAACACCGGAACGATCAGGCGTTTGAAATCGTCGGGCAGGCAGAAATCGCGGCCTTCCAAGAACGCGCGCGCCTGGGCCGCCCGATGCAGCATCACCGCGCCGCGCGGGCTCACGCCCAGGCTCAGCTGCTCCGTCGTCCGCGTGCGGTCGACGATCTCCAAAGCATAATCCAGCAGGCTCTCATCCACTTTCACGCGCGCCACTGATTCTTGCATGGCCACCACGTCGTTCGCGTCCATCACCGGAGTGACTTTTTCGACCGGCGAATGTCCGGCGTTGTTGCGAATAATTTCTTTTTCGCTTTCGCGCGAAGGGTAGCCCATCTTGATGCGCATCAAAAACCGGTCCAGCTGCGATTCCGGCAGCGGATACGTGCCGTGATGCTCGATCGGATTCTGCGTAGCCAGCACCAGGAACGGATTCGGCAGCGGATGCGTATGGTTGTCCACCGTGATCTGCGCTTCGTTCATCGCTTCCAGCAGCGAAGACTGCGTCTTCGGCGTGGTCCGGTTAATTTCATCCGCCACGATGATGTTCGCGAAAATCGGCCCCGGCTTGAATTCGAAAGCCTGCGTCACCGGATTGAAAACGCTCACCCCGATCACGTCGCTCGGCAGCATGTCCGAAGTGAATTGAATGCGCTGGAACGAACAGCGGAACGAGCGCGACAGCGCCTGCGCCAGCGTCGTTTTGCCCACGCCCGGCACGTCTTCGATCAGCAAGTGTCCGCGCGCCAGCAGCGCCGTGAGCGCCAGCTGGATCACTTCGTCTTTGCCCTTCACCACCCGCCCAATCGAGCGCAGCAATTCCCCCAGCCGCGCGCTGGCGTTCCCAGTTTTCGTTTGCGTCGAGGTTTGTGTCGTCGTTTGCAATTGGGGCGGCCTTCTGCTACAAAAAGTAAGTTAGTTAGACGGGCGACTAGCTCAGTTGGTTAGAGCGCTCCCCTCACACGGGAGAGGTCCAAGGTTCAAGTCCTTGGTCGCCCACCATTTCCCCCGCCTTCCAGTCTTAACATTATTCCTAACCCAGTGTTAGCCGCCGAAAGTACAGGTGTGCTTAAAAAGTTGGGCTGCCGGAGGCTTTACCACGAGGCTAACGAAACGCAGACCCGCTACGCGAGGGAAGTATCGGTAAATTCGTTCTCGATGCCGGCTGGCGCGGTCCGCGACAAAGTCACCTCAATCAGCGTCCCCTGCGGGCTGGAGCGAATCTCGAACTGGCCGCCCTGTTCGCGCACCCGCTCGCGCATCCCAGCCAATCCGACGCCGACGCGCGTGCCCTTGCTCAGGAAATTTTCGAGCGTCTCTTCGGGGATGCCGTTGCCGTAATCCTGCACGCGCAGCGTCACATTTTTCTTGTCGGCGCTCAGCGAAACTTCCGCGCGCGGACTTTTCGAATGGCGGTGAATATTGGTCAGCGATTCCTGCAGCACGCGGAACAGCGCCAGCTCTACCGACCGCGGCAGCCGCCCGACTTCGCCGATCGTGATTGTCACCGGAATTCCGCTGCGCTGCGAAAATCCTTCCACATACCAGCGCGCCGCCGAATCGAATCCCGCTTCATCCAGCAGCGGAGGATGCAGCAAATGCGAAATTGTGCGCGTCCCCAGGACCGCTTCGTCCACCGATTTCACCGATTCCGCGATCGTCGGATCCTCCGGATTTTTCTCCAGCAGGCTGCTTAACGTCCACTTCAGCACCGCTAAAGTCTGGCCTAGCCCATCATGCAGTTCGCGCGAAAATCTCCGGCGCTCTTCATCCTGCAGGCGCAGCAGTTGCGCGCTCAAGTGCCGCGCGCTGGTCTCGCTCTCTTCGCGCTTGCCCAGCTCCACCATCAGCATGCGGTAATGCACCGCGATCAGCACAATCGACGCCAGGAACATCAGGATCAGCGAAGCGACCGACAACTTCAGCAGCCGGTCCGATTTCTGCACCCGCAATTGCAGCAGCGTATCCTCGTCGCTTTTCATATCGGTCAGCACGTGGGTCGTGTCGCCGGCCAGCTTCAGGTTGGCACCGCTGAAGGCCGCTTCATCGGTCGAGTCACTCTGGCCGGTGGCAAACTTTTTTACCGAAGCGGTCAGCACGTCCACTCGCTCAGTGGCCAGCTGTTCGAGTTGCTCGCAGTGCGCTTGCTGCACCGGATTGTCGTTGGTCAGCTCTTTCAAGTGATGCATTTCGGGTGCAACGGAGGCGGTGGTAGCGTCGAATTGGTCCCGCAACGACGCATCGCGTGAAGAAATAAATACCGCACGCAGCCGGCCGGAATTGGAGAGCAGCGATTCCACCCGCGCGATCGACTGCTTCACGTCGTAGGAGTGCGCCACCCATTTCGTGCTGCGCACCAGATTGACAATGCTGACCGTGGCCGCGATGCCGCTGAGCGCCAGCAGCACCAGAGCCGTGGAAAAAATCAGGCGAACTTTCTGTCGTGGAGACATCTTTTAGCCCGCGCAATGACCCGCGAAAATCACCGCCAAAATCCTACCACAAGCTCCCCGTACCATTTGTGATAGCGGTGCGGTTGTGCGGCGCACGCGTAAGGCAGCGCGCTGGGTTATACTGCCGCCGGGAAAATTATGAACTCATTGCCGAAATTCTTGCAGGTCTTCGCGCTGGGCACCTGGGTCGGCTCCATCATCTATCTCAGCTTTGTTGTGGCGCCCGGCGCCTTCGCCACCTTGAAGGACCGCGACCAGGCTGGCGCTATCGTTGGCTATTCGCTCTCGCGCCTGCATTTCCTGGGCTTAGTCGCCGGAATTCTTTATCTCGTCGTGGGATTTTTTATGGTGCGCGGCATGAAGGACCTGCTGCAGCCGGCCATCCTCGGCGTTGCGCTGATGCTCGCCCTGACCGTGTTCTCGCAAGCGCATGTGACTTCCCGCCTGCACGACCTGCGCACCCAGATGGTGTCCGTCGATGCCACGCCGAAAGACAGCCCACTGCGCGTCGAATTCGATCGCTTGCACGAGATGTCCGTGCGCCTCGAAGTGGCGGTCCTGCTGCTCGGAATCGTTTCTTTGTTTTTTACCGTACGCAGCCCGAACAGCTAAATCCGAAATGAACTAGCGTTTCTTCCGCTTCGCTATCGATTTTTTCTTCGCCGTTTTCGTCCGCGTCTTTTTTGCGGGCGGCGTCTTTTTTCCTCTCTTTTTCTTCTTGGCTGGCTCGCGCAGGACTTTACGTTTCTTGCCGTACAAGTCGACCGCGCGCCACATATACCAGCTGGCGACGGTACGATAAGGCCGCCAGCGTTCGCCGAACGCGGTCAGCTCCTTCGGCTTGGGCATGAATTTCTTGCCGTAGGTCAGTGCAAAACCTTTCTGCACGCCGTAATCGTGAATCGGCAACACGTCCGGGCGTCCCAGGCGGAACATCAAAAACATTTCCACCGTCCACGCGCCGATGCCGCGCACCGAAACCAGCCGCGCCACCAACTCCTCGTCGGAAAGTGTGTGCGCCTGTTCGATCGTCGGCACCACGCCGTCGATCGTTTTCTGCGCCAAATCCTTCATCGACGCCGCTTTCGCGTACGAAAGCCCGGCTTCGCGCAGCGTTAAATCCGGCGCCGCCAGAATCTGCTGCGGCGTCGGGCAGCGCCCTTCGGTCCCCAATTTCTTGATCCGCCCGAAAATCGTGGCCGCCGCTTTGCCGCTGATGCTCTGGTGCGTAATTGCTTCCAGCAGCGATTCGTACACGCTGTCGCAATCGTCCAAATTGAAATGAAAGCTCCCGGTTTTTTCGATCAGCCGCGCCAGGCGCTTGTCCCGACCGGACAAATGCGCGTGCGCCTGCACATGATCGAACGGCAGTGAAATGGTTTTGGTCATGTTGGATTTGGATTCAGTTCCGGTGGTTGCGGATGCGCCGGCCTCCCGGCCGCACATCGTATCAGACCCGTAGCGACCGTTCAGATTCCGTTAATCCGATGCGATTTTAGCGGGAGACGAGGGAACGCCGGGTGGGAGCCGAGCCCGGCTGCGGCGGCGGCCCGTAGAACGGTGAGTCCAACACTTCCACTTGCGTGCTCGCGCGCAAGCCCGCGCGTTTTTCGATCTTTGCCACAATCCACCGCGCTTCTTCGCGGCTCTCGATCTCGTCAACCATGGTCAGGACTCTTCCAGCCTTGCTCCTCAGCCGCAGCGAATACAGGGTGCTGCCGGACGAACTGGCCTGCTGAATACTGGTTACCGCCGCGATCGAATCCACCTCGGAAATTTGCAGCTGATGTGTGCCGCCGATTCCCAGGATCGATTTCTTCCAGGAAATCTGTCCGTTACCCACAGTGATGCGCGTCGCCGTGAGCGCCGTATGAATCACCGCCAGAATCAGGAAGAAATCGAGGAAACCGACCACGCCGTAGGCGAAGAAAGGCGTCCGCGCCTTTGAAGTCAGCATTCCATAAAAAAGCGCGCTGACCGCCACCGCGAGAACGACGACCAGCAAGGTGCGGCCGATGTTGCGCGCAGGACGAAACCGAAACTCCAGGCCGCCCGGCGAATCTTCGACCATGACCTTGTGTCGCGCCGGCTCCGCGACTTCTTCGGACAATTCCTCCGGAATGCGACTCGCAGAAAAACCGTTCGTTTCCGTGGCACCGGCGAAGGCGTTAGCCGTCCCAAACGATGTCGCCGTAGCGCCGCCGCGGAACACCGGTACTTCGAATTCGTCCGAGTAATCCACTCCCGGCACATCCGCGCTGGCGTTTAACTGCCAGAACACCTGATCGTCCAGACTGTCGTGGCTGGTCTGAAACGCTTCTGCGGGCAGATGAAACTCAACGGGAATCGCCGTGTCCATCGGCCCGCGCTGAAACGCCGCTGCCGGAACATTTTTCGAAGCTTCCCACAGCGGAACCTGTTGCGACGCCCGATTTTTTCCGGCTGAGGTCACCACTCGGCGAAAACACGTCAGCTTCAGATCGACCCCATGCGCCGCATCGCTATTCATTTGCAAATGAATCGATCCAGCCATCCGTCCGCCCGGAGCAAACGGCAGCGAAGCCAGTTCGAAATACGTTTTGCCAAAACGCTCGCGGCGAATGGTCGCGCGAATCGCGCCCACGAAAACCAGCAGCCCCATCAGCCCGAAGATGAACGGAACGATATACGAGGGATTGCGGGTTTCGATCGCCTGGTCAAAAGTGCCCACCACGAAAGGCAGCGAGAGCATATTCAAGAGCACCGCGCCGATCCACCAGCCGAGCACCTTCGCTTTTTTGCTTTCGGCGCGCCCCGCGGCCCAATCCTCGCGCCACAACCACGGCGAAGCCGGCTGCGCCTGTTGCATCTCGAATTGTTTTTTCTGGAGGGAATATCCGTAGAACGATCCGAAGATCAACCCGCCGCCAATGATGGCGAAGACCGGAGCAAAAACCGCCGCGCCAATGCGGGTCGACAGCGGCTGATTGGGAGTATTGAGAAAGGAGTACGCAGCGAAAAGGCCCACGCCCAGGAAGGGCAGGCCGAAGAGGCTCAGAAACGCTACACCCAGCTTGGACGGCGTAGTCACAAGCTATTTTATCATTGCGAATTCGACCGCTAGTCTTTCCTCGAAAGTACTACCCTCAAAGGTAAACGATGAAACCGCAGGTTAGGTCCGATGAGGCGCGCTTAGTGCGCCCGTGACAGCTTTACATCCGCGAAGTGATCCGTTTTGCCGTTGGACTCCACATCGATCAGCCATTTCCAGGTGTCCGTACCGGGGTCGTAGGCGAAGGTGGTGTGAATATAATCGGCAGGCGGAATCGTGAACAGAAACGGAATCGAATCTCCCGATTTTTTCCCGTGGGCCAACCCCTCGGCCGATAAGCCTCCGCCCGCGGTCGAGTCCAGCCACATGCAGGTGTACTGCTGCGTTTTCTGATCCCAGCTGATCAAAACGATGGCTTCGTAGGCTGGATCGCCCTTGGCGTCTTTCTCTCGTGAGACTTCGTGGAGCCGCAGGTATTCGCGCTTCAACACCCACTCGGCCTGCACATCGTGCGTCGTCGGTTTTCCGCCGATCGTCCCTTGCAGCACCCACCGGCCCGCCAAATGATCGAGCAACTCGAGCGCGGATGTGGCGGCCGGCTCTTGGGCCAGGCCGGCCCCGCACACCAAGAAAAAAAGAACCAGGAAAGAGGTAGTTCGCCGGTTCAACAATTTCCGATGGCGCATGCTCCGCATTCCTTTCCTGCTTTCAAGCCTTCGCGACCAACTCGCTGCCTAGCGCGGCTGCGCGCGCATCACGAAAAGGCTCGCGAAATATTCGCGGTACGCGTAGAACAGAAAAAACCACAAAAGCACGACCACCGACGCCATAGCAAGCCCCTGCCGGGACATCAGCAAGTGATAAGACAGAATATTCACGAGCACTGGGCCCAGAAATGTCAGGCCCAGCGGCACGAACCGGCCAATCAGCAATAGCAAGCCACCCAAAATCTCGGCGGCGCCTATTACCATCACGTAGTGCGACGAAACCAAGGAAGCCAGAAATTGCCCGGCCGCACCGGGTGGCAAGGGCGGGGAAGGAATAAAATTCAGGAAGGTGTTCGCACCAAATACCACGAAGAGTAAACCCACCAGAATACGAGCAATAATCACGGCGATTTTCATGCAGCCTCCTCGCTTTCCCGCCACATAGTAACGCCGGACCCGCCAATTGAAAATCGCGTTTCCAAAAAAAGAAGGCGCCCGGATCACTCACGAGCGCCCTCTAGTCTGCTTCTAAAGTTTCGTGTACCTCAGGGATCACCTCCTTGACGGCAGGAACACCGACCTTCGCAGTATAAACTCCTAGTCAAGTTTTCGAGAAAATCAGCCGGAGTCAGTGGTTCGCCGTCCGTCCCGCCGGTGCCAGCGCCCGGGGCCAATGCCTGTGCTAGTATCGTGGGCTTATGAAAACTGGAATTATTGGGTTGCCGCAGGTAGGGAAGACGAGTCTATTCCGCATCCTCACCGGTGCGAAGCTGGAAGGACGCAGTTCGCCGACCCAGGCGCACATTGGCATCGCCAAAGTGCCGGACCCGCGCGTGCTGGCGCTCGCCGAAATTTTTAAGCCCAAGAAAAATACCTTCGCGACCATCGAGTACGTAGACGTCGGCGGGCTGCAGAAAGATCGCGAGAAAAATTCCGCGTCGCTGGCGCCCTTGCGCGAAACGGACGCTTTGGCCTGCGTGGTGCGGCTCTTCGAAAATCCGGCGGTGCCGCACGAAGGCGGTTCGCTCGATGCCATGCGCGACATCGAAAGCGTCGAAATCGAGCTGCTGCTCTACGATTTGGAGCAGGCTTCCAAACGCATCGAGCGCCTGGAAAAAGATCTGAAGAAAAAGAAAGATACCGGCCTCGAGACTGAATTGGCGCTGATGTCGCGCTGCCGCAAAGCCCTCGAAGCCGAACAGCCCCTGCGCGAACTCGAATTCAAGCCGGAAGAAATGAAAATGCTTACGGCTTTCGAATTTCTGACCCGCAAGCCGATGCTTTACGTTTTGAATCTGGGTGACGACGAGGCCGGCGACATCGATCGCGTCATCGAAAAGCATCACCTGGAAAAGCTCGCTGCCAAACCGCAGACTCTGGTGGTCCCGTTCTGCGGGAAAATCGAAGCCGAGCTTGCCGAGTTGCCCGAAGCCGAAGCCAAAGAAATGATGGACGCCTACGGCCTGAAAGAATCCGGCCGCGACCGCTTGCTTCAAGCCACCTACAAATTGCTCGGACTGATTTCTTTTCTCACCGCCGGCGAACCCGAATGCCGCGCCTGGACCATCGAACGCGGCATGAACGCCCAGGAAGCCGCCGGCGCCATTCACAGCGACATCGAGCGCGGCTTCATCAAAGCCGAAGTGGTCAACTGGGAAAATCTGGTCAAAGCCGGAAGTTTTGCCGCCGCCAAAGAAAAAGCCCAGCTGAAACTCGAAGGCAAGGAATACATCGTGCAGGATGGCGACGTAATTCTGTTCCGCCACTCCAGCTAGGAACATGCTTCGGAAGGGCGGGAGTTTATTCCCGCCGAAAAACATCGCCACCACGCGGGGCTTTAGCCCCTGAAGCTGCGACTTTCGTTTCGTTCATGCTCTCGCCCGACCCAACTCGAATCGCCGTAGCCGCGCTCCTCGGCCTCACCGCCGCCGGAGCCAACGTGCTCGGCGGCTCGCTCGTCGCGCACCGCGAATGGTCGCGCCGCTACCTGAATTATTTCATCGCCCTCGGCGCCGGCTTCATGCTGGCCACCGCCATCCTCGAAATGATTCCCGAGTCGCTAAAGCTGCGCGAAACTGCCGCGCCGGGATCAGCGAGCAGCGATACCGACACGGTTTTCCTGCTGATCCTCGCCGGCTACTTCCTGGTCCATTTTTTCGAACACACCCTCGCGCCGCATTTTCACTTCGGCGAAGAGACGCACCATCATGAAATTTCGCACGCCCACGCCAGCACCGCCGCGCTGCTCGGCCTCGGCATCCACACTTTTTTCGATGGTGTCGCGATCGCCTCTGGCCTGCTGGTTTCCACCTGGCTCGGCGGCGTCATCTTCATCGCTATTTTTCTGCACAAGCTCCCCGAAGGTTTCACCGTCGCCTCGCTGATGATCGCCAGCGGCCGCAGCCGTCAAGCCGCCTTCCTTTCCGCCACCATCCTCGGCGCCACCACCCTCCTCGGCATGATTTTCATGTTCGCCGTCCGCGGCAGCGTCAGCTACGCCCTGCCGGTCTCCGCCGGAGTTACACTCTACGTCGCCGCCTCTGACCTGATCCCCGAGGCCAATAAGGAGCATGGCGTGGGGATGGCGATACTCGTCTTCGTCGGCGTCGCCGTCATGCTGGGCCTGAAACTCGCTTTCCACCTGTAAGCCATTAACGAATAAGCAGTTAGAGTGATAAAGCTTGCACGCTGCGGTCTGCAATAACGGGCAACTTTTACCCTGCCCCTGTGTTTCACGTACAGGGACGGAGCCCGCTATATGGAACATTCTGGTGCCTTGCAACTTTATGGCAACGCGAGTGTTAGCTATACTGTCGGTGCCATGGTCAGGTCTGATGTCGAGCTGATGTTGCAGGTGAAGGCCGGGGACGATGAGTCCTTCAACCTTCTCCTCCAAAAATATCGCAGCCCGCTGATCAATTTTTTGTTCCGCATGGTGCGGGATCAGGCGACGGCGGAAGACCTCGCGCAGGAGGTTTTTTTGCGCGTGTATCGCGCGCGAAAACAGTATTCTCCGAGCGCGAAATTTACGACCTGGATGTTCCGCATCGCTACAAACCTGGCGTTGAACTCGGTTCGCGATAACCGGCATCGTCAGATGGACGTTTCGATCGACGCGCCGGTGGAAGAAGATGAAGCGCCGGTCCAGCTGCCGACCCGCGAAATGCGGATCGATGAGCACATGATCGAACGCGACCGCTCGGAATTTATCCGGCGCACCATTCAAGCGCTGCCGGAAAAACAGCGCGTCGCGGTGCTGCTGCATAAGTACGAAGAAATGGATTACACGGAAATTGCGAAAATTTTAGATTGTTCGGAAAGCGCGTTGAAGTCGCTCCTGTTTCGCGCCTACGAAACCCTGCGCGTGCAACTGGCTCCCCTGGTCAACACCCCAGCCGGGCAGCCGGTAGCGCAGCGCGCCGGGGAAGGGCGGGCTTAAATCATGAATACTCAGAAAAAATGTGAAGACATCTCCAGGCAGCTGATCGCTTACCTCGACCGTCGCGCGAATTCCGCGGACCGTCATGAGGTTGAAGAGCATCTGGCTGCTTGCGGCGCGTGCCACGCGCGCGCTGCGGAATTTCAGAAGCTGTGGGGCACGCTCGATGCGCTGCCGGCGGTCGAACCGTCGCTCGGCTTCGATGCCCGCCTGCGCGCGCGCATCGCCGAAGAGCCCCGTTCGCGTTGGTTCGGTTGGATGGTTCCGCATCCGCGCCTGGCGTTCGCTTTGGCGCTGTTGCTGGCGCTCAGCGTTTGGACCGGCGATATGCCGCGGGCCATCAATAGCGGCAGCGAAACGGCTACCGCCGCCACCGAGCAGCAGGATTTCGAGGCCATCAAAGATTTGGGCGTGCTCGAGAATTATGACGTGCTCAGCAAGTTCGACGCGCTGTCGGAGGTTCCCGCCGAACCTTCGCCCGCCGATCAGCAGGCGCAGCCGGTGAACCAGCAGAATCCCGATCAGCAGCAGCCGCCCACTCAGGAATAAACAGGAATAACGCGGCCGGGAATCTGTACCGGAATCACGGCGCGCCGCTTCGGCGCTCGCATCGCGTTGGCATCCTGGAAATTGCAAGAGGTGAAATGAAAATGCGGTACGGCAGGATAATTTCGGCGCTCGCCTTCGCGCTACTTCTGAGCTTTGCGCCGCAGCCTGCCCACGCGCAACGCCCCGCTGGCCGTCCGTATTACGGCCCACACCCGGGCTACAACGCCGCGGTCCGCGCTCAGAATCGTCAAGCCATGCGCGCCGCGCGCCAGAACGCCAATCATCCAAACGGGAATCCGCAGCAGCACGGAGTCAACGATCCGCAAACGAACGCGAACAGCTCCACTGGACGTCCGCCGCAAAATTCGAATGCCGTGAACGCTGGAAACGCTGGACCGGGAAACGGGCAGGGAACTCCGCGTCCGCCGCAAGGCGCCGCCGAAAACGCCGCGCACTCGCCGGCCGCGACTAATTCCGTCGGCGGCGTGCAGAACGCCAGCAACACCGGCTCCAAGAATCTCCCCGGGCCCTGGGCCCAGAAACTCGGCCAGATGTCCCCCCAGCAGCAGGCCCACTTTCTGCAGAACAACGAACGCTTCAAATCGCTACCGCCCGAACGCCAGCAGCAGATCCGCCAGAACCTGCAGAACTACAATCGCCTTTCACCCACCGAAAAGATGGCCATGAAAGACCGCCAGGCCACCTGGGAACGCATGTCTCCGGACCAACGCAACTACGTCCAGCACACGCTGCTACCTAAATGGCAGCAGATGTCGCCCGACCGCAAGCAAGCCGTCAATGATCGTCTGCATACGCTCCAGGGCATGACCCCCGAAGACCGCCAAAAATCCATGAACGACCCGCAATTCATGCGCGGCCTGAACCCCGACGAGCAGTCCGTCCTTCGCGGCCTCGACCAGGTCCGCAACCCCAGCAATCCATAATTTTCCACCGCGAATTCTCTTCGGCTTTTCTAATCTCCCGCACGCAAGCAAGCGCGAATTTTGTTTTTTGCCGCCCGCTGTTGACTCTTACAAAACATTTTCGCGTTTTGTCGCAACTGTGAGACTAGCGGTATGAGATCGTTTCCGCGTCGCCACCACTAATGGTGGTTGCGGCTGCGCGCGCCACAATTCATTTTTTCGCCCGCCGAAAATCCTCAAGTATTTTTCGTTTTGCAAACAATTGTTCTTGACATGTTTCGCAAGCCATCTACAATCGGGGCACAAAGTGGGAAGAAGTGGCGCAGAGTGGTAAAAAGTAGGGAAGCAGCAAGCACTACCGCAGTCGGCGCAACAGCATTACCAAGCTTCAAAGCAGTCGGCGATCCCAGCAGTCAGGCCAATTTTCAACCTTAATAGCATTACTTTTTATCGCAGGGGCGAACCAGCGAGTGATTTCGCAATTACACACGCCGGGCGGGCCGTTCGAGGCAATTCATGCTGCGGGGCAACTATCTAGCGACGGTCGACGAGAAGGGAAGAGTCAAAATTCCCGCGGATTTTCTCGCCGAACTGCGCAAGGGCGGCACGAAATTCTACGTGACCAGCTCGGTAGGCACTCACGCCCGCGTCTATCCCATGAAAGCCTGGGAAGAAATCGAAAAGAAACTCGCCAAGGTGTCGTCGCACAACGCCACCAAACAAAAATTTCTGGCGCGAGCCAACTATTACGGCCAGGTAGTCGAAGCCGACGCCCAGGGACGCATCTTGATTCCGCCCGTCCTACGCGAATCTGCGGAAATGAAGGGCGAGGTCGATGTGCAGGGCCAGCTGACCTATCTGGAAATTTGGAATCACACGCGCTTCGTCGAGCAACTGAATCGTAATCCGATGAATGCGGACGACGACAAGAATTTGGACGCGATGGGCATCTAGGTTTTGACCGTGCTGCATAAGCCGGTGCTGGTCGAAGAGATTTTGGAGTGGTTGGACGTAAAGCCGGACGGGACCTACGCAGATGTGACCGTCGGGACCGGTGGCCATACGCTGGAAATTGCTAAGCGGCTAACCACGGGAAAAGTTTTGGGGATCGATCGCGACCCGCAGGCACTGGCAATCGCGCGGGAGCGGCTTCAGCCGCATGAGCGGCAGGTGGTTTTGGTGCAGGCAGAATTCTCGGATATCGGCGAAGTGGCGGCGGCGAATCAGTTCCACGGATTCGACGGAATCATCGCCGACCTGGGAATTTCAAGTTTGGAGCTGGACACGGCGGAGCGCGGATTTTCTTTTCGTTGGGCTGGCCCTCTGGATATGAGGATGAGCCCCGAAAACCCGCTGACCGCGGACGAAATTGTGAATCAATGGTCGGAGCAAGAATTGGCCAACCTCCTCTACGAAAAAGCTGAGGAGCGTGATTCACGCAGAATCGCCAGGATGATCGTGAGGGCGCGGCCTATTCGCGATACCGAACATCTGGCAACGGTTGTGGCAGGGGGACGAAAAGCAAGGGGAAGGCAGAAACTGCATCCCGCGACAAAAACGTTTCTGGCGCTGCGGATAGCGGTGAATCGAGAAGAGGAGGCACTCGGGCAGTTTCTTTCGCGTTCCCCTGTCACATTAAATCCTGGAGGTCGGTTAATCGTCCTCAGTTATCACTCACTCGAAGATCGGGTGGTGAAGCATGAATTTCAGCGTCTGGCTCGTGAAGGCGAGTACCAGATCCTGACCAAAAAAATCATTCAGCCCGGCGCGGCGGAAATCCAATCGAATCCGCGATCCCGGAGCGCTAAGATGCGCGTTCTTGCAAAGCTGGCGACGGCCCCCGGCTCGGCGCCCCAGGTGTGGTCATGACTGAATATTTCACGGTAAAACGCATCGATAATTCCCGGCTGGTTCGCCCCATGGACGCGGCGCGCCTGCAAGACTTCTCGCGCCGCGTGATGGTCGGCGCCGCCATCGCTTTGTGTCTGCTGGTTTACGCCTGGCAGCACTTCGCCTGCATCCAGCTGCGCTACCAGATTCAGAGCCTGGAGAGCGATCGCGCGAAATCCGCGCAGCTCAACCGCCAGCTGCAGGTGGAATACGCCACGCTGCGCTCGCCCGGCCGCATCGCCGACATTGCCAGAACTTTGGGACTTACCGTTCCGATGCCGGGCCAGGTCGCGCCGTCCGCAGGTCCCAGCGATGCCGTGCTGGCCCAGGCTCGCGCGGTCATGCAGCCGCAGCGTCCGTAATTTTGGCGTGGCCTTTCGGCCGCGTTTGCGCTTTTCGTTTCGACCGGCCGAATCGAATCGCATCCAACTTCGATTCCTGGCCGCGTAAAAGTTTCCGATGGTTAGGGCGGACTCCATGGAGCAGCGCAACCCGCGTCTCCGCTGGCTGATCGTCTGGGTCTTGGCGGCGATTTGGATGGCGGCGGTTCTGGCCCGCCTGGGTTACCTCCAGCTCTTCTGCTATAGCGATTATTTCGCGAAAGCCCAGCATCAACAGCAGCGCACATACGACATCAGTCCCACACGCGGCTACATCTACGACCGCAAAGGCCGCGAGTTGGCCATCAGCATGCCCATGGATTCGGTCTTCGGCGATCCCGCCGAAATCAAGGATCCCGAAATGGTTGCGCGCCTGCTGTCGCGCGTGCTCAACGTCCCGGCCGATGACCTCGCCACCAAAATTCGCGACGCCTCCAAGCCCGTCCGCTTGGCCAAGAAACTTTCTCCCGAAACAGTCGAACGCATCGACGACCTGAACCTCAAGGGCGTCTTCTTCCAGAAAGAAAACCGCCGCGTTTATCCCCAGCACGAATTCCTCTCGCACGTTCTCGGCTGGGTCGATACCGACGAAAAAGGCATGGGCGGGATCGAGCAAAAACTGGACGATGTCATTCGCGGGCGGGCCGGCCGCGCTTTCGTCATGGCCGATGGCAAAAGGAATTTGTACGATCGCAACGAAGCTTCCGCCGATCCTGGCGCCAGCGTCGTGCTGACCATCGACGAAACTATCCAGTACATTGCCGAAAAAGAACGCGCCGCGGTGATCGCCGAGTCTCACGCGAAAAGCGGCACAGTCGTCGTTCAGGACCCCTCGAACGGCGAGCTGCTGGCTGTCGCCAATTACCCCACGTTCGATCCCAACGATGCCGGGAAATTTCCCCCGGAAGATCGCCAGGACCTTGCGGTGGCCGCCTCCTACGAGCCCGGCTCAACCTTCAAGGCCATCACCATGGCTGGCGCGATCGAAGACGGCCTCACCAATCCGGCCGAAATGATCGATTGCCAAATGGGCTCGATCGTCGTGGCTGGCCGCCTGATTCACGACCACCTGCCCTTCGGAATTCTCAGTGTTCGCGACGTGCTGGCCAAATCGAGCGACGTCGGCACCATCAAAATCGCCGAACGTCTCGGCGCTTCCCGTTTCTATGAAGTGATCCGCGATTTTGGCATCGGCGAGACCACCGGCATTGAGCTGCCCGGCGAAAACCGCGGCAAAATCCGCACCGTCGCCAATTGGACTCCCAGTTCCATCGGCTCGGTCGCCATCGGCCAGGAAGTCAGTGTCACGCCGGTACAAATCATCTCGGCCATTTCGGCCATCGCCAATGGCGGCACGCTCTACCGCTCGCATCTGGTGAAGGAAATTCGCAACAGCGCCACGCTGCCTTTGCCCGTGCGTCCGGAGCCGAGCCAGGCTACCGACGCGAAAACCGCCGCCACCGTTCGCGAAATGATGGAGAACGTAATTCTCCACGGGACCGGGACGCCGGCACAGCTCAGCGGCTATACCGCCGCCGGAAAATCCGGCACCGCCCAGAAAATCGATCCGCTCACCGGGCGCTACTCGCCCACCCAGTACATCGCGTCCTTCGTCGGATTTGCGCCGGTCAATGAACCGGCCGTCACCATTCTCGTGGTCCTCGATTCGCCGGTCGGCCAGCACATGGGCGGCAATCTCGGTGGCCCGGTTTTCAAACGCATCGCCGAACAGGTTCTCGCTTATCTGGACGTCCCGCACGACGTCCCGATGAATTCCGATTTGGAATTCGCGGGCAACAAATCGCAAAAGCCGGACGCCGGAGCCGACGCCGCGCAGCAAGCGGCAATGCACGCCAAAGAACGCGACGACGCGCAGGCCGAAGCACAATTTCAGAATGCCGTCTCGAAAAGCGGCGCGGACCGCTCCGCTGCTCCCGGCCAGCCCCAAACCGTCGCCTTCAGCGGCGAAGAATCCATCGACGTTCCGGACCTCAGCGGCCAAACCGTGCGCGGCGTAACCGAAACCTGCTCGCGCCTCGGCCTGATTCCCCAACTGATTGGCCAGGGAATTGCCATTGAACAATCGCCCGCGGCCGGTACGCCCGCCCAGCGCGGCGGCGGAGTCACCGTCCGCTTTGGAAAACTTTCAGCGGACGCGAATGCCGCGCCAAATTCGGCCACTGCGTCACGCAAACCGGCGGCGAAATCCGCACTGCCCGCGAACAGGAATGTGAATTGAAAACCGATGTGGAAGGCGAGCCTAAATTGCAATCAGCGACCCGAAGGAAAAAATTGCAGGTGCGCATCGAAATGGACTTGGCCCAGGTTCTTGCCGGAATCGAAACCGTTCGTCTAAGCGGAAACGCAGCCGCGCGCATCACCGCGGTCGCGTGCGACAGCCGTAAAGTTGTCCCCGGCGCGCTTTTCTTCGCGCTACCCGGCGCGAAAGCCGACGGCAACGAATTCGTAGCCGAAGCTCTAGCGCGTGGTGCGGTCGCGATCACCAGCGCCCAGCCTGCACCGGCCGATCTCAACAAAAAAGTAGCCTGGGTTGAATGCCTGTCGGAATCCGGCCGCAAAGCCATGGCGCTCGCCGCCGCGAATTTTTACGGCCGTCCTGCCTCGGCCCTGAAACTCGCCGGCGTCACCGGCACCAACGGCAAAACCACTATCACTTATATTGTCGATTCCATCCTGCACGCCGCCGGACTCACCACTGGACGCATCGGCACCACCGGCTACGACACGCCGCAAGGTTTTCGCGCCGCCACCAACACCACGCCCGAATCGATCGACTTGCAACAGATGTTCGCCGAAGTGCGCGACGCCGGCGGGACCCACGCTGTCCTCGAAGTCAGCTCGCACTCGCTGGCCATGGACCGCACCTGGGGCTGCCACTTCGACGTCGCGATTTTCACCAATCTGACCCGCGATCACCTGAATTTTCATAAAACGTTCGAGGAATATTTCGCCGCGAAACAAGTTTTGTTCACCGGCACCGGAGCCGGCGTGCCGCGGGTCGCGGTGGTGAATATCGATGACCTTTACGGCTCGCGTTTGGTCGGCCTTGCCGAACGCACTTTGACCTACGGTCTCAATAGCCCGACTGATCTCACCGCCAAAAAATTTGCGCTCAGCTTTCAAGGCTTGGAATTCACCGCGCAGACTCCCGCGGGTCCGGTCGAAGTTCGCTCTTCGCTCGTCGGCCGCATCAACGTCTACAACGTTCTCGCCGCCATCGGCGCCGCGCTCGCGCTCGATATTCCCGTGGCTCAGATCGAAGCCGGCATTCGCAATCTCGAACTCGTTCCCGGCCGCTTTCAGCGCATCGATGAAGGCCAGCCCTTCCTCGTGGTCGTCGATTACGCCCACGCCGACGATGCCCTGCGCAATCTCATTTCCACCGCGCGCGAACTCAATCCCGCCGGCCGCATCATCACGCTCTTCGGCGCCGGAGGCGAACGCGACCGCTCCACCCGGCCGCCCATGGGCGAAGCCGCTGGGACGCTCAGCGATCTGGTGATTCTCACCAGCGATAATCCGCGCACGGAAGATCCGCTGCGCATCATCAACGACGTCGTCGTCGGCCTGCAAAAAGCCAACGCCAACTATTTGATCGAGCCCGACCGCGACATCGCGCTCGCTATGGCCATCGACGAAGCCAAGCCCGGCGACATCGTCTTGCTCGCCGGCAAAGGCCACGAAAATGTTCAGATTCTCCGCGACCGCACTTTCGAATTCGACGATCGCGAAAAGGCCCGCGCCATTCTGCGCCGCCGCGGATACAAGAAAAAAGTTTCGTAGCGCTCATTAGCAAGACGTAAGAAGAGGCCACCTGTAGCGGCCGGCTTTAGCCGGGCAGCAAACTGAAGCCGGGTCGGAGCGCGAACGCGGTAGCCAAAAGTTTTGATTTTCGGCCTCGAGATTGCAATTGCAGCAGATGTTGCGCCGGTTCAACCGCCGGCCAGGATCAAACGCTGAGCCGATTGGAGACGCAATGCGGTGGACCGCCAGTCAAATTGCCACAGCTCTGGGTGTCGCGCTGCCCGCCGCGCTGGCCCCGGGAACCGACATCGGCGGCGTCGGCATCGATTCGCGAACCATCGAGCCCGGTGAACTGTTTGTGGCCATACACGGTCCGCGTCACGACGGACACGATCATCTGGCGGCGGCCTTTGCTCGCGGAGCCGCCGCTGCCGTGGTTTCGCGCGCGAAATTTGCGGGCCTCGCCGAAGACGTCCAGCGCCGCGCGTTTGCCGTCGACGATACGCTGGCCGCTCTGCATCGGCTCGCTGCGCGCGCCTGCGAAATTTGGCGCGCAGCCGAACCCGGCCGCCGCATTGGCGCCGTGGCCGGCTCGGTGGGTAAAACGACCACCAAGGAAATCCTGGCGGCGCTGGTGGGCGCGCGGTTGCGCGTTTTGAAAACGCAGGGAAATTTGAACAACGAATACGGCTTGCCGCTCACACTGCTGCAAGTGGACGACGATCATCAGGCCATCGTCCTCGAAATGGGCATGTCCCATCGCGGCGAGCTCGCGCGCCTGGCCCAGATCGCCCGTCCCGACGTCGGCGTCATCACCCGCATCGCCGTCGAGCACCTGGAATTTTTTTCGTCGATTGAGGAGATTGCCCTGGCGGAACGCGAGCTGATCGAAAATTTGCCGTGGCCCCACGCCACCGCCGTGCTGAATGCGAACGACGAACGCGCCGCCAAATTCGATCAAGTCGCGCATGGGCCAGTGGTCTGGTTCGCCACCGCGGCCGGAACGGCGAAAGTCTCCGCCGGAAAACCAGCCGCCTTCCGCGCCGAAAATATCGAAGACCGCGGCATCGACGGCTCCGCCTTCGATTTCGTCTCGCCCTCGGGACGCACCCGCCTCGAACTCCCGCTGATCGGCCGCCACAACGTGATGAACGCCGTCGCCGCCCTCGCCGCGGCCAGCGTCTGGGGCATCGACGCCTCCGACGCCCAAAAAGTTTTCCCCACGCTCGTTCCGGCCGATAAGCGCGGCGAGGTCATCCGCTTCGCGGCCGGATTCACGGTAATCAACGATACCTACAATTCCAGCCCGACCGCGCTGAACGCGCTGGCCGAACTTCTGGCCACCACTCCCGGCTACCGCCGCAAGATTCTCGCCGCTGGAGAAATGCGCGAGCTGGGAGCATCGTCCCCCGAACTGCATCGCGAATGTGGCGCAACCATTGCATCCCTAAAAAAGATCGACTGGATCGCCGGCGTTGCCGGCGATGCCGCCGAATTCGTGCAAGCCGCCGCCGAAAACGGCCACGCGAGCGAACGCACGAAATATTTTGATGATTCAACCCAAGCCGGCGAATTCTTCGCCGGCTTCGTCCGCCCCGGCGACCTCTTCCTCCTCAAAGGCTCCCGCGGCGTAAAAATGGAAAAAATTCTGGAAGCCATCGAAGCTCGCTACCCGCGCGCGACCGCAAGCGCCAGCGCCAAAGAAAGGGCTCCCGAGCCCGCGCGCGCCAAAGGCTCCCGCTGATGCTCTACTACCTTTTCTTCTTCCTGCTGCGGCCGCACTTCAGCCCGCTCAATGTTTTTCGCTACATCACTGTGCGCACCGCCGTCGCCAGCATTTCCGCGCTGCTGCTCTCGCTGCTCATGGGCCCGTGGATGATCGAGCGCCTCCGCGCCATGCAGGTCCAGCAGTACATCCGCGAGGAAGGACCCAAAGGGCATCAGAAAAAAGCCGGAACGCCCACCATGGGCGGCGTGCTGATCGTCGCGGCGATCATTATTCCCACGCTGCTCTGGGCCGACCTGCGCAATCCTTATGTTTTACTCGCCATCGGCGCCACGCTCGCCTTCGGCACCATCGGCTTCATCGACGATTACAACAAAGTCGTTCGCAAGCGCAGCATGGGCCTCCGGCCGCGCGCCAAATTCGGCTTGCAAGTCCTCACCTGCTTCGTCGTCGGCATCGTGCTGCTCAGCTTGCAGGAACATGGCGCGTACTCGACCCAGCTCAGCGTTCCATTTTTCAAACGCCTGCATCCGAATCTGGTCATCACTTCGCTCTACAGCCATCAATATCTCTGGCCGCTGGCCTTCATCCCGCTGCTGCTCTTTCTGGTGCTGGTCATCGTCGGCTGCTCCAACGCCGTAAATCTCACCGACGGCCTCGACGGCCTGGCCATCGGGTGCGTCTTGGTTTCTTCGACCGCGCTCACCGTACTTACCTATTTGTCCAGCAACGCGCGCTTCGCCGATTATCTCGACATCCAGAAAATTCCGGACGCCGGCGAACTCGTCATTTTCTGCGGCTCGCTGGTCGGCGCTTCGCTCGGCTTTCTTTGGTACAACGCGCACCCCGCCGAAATGTTTATGGGCGATGTCGGCTCGCTGGCTCTCGGCGGGGCCATCGGCGTCGTGGCTGTCATCATCAAACAGGAAATTTTGCTGCTCTCCATCGGCGGCGTGTTCGTCATGGAGGCGCTTTCGGTCATCATTCAGGTCGGCTCGTTCAAGCTGACTGGCAAGCGCGTCTTTCGCATGGCTCCGCTGCACCACCATTTCGAATTGATGGGTTGGAGCGAATCAAAAATCATCGTGCGTTTTTGGATTGTCGCGCTGGTCTTCGCGCTGTTTTCCCTGACCACGCTAAAATTACGTTGAGCATCAAAGTTTTCATGGGAGTGCAAACGAAGTGAGGCCAGGTTTCGATCTCGTAGACAAGCGCGTGCTGGTGGTCGGGCTCGCCCGCACCGGAAGGGTCAGCGCCTTGTTCAGCGCGGCCTATGGAGCGATAGTAACCGCGACAGACCAGCGCCCCGAAGCGCAACTGGCGGCCACCGCCCAGGAACTCCGTTCCGCCGGAGTCAAACTCGAACTCGGCGGCTTCAATCCCCAAACTTTCCTGTACCAGGATCTGATCGTCGTTAGCCCCGGCGTCCCGGCAAAAATCAGCGAGCTCGAAGCTGCCCGCGCCAAAGGCATCGCCGTCTGGAGCGAAATCGAGCTCGCCTGGCGTTTCCTGCGCGGTAAACTCGTGGCCATCACCGGCTCGAACGGAAAAACCACCACCACTTCGCTCGTTGCGCACATTTTGAAAACTTCGAACATTCCCACGCTGGTCGGCGGAAATATCGGCACGCCCCTGCTGGCGCTGGTCGAAACTTCGATCGACACCACGGTGACCGTTGCCGAAGTCAGCAGCTTTCAACTCGAAACCATCGAAGGGTTTCGCCCGGAAATCGGCGTGCTCCTGAATCTCACGCCCGACCATCTCGACCGCCACTCCACCTTCGACGAATACGCCGGCGCCAAGATGCGCATGTTCGAAAATCAGCTTGAACGCGACGTGGCTCTGCTCAACGCCGACGATCCCGAAGTCACCCGCCGCATGCCCGCCAAACCGAAAATTTTCTGGTTCAGCCGCCAGAAACGCGTCGCCAAGGGAGCTTTCCTCCGCGACGATCAGATTATTTTTCGCAATGAAGGAAGCGAAGTCGAACTCGCCCGCCTCGCCGACTCGCGCCTGCGCGGTCAGCACAATGTCGAAAATGTTTTGGCCGCCTGCGGCGCTGCGTACCTCGCCGGAGCGTTTCCCGACGCGATCGCTGCCGGAGTCAAAAGTTTTAACGGCGTCGAACACCGCCTCGAATTCGTCGCCGAAGTTTCCGGCGTGCAGTATTACAACGATTCCAAAGCCACCAATGTCGACGCCGCCTTGAAAGCCGTCGAAGCGTTCCCCGGCCCGCTGCTCGTCATCCTGGGTGGCCGCGACAAAGGCAGCCCGTACACGCCGCTGGCTGAAGCGCTCCGCGAACGAGCGCGACTCGCTCTGCTGATCGGTGAATCGGCGGAAAAAATCGCAGCCGACTTGGGCCACGCCGTCCAATTCGAAAACGCCGGAACCTTGCAGCAAGCCCTGCACATCGCCGCCCGCCACGCCCAGCCCGGAGACACCGTGCTGCTCGCGCCGGCCTGCTCCAGCTTCGACCAGTTCGAAAATTACGAACATCGCGGCCGTACCTTCAAAGAAATTGTCGCTAGCCTCGCGACCACTGCCGGAAACGAAATGCCCGCGACCACGGAGAAAAATTAGCCATGCCGCGCAGCCTGCAACCCGACAAACAACTCTTCGGCGTCACTCTGGCCCTCTGCTTCATCGGCGCCGTCATGGTTTTCAGTGCCTCGGCCATGACCGCTCAGGACAAATTCGGCTCGAGTTATATTTTTCTGCTGCGCCAGGTGATCTACGTCGCACTTGGCATCGCCGGCCTGTTCGCCATGATGAATTTCGATTATCGCAAATTGCGCCAGCCCCGCATCGTCTTCACCGGGCTCGCGTTTTCCTTTGTCACGCTGGTCTCCGTGTTTTTTCTCGACCGCTCCCACGCCACCCACCGCTGGTTCCGGCTGGGCCCGTTCAGCTTTCAGCCTTCCGAATTCGCCAAGCTCGCGCTGATCATCTTCCTCGCCTGGTTTCTCGAATCCCGCCGCGCTCCGGGAAAAATCGGCGTAAACGATTTCTGGGGCACGCTTGCTCCGGCCTTCGGCACCGTTCTCGTTCTCGCCGCGCTGGTCGTCAAAGAACCGGACATGGGTACCGCCTTCATGATCGTGGTCATCGGCATGGTCATGCTCTACGTCGCCGGTCTTTCCTACCGATATATCGGTGGCGCTGTGCTCGCCGCGATTCCCACCATCTATTTGCTCATCGTGCGCGTGCCCTATCGCCTCGCACGCTTTGAAGCTTTTCTCCATCCGGACCGCGACCCGCAGGGCGCCGGTTTTCAGCTGCTGCAATCGCTGATCGCCGTCGGCTCGGGCGGCATGTCCGGAGTCGGCTTAATGGAAAGCCGCCAGAAACTTTTTTTCCTGCCCGAAGCCCACACCGATTTTATTTACGCGATCATCAGCGAAGAATTTGGCTTCATCGGCGCGGTCGTCGTGCTCACGCTCTTTGCCATCTACGGCTGGCGCGGCTTTGTCGCGGCCATGAAGGCGCCCGACGATTTCGGCAAATACCTGGCGATGGGCATCACCACCATGATCGTGGGCCAGGCGCTGATCAATCTCAGCGTGGTGCTCGGCCTGCTACCGACGAAGGGCATTCCGCTGCCGTTCATCAGTTATGGCGGCACCAGTTTATTCGTCGCGCTGGTGGCGACCGGCGTGCTTCTCAATATCAGTCAGCACGCGGACGAGGGATGAGCGCCGATTCCGGCGCGCCCGAAAAGAATTTGCTCATCGCCGGAGGCGGCACCGGTGGCCACGTTTTTCCGGCTTTGGCGGTAGCAAATGAATGGTTGCGGCGCGAGCCGCAAGGAGTACGAAGCGTCGTGATCGTTGGAACTGAACGTGGAATGGAAGCGCGCCTGGTACCCCAGGCCGGGCTTCCGCTCGAAACCATTCGCGTGGCGGGCTTGAAAGGCATGGGCGGCCTGAAGCTGCTGAAGAATGCCGGGCTCGTTCCCGCCGGCCTGTGGGATTCCGAAAAAATCATTCAGCGCCACAAATTCGGCGCGGCCTTTGGCGTCGGCGGTTACGCCGCCGGACCCATGATCCTCGCCGCGCGCTTGCACGGCATTCCATCTTTAATCTTCGAACCTAACGTCGAACCCGGCTTCACCAATCGCGTTCTCGCTGGAATCTCCACGCGCGTGGCCTGCGGCTTTGCCGAAACGGCCCAGCGCTTTGGCGCGAAAGCCGTGGTCACCGGCATCCCGGTGCGCCAGGAATTTTTCGCCGCGCCGCGCCACGAACATCGCGAGCCTTTCAATATTCTGATCACCGGCGGCAGCCGCGGCGCATTGCCCATCAATCGCGCCGTCATCGACTCGCTCGACCTGCTTTTACCGCGAAAAAACCGCCTTTTCATCGTGCACCAGACCGGTGAACGCGACTATAATGCTGTTCGCGTGGCGTACGCGCGCCGCGAAGTTCACGCGGAGGTCGTCCCCTTCATCGAGAATATGGCGGAGCGTTTTGCCCAGGCCGACCTCATCGTCTGCCGCTCGGGCGCGATCACCGTGGCCGAAGTCGCCGCCGCCGGACGCGCCGCCATCTTTATCCCCTTCGGCGCCGCCACTGACGCCCATCAGACCCGCAACGCCGAAGCCATGCAGAATGCCGGCGCCGCGCGTCTCCTCCCCCAGACCGAACTCACCCCCGACCGCCTGACCCGCGAGATTTTTTCGCTCATGGACCAGCCCGAAAAAATTGCCGAAATGGAAACTTGCGCCCGAAAACTGGCGCGTCCCGACGCCGTGGCCGATATCGTTAACATCGTGGAAAGCCTCGTAAAAAGTAAGGTGCCCGCATGATGGTCACCTTCCGCAATTTTCAGCGCATTCATCTCGTCGGCATCGGCGGCAGCGGGATGAGCGGCATTGCCGAAGTTCTGCTCACCAGCGGCTACGCCGTTTCCGGCTCGGACCAAAAACTTTCGCCGGTCACCGAACGCCTGCGCAAACTCGGCGCCGCGATTTTCGAAGGCCATGAAGCCGCCCACGTTGCCGGCGCGCACGTCGTGGTGATTTCTTCCGCCGTGAAGCCCGATAATCTCGAACTCCTCGAAGCGCATCGCCTGAAAATTCCCGTCATCCCGCGCGCCGAAATGCTCGCCGAACTGATGCGCCTGAAATACGGCATTGCCGTGGCCGGAGCTCACGGCAAAACCACCACCACCTCCATGGTCGCGGCGGTTCTCGATGCCGCGGGCCTCGATCCCACGTTCGTCGTCGGTGGCCGCGTCAATCACCACGGCTCGAACGCCGGAGTCGGCAAAAGCGAATACATGGTGGTCGAAGCGGACGAAAGCGATCGCTCGTTCTTGCTGCTCGCTCCGGTCGTCGCCGTGGTCACCACCATCGACCGCGAACATCTGGACCAATACCACTCGCTCGAGGAAATTCAGGAAATCTTCCTCCAGTTCGTCAATCGCGTTCCGTTCTACGGTTCGGTGGTCCTCTGTCTCGACGAGCCCAACGTCCAGGCAATTCTTCCCCGCGTCAAACGCCCGGTCATTACCTACGGCACTTCCAGCCAGGCCGACTTGGTCATCGCCGACGTCAAACTCGATGGCATCGCCAGCGAATTTCGCCTGAAATATCATGGCGATGATCTCGGAGTCTTCCGCCTGCCGTCGCCTCCGGGAATTCACAATGTGCGCAACGCCGCGGCCGCGGCCGCCGTCGCACTTTCGCTTAACGTTCCGGCCGATCTTATCCGCGCCGGCCTCGCCAAATTTTCCGGTGTCGGCCGCCGCTTCGAAATCAAAGGCGTGTTCAACGGCGTCACCCTGATCGACGATTATGGCCATCATCCCGCCGAAATTCGCGCCACGCTCGAAGCCGCGCGCGGCTGCGGTTACCAGCGCCTGCTCGTTTTATTTCAGCCGCACCGTTATTCGCGCACTCAACATCTCTGGGAAGATTTCAGGCGCTCGTTCAATCAAGCCGACGTTCTGGTCATCTCCGAAATTTACGCCGCGGGCGAGCCGCCGATCGATGGCATCACCGGAGAAAAGCTGGCCCAGGCCATCAGCAGCGCCGGACACAAAAACGTCGCCTTCAAAAGCACCATGCAAGCCGGCATCGATCACATTTTGCGCGAAGCTCAGCCCGGCGACGCCGTCCTTGCCATCGGCGCCGGCAGTATCGGCCGCGTGCTCGACCAACTCGCCATGCTGCTCGGCTCAAAAGTTTCTTCGGTGGAGACCGAATTTCATGCGGATTAGCGACCGCCCCATCGCCGCGAAGCTCGCCGAACTCGGCGTCGAATTGTCTCCGGGCGTTTCGATGACTGAAAAGACTTCGCTCGGCATCGGTGGCACCACCGATCTTCTCGTCCTGCGCAAATTCGAAACGATTCCCGAAGTCATGCGCCTGCTCGCCGCCGACGGCATCCCGCATTATTTTCTCGGTGGTGGATCGAACGTCTTGATCGGCGATGGCGAACTTTCCTGGGTCGCGCTCCATCTGCCCACTTCCAAACCCGGCATGAGCATCGACGGCAGCACCGCCACGGTCGACGCTGCGGCCGACCTCGGCGGCATGGTTACCTTCTGCGCCAAAAATAATCTTGGCGGCATGGAAGGCCTCATCGGCGTTCCGGGCAGCGTCGGCGGCGCTCTGCGCATGAACGCCGGAGCCTACGGCACCCAGATCGGGCCTTTCGTCAAGGAAGTCCAGCTCTATCGCGCCGCCACCGGCCAAATTGAATTTCTGCGCGGCGATGACATTCGTTTCGATTACCGTCATACTTCTTTCGCGGCCGACGATTTGATGCTGCGCGTAAAATTGGAACTTCCGTCCATTCCGTTCAAGGAAATTCTGGCCGGCATCAAAGTCTGCAACGAGAAACGCCGCGCCAGCCAGCCGCTGAACCAGAAAAGCGCCGGCTGCATTTTCAAAAATCCGCCGGGCCGCTCGACCGGCCGCATGATCGACGAATTGCATCTGAAGGGCCACCACGTTGGCGACGCAACCGTCAGCGACCGCCACGCGAATTTTTTTGTCAACGCCGGAAATGCCAGTTGCGCGGATATGCTGGCCCTGATTGACGATGTCCGCGAAAAAGTGCACGCTGCCCATGGGATCGAACTCGAAACCGAAGTCATCATCTGGAAAAATTGAATGAAGACGATGGAAGCTGAAGCCTATCCCCAGGAAATTCTAGCCGACGAAGAGCCGAAGTATCTTCGCCGCCAGAAGCCGCTCGAAATCAAGCGGCGCAAATTCGGCAAGAAAGCCTTCAAAGGCTACGCCCGCGTATCGCTCTGGGCCGGCATCGGCGTGGTCGCCGCCGGAGCCTGCTACATGGTCGGCCATTTTCTGCTCGCGGCCCCCGCGATGGCGCTGCTGCACAAAGACCAGATCCGCGTCTCGCCCACCCATTACGTCGCGCCCGATAGCGTCCAGAAAATTTTCCTGGTCGATCGCAATCACAGCGTCCTGCGCATCCCCCTCGATGAACGCCGCCATCAAATCGAATCGCTGCCCTGGGTCGAACAGGCGGCTGTCCGCCGCGCGTTGCCCAATACGATCGAAGTCGATATCACCGAGCGCGCGCCGATCGCCTTCCTGCGTGAAGGCAATCAGATGGATCTGATCGACGTGCACGGCGTAATTCTTCCGCGCCCGCTCAAAGCCGATTTTCATTTTCCGGTCGTCACCGGCATCGACGCCGCCATGCCCCTCGAAGATCGCGAGCAGCGCATGAAACTTTTCGCCGGATTTACTCTCGCCGCCGAACAAGCCCGCGGCGGCGCCATGGAACACGTCAGCGAAATCGATCTGACCGAAGCGAAAGATCTGCGCGCCACCATTTCCGGCCTGCAGGAAGCCAGCCCGTTGAACGGCGCGCCCAACGGTGCGGATCAGTGGCCCGGCGGCGACGCGCCTTTCATCGTCCATTTCGGCGACAGCGATTTCGAGAATAAGTTTTATACCGTGCTGAATGATGTCGGCGAGTGGCACGCCAAAGCCGGCCGCATTGAATCCGTCGACCTGCGTTTCGCCGGCGAAGCGGTCGTCAATCCCGACCGCACCGTGCTGGCGCAGGTGCGGACCACGGATTCCGCGCCCGCCATCGGGGCCGTCGCGCCGAAGCCATCGCACTCGGCTCCGGCCAAAAAATCCGCGCGTCACGCGCGCTAGTTGGGCAGTCGAAGCATTTGTTCGGAAGTTGCGTCAAAAAGAATGAGTCGTAAGGAGTCCGCAATTTGACGAAGAAAGAACGCCACATTGTCGCCCTCGATATCGGCAGCGCCAAGACCTGCGCGCTGGTTGGCGAACTCGATGAATTGGGCGGAGTGCGTTTCGCGGCTCTCGGCGCCGCCGAATCCAAAGGCTGGCGCAAAGGCCAGATCGTGAATCTCGACCTCGCGGTCACTTCCATTCGCCGCGCCGTCGAAGAAGCCGAAACCCTCGTTGGCGTGCCCATCGAATCCGCTCTGGTCGGCGTCGCCGGAGTCCACGTGCGCGGCGTCAACAGCCGCGGCGGCATCACCGTCGGCTCGCGTCCCCGCGATATTCAACGTGACGACGTCCGTCGCGCGATCGAAACCGCTCGCGGCGTCCAGCTTCCCGAAGATCGCGAAGTCCTCCACGTTCTTCCGCAGGAATTTTTTCTCGACGCTCAGGACAACATCCGCGACGCCATCGGCATGGTCGGCCAACGCCTCGAAGCCAACGTGCACATCGTCACCGCCTCCGGCACCGCCACTCAAAATATCGTCACCGCCGTGAACCGCGCCGGCGTCCGCGTCGATGACACCGTGCTCGAGCCGCTGGCGTCCGCCGAGGCCTGCCTCACCCAGGACGAACGCGAACTCGGCGCCTGCCTCCTCGACATCGGCGGCGGCACTACGGAACTTATCGCTTTCGGTGGCGGCGTCGCCCGCCACACTGCCGCGATTCCCGTCGGCGGCGATCATTTCACCAACGATCTCGCCGTCGGTCTGCGCACGCCCATCGATGAAGCCGAAAAAATTAAGCGCCTGCACGCCTGCGCCTTCCGCGCGCTGCTCACAGAAGATGCCGCCATCGAAATCGCCAGCGTCGGCGATCGTCCGCCGCGCACTGTCTTCTCCCGTATGCTCGCCGATATCGTCGAGCCTCGCGCCCATGAACTGCTCATGCTCGTCCGAGACGAGCTGCGCCGCGGCGGCGTCGAATCCACCATTCCCGCCGGCTTGGTTTTCACCGGGGGCGGCGCGCATCTCACCGGCCTCTGCGAACTGGCCGAAAATATTTTCAATCTTCCGGTGCGCGTGGCCATTCCGCGCGGGATTTCCGGAATGAGCGAAGAAGTTTCCCAGCCCGAATATGCCACGGCCGTCGGGCTCGTGTTGTACGGTGCGCGTACCCGGCGTACCGGCGGTGCGCGCCCAAACGGTTGGGTCGGTAAGTTGAAAAGCATGTTTGCGGGCGCTACTTAATCCGCGGCGGGGCGCCGCGAAATAAGTGCACTCATAACCTGATGGCGCATTACCAATGGCGAAGTCGCACAAAATCTTGTATCAAGTGAGTTGCTAGGGAGGCAGCATGGCGCACAAAGAATCGAGCATGCGCGTTTCGTTCGCGGAAGAAGCGCAGAACGGCGCGAAGATAAAAGTAATCGGCGTGGGTGGCGGCGGTTCCAACGCCGTCAACCGCATGATCCGCGCAAAAGTCGAAGGCGTCGAATTCATCGCCGCCAATACCGACCTGCAGGCCCTGAAGCTTTCGCAGGCGCCCGTGAAATTGCAGCTCGGCAGCAAATTAACCAAAGGCCTCGGCGCCGGCGCCAATCCCGAAGTCGGCCGCAAAGCTGCGCTCGAAGACACCGAAAAAATTCTCGAAGCCCTCGACGGCGCGGACATGGTTTTCGTCACCGCCGGTCTCGGCGGCGGTACCGGCAGCGGAGCCGCTCCAGTCGTCGCTAATCTCGCCAGCGAACTTGGAGCGCTCACCGTCGCCGTCGCCACCAAGCCGTTTGCCTTCGAAGGCAAACGCCGCATGGAGCAGGCCGAACACGCGCTCGCCGAACTCATCGGCTGCGTCGACACCGTCATCGTTATCCCCAACGAACGCCTGATGGATTGCGTCGAGCACGGCACCAGCTTCTTCGAAGCCTTCCGCATCGCCGACGATATTCTGCGTCAGGCCGTGCAGGGCATTTCGGACATCATCACCATTCCCGGCATCATCAATCGCGATTTCGCCGACGTAAAAACCATCATGTCCGGCCAGGGTTACGCTGTGATGGGTACCGCCGTCGCTTCCGGCTCCAACCGTGCTACCGACGCCGCCAATCGCGCCATTAACAGCCCGCTGCTCGAAGACAATTGCATCAACGGCGCGCAGGGCATCTTGATCAACATTACCGGCTCGTCGAGCCTCAGCCTGCAGGAAGTTCACGAAGCCTCTTCGATCATCCAAAAAGCCGCCCACGAAAACGCCAACATCATTTTTGGCGCGGTCATGGACGAAGCCATGAAGGAATCGGTGAAAATCACCGTAATCGCCGCCGGCTTCCGCGACGTAGCCGGACGCAAGCCCGCGCAGCGCCCTTCGTACCTGCCCAAGACCTGGAAAGCCGCCCGCGACCCTGAACCGCACGAGGAACCCATCATCAATCAGCAGGTGAACCAGCAAGCCACTCCGCAGCGTCCGCCCAACGTAGTGCAACAAGTCGCGCGCAACGTCAGCGAAGTCGTCCAGCAGGTCACCCGCAACGTAACCGAAAAGAACAACGAAGTCCCGGCGGATGATCTCGACGTGCCAACTTTCCTCCGCCGCCAAGCCCAGAAAGCCTAGCGCGCGTAGTGCAGCAAATTTAACCAAGGGGGCGGGATCATTTCCCGCCCTTTTATTTCGCCCTCGTTTCCTTTGTGTTTCCAGTATCCTTCGCACATGAATTCGGGAACCGGCACAAAGCCCTCAGGCTTGACAATCTTCGCAGCGCTGTGGAGTCTTGCTGTACTTCTCCTCGTGCTCGGCATCCTCCTTCCGCGTCTCCCAATCGTCGGCGTAATCGGCACGCTTCTCGAATCCGTCTTCTCCCTCCACATCTTCCTCGTCGCGCTAGCTAGCCTGGCACTGGCGTTTTTCGCTCGCCGCCGCTCCTCAACTCGCGCTGCAAACTTTGTGCTCACCTGCGCGATCCTCGCCACCCTCGGCTCGCTCATCCCCCTCGTCGCCTTGACTCGCACCGCCGCGCAATACAACGCTCCAATATCCTGGCTCGATCATCTCCACGTCACCGCACGCTTCAACGCCGCGCTCCGCGACCAAACCATCCTCTACGCCACCGTCGACGGAAAAAATCTCTACGCCGACGTCTACCTCCCGCCCAATCCGCCGCCCAACCAAAAATCCCCCGTAATCCTGGTCATGCACGGCGGCGGCTATATCCATGGCCACCGCAGCATGATGCGCACCTGGGACCGCTGGTTCACCGCTCGCGGCTACACCGTCTTCGATATCGATTACCGCCTGGCCCCGCCGCCCACCTGGAATCAAGCCGCGCAAGACGCCGCGTGCTCCATGGTTTACATCGCCGCCAACGCCGAAAAATTCCATGTCGACGGAACCCGCATCCTCGTAGCCGGGCAGTCCGCTGGAGGCGGCCTCGCGCTGCAACTCGCCTATGGCATCGGCGACGGCACCGTAAAATCCAGTTGCGGAGGCGAGCCTCCGCCACCGCAAGCCGTCTTCGCCCTCTACGGTCCCGACGATTTTATTTTGGGTTGGAATTTACGAACCAGAATCGGCCCAGCCGACGGCCGGAATTTCTCGCGCCTTTACACCGGCGGCTCTCCCGACGAATTTCCCGGCCGCTACCGCGCCATCTCCGCCGTTTTTCACGTGCGTCCCGGCCTGCCGCCCATGCTTATCGCCGCGGGCATTCCCGACCATCTCGTTCCGTACGGCGGCCACGAAGAACTGGTCAACGCCCTGAATCAAAACGCCGTGCCCAACGTCTTCCTCGCCATCCCTTATAGCGACCACGCCTACGACGTCCTCTGGGGCAGCCTCGGCGGTCAGATCACCCGCCACGTCCTCGAAGACTTCCTCCAGAAATATTTCCCCGCGTCACATTAGGGAAAAAGTTCGAACCCTACATCCCGTTAATCAAGGCCGGCACCGAACCCGCAATCGCGATCCCCGAGCCATTCGTAACTCCCACTTCGCACTGCGAAGGATCTGCCGGCACTTTCAACACCAGCGCCGTCACATCATCATGCCGTCGCCCGTTCTCCGAAAACGTCCGCGACTCTTCGAGCAGAAAATCCAGAGCGTCATCCGCGGATTTGCACCGGCACGCCTGCCAGATTTCCCCCAGCTTTTCCAAGCCCAAATCTTCCTCTTTGTCGTTCTGCATTTCGTGCAGACCGTCGGTCGCGAACAAAACCGTGTCTCCCGCGGCCAGCCGCACCCGGTAAACTTCATACGTCGCATTCGGAAACATCGCGGTAGGAAATCCGCCTTCGCCCAGGAGCCGGCAGCCGGCACTCGAAACCAGCAGCGGGAAGGGAATTCCCGCGTTCGAAAACGCCAGCTCGCCCGTCGCCGGATCGAACAGCGCGTACAACGTCGAGCAATACCGCCCCGGCACCGGACGCACGCGCAGCCGCTTATTCAGCAGCGCCAGCACCGTCCCCGGATCCTCGCCGGTCTTGTTGATCGCGCGAATCATGCCCATCACCAGCGCCGCGTACAGCGCCGCGGTCACGCCCTTGCCCACCACGTCGCCCACGTACAAACCCACCATGCCGTTCGGCAGTTGGAAGAAGTCCGCGAAATCCCCACCCACCTCGCCCAGCGGTTTGTAGCGAAACGCCACCTCGAATCCGGGCCCGCGCAGCGTTCCCGCGGGCAGCAGCGAATCCTGAATCAGCCGCGCCTCGTCTTTCACCGCTTCATACATCGGATTGGGCGTGCTGGTTTCCGAAGCGGCAGTTCCGCTCATACGCAGGCGTACTCCTTGCCGCAGTTAAAGTGCATCCAAGGTTCCAATCGGCGTTTTGATTTTTAGGCTTACCACAGGCAGGAAAGCAGTTAATTCGCAGCAGCGCGTGTTGCTCAGCGTTTTTTTCTGCGACGTGTTTCAAATAGAAACGGCGTGTTCCGTTTCGGACGTGGCTCAATCCTTATTCCGAACGGTCTTACGCCTTCGCGTGTGCCGCGTCCACCGCGTCGGCCTCTTCCAGTCGGTGCGCGTACAGCGGAAATTTCGCGGCCAGCGCAGCCACTTCACCGCGCACTTGCTTCTCGATCTCTCCGTCACCCAGATGCGTCAGCACGTTTGCGATCCATCCCGCGATCTTTTCCATTTCCGGCTCGCGCATTCCGCGCGTGGTTACCGCCGGGCTCCCGATGCGGATGCCGCCCGCCTTCATCGGCGGCAGGGGATCGAACGGAATGGCATTCTTGTTCACCGTCATGCCCGCGCGCTCGAGGGCCAGCTCTGCGTCGCGGCCGGTGATCCCGCGCGAGTGCATGTCCACCAGCATCAAATGGTTTTCGGTCCCGCCGGTAATGATTCGGAATCCATTCCTGGTGAGTCCCGCCGCCAGCGCCCGCGCATTCGCGACCACCTGCTGCTGATATTCCGCGAATTCCGGCTCCGCCGCTTCCTTCAGGCACACCGCTTTGGCGGCGATAATGTGTTCGAGCGGCCCGCCCTGCACTCCAGGGAAAGTCACCCGGTCCACGTCCTTCGCGAATTTTCCCCGGCACAATACCAGCCCGCCGCGCGGTCCGCGCAAAGTCTTGTGCGTCGTGGTCGAAACGAAATCGGCGTGCGGCATCGGACTCGGATGCACCCCCGCCGCCACCAGTCCCGCGATGTGCGCCATATCCACAAAAAACAGCGCGTCCACCGCCCGCGCCGATTTCGCGATGCGCGCAAAATCGATGATCCGCGAATAGGCGCTGGCGCCCGCCACGATCATCTTCGGCTTATGTTCCTGCGCCAGCCGCTCGATTTCGTCGTAGTCGATCATTTCCGTTTCTTTGGTGACGCCGTAGGCGACGAACTTGTACGTCTTGCCCGAAAAATTCAGCGGGTGCCCGTGCGTCAGATGGCCGCCATGCGCCAGATTCATGCCCAGCACCGTCGCGCCTGGCTCGAGCACGCTCATGTAGACCGAAATATTCGCCTGGGTCCCGGAGTGCGCCTGCACGTTGGCGTGTTCCGCGCCGAAGAGTTTCTTGGCGCGGTCGATGGCCAGCGCTTCCACCCGGTCGACGTTTTCGCAGCCGCCGTAATACCGTTTCCCCGGATATCCTTCCGCGTACTTGTTGGTGAAAACCGATCCCGCGGCTTCCAGCACCGCTTCGGAAACGAAGTTCTCCGAAGCGATCAGCTCGAGGCCGGTGGCCTGCCGCCGCACTTCGTCGCGCAGCGCTTCCGCGACTTCCGGATCCACCTCATCGAGCGAGCGGTTCATCTTCGGTGTAGCGTCGTAGGCCATGTTTTCACCTGAAACCCGCGGAACCTGACAACTTTCCGCACTCGTTTGGGTTGAATTCATTGGGAGTTTATCGGAGCGCTGCGGGCTTTGCAATCCACGCCGGAGCGCTGCCATCTTAACGAAGGAGACCGCAATGGGAGTTGCACAGCGTTATCTTCGAGCAGGAATTATGGGAGCTGCCCTTCTTGCTCCGGTACTCATCACCGGTTGCGCCAGCCACGCGACGGTGCGCGTGTACGATCCTTACTATAGCGACTATCACGTCTGGAACTCATACGAAGTTGGCTACTATCGCCAGTGGCGCGCGGAAACGCATCGGCCGTACCGTGAGTTCCGCGAGTTGCCTCCGCCCGAGCAGCGCGAATATTGGGCCTGGCGACATAATCATCAAGGACCTCCTCCGCGTTAATCCGCCGTTGCATTTCTTCAAATAAAAAACCGCCGGCGAGCGATCGCCGGCGGTCTTCATTTCTTTAGCGAAAATTTATTGCTTGTTGTCGGAGCCGGTCATGCCGGAAACGATCGGCACATGATGCCGGCTGAGCAGCGTGTGCGGGCCGCCGTAAATAAATTCGAGGGCGACGTTCAAACCCGCCTGGACTCCGAGGTTGTAGTTTCCGAAACGGAAACCATCTTTCGGGCCATAGCGGCTGGGGTACCACAAATCCGCCGCGGCTTGGCCTCCGGCGTAGGGAGCGACCAAATTGGGAATCGAAAATACGCGGTGCCCGTCTTCGCCCTTGCGCGCAGTCACCGTCGAAATCAGGGCATGCTTCAAACGCGGGACAAACCCGTCGCATTCGCAGCGGTAATAACTGGTGTCTTCGCGGAACAGCTCGGAAAGTCCGTAACGCGTCATCTGCGTGGTCAGGTTTATGCCGAACGTGCTGGCGAAACGATCGCCGTACGCTCCGAATCCGCCCGAGCTGCGGTGCGGATACACTCCGTCGCCCCATTCCGGCGGCGCGTTGTCCGCCTGCTGGATGGCTCCGCCCACGGCCGCGCCAAAAAACGCGTAGGGGCCGAAGGAATCGAAAGCAAAGCTCTTGAATCTTTCGGTGTGCGTCGGCGGGTGATAGGTCGTCTGGCCGGGCATCACGTGTCGCGGGGTGGTCTGCACCGTCACTTGCGTCTGCGTTTGCGTGGTGCTTGTTTGGCCGGTGCCGGCTCCCGATCCGGACTGCGCTCCTGCTGGCGTCGCCAGGATCCCTGCAGCCAGAACCGCGATTGCGGCAGATACAGCACTACGAATCTTCATCGAATATAGCTCCTTAAAGTTGTGGAAACGCCCGCCAGGAGGAACCAGCAGCCAAGTAGCCTACACTGGTTTCGCCGTCGGCACACGCGAAAATTCGCGCGGCAGAATCACGTTGCATCGGCATGTTCTTGGCACGTTTCGTGTCGAAAATTTGCCCTCGACCTTTCGCGTCGTTGGATGAATCGCCGCCCCGAAAAGGTGTCTAGCATTTTCTCGAAATTTTGCAACGGGCCCGCGCTACGCACGGCCCAGTCCTCCCGCCAGCAAATCCACAATGCTGTTCACGCCGCGCTGATCCGCATCGCGCAGCGACGCGTACTCACTGACTTCGATGACGCGAATCCGCGGATCTTTCAGCACGACATCTAAAAGCTCGCGGCCCTCCACCAGATCTAGCCCCTGGTCATGGGGAAAATAGGCGACCGGCATGGCCTGCTTGTTAAACACATCGATGTCCAGATGGACCACGAGCGCGGCGCCCGCCGGCACCGTGGCCAAAGCTTGGCGGGCCGCTTCGCCCGCGCCGGCGCGACGTAATTCAGTTAGCGACACCGAGCCCATTCCCGCGTGCGCCGAACGCGCCGCGTTGCTCCAGCCCAGCAACGTGACTTGCGACGGCTTCAATACGGGGCCGGCCCAGAATGGCGATTCGTTCACCAACAGCCACACGGCGAGCATCGCCGCGCTTTTGCTGCGCGCCGCGTCCGGCGCGTCGTCGTCGTAATCGCCGTCGATGTAGAGGACGTGAATTTCGCCGGGGTCTTTAGCGCGCTGCAAAGCCTGCACCGAACCCACCACCACGCTGCAATCGCAGCCGACCAGCAGCGGAATCTGATTGGGCTCGCGCAAGATCGGCGTCAGCCGCTCACTAACGCAATCCCAGACGATCCGTGGGCCCGGCCAGCTCCGTATCGGCGGCACCGCGTGGTGCGGCAAATAACTCGGCACCGCCACGTCGCCATCGTCGACTGCCGCGCAACCCGCGGCGGTAAGGCGCTGGAGCAAATGCGCGTCGCGATACGCCGCCGCGTCATTCTCGCTTCCCGGATACAAAGAGCCGCTGCGAAACGGCACGCCCAAAACGTGATAGGTCGGCGCAGTTCCCGCGACGCCCGCAGCTGCGGCCGACGCCGCGGCTTGAGGCACGCCGCCCGCTGGGCGGGCGGATGCCGCCGTCGGGTTCGCCAAGCCGAACGCGGCAGATCCAAGACCCGCCAAAATCTCCCGCCGCGATAGAAAATTGTCAGCCACCGGAACACCCCCGCTCGACTTGGGACGACTGCGCCAGTTTAGACGCTTCTTCGTTGAATTTCGCAGCGGATGCGGCGCAGTGATTAATCGCCGCACGGACGGTGGGTGATGTTAAGTTGCGATTAGAACGGGTGTGAATGTTGCAGGGACGGGAGTTAGGTGTGTTTCTAATAATCCATTTTGCGATTAGAAATTCCGGAGGGTCGCTGAATTGAAATTTGAGAATGGAAAATGCGGTAGGGCGGGCGGCGTGGATGAGCAGGTCTTCGGCAGTCGGTGAGGCTGGTTCGGGCGAATTATGGGCTGGGAGCGGGAGGTGCCGTAAAAATTGTCGATTAGAAAAAGTGAAGTGGTTTGTTGTGCGGGAGATGCGGCGAAATCTAATCGCACATATGTCGATTAAAAATTTCATAGGTGGTGATGAAAAATGGGATTTCGTGCGGCAGTGCGGCGCGAGAGGGCATAGGGGTGAGGTGGGCTGATCGGCCGAGTTGCGCATCGCCACGCCTCCTGCCAGTGCGGCCTTTGGCGCGCCGACACGAATTGGCGATGCATGATAACACGTTGTGGTGTTGATGGAAAAGTACACACATCGAACGCGGTCCGACAGCCTGGGCAAGAAGTGCACATCGAAGAGAGATCCTTCCTCGCTACGCTCCTCTGGATGACGGCCAAGGGCGGTTTGTCGGTGAGAGAGGATTTGGTGGCGGAGCCGGATGGTTGGTGATGGAGCGAAAATCACAGCGCTTGATGGCTACGGGGAGCTGTGGCCGGCGCATTTCAGGACGCCGAGGTAGGCGGACCAGAGGCCGACTTCGTCGCGATACTGGTGGGCCAGGATGCGGGAGATTTGGTGGAGGTGGGTGAGGTCGTGGACGGCCCAGGTGGCGAGGAGTTGCGAAAGGGTGACTACGCCGAGGACGGGGTGACGGCCGCGACGGTCGAGATCTTTGGGCTGGAGATTTAGAGCGCGGAGGGCTGACAAGTTTTCGGCGCGCAGGCTGGCGAATTCATCCAGGAGATTTTCGATGGGTTGGTCTTGGGTCGAGTCTTGGTGGCCCTGGCGATCGAAGCGGGCGAAGGTGGCGCGTTCGCCGGATTCGAGAATCATTTTGACGCGGGGCATCCAGTCGGTTTGTTCGCCGTGGATGAGGTGGCCGATGACGCCGTGGGCGCTCCAGGTGTTGGGGCCTTCGTTGTTCATGGTCCACATTTGCGGAAGATCGCGGAGGAGGGCGTTCAGGGTTGCGGGCGTGCGTTCGAGGACGGCGATGGTTTCGTTTAAGCTTTGGGACATTGGGCACCTTTTAGGTCGCTGGCAGACTTACAAAATAGCATTGGTGAGGAGGCGTTGGGATCGGCCAATGTGGACTGAAACGGCAGCCGAGCAAAACCAACGGCAACTGGCCCAGCTAAAGCTGGCCGCTACAGGTGGTAGGCCAGGCATCGCGGTGCGTTGTGGAAGCGGGGAGCTGGCGTTCGTTTGGGGTGAAGGGTGAGCTTCGGCAGGCATTGCAACGTCGAAGGAAAGTAGTTGCGTCTGTAGCGGCCAGCTTTAGCTGGGCCAGTTGCTTTTCTGTTTTTTGCTTTGACGCGAATTTATTCTTTTTTCTTGGGTCTCCATGGGGGTTCCCAAAAT
>DASWVE010000107.1:0-13665 GCA_036401315.1 Candidatus Acidiferrales bacterium
CAAGCGAATGGAGCATTGATCAGCTTGGGGGGAGAGCTGATCGGTTCGACGCTGATCGGACAGCCGTTCAGCTCGCCTGGATAATTCCGCTCGCGGCCGTCGGCCGCGGGGCCGGCTGGATATGACCCGGACGCATCAGGCGGAGGAGCATCGAATCTCGGGCCGACGAATTCGGCCCTGATTACGCGAGTGAAAGCTGATGTCGATCACGCGCAGGTAGAGAATCCGGGCGCTGCTATTCCGGCGGATTTGGTGACGACATCAGCGTCGGGTCTGGACCCGCATATTTCTCCGGCTGCCGCCGATTTTCAGGTGGCGCGCGTCGCAAAAGAACGAGGAATGACCGAAGCCGAGGTTCGCATCATCGTGGCGCGGCATACCCAGGGGCGCCAGCTTGGTTTTCTCGGTGAGCCACGGGTGAACGTGCTGGGACTGAACCTGGAACTGAACGCGATCCATCCTCTGCATTAGACGCAGTCGGTGCTCACCACAAAAAGCCTTCCCGTACTTAGGATGAAGCAGATTGCCTTTTTGTATTATCTTGAAAGTCATGCAAACCCGGCAGCAGATGTCCAGCAATCTATTCGGAGCGGCGAGAGCCGTGGCGTTGTTTGTTCTGGTTCTGGCGAACTCCGCGAGTGTGTTTGGCCAGAAGAGCCCGGCGGCTGACGTCGGTGTCGCGGTCGGCGCGCAATTTGATTCGACACATGTCTATGTCGCCCCCGCCGACACGGATACCTTCGTTAAAAGTTTTTCCGCCACTTTTGGCGGTACCCCTTCCAAGAAGTTAGTAACCAACGTCTTGCCTGTTCCGAGCAGTACAGAGTTTCAATATGTGTGGACACCGGCCGGCACGCTTTCGGTGTTTGGCTTTCAAACACCGATTCCCTACCCCTTCGGCGAGGAGCGCACCGGATACCTGGTCACGGACATGGACAAGGCGATCGCAGGTGCGCGGGCGGCGGGCGCGGAAGTCATCGTCGAGCCGTTCAAGGATCCGATCGGGATTGATGCGGTAATCCAATGGCCCGGCGGCGTGAAAATGCAGCTCTATTGGCATTTCACGGCGCTCCAATACGCCCCTCTCGAGTCCATTCCGGATAATCGAGTCTACGTCTCGCGCGACCGAGCCGATGCATTTGTGCGGGATTTCCTCCTCTTTTCGAAAGGCAAGGTTGTTTCGGACGATGCAAACGCCGATGCGGGCGAGATCGGACGCGCAGGTGAAACGTATCGCAGGATCCGCATAACTTCCCTCTTCGGAAACATCCAGGTTCAAGTGACTGACGGACACCTGCCATATCCATTCGGACGCGAGATCAGCGGATATCAGATCGAGAATGTGCAGGCGACAATCGACAAGGCGAAAGCGTCCGGGGCCAAGGTCTTGTACGGCCCATACCTCGGCGAGGATCACGTAACAGCAATGCTCCAATTCCCTGGCGGGTACGTCGCGGAGATTCACAGCGTAGGCGCGGCCGGCAAAGCGAAGCAGGACCCATAAACTCAGAACTTATTTCGTCGAGCGAGGGTGGCCAGGCTTGGCGGCGGGCGGCTCGAAACGGTAGCCGACCCAGGGTTCGGTGTGTATGTAGCGGGGATTCTGCGGGTCGGGCTCAATTTTTTTTCGCAGTTGGTTGATAAAGACGCGCAGGTATTCGGTTTCGTCGCCGTAGTCTGGGCCCCAGACAGCTTGCAAGAGACGGCGATGCGCTTGCGATTTTCCGGCATTCGAAACCAATTGGCGCAGCAATTCGAATTCTTTAGGCGTGAGCTTCACGGCGTTTCCGCGCACGGTAACCGCGCGCTTTTCAAAATCGATGGTGAGATCGTCGGAGACAAATGCGGGCAGCGCGTCCCCGGGCGCAGCGCGGCGCAGGGCGGCCCGAATCCGCGCCATTAGTTCTTCCACGCCGAATGGCTTGACCACATAATCGTCGGCACCCGCATCGAGTGCTTGGACTTTGTCGCGTTCACTATTGCGGACGGTGAGCATGATGATCGGAACGTCGCCGGTCGCGCGAATTTCGCGGCATGTCTCCAGACCGGAAATTCCGGGAAGGTTCACGTCGAGGATGATTAGGTCTGGGCGTTCGGAGCGGACCAGGTCGAGGGCTTCCTCTCCCGACCTGGCTTCCACCACGGAATAGCCCTGAGACGCGAGCGTCGTGCGCATCACTCGCCGAATCTGCGGCTCGTCGTCGACGATCAAGATGGTCTGGTCGGGCATTCGTCTAAAGGGCGCTGCGATCGATGGGCAGCGTAAAAGAAAATACGGAACCTTGGCCGCGCTGGCTGGTCAGGCTGATGGTGCCACCATGCGCTTCGATAATCGCCTTGGCAATGGGCAGGCCCATTCCGGTGCCCTGCACCAAGTAGCGCTGGTCTTTGCCGCGGTAGAATTTTTCGAAGATCAGAGTCTGCTCCAAGCCGTCAATGCCGTCGCCACGGTCAGCCACGCTGGTGACGATGAAATCCGGCGTGGCTTCCGCGGTGATTGTAATCGGTTGGGCTGCGGGAGAATACTGATTCGCATTCTCGATCAGGTGCACCAGAGCTTCTCGCGCGCGACCGAGGTCGACGCGCACGCGCGGCAAGGCGACCGGAATTTTCAGACGAATCTCGCGAGCGCCCAACGTTACCTTGCACTGCGCCAGCGCCGCGTCAACGACATCCCCGATCGGCCGGTTTTCGATGCGCAGCTTGACTTCCCCGGCGTCCAGCCGGGCCATCTCGCCAGCCTCGCCAACCAGACGATTCAGACGGTCGGATTCTTCGTTAATGATCGTCAGCAGTTCCTGGCGCTGCGGGCCGGTGAGGCTTTGATTGGAAAGCAAATTCGTCACCGAAGCCTTGATAGAGGTGAGTGGGGTGCGCAGCGCATGCGTGACCGAATCGAGCAGCGCGGTGCGCAGGCGCTCGCTTTCGCGCGCCGCTTCCGTCAGGCCGAGCTGCTCGATAGCGCGGGCGCGTTCGATGGCCACGGCAATCAGAGTGCCCACGGCCTCTAAAGTCTGGCGCGAAAGTATGGTGCCGGAAATTCCCAGGCTGCCGATGGGTCGCAGGCCCAGGCGCAGCGGCACGAACGAAATGCTGTTGGGAATGTCCAGTAGCGGCTCTTCGCGCACCACGATAGCCTTCAAGCTTTCGATATCGAGTTTCGGAATCACCGGGCCGCTGCGATAGACCTTCTGCTTTTCGGCCAGCAACAGCGCGGCGGCGCCGACTTCAAAAACATTCACGATCTGGGTAGGAATTCGGTTCAGCAATTGGATGACATTGCCGGACTCCAGCAGCCCCTGGCTAAACGAGTACAGCTTTTCGATTTCGCGGCGGCGCAGGGAGGCGTCTTCGGCTTTCTGGCGGGCGCGAGACGACAGGTGGCTGGCCAGAACTGAAACGACAAGAAAGGCAAACAGCGCGACCCAGTTTTGCGGATCGGCGACGGTGAATCGTCCTACTGGAGGCAGAAAATTGTAGTTGAAGGCCAGCATCGCAACTAAGGACATAACGACTGCGACGGCGATGCCCCAAACGGTGGAAACAGCTAGAATAGCTAACAGCAAAGTCAGCGCTACGGTAGTGGGATTTACGGGCAACACGTAGCGGTAAAAGACGCAGATGCCCAGTACGATCGCGACAGCAGTGGCGAACCGAATGGAGCGCATCAACAAGGAATCTCGCACTCGTCCATTCTACCGTAGCCGGTGTTGGGTTCTTGGCAGAGAATGAATCGACCATGAAAACGCCCGAACAGTGGCTGGCCGAATCGAAGCCGGCCGAAAAAACGAAAGGCACCTTGAAGCTGTTCCTGGGCTACGCGCCGGGTGTGGGCAAGACGTTCAGCATGCTGAGCGAAGCGATCCGCCGGCACAGCCGCGGCCAGGATGTGGTCATCGGGGTGGTGGAAACGCACGGCCGCAAAGGGATCGCCGAGTTGTCTTCGCAGCTCGAGACGATCCCGCGCCGCATGATCGACTACAAAGGCACGCTTTTTGCGGAGATGGATCTCGAGGCGATTTTGGAGCGCAAGCCGCGAGTCGTTTTGGTGGATGAACTGGCGCACACAAACATCCCGGGCAGCACGAATCGCAAACGATACGAAGATGTCCTGAAACTTTTGGACGCGAAGATCGAGGTGATTTCGACGGTAAATATTCAGCACATCGAAAGTATCGCACCGACGGTGCGGGCGATCACGGGAGTGCCGGTTCGCGAGACCGTGCCGGACTGGGTTTTGCAGGTTTCCGATGAAACCGTGATGGTCGACCTGACTCCCGAAGCCTTGCAGAACCGCATGCGCCGCGGCGATGTGTACGGCAAAGAGAAAATCGAGCAGGCCCTGAAGAATTTCTTCCGGCGCGGGAACCTGATCGCGCTGCGCGAATTGGCCCTGCGCCAAGTCGCCGAGCAGGTGGACCGCAGCTTGGAATCGTACATGGAAGAAAAAGACATTCAGGAAAGCTGGGGCGTGCGGGAAAGAATCGCGGTGTGCATCAGCGCGAACCCGAAGGCGCAATACCTGGTGGCACGCGCGGCACGCATGGCGCGGCGGATGGACGCGGAACTGTTTGCTCTACACGTAGATCTGGATGGCGATACGGATGAGGATGAGGAGAAGGCGCTCGTGTCGAATTTGCAGTTCGCGGAAAACCTGGGAGCGAAGCCGGTGCGCCTGAAAGGCGAGAGCATCGCGGTCGCATCCGCTAACTTCGTACGAGAAAAACATATCACGCAGGTAATTTTCGGGCGTTCGCCGACGGAAGGCTGGAAGAAGCTGCTGTACATGAACGGGATCAACCGTTTCTTGAGCGAGGCGCCGGCCGTCGACGTCCATATCGTGACGCAGGAGCCGGAATAACGCCGGCGGCGTTTAGTGCATCGCCCCGGCCAACACCGGGTAGGCCGCAGCGCTTGGTGCGATCATGCGAACGCTGCGGCGGTCCGCCATATCCGCCGGAACATTGCGGAGGCGTTCCAATAGCCCGGGCGTGACTTCTTGGCCGCGCGCCACAAGCAGCACCCCCGCTGCGGATTTCAAGTCTTGCCCGAAAATCATCCCGACTGTCAAGTCTCGAATTTGCAATTCGACCATCTGCACGGTTTGAGATTCGCCGTGAAGCTTCGCGAACGCTTCGAGAATCGCCGGATCGTAGCAGCCGATGCGACCACGCATGATGGCGAATGGATATGTAGCTGGAGGCTCCTCGGACTGCAGTGAATCGAAATCGAGGGCGATTCGAAGCGCGCGGGCGCCCCAGGGAATTTCCGATCCCGCCGTCGCATTAGAGTCGCTCGCGGTGCCGCCGAAATGGCGAGGATAAAGGCGAAGGATCTCCCTTACCGGCTCGATCCGAGGAATGTTCGAAAGGCACTGGTCGATGAACAACGGCATGCGATCCAACATTTCCTGTTCGGCTGGTTTCAAGACTCCTACCCCGTGAAGTTTTTCGAGCGTAGCGGGCGGAAGCGTGACGTATCCGATCTGCGACAACATGGCTGCGACTTCCACCGGCCAGCGTTCACAAATATCAAAATGACCCAGGAGCTGCTCGACCGAACGACGCACGCGGGTAGCGCGTCCGAAGGCCATGGGATTCGCCAAGGACATAATATCGATAAGCGCCTTGATGCTGCCGCGCAGCGTCTGCTCGAGCAAAACCTTTTCGGCTACGATCAAACGGTGCTGTTCCATGCAGGCGCTTAAGGTTTTGAGCAGGACGGCGGTGGAACAAGGCTTGGTGAGGAATCGGAAAATGTTGCCTTCGTTGACGGCGGCGATAGCCGACTCCATGTCGGCTTGGCCGGTAAGCAACACGCGCACGGTAGTGGGCGCTGAAGCACGAATGTTCGCGAGAAATGCTACGCCGTTCATGCGCGGCATGCGTTGGTCGGACACGACCACGGAGTAAGGCTCGACGGTTGTAAGGCTTTCGAGAGCCACGATGGCGTCGGTGGCGGTTTCCACTCGAAAGTGGCCGCGAAGACTGCGAACGAGCCCCTCAAGCAGATTGGAATCGTCGTCGACGCACAGAATGCGAGGAAGATTTTCCGGCGCCATTCTAAACTCCTTGCAGTTGGGGTGCTAGAGACTCGGCAAGCAACCTCCATCCTTCAATATGCTCGGCCACGCCGAGTTTGGCGACGATTTCTTCGTTTAGCGGGGCGCATACCTGGGGATTGGTCGCGACGTTCTGGGACTCGCGATCGTTGGCAATCCAGTTCGCGAGATAAAGGCTGGAAACGAGATCGAGATTTCCGTGGGGGATCCGTTCGGGATGGTGATGATAAGCAACGGCTTCGACGATCATGTGCGGGATTCCCCACATGGAAAGCAGGTAGGCACCCACCTCCGCATGCGATACACCTGTGAGATTCTCCTCCGCCACGTAAAGAGGGCAATTGTCGATATGTGACCCTTCGATGGCGCGCGCAAGATGGTCGGGCGCAGCCTCGGCCAGAACCAATTTGCCGACGTCATGCAGCAGCCCGGCGAACAAGCCGATGCCAGGAAGCAGGTTGTCACCGCCGATTTTGGCAGTGAGACGGGACACTAGAAGAGAGTGAGCACTGACCGCATCCATGGAGAAGCCTGGGATGCGTTTGTGGGGATGAAAGACCCGAAAAATTTCCACGGAAAGCACCAAACTCTGCAGGACATTCATGCCCAGGCAACTAATGGCGGTACGGATGTCCGAAACATTGCGGACCACGCCGAAAAACGCGGAATTCACGAGTTGCAGGATTTTCGCGCACATGGCCGGATCGCGCTCGACGATTTCGGTTACGCGGGCAATCGACGTATTTAAATCGTTGAAAGCGTCGTGCATTTCGAGAAAAGTTTGAGACATCGAGGGCAGCTGCTCGATGGAGCCGACCAGTCCTGCCAACATTTTGCTGTTCAAGAGATCGTTGAGGCTGGTGGCACGCTCGATGGCGAGGCGCAAGGCATCCTGGTCGCAGGGCTTAAGCAGAAACTGGTGAGCGACGGACACGGCATTAAAGGCGGCCGCCTGTTCGGAATACCCGGACAGAATGATGCGGAGAACGTTCGGATATTTTGCGCGCACAATTTTAAGGAGCGCCGCGCCATCCATTCCGGGCATGCGCATATCCGAGACAATGACGTCAAACGAAGCTGCCTCCATCAGGCTGAGGGCCGCAGGCCCGCCAGGAGCGAAGGCCATTTCCCAACGATGGCGCTCGGGACGCAGCATACGTTGCAGGCCTTCCAGAATTTTCGATTCATCGTCAACAAAAAGTACTCGTTTCACGCTGGCACCGCCTCGTGGGTCGTTGGAATGCCATTTACCGGAAGCCGGACATAAAAGGTGGTTCCCTTGCCCATCTGGGTTTCAAAGGTCAGCGTCCCGCCATGTTTATCGACGACGATGTTGCGCGCCAGCGCAAGTCCTTGCCCCGTGCCTTTGCCTACTTCCTTGGTAGTAAAGAAAGGATCGAATATTTTTCCGCGTACGGTTTCCGGGATGCCAGTGCCTGTGTCGGTGACGGACACCACTACGAATTGGCCATCACAACGAGTGTGTACGACGATGCGTCCTTTCTTGTCCGTGCCAGCGGTCGCTTCGGCGATCGCGTGCGCAGCGTTGACCAGAAGATTGAGAAACACTTGGTTGAGGTCACCGAGGTGACAGACTACGGGAGGCAATGGAACAAAATCGGTTTCGACGTTGGCTACGTATTTGACCTCGTTGCGGGCCACAATCAAGGTACTTTCAATGGCTTTGTTCAGGTCGGCAGCCGTCTTCTCCGAGCTGCGATCCACGTGCGAAAATTCCTTCATGGCCCGAACAATGGTGGCCACCCGATTGACGCCGTCAAGGGCCTGCTCCATCGCTTTGGGGATCTCGGCACGCAAATAGCTCCATTCGATTTTTTCGCGAATGGCATCGAGTTCGATTATCAGTTCGGGCCGAAACTGCGCACTCTTAGCTCCCTCCGCAATTTGCTCATATTTCCCAATCATTTCGAGCGTTTGGCCAAACGAATCCTGCATGAAACGGGTGTTGTCACCAATGAACTGAATGGGCGTGTTAATTTCGTGCGCAATTCCCGCAGCCAGCCGTCCGACGGCTTCGAGTTTTTGGGCGTGGCGAAGTTCAACTTCCATTTCGCGCTTGTCGGAAATATCAGAAAAACTGATTACCGCACCGGTGATTTCGCCGTCTTTAAATGCAGGTTTGGCGGAGTAGTCGACAGCGACGTGCGACCCGTCCAGCTTCCAGAAATATTCCCGGTCGGTTCGGTGACTTTCCCCCGTGACAATTACCCGCGCGATGGCACAGTCCGACTCGGGATACGCGGAGCCGTCCGGATGAGTATGATGAAACAGTAGATGAGATTTCTTGCCGAGGACCTTTTCCGGAACGCAGCCCAGGATCCTGCCCGCGGATTTATTCATGAACGTCATACATCCGTTGCGGTCAAGGCCGTAGATACCTTCGGAAGTCGAATCGAGAATAATCAGGCGCTCGGTGGCGAGGCTTTCGCGCTCCTCTTCCGCGGTTTTTCTGGCCATGAACTGACCCAACTGACCGCTCACGCTGCTCAGCAGCTTGGCGAAGTCTTCATCGCCCGCCTGGGTCCCGGTTCCAAAGAGCGCTAAGACGCCGAGTACTCCGGCTCCCACGCTGAGTGGGATCGCGACTGCAGCGCGCGGTTCGGATACGCTGGAGGGCATGCAGGATCCGAAAGCTTTATTGACGATGTCATCGGCACGGCACACCGTCGCCGAAGGTGGCAAGGCTTCTGCGAGTGGATCTTGGGGGCCGTGAGGCCACGAGGTCAGCAGAGAGAGTCGGCTTCGCGATGCATCCGCCTGCCAAATCTCGCCCCGTCCAAATTTTGCAAATTCGCAGAGGGCGCTGAGGATCCCCGCGGCGGCCTCATACAGACTGGTGGATTCGGCAAGAACTCGCGAAACCGAAAATTGCAGAGCGGTTTTCTGACGGGTCAGATGTCTTTCGATCGAATAAAGAATTACTCGCTCGAATGCCGCAGAATTCATGCGGCTGCCGACCGTGTAGTCCTCGGCTCCCGCGCGCACGGCCTCCAAGGCCTGCACTGCATCGTACGAGTCGCTCACCACGATGACGGGCGCCTCTTTGGCCGCGAGAATCAGATTACGAAGGTCGCTAATCTCCCGGTAGTCCCGAACTTTGAGGTTCACCAACAAAACGTCGAATGAACCATTTTGCAACGTCACAAAGGCATGGGCCAGAGTATTGACGGTCGTTATCTCAAAAACCGCACTGCGGACATCCGAGAGCTTCTGGCTCACGTCCGCGTAACCTTTCGGGTCGGCAATAATGAAAAGAATCTTAAAGAGTTTGCTGCTCATAATTTTAATGCGACGTGTAGAGGCTTGGAGGGTAGAAATGTCCTCCCAGGTCAATAATCGTCCATAGGTGGGGGAAGGTTTAATCGAAGGACCTAAGCCGAAACCGGCCGATCGCGAGGAAAAAGAGGGTTTAGGACTCCAGGCTTAAGTCTCGTCCTGGGGGATATCAAAATTCACGAGTTCGGCCTGGAACCCTTTGGTTTTGACCGCTCCGTACGTTATACCGACGGCCATCCAGACGGCGCCCAGCTTCAGGGCTGGGCCGCTCAGCTGAGTCCAAATAAAGGCGCAAATGAGGAAGCCGAGCAGTGGCGAAATCAGGTTCAGGATATTTTTTTCCTGCGCGCGGAGGTAGTAGCGGACTAGCGCGGCGATGTTGACGCCCATGAACGCGAGTAAGGCCCCAAAATTCAGAAGGTCGGCGCCCTGATCGTATGTGATTAGGAACGCGCCAATGAGCGCGACCACTCCCACGAAGATCACGTTGTTGCGCGGCACGCGACTGACTGGATCGATCGCGCCAAAGAATTTTTTGGGAATCCCGTCGCTGCGGCCCATGCCGTAGAGCAATCGCGCTGCACCAAGCTGCGAACCCATCCCCGAACCGATATTGGCGATCAAGATCGTGAAGTTGATCAACTGAAACAGAAAATATCCGCCGGCGGTTTGGGCGACGAGCGGAAAGGCAGAGGTGATCTTGTCGGCCGGGAAGGGCTGGTCGCGCCATACGAGCTGCGCGGCGTACACCTCGAGCGAAGCCAGCACGCCGGTGATGAGGCAGACCAGAACGGTGGCGAGCATGATATTGCGGCGCGGATTTTCGACTTCTTCGGAAAATGTGGAGATGGCGTCGAAACCGATATAAGTGAGCACCGCCACCGAGGTTCCGTGGAAGACGCTCTTGAAGCTGAACGTGGCGGGATTGTAGAACGGATGAGTGAAGAATCCCGGACCGAATTGGTGATAGTTCCAAAGAAAACGGACTACGAAAACGAAAAAAATGACGACCACAATGCTCATTCCTGCAGCCATCACTTCATTAATGCGCGCCGAGGTCTGAATTCCCCGGCTGTTGAGCACGGTGAACGCGCCCGCATAAAAGAACACCAGCGCCCAGTAGGGCAAGAACGGAAGAATATTCTGGGTGAGCTGACTGCAAATGATGGTGCAAATCAGCGGGTTCAGAAGGTAATCCATGACGATGGCCCATCCGGTGATGTAGCCGAGGACCGGATTCAATTCCTGGCCAACGTAGGTGTACGCCGAGCCGGCGCTCGGGTAGGCTCGCGCCATTTTTCCATAACTGACCGCGGTGAAGAGCATGGCCACCATGGCAATCAGAATCGTGGTGACTACGTGGCCGCGCGCGTCGTTGCTGATGACTCCGTAAATGCCCATCGGCGCGATGGGTTGAATGATGACGATGCCGATGATGATCAGGTCGAAAAGACCCAGGACGCGGCGCAGTTGTGCTGGCTTGCCGGCCGGCGGGTTCCCGGGACTGCTCATTCGGTGATGACGGCCTTCACGAGATTTCGCGGCGAATCGACATTGCAGCCATTCAAGATGGCGAAATGATACGCGAAAAGCTGGAGCGGCACGACTTCGAGGATAGGCAAAAGCAATTCGGGGGCAGGCGGGACAAAAATCGTGTGGCTCGCGACTTTGGTTACGTCGCGGTCACCTTCTGTAGCGATAGCGATGGTTCTCCCGCCGGTACTCTTGATGTGCTCGATGACCGCGAGGGTCTTGTGATAGCGCAGCATGGAATCCGGATCCGAAGCGTCGCGCGTAGCCAGCACTAAAATCGGAAGATTTTCGTCGACCAGCGCGTTCGGTCCATGGCGAAGTTCACCGGCCGGCAGGCCTTCGGCCTGCACATAGGAGATTTCCTTCAGTTTCAGAGCGCCTTCGCGCGCGATGGCGTAATGGACGCCGCGGCCAAGAAACAGAAACGCGCGCGCGTGCTGAAATTCACGCGCACACTCCGCGGCGCGCGAATCCCACACCTCGAGTGAAGCTTCGATGGCGTCGGGGATCGCATCCAGCTGATTCAGGTGCGCGCGAGTCGTCTCCGAGGTGAGGCGTCCGCGCTTTCGCGCGAGAAACAAGGACAGGAGATACAAAATCGTGAGCTGCGAGGTGAAACTCTTGGTCGCCGGAACCGCTTTCTCCAGACCGGCACAGGTGTGCAGCTTGGCGCTGGCTTCCCTGGAAATCGTCGATTCGGCTACGTTCGAAATTGCTACCGTTTTCGCGCCACGATTCAGAGCTTCTCGTTGCGCGGCAGTGGTATCCGCAGTTTCCCCGGATTGAGTGATGACTACGACAATCGGATCGGTTCCAGCGTGGGTCGAGCGATAGCAATATTCGCTGGCATACTCCACGTCGACCGCGATTCCGGCCAAATCTTCCATCATGATCTCGCCGGCCAGGCCCGCGTGGCGGCTGGAGCCGCTGGCGGCAATGATTATTTTTTTGAAGGCGAAAAGGGCGTTTTCGATGGGTTGCAGAGACTTTCCGAAAATGATGTCGCCATCGACGTTCTGGCGGATTGTTTCGCGAATGGCGTGCGGCTGCTCATAAACTTCGCTGAGCATCGCGTTGGGGAATTTGCCCCCCGGTGTGCTTGAGGCGTCGCGGGCCATTAGTGTCCCGAAGCCGCCGGTGCGGGCATGCCCCGGCCCTCTTTCAGATGAATCGTCGCGGATGGCACATTCCAGCCCGAAACGGTAACGTCGACTCCGCCAAAGACTGCGGTACCGGGCGAATATTGTGCGGTGAGTTCGCGGGTTTCGCCGGGCATGAGCTCGATGTAGTTGTCTTCCCACAGAACGGGAAGGATCTCACCAGCCTCGCCGGATTTGTGAATGCCCAGGTGCACCTGAAACGCGAGATGGTCGCTGGGATTTTTCACTTGGATGTGAGCGACCGCACCGTCGGGACCGGGCTGAATGCTGCCGACCGTCTCGATGGAAGCTTTCGGCAGCGCTTGAAGCGCGCTTAGATCTTCGTAAGACGAAACCGGCGTGAAGCGATAGGTAGTTTTGGTCCACTCGTAGGTATTTTTCTTGGAAGACAGCCAGTAGAAATTCGAGCTGACCGTTTTGCCGTCGCTCGATTTTAGTTCCAGGCTGACAAAATAAGCGGGCGCTACCGGAGCAAACGCTTCCGCAGGCAGCGTGAACGCTTTCTTCACTGCGTCGGCATCCACGTCAAGTTGCATCTGCTTCGAGAAGCGTTCGTGCAGGTCAGGATCGTACAGCTTCGCGGTAACGGTCAGGCCGGAAAATTTCTCGTAGAGGCTGTTCACCACGTCGATGCTGTTGTCGTCGTAGGAATAAAGAACGTGCAGCGGCTCGCAGGCTTTCTTGGCGCCAAAGTATCCGCCAGCTGGCTGCATGTAGTAGTCGAATAGATGCCAAATGGTCGAGGGCCAGGCGTTGTTGAGCATCCACTGAATGACGCCCGTGGCCGTCGTGTATTTGTTTCGGGAATACGCTTCGAACATGGCCCTTTCGCCATCGTAGGCCATAGCCTGCGATTTCAATTCGTAGTCATCCAGATCTTTTGGCGCGCCGTAAATCGCGTCCATGGCCGAATTGAAGTGGCTTAGATCTTTGAAACCTTCGGAACCAGCGTGGTAATTCCAGACGGCGTCCTGAGGCCACAGGTGATCTTCGGGCAGGAATCGGCGCAGACAACTTTCCACCGGCACGGCCGGGCCGGGACCGGTTTCGGTATTGAACCCGAACGCGCCCCCGTATTTGTTGGTGTCAATCAGCCAGTAGCTCGGCGGAACGTAATCATAGGGCCCGGTCATCTTCACGCCGGATTTTCCGGTGACTGTAGTGGGAGCCTGGGACGCCGACGAAATAAACGGATTCGGCCAGTCGTTATCTTTCAAAACCTTGATGTAAGCCGTTTCCACATCGGCCGGAGGAGGCATGTCGCTGCCATTCAGCCAGACCAGCATGCTGGGATGGCTGCGCATGCGCAGTATCTGCGAGCGCAAGGAAGCGGTCGCAATCTCCAGGTCGCCCGGCTTCCATTGCTTCCACAATTCCCAATGATCGCAGCAGCACCAGCCGGCCATGATCAGCACGCCCTGCTGGTCAGCGAGATTGTAGAACTCGTCTGTCTCCAATTTTCCTTCGAGGCGGATCGTATTCAGATTCATGTCGCGGACGTAGCTGAATTCGGTGCGCAGACGATCGAGATCCTGGCGCAGCAGCATGTCCGGCGACCAACCACCGCCGCGAATCAGAATTTTCTTGCCGTTGATGTAGAACTGGCGCGCGCCC
>DASWVE010000108.1:0-2683 GCA_036401315.1 Candidatus Acidiferrales bacterium
CACCACGCAAAGCCTCGCCACAATAAAATCCGGCACCACCATCCTCGCGCCCGGCAGCACGACGATTCCAATCGCGCCGCAAAATTCATCGTCGGCATCGGGCAGCGAAGCCGCCACGCCCGCCACGTTGCCCATCTCCAACGCCACACCCAGCGGTAGCGGCACCACCGACTACATTCCGTTGTGGACGTCCGGCAGCGCCCTCGGCAATTCGATCCTCTTTCAAACCGGCGGACTGGTCGGCATCAACACCACCGCGCCCGCCGAAACACTCGACGTCAACGGCAACTCGATTTTCCGCGGCTCATTCCAGTTGCCGCCAGGCCATCCAGCTATCGCGACCAGCGGCTACGAATCGCATTCCTTCCAGTTCCAGGCTTCGTCGTTCAACAGCACCACCGGCACCTCGAACACCGAAGCCTTCGGCTTCCGCGCCGAGCCACTGAATAACAACACCGCCTCGCCATCCGCGAAACTTGATTTATTCTTCGGCGCCGGCGGCAACGCGCCCTTCACTGACACCGGATTTTCCTTCGCCGCCAACGGCATCGTCACCTTCGCGCCGAACCAGACCTTCACCTTCGCGCCCACCCAGACTTTCAACGGCTACACCGGTTCGCTGGCGGATCTGGATCTAAATCCCAGCGGTGCGATCGAGGCCGGGATTATCACCTACAGTGGACTGCCGTTCGTGGGCATCGGAGCAAGCCTTTCGAATATCTACGTCGGAGGCGCAGCCGGCGGTACTAACGCCGTCAGCCAGACCGGAGTGTTCAATTCCGCACTCGGCGAGCAGGCTCTTTACAGCAACACCAGCGGTTCCCAGAATGTGGCGGTCGGCTCGGCCGCGCTGGTCTTCAATACTTCGGGAAATAACAACGTCGCGGTCGGATACGAGGCGCTGGAAAATGCGACTGCTTCCTACAATACCGCGGTGGGGTACCAGGCCGCGCTGGGCGGATCTCTCGGATCCTTCAATACCGCTCTCGGCGCGAATGCCATCGTCGGCAACGGTGTTTCCAACTCGACCGCCATCGGTTACGGAGCGGATGTCGAGACAAACCATGCTCTGGCTCTCGGCGGCAACGGTGCGAACGCGGTGAGTGTCGGGATCGGCACCGCTTTTCCGACTTCACTTCTCGATATCGAATCGCCAATCGCCAGCGGCGCCATGTCTCCGAGCCCGGTGATTACGCTGACCAACACTGCTGGCGGCTTGCAATCCACCACGGCCATCGACTTCAACTCTTACATCCCCCAGGGTGGAACTTACAATCCGGACGGCCGCCTGGCCTTTGTCGACGAGGGTAGCTACTCCGGCGCGTTCGTTTTCTACGGCAATAAATCGGGCGCGCGAGATAACGGTCTGCAGCAAAACATGGCGCTCGACGCCGACGGCAACCTTTCCATTCGTGGCGGTTTGACCGCCGGCGGGACGGTGATCGTGCAGGGGGATCTGATCAAGGCCGGCGGCTCGTTCAAGATCGACGATCCCATCGCGCCCAGCGAAAAATATTTGTCGCACTCCTTCGTCGAATCGCCGGACATGATGAACATCTATAACGGCATCGTCACCCTCGACGCGCACGGCGCGGCCCTGGTGCAGATGCCTGAATGGTTCAGCGCGCTGAACCGCGACTTTCGCTACCAACTCACCGCGATGGGCGCTCCCGGACCCAAGCTCTACATCGCCGCCGAAATCACCGCGAACCATTTCCAGATTGCCGGCGGGAAAAAAGGTCAGCGGGTTTCCTGGCAGGTCACCGGCATTCGTCACGATGCCTGGGCCGACGCCCACCGCATTCCCACCGAGGAGGAGAAGCCGGCGAACGAGCAGGGAACTTACTTGCATCCGGAACTTTTCGGCGCACCGCCGCAGCAGGGAATCTCCGCAGCAAATAGTCCCGCAGCTCCTCCGCGGGCCGACTAACCGCTTTTCCGGGTGCCGCACTCTTGGCGGTTTTCGCCAAGGGTGCGGGTTTAGATTCGCGGATGCTGAGAACCAAGCCATCGATCCAGATTTCTTGCATCACGAAAAATAAAAATGAATCAGCGGTTTCGAATTCAAGGAGCAGGCCAGATGAGCGGAATTTCCCGGGCAGTGGTGGCGGCAGTGATGCTAGGCAGCATAGCGATTTTTAGCGGCGCGTTTGCGCCGGCGATGGCCCAGCAGGCGACGCAGCAGGTCAGCGTTCCGCGCCTGGTGCAATTCAACGGCACGTTGAAAGATGCGGCCGCGCGGCCGGTGGCGGGCGTGGCCAGCGTCACGTTTGCGATTTACGCCGAGCAGGACGGCGGCACCGCGCTGTGGAGTGAAACGCAAAATGTGATTGCCGACGCGAGCGGCCATTACAACGCGTTGCTTGGCGGCGCGACGCCTGCAGGCATGCCCGCGGAATTATTTGGCACCGGACAATCGCGCTGGCTCGGCGTGACCATTGCGCGCCAACCGGAAATGCCGCGAGTGCTGCTGGCCAGCGTGCCTTACGCGCTGAAAGCCGGCGACGCCGAAACTCTCGGCGGCCTCCCAGCCTCCGCGTATGTCACCACGCAAAGCCTCGCCACAATAAAATCCGGCACCACCATCCTCGCGCCCGGCAGCACGACGATTCCAATCGCGCCGCAAAATTCATCGTCGGCATCGGGCAGCGAAGCCGCCACGCCCGCCACGTTGCCCATCTCC
>DASWVE010000109.1:0-72039 GCA_036401315.1 Candidatus Acidiferrales bacterium
GCCAAATTCTTTGTGCAGCATGGCGACGAGTTCGCCGAGGCGCTGGCCGTGCCAGGCCATAACTTCGGCGAGGAGCAGAGCGTTCACGGAAGCATCGCGTTCGGGAAGGTAAAGCTTGGTGCCGATGCCGCCGCTTTCTTCGCCGCCGAGCAGAATGTCGCTTTCGAGCATGCGGTCGCAAATGTATTTGAAGCCGATGGGCGTTTCCCAGACTTTGCGGCCGAATTTGGCGGCGATCTTGTCGATCATTTTGGTGGTGGAGAAAGTCTTGGCGACTTCGCCAGGAAGCTGGCGGGTGCCGGCGAGGTGCCAGAGGAGAATCGAAAAGATTTGATGCGGATTGATGAAGGAGCCGTCGCGATCGATGGCACCGATGCGGTCGGCATCGCCATCGAGACAAAAGCCGGCGTCGTATTTTCCTTTCACTACTGCTTCGCGGAGGGCGGCGATGTGCGGTTCGATGGGTTCGGGATTTACGCCGCCGAAAAGCGGGTCGCGATTGGCGCGAATTTCTTCGCAGGCAATTCCGTGCTGCTTGAAGAGGCTGGAGAGCAGGCCGCTGCCGGCACCGTGCATGGGATCGACGACGAAACGAAAATTAGCGGCGCGAATGCGATCCCAATCGACAAGGCCGTTAAGGGCTTCGAGGTAAGGCACGCGCAGATCGAGAGGCTGGATGCGATTGGGTTGAGGCGGAAGCGCGGGGACGCCTTCTTGGACGACGCGGGCAAGTTCGATTTCGATTTGGGCCACGATGGCGGGCGAGGCGGAGCTGCCGTAGCTGGCTTTGTATTTCATGCCATTCCACTGAAATGGATTGTGGCTGGCGGTGATTTGAATGCCACCGGCGGCTTGGCGCTGGGTGACGAGAAGAGAAAGCGCGGGAGTGGGCGCGGCGGCGGTGGAGAGCGCGACAGGAATCCCGGCGGCGGCGAGAGTTTCGGCGGCGGCGCGAGCGAAACGGTCGGAGGCAAAGCGGGTGTCGTAGCCGACGAGAATTTCAGCGCCGGGTTTTTCGGCGCGGACGGCGTAACGGGCGATGGCGTGGGCCACGGTGCGCACGTTCTCGAAGGTGAAATCTTCGGCGATGATGGCGCGCCAGCCGTCGGTCCCAAATATGATTTTGCTCACGGAAGAAAAGTATAAGCGATGAGGTGGGTGGCGGGAAGGCGGGATGTGGGGCGAGCCGGTGGAGGCTCAAATGCCAAATTGGTGCTGGGTGCTCGAGGAGCGCTGGCGGATCGCAAAAAGCAGATCCCTCGCTCCGCTCGGGATGACAGATTTGTGATTTCGTGGAAGAGCAACTCTACAGGAGCGATTTGCGTTTTTGGTCTTCGAGATATTTGACGATTTTGGCGACGTCCTGCGAGCGGTTGCGCGGGCAGAGGAGGATGGCGTCGTCGGTTTCGACCAGGACCATGTCCTGGACGCCTAGGGCGGCTACGAATTTCTTGGGCGACCAGAGGAAATTTCCGTGGGCGTCGAGCGAGACGGACGGGCCGGCGGAAAAATTGGCGCCGGGTTGTTTAGCAAGGAGCTGGTAGACGGCGTCCCAGGAGCCGATGTCGCTCCAGCCGATGTCGGCGGGGATTACGGAGACGCGGGGTGGAGTTGACGCGGGGGCGTCGGCGCCGGGCGCGGTCGAAGATTTGGCGGCGGGTTCGACGATGGCGTAGTCGACCGAGATGTTTTCGAGGCGCGGGTAGATGCGTTTTAGGGCGGCGGGATATTTTTTGGTGCCGATGGTTTTGGCGAGATCGGCTAGTGCGGAGTGGGTGGCGGGGAGGAAAGATTTCAGCAGCTCCATAAAGGTGGAGACGCGCCAGAAAAACATTCCGGCGTTCCAGAAATATTTTCCGGAGGCGAGGTATTCCTCGGCGATATGCGGCGGCGGTTTTTCGGTGAAGCGATGGACGGCGAAAATTTCGGCGGCGGAGGCGCTGGGGACTTTTTCGCCGCGTTCGATGTAGCCATAGCCGGTTTCGGGGCGGGTGGGCGGAATGCCCATGACCACGAGCTGGCCGGGGGCGTCGGCATGATGCAGCGCGAGACGCAGGAGGTCGCGATAGTGCGGGATTTTGGCGATGTGCGCGTCGGAGGATAGGACGGCCATGAGCGCATCGCCGTGCTGGTGCGCGAGATGAATCGCGGCGAGGGCGATGGCGGCGGCGGTGTTGCGGCCGACCGGCTCGGCGAGAATGTGCGCGGCGGGAACCTGGGGAATTTCGCGGCGGACCGCGGCGGCCTGTTCGGAATTGGTGACCACCCAACAATTGCGCGCGGGAAAGACCGGAGTGAGGCGCGCGACGGTTTCGCGCAACAGCGTGTCGCCGCCGGTGATGTTGAGAAGTTGTTTGGGCGTGCGCACGCGGCTGCGGGGCCAGAAGCGGGTGCCGCGGCCTCCGGCGAGAAGGACGGCGCAGGCGGGGAGTGGTTTACTTTTTTTGGCGCGGCTCATGGGAACACCAGACGGGCGGCGTCGGATTTGGTAATGCCCTGGCGCGTCCAATCGGCGGCGACGGCGGCGGGGCTGGAAGGAACGAAGGTGCGCAGGATGGTGGTGCTCGATTTCGGCGCGAGTTCGAAACGGCCAAGCCCAGCGGGAATCATCCAGACCTGGGCGGGAGCGAAGTCCTCGGATTCGCCGGACCAGCGGAGCGAGCCGGAGCCTTCGATGACGATCCAGAGTTCGAAATGTTCGGGCGAAGATTGGGAGGCGATGGGCGCGGCGAATTGCCAGCGTTCGGTGGCGAAGTAGGGGCAGGCGGCGAGGAAAGTTTTTCTGGTGCCGTGATTGTCGATCGATGCTGGCGCGATTTTGCCGCCGAGCTGCGGGCCGAAGCGGGTGACGTCGAAAGCTTTATCGAGATGCAGCTCGCGTGGTTTACCGGCGGCGTCGCGGCGGCCGTAATCGTAGACGCGGTAGGTAAGGTCGGAGCTTTGCTGGATTTCGCAGAGCACGAAGCCGACACCGAGAGTGTGGACGGTTCCGGCGGGGACGAAAATCGCTTCGCCATCGAGCAGCGGGACGTGATGGAGAGAGTCTTCGACCGAGGCGTCGCCGATAGCACGGCGAAAACTTTCTTTGGTGACTTCGGGTTTGAGGCCGACCAGAACTTCGGCGCTAGGTTCGGCGTGGATGACGTACCACATTTCGGTTTTGCCGCGGCCGCCCGCGGCTTTTTCGTGGGCGGAGGCGTAGGCGTCGTCGGGATGAACCTGGACGGAAAGTTTTTCGCGCGAGAAAAGAAATTTGACGAGAAGCGGGAAGGTGGCGGCTTTGGAATCGAGATGCGTGCCAGTCCATTCGGCGGACATGGTGGGCCACGCTTCGCCTAATGTTGTGCCGGAGTAGGGACCGGAGGCGAAGCGACACTCGTCGCCGGTGAGCCAGGCTTCACCGAGAGGCTCGGCGAGATTCGATTTATCCGGGAAAAGAGGCGCGAGGTTGCGCGCGCCCCACGGACGCGGGCTGAAAATCGGCTCAAGCCGAGCGGGAGAGAGCGGCGCCCGGCCAGGCATTAGGCAGCGTTACCGAAGAAGCGGGCGAGGCGGCGGAGGCCTTCGTCGATGCGATCCATGGAGGTGGCGTAGGAGAGACGCAAATAGCCGGGCGCGCCGAAAGCCTCGCCCGGAGTTACCGCGACGTGCTCGCGTTCGAGCAACTGTTTGGCGGCGGCAGTGGTGTCCGGCATTTTCGGATTGAAATGAGAGGAGACATTAGGAAACACGTAAAAGGCGCCCATGGGCGCGACGCAACTGATGCCGGGAATGGCGCGCAAGCCGGCGAGGATGTGATCGCGGCGCTTGGCGTATTCAGCGAGCATTTCTTTCACGGAATCCATCGAGCCTTTCATGGCGGCGAGTCCGGCGTATTGGATGATGGACGTGGGATTCGAAGTGGACTGGCTTTGGAGTTTGGCGATGCCGTCGACGAGCGGCTTGGGCGCGAGAATGTAGCCGAGGCGCAGGCCGGTCATGGCGAAGGTTTTGGAGAATGAACCGGCGATGATCAGGCGGTCTTTGGAGCCGGGGACGCTGGCGACGGAAAAGGGCTTGGCGTCTTTGTAGACGAAGTGCGAATAACATTCGTCGGAAAGCAGCCAGATGCCGCGGCGCTTGCAGAGATCTTCGATGCGGGCAAATTCGTTCGGCGGAATGACCGCACCAGTGGGATTGCAGGGCGAATTGGCGATGACGAGTTTGGTTTTCGGCGTCATCACTTTTTCGATTTCGGAGGCGCGGAGGATGAAGACGTCGTTTTCGCGGGTTTCGGCGAAGACCGGAACGCCGCCGGCGTATTTGACCATGTCCGGATAGCTGACCCAGTAGGGCGCGCCGATGATGACTTCGTCGCCGGGATTGATGAGCGCGCAAACGGCATTGAAGATGGCATGCTTGCCGCCGACGTTGACCACACATTCGGAAGGCGCGTAGGACGATTCGAGTTGAGTCTTGTGCCAGTCGCAGATGGCCTGGCGCAGCGTGGCGATTCCGGCGACGGGCGTGTATTTGGTTTTATTTTCGTCGAGAGCTGTAATGACGGCGCGCTTGATGTATTCGGGCGTAGGAAAATCGGGCTCGCCGGGGCCGAAGTCGGCGACGTCGATGCCTTCGGACTTCAATTTCTCAGCGGCCTGCAGGACGGCCATGGTCGGCGAGACGTTGATGCGATTGATGCTGTCGGCGAGCTGAATTGCTTCGGCTGTTTGTGGCGCGGTGGCTTGTTCCATTGCGCTCCTTCGATTTAGGGCCTCAACAAAATACCAACGTGTAGCGGTTGCAAACACCGGGCGGCGAAACGCAGCCGCTACTTAAACTTTTTGTCCAAACGCTCCTGCACGATGGCTGGGACGAAATCCTTGGTCGGCCCGCCCAGCTTGGCCAATTCCTTAACCAAGCGGGAGCTCAGATAACTGTATTGTTCGGCCGGCAGCATGAAAACTGTTTCGATGTCCGGCTCGATTTTGCGATTCATCATGGCCATCTGCAGTTCGTACTCGTAATCGGAAACGGCGCGGATGCCGCGGACGATCACCGAAGCGCCCTTGGCGCGGGCGTAATCCATCAGCAGGCCGTCGAAGACGTCGATCTGCACGTTATGCCATTTGAATGTGGCAGTTTCGAGCATTTCCACGCGCTCTTTTTCGGTGAAGAGCGGGTCTTTCTCAAGGTTATGGGCCACGGCGACGATTAATCTACCAAAAATGTTAGAGGCGCGGGTAATCAGGTCGAGATGGCCGTTGGTGACCGGGTCGAAGGAGCCGGGGTAGATGGCGGTGACGGGTCTGGAGGAGCTGGAATCCATCAGTAAATGAATTCTAACCTAGAAATTCAACGGGAACGGCGAGAAAAATCGGTGGTTCAGTTCGGGCCAAGACGTAAAGCGAGGGCGAGGCGAAGGTTTCCGTGCGCGGGTCGATAAGGCAGATGGGGCTCTGGAAGTCCGCGCATGGGCGAATCGCGGATTGGACGGGGGGCGAGACGACACGCGAATGACATTCAAAAGCAAAACGATTGCAGGGTTCGGGCTTGCGGTTTGTTTGCTGCTGGTGGTCGGGGTGCTTTCGTACCGGACGATGGTCCGCAGCGAGGAGGATCGGGCGTGGGTAAACCATACGTATGTCGTGCTGGAGCGGCTGCAGGCAGTGACGACGGATGTGATCGATGCGGAGGCCTGCCAGCGGGGATTTTTGCTGACCGGCGAAGACTCGTATCTGGTTCCGTATCGGGCGGCGCTGGATCGTTTGGTGCGGGACGCCAAAAGTGTGCGGGAACTTACCCAAGATAATCCGGTGCAACAGGCGGCGCTCGACCGGTTGGAACCGATGCTGGTGGTGCGGTTGACGGAAATGCGCGACCGGATCGAGACGCGTCGAGCGCGGGGCGCGGAAGAGAACAGCGACAGGGGACAACTCGACTCCGGCGAGAAACATATGGATGAGATTCGCGCAATAACCGGGGACATGAAGCAAGAGGAGATGCGGCTACTGGCGCGGCGTTCGGAGGAATCGGAGGCGAGTGCGCGATTAACTCGAACGACGATCATTACCGGTGATGCGCTGGCGCTGATCTGCATGGTGTTCGCGGGATTGGCGGTGCAGCAAGAGATGAGCAAGCGGCGGCGGGCGGAAGAGGGCGTGCGCAAGATCAACGATGAATTGGAGCGGCGGGTACCGGAGAGAACGGCGGAGCTGGACCGGCGCGCGGCGGAACTGGCGCGGTCGAACGGCGAGCTGGAGCAATTCGCGTATGTGGCTTCGCACGATCTGCAGGAGCCGCTGCGCATGGTGGCGAGTTTCACGCAGCTGCTAGAGCGCCGCTACAAAGACAAGCTGGATAAGGATGCTCAGGAATTCATTGGTTTTGCGGTGGACGGCGCGCGACGGATGCAGACGCTGATCACCGACCTGTTCTCGTTTTCGCGAGTGGGTACGCAGGGTAAGGCGATGGTGGCGACGAACTGCGAGAGCGTGTTGAAACAAGTGCTGGCGAATTTGAAACTCGCGATTCAGGAGAGCGAAGCGGAAGTCACGCAGGGAGCAATGCCGGAGGTGATGGGCGATCCGCAGCAACTCGGACAGCTATTTCAGAACTTGATCGTGAACGCGCTGAAATTCCGGGGCGAGCATCCACCGCGCGTGGATATTCGCGCGAGCCGCAGCGGGGAGCGCTGGAAAATATCGGTGCGGGACCATGGAATCGGAATTTCGCCGGAGCACGCAGAAAGAATTTTCGTGATTTTTCAGAGACTGCACACACGGACGGAATATCCGGGTACGGGGATTGGCCTGGCGGTATGCAAAAAAATCGTGGAGCGGCACGGCGGGCAAGTCTGGGTGGTGCCAGCGCCGGGCGGAGGCTCGATTTTTAATTTCACGCTGGAAGCGGCAGAAATTCAGAGCACGACGGAGAAGGAAGACTATGAACTACGAGCCGCAAGCGCAGCCCATTGACATCCTGCTGGTGGAGGATAACGCGGGCGACGTGCGCCTGACGCAGGAAGTGTTGAAAGACAGCAAGGTGCGGAACAAGCTGGTGGTGGCCACGAATGGAGAGGAGGCGCTGGCCTGCCTGCGCAAAGAAGGGAAGTACCGGGACACGGTGCGGCCGGATTTGATCCTGCTGGACCTAAACCTGCCGATCAAGGATGGGGGGGAAGTGCTGGCGCAGATCAAAGCAGACCCGGACCTGAAGCGGATTCCAGTGGTGATCCTAACGACCTCGAAGGCGGAAGAAGACATCATGCGGACCTACAACCTGCACGCGAACTGCTACGTGACCAAGCCGGTCGACCTGGAGCAATTCTGCGGAGTGGTGCGGTCGCTGGAGGATTTCTGGCTGACGATCGTGAAACTGCCGAATCACAGGCAATGAGCGAGCCACGCTACAAAATTCTGCTGGTCGAAGACAATCCGGGCGACGCGCGGCTGATCAAGGAGTCGCTGTCGGAGGCGAAGGGAGACCCCTTCGAACTGGAGACGGTCGGGCGGCTGGCGACGGGCGTTGAACGGCTCCAAGGCGGGAATATTGACGCGGTGCTGCTGGACCTGGCGCTGCCGGACAGCCACGGAGCGGAGACTTTTGCGGCGGCGAAATCAGCGGCGGCGGGTGTGCCGATCATCATCTTAACCGGGCAAGGCGATGAGCTGCTGGCGGTGAAGATGGTGCAGGAAGGCGCCCAGGATTTTCTGGCCAAGATCGATGCCCACGGGAACAACCTATCGCGGGCGATTCATTACGCGATTGGCCGGGCCCGGGCTGAGCAGCAGATCCTGAAGTTGAACGCGGAGCTGGACAAGCGGGTGCGGGAGCGCACTGCGCAACTGGAAGAGAGCGTGAAGGAGCTCGAGGCGTTCAGCCATACGGTGTCGCACGACCTGCGCGCGCCGATCCGGCATATCGGTGGATTCATGCGCATACTGCTGGAGACGGATGAGCAGCGCTTGAGCGAAGGCGGGCGCGACTGCGTAGCGCGGATCCTGAGCGCGGTGCAATCGATGACGACGATCGTGAATGCGCTACTGAAGCTGGCGCAGGTGGGACGCCAGAGCCTAATGCTAAGAAAAACGCCGCTGGGTTCGATTGTGTGCATCGTGCTGGAGGATCTGCGCAGCGAATCCGAGGGACGGAAGGTGGAGTGGAGGCTGGAAGAATTGCCGGTGGCGGAATGCGATCGAGGACTGATGAAGCAGGTCTTTATGAACTTGCTGTCCAACGCGTTGAAATACACACGGACTCGGGAGACGGCGGTGATTACCATCGGCCAAACGGTGGTCGACGACCGCAAGACCATCTTTGTGCGCGACAACGGAGTGGGCTTCGACGTGAAGAAAGTCGACCGGCTGTTCGGGCAATTCCAGCGGCTGCACCGGCAGGAAGCGTTCGAGGGTACCGGCGTCGGACTGGCCACGGTGCAGCGGATCATTCACCGGCATGGTGGAAAGATCTGGGCCGAGGCGAGCGAAGGGAACGGCGCGACTTTCTTTTTTACGGGTGGGCTGGACGAAACGAAATGGGAGGCCATGCCGGCGACTCCGGAGTCTTTCCTGCACATGCGTATGTAGGCTTCGCGATTATTGCTTCGGCATTTTCCCCGTATTGCATTACCAGGCAGGCAAACCCAGTCGGCGTGACGTGATACCATTCAACCGGCGGCGGAAGCCATTCGCTGCGGGTAAATTGACTAATAGGACTATACTAGTCGGAGTTTAAGGTGCTGGATTGGTTGGAGTTGCGGGCGTAATGTTCGTTGACTTCGCTTGCGGCGGCGATTAGAATTGAAATGCGACTGAATCGGTCGCACTTAGCCGGATTGTCCTTATGATGAAGCTGTCGAAAAAAGCAGATTACGGATTGATCGCGCTAAAGCATCTGGCGATGCATGGGCGTCATGAATCTTGTAGCGCCGGTGACATTGCGGACATCTATAAGATGTCCACGCCGCTGATGGCGAAAGTGCTGCAGAAGCTGGCGAAGAGCGGGCTGGTGGCGGCGCGGCACGGGTCGAGCGGCGGATACACTTTGGCGCGGGACGCTTCGATGATTACGGCGCTGGATGTAATTCGCGCGATCGAAGGGCCGCTGTTCATTACTTCGTGTGTGACTTCGCGCGGGGCTTGCGATGTGTCGACGACTTGTTCGATTCGCGAACCGCTGAAGCGGGTGAACGACAGTATTTTGGAAGTTTTGGGGAAGGTTACGATTTCGCAGATGACCGACGAGATCCATGTGTCGGAAATGGTGGAATTGCGAGTTTGAGTTAGCTGGTAATCGGGCTGGGGACGGCAAGACGATTTGAATTAGGGTGAGGAGACTGAGAATGGCAATTAAGCTTCCGATTTATTTTGATAATCACGCGACGACGCCGGCGGACCCGCGAGTGGTGGCGGCCATGGCGCCTTATTTCACGGAGAAGTTTGGGAATGCGGCGAGCCGCAATCATGAATTTGGCTGGGTGGCGGAAGAAGCGGTAGAGAACGCGCGGGCGCAGATCGCGAAGTTGATTGGCGCGACGCCGAAAGAAATTGTGTTCACCAGCGGCGCGACCGAATCGACCAACCTGGCGATCAAGGGCGTGGCGGAGATGTACCGCGAGAAGGGCAATCATATTATTACGCAGGTGACGGAGCATAAGGCGACGCTGGACACCTGCAAGCGCCTGGAAAAGTACGGTTATGAAGTGACCTATTTGTCCGTGGAAAAAGACGGGCGCATCAACCTGGACGAACTGCGCAAGGCGATTACGCCGAAGACGATTTTGATTTCGATCATGTACGCGAACAACGAAATCGGAACAGTGCAGCCGGTCGCGGAAATCGGGAAGATCGCGAAAGAGAAGGGCGTTTTCTTTCACGTGGACGCGGTGCAGGCCGTGGGCAAGATTCCGGTGGACGTGCAGAAGGACGGGATCGACTTGATGTCGATTTCGGCGCACAAGATTTACGGCCCCAAGGGCGTAGGCGCTTTGTACGTGCGGCGCAAGAATCCGCGGGTACAGCTTTCGGCGCAGATCGACGGCGGCGGGCACGAGCGCGGCATGCGTTCGGGCACGTTGAACGTGACCGGGATCATCGGACTGGGCAAGGCTTGCGAAATCGCGGGACAGGAAATGGCGGAGGAAAGCGCGAAGCTGTTCAAGATGCGCGAGCGGCTGCGGGAATCGATCATGTCGCGGCTGGATGAGACGTTTATCAACGGCTCGATGGAACATCGTTTGCCGCACAACATCAATATCAGCTTCGCTTATGTGGAAGGCGAATCGCTGCTGATGGGGATCAACGACATCGCGGTTTCGAGCGGTTCGGCTTGTACCTCCGCAACTCTCGAACCGAGTTACGTGTTGAAAGCATTAGGCGTCGGAGAAGACCTGGCGCACACCTCGATCCGGTTTGGATTGGGGCGGTTCAACACGGACGAAGAAGTGGATTACGTGGCCAATCGCGTGGTGGAAACGGTATCGCGGCTGCGCGAGCTTTCACCTTTGTACGAAATGGCTAAAGAGGGAGTGGACGTCAGCAAGATGAAATGGCAGGTGGCAGCGGAATAAATCCAAATCAAAACGGGGGGAACGTGATCTACGAAGGCACAGTCGGCGTACATCGAACGTTCAGCGGACGCACACCGGTGTTTGATGTGTTTTTTGCCCCTAATGTGGATGGCGGCGCATGCAATTCGCGCCGGTTTCGTGAGCTGGGAGAACTTGCCGGGTTTTTGGAGACGTTGAAGTTGAGTGAAAACGCGGTAGCGAAGGCGTTGCAGGAAGTTTGCGCGGGGCGATCGGCTTCGATCGAGCATGTGACTTTGTCGGAAGAAGTGATTCTTGGGGAAGGTTTGGAAAGCACCGTAACGATGAACAGGAGAATGAACTAATGGCTTACAGCGAAAAAGTAATCGAACACTACAACAATCCGCGCAACGTGGGCTCGTTGGACAAGGCCGATCCGAACGTGGGCACCGGCCTGGTGGGCGCGCCGGAATGCGGCGACGTGATGAAGCTGCAGATGAAGGTCAACCCGACCACCCGCGTCATCGAAGAAGCGAAGTTCAAGACGTTCGGCTGCGGCTCGGCGATTGCGAGTTCGTCACTGGCGACCGAATGGGTCAAGGGCAAGACCGTCGAAGAAGCTTTGGCGATCAAGAACACGGACATTGTCCGTGAACTGGCTCTGCCTCCGGTAAAGATTCACTGCTCGGTGCTGGCCGAAGATGCGATCAAGGCGGCGCTGGGCGACTGGAAGAAGAAGCAGGGCGAGCCGGCAGCGCCGAAGACTGTCGAAGTGGCTTCAGCGCACTAAATTTGGCGCGCTGAAGTTTTAGACTGCAGGGTCATTGGCGAGAACTGCGTCAGGAGCATTGGGAACGTCATGATTCACGTATCGGAAAGAGCGGCGGAGAAAATCCGCGAATTGTTGACGAAGGAAGGCGTGCCGGCGGAGTCGGGCGGACTGCGTGTCGGTGTGCAGGGTGGCGGGTGTTCGGGGTTGAGCTACGCCATGCGGCTGGACACCGAAGCGCGGAACCGCGACAAGGTGTTCGAAGAAAATGGGGCGCGGATTTTCGTAGACCCTAAGAGCTATTTGTACCTGCACGACACGACGCTGCATTATCAGGAAGACCTGATGAAGCAGGGGTTCGTATTTCAGAATCCGCAGGCGACGCGCAGCTGCGGATGCGGAAGTTCGTTCACGGCTTAGGCGTCCGCGCAGTAAACGATCTAAACCTCAACCGAATTTCCGCGGTACCGAACCAGAAATAATCTCCGGGCGGCTTGGGGTGACGAAGCACCGGAGTGTGGTGTTCACGCTTTCACGGAACGAGACGAGATGCCCCTTTCACAGCCACAAACCAAACGAGCCGAAGGCGTGCCGGTCACGAGTTGCTGGAACTGCAAAGGCGCGGTTTCGGGAACGCATTTCTGCGGCGCGTGCGGGAAGATTCAGCCGCTGCCGGCGGGGATGGATTATTTCGCGTTTTTTGGATTGCCGCGGAAGTTGACGATCGAACCGGCGGCGCTGGAAGGGCAATTCCATATGCTGAGCTGGAAGCTGCATCCGGACAATTTCGTGCGGGCCGGGGAATTCGAGCGGAATTTGTCGCTGCAGCGATCGTCGGAATTGAACGATGCCTACCGGACGCTGCGCGAGCCGCTGACCCGCGTGGAGTATTTGCTGGAAATTTTGAACGTGCGCAAGGAAGGCACGACCAAACAGCAAGCGCCTCCGGAGCTGCTGGAAGAAGTATTCGAGTTGAACGAATCGCTGGATGAATTGCGCGAAGCGCGGGAGGCGGGCGGCGTTTCGGCGGCATTGCGCGGGAAGCTGGACGCGGCGGCGGGAAATTTTCAGGCGAAGTTGACCGACGTGGATGGGGAACTGGCGGGGCTCGCGGGCGAATGGGATGCGGCTTTCGATTCCGGCGCGGATGAAGCGAAACGCGCGGCGTTGCTGGCGCGGATGAGCGAGGTTTTGAACCGGCGAAGTTACATTCGGAATCTGGTGGACGGAGTGCAGAAGGAAATCGCAGCGTCGTAGGTTTCTTTAGGGCGCAATTTTTGCAAAGGTGACAGAGGAAATCATGGGACGCGTAGTCGGAATCGATCTGGGGACAACGTACAGCCTGGTGGCTTACTTGGACGCGGAAACGGGCGCGCCGAAGGCCATCGTGGGGCCGTACGGTTCGGCGTTATGTCCTTCGATCGTAAGCGTGGACGAGAAAGGCAAGGTTTTGGTGGGCGAGCCGGCGCGCGAACGTTTGCTGACGAATCCGGACCGGACCATCTATTCGGTGAAACGGTTGATGGGCCGCGGCGTGGCGGACATTCAGGACGAATTGAAGATTTTCCCTTTCCGTATCGACGCCAAAAGCGACAATGTGATTCGGGTGGTGTTGGGCGAGAAGTCGTTCACCGCGCCGGAAATTTCCGCGTTTATCCTGCGCGAATTGAAGTCGTGGGCGGAGGCGCATTTCAAGGAGCCGGTGGACCGGGCGGTGATTACGGTTCCGGCGTATTTCAACGACGCGCAGCGGCAGGCGACCAAGGATGCGGGGCGGCTGGCGGGACTGGAAGTTTTGCGGCTGGTGAATGAACCGACCGCGGCGGCGCTCGCTTACGGATTGCACAAGCAGAAACGCGGGCACGTGGCGGTTTACGATTTCGGCGGCGGGACGTTCGACATTTCGGTTTTGAAATTGATCAGCACCACGGAAGGGGACATTTACCAGGTACTGGCCACGAATGGCGATACGCACCTGGGCGGCGACGACATCGACAATGCGTTGATGGAGAAGACCCGGCGGGAGATTCAGGCGAAGTACGGAGTGGAATTCGATCATCGCGGCGAAGACGTGCAGACTTTGCGCAAGAGCCTGATTCGCGCGAAACACGAATTGTCGACGGCGCAGAAGACGATGGTGGAATATCCCTTGGGCGCGAAGGGCATGTACGTGCGGGAAATTACGCGTGCGGAATTCGAAAATTTGATCTGGCCGATTGTGGCGCGGACCATGGTTCCGGCCAAGCTGGCGCTGGCGGATGCAAAGCTGGCTCCGAAAGAAATCGAAGAAGTGGTGCTGGTGGGCGGGTCGACGCGGATTCCGCTGGTGCGCGAGACAGTAGAGGATTATTTCGGGCGCACGCCGCACACCGAACTGGATCCGGACGAAGTTGTGGCGCTGGGTGCGGCGGTGCAGGCCGATATTTTGGAATCGGGCGTGAAGACCATGCTGCTGCTGGATGTGACCCCGCTGTCGCTGGGAATCGAGACCATGGGCGGAGTGATTGCGAAGATTATCCCGCGGAATTCGACGATTCCGGCGAGCGCGCAGGAAATGTTTACCACCGGCGTGGACAATCAGACTGCGATCGACGTGCATATTTTGCAGGGCGAGCGCGAGCTGGCCAAGGATTGCCGGTCGCTGTCGCGGTTTCAGTTGAAGACGCCGCCGGGGCCCGCGGGATTGGCGCGGATCGAAGTGAAATTCCTGATCGACGCGAATGGAATCTTGCAAGTGGGCGCGAAGGATTTGCGCACGGGCGAGCAGCATACGGTGGAAGTGCAGCCGAGTTACGGGCTGAACGATACGGAAATCGAAAGAATGCTCGAGGAGTCGATCGATTTTGCGGAGCAGGATTTCGCGGAGCGGCAGGTGATCGAGGCGCGCACGGAAGCGGATTCGATTTTGGCGGCGACGGATAAGGCGTTGAAGAATGCGGGCGCGAGCGTGGTGACGGCTGAGGAACGCGCGGCGATCGAAAAGTCCGAAGCGGAATTGCGGGCGGTGCTGGCGGGCAGCGATTACAAGGCGATGCGCGAGAAAATCGATGCGTTGAACGCGGCGACGGAACATTTGGCGGAAGTTTTGATGAATGGGGCTTTGTCGACAGCGCTGAAGGGGAAGTCGCTGGACGAATTCTAGTTTTTGGTCTTAGTTTCGGTTTTACTTTTGGCGAGCGCGGGACCGGGTGCGCAAGAGGAGCAGGGTTGAATGGGTGGTCAGAATCCGTACATCGAAGAGACAAAATTTGTGCCGGCGACCAAGAAGTATAAGGTCACGTTCATCAAGAACGGCGAGCCGGTGGAAGTGGATCCGGCGAAAATTCCCTACGGCCATGATGGTTTGCCGGGAAGCATTCTGGATATTTCGCAAGGATTTCACAAAGGACTGGACCATGCGTGCGGCGGAGTTTGCGCGTGCTCGACCTGCCATGTGATCGTGCATGAGGGACTGGATTCGTGCAACGAAGCGACCGACGCGGAACTCGACCAGTTGGATGAGGCGCCGGGAGTGACGCCGAAATCGCGGCTGGGATGCCAGTTGGTGCCGGACGGGACCAAGGATCTGGTGGTGGAGATTCCGGAGTGGAATAAGAATTACGCGAAGGAAGCGGAGCACTAAAAACATGCCGAACACGTTTGATTGGGACAACGCGGAAGAGATAGGGATTCAGCTAGCCGAGGCGCATCCGGGGCTGGATCCGCTGACGGTGCGTTTTACGGATTTGCACAAGTACGTGACGCAGTTGGCGGGATTTACGGGCGATCCGAAGCTTTCGAATGAAGGGAAGCTGGAAGGGATTCAGATGGCCTGGCACGAGGAATATCTGGACAGCCAGGGCTGAGCAGCGGATTGCGTGAAACGAACGAATCGAACGCACGACTTCCGCGTCAAATAACCCGCGTTACACATCCTGCCCAGCCATGAGAGGATTTCAGCCATGCAAACTGAAACTGACCTGCAGTATCCCATTGGAAAATTTCACCGGCACGGCACGCTGACCGACGAACTGCGAGCGAAATATATTGAGCAGGTGGAAATACTGCCAGAGCGGATGCGAGACGCGGTGATTGGACTTAACGACGCGCAACTCGAGACGCCCTACCGGCCAGGCGGATGGACGGTGCGGCAGGTGGTGCATCATGTGGCGGACAGCCATATGAACGCGTATGTGCGATTCAAGCTGACGCTGACCGAAGACGAGCCGCAGATCAAACCTTACCTGGAAGCGAAGTGGGCGGAACTGCCGGACGCCAAGACCGAACCCGTGGAAGTTTCTTTGAAGCTACTCGAGGCGTTGCACGTGCGGTGGGTGAAAACCTTGCGTACGATGAGTCCGGCGCAATTTGCGCGGACCATGCGGCATCCGGAATGGACGAAGCCGATGTCGCTGGACGATTCGCTGGCGTTGTACGCGTGGCACGGCAAACATCACGTGGCGCACATCGCCATGTTGCGGCAGCGTGAAGGCTGGCTGTAGTGGCGGCACTAGCGGCGACGGAGCGATTTCTGTTCTGACGATTGCCCGGGCTTAGCGGAGAAGTGTTCTTGTGAATCCGGGCGTTATCTCGGATAATCTTAGTTCGTCCTTGCGGTTCTTCCTTGGCGCTATGGTGCAACGGTTAGCACGCGGCCCTTTCAAGGCTGAAATACGGGTTCGATTCCCGTTAGCGCTACCAAATTCTCGTCTGATTTTTTCCCTTTCGCCTCGATCCTTCGTGTAATTCCTGGAAGCAAGACAATGACTCCGTTAGTAGTTCGCTATGGCAAGCAGCGCAAAAAACGCAACCAGAATAATCACGATCACCTGGAGCATTCCGATAATCTAATTCGCCCAGCGCCGGTTGGCTTGCCGGTCGAACTGCTTCTGAATATCTTTCCGCAACGCTCGCTCCGTATCTATCGCTTCGATTTTCATTAGGGTTTGGCCTGTACACATCCATACTTTTGCGGGTCGGTGAAAAAATCAGCCGGAAGTGTCGCGGGCGCATAGGTGACTTTCTTGCCCTGCGCGTCGTAGCAATCCACAACAGAGCTACGATAATGTATCGGATTACCGGAAGCATCCCACGCGTCTGCGACAGTGTAAGGAGCAACCGGGTTGAAATCCGGCGCTTGCAGCTTCACCCATCCCTTGTCCGTCAACTTCTCGGCATTTCCAGTGAAGCGATTCTCACGAATGGGATAGATGTTCGTGCCCGTCTTCATTTCACTGTTCAAGTACCGCGTCGGCCAGACGAACAAGATGCACAGCAACATCAGCCCTGCCCCAGCACTACCCGCTGCTATCTTCCACTTGCTCACGGACGTTACCTCCACGAAAATGTTTACATCGCGCACCGGCGAGACACGATAGAAAGAGCCTAAAATTTGTTACCGTTCTTTTATGCTTTGTTGCCAATAGTGTATAATGGGTTATCAAATCAGAATAAGTGGTATTAATGTCCTGGAACTAAGTGGTTGGAATTGCAATCAAACCCTCGTTTTTGCTGCGTTTTTGAATGGTGCCAGGCGATTCCGGTTAGCGCTACCAAATCTTCGCGTGAGTTTTTACTTTTCGTTTCGATCCTGCGTTTAGTTCCCGGGCGCAAGACAATTAGGCGCGGGTCGGGTAGGATTGTGCTTCCCCCGGGTGTGGTTGGATTTTCGGGGCGTCAGCGAGTGTCAAAGGAGAATTACCGTGGCTGATTTGATGAGGACGTCGAACCCGGCTTTGAGCCCGAAGGCGTTTCAGGGCGAAGGCGTTGGTATCGGCGAGGCGATGACGGTCCAAGGGACCGCCAACAAAACGGGGTTCCTTTTGTTGTGCGTGGTGGCGACCGCGGCCTGGACCTGGAACGTTTTCATGAAGTCGGGAAACGCGCAGGACGTTATGCCGATGCTGCTGATCGGTGGGATTGGCGGATTCATTTTCGCCATGATCACGATTTTCAAGAAAACCTGGGCGCCGGTGACTGCTCCGGTATATGCGCTGCTGGAAGGCATGGTGCTGGGCAGCATTTCGGCGATGTTCGAGATGCGCTATCACGGGATTGCGATACAGGCGGTGAGCCTGACGTTCGGCACGATGTTCGCATTGCTGCTCGCATACCGGTCGGGGTTGATTCCGGTGACGCAGAATTTCAGGCTGGGGATTGTGGCGGCGACGGGCGGGATCGCGCTGTTTTACATCGCGCAGATCGTGCTGGGATTTTTCGGGATTCACTTCACGACGATTAACGGGTCGGGGCCGATTGGAATTGCGTTCAGCGTTTTTGTGGTGATCGTGGCGGCGCTGAATCTGGTTTTGGATTTCGATTTCATCGAAAGCGCGGCGGCTGCCGGGGCGCCGAAGTATATGGAATGGTATGGCGCGTTTGGGTTGATGGTCACGTTGATCTGGCTGTATCTGGAGATTTTGAGGTTGCTGTCGAAGTTGCGCAGCCGGGATTGAGTGGGTTGCGGGCAGGGTTTCTAGAGCGAAGTGCAAGTTAGGCCAAAGTCCAAAGGCCCCACCCTTCCAGAGGCGGGAAGGATGGGCCACCCTCAAAAGCAAGTCAACGACCGCGCAACGTCAAAATCTGGCTAAGCAGTAGCGCGCCGGTTATGTAACATTTCTACCCCGAATCAAAGCTGCCTCGTGGTGTGCTGTTCTCGTCTCCCCTTTAAACCAATGTAAATAAGCAACTTGGCGCGAGTATGCGCTGGCGTCTGGAATGCACTATCGGAGGCCAAGAGTAGGCCAGACGCCCGCCAGGCTGAGGGGCGATTCGAGGGTGGAAGCGTGAGAGAGCAGAGCAGCAAACAAGATCGCGGACAACGAGGGTTCTCGATGCTGGAGCTGATGATCGTGGTGACGATCATCATGATCATCGCGGGAATGACGATCGTGGCGCTGCAGCCGACGTTGCAGCAGAACCGGGCGTACGCGGGAATGGCGCAGGTACGAAACTCGCTGCGCCAAGCACGGGAAACGGCGATTTCCGCCCGGCGGACGGTGCAGGTGCAGTTCTTCACAGGGGCACCGTGCGGGGCCAACGCGGCTTGTGTGGTCTTGACCAGGCTGGATCCTCCAGGAAACGTGCCGACCGTAATCCTGACGCTGACGGTAGAAGGCTCGGTGCAGTACCAGCAATTTGCGGCTGAACCGGACACGCCGGACGGCTACGGAAATGCGGCTCCCATCGTCTTTGGCGGCGTGATTAACGGTCCGCCGACCATGACGTTTCAGAGCGACGGGAGCTTTACGGATGGAAACGGAAACCCAATCAACGGGACGATTTTTATGGGCGTGAATAACGTCAAGTCGTCGGCCTGCGCGATCACGATTCTGGGCGGAACGGGCCGGGTGCATGCGTACCGATATCCAAGCGGAACGTGGGTGTATTGACGCGGGCGCGTAAGGGACTGGGATTTGCGGCAGCGAGGAGAACAGGGATGAGCGGCAAGAGACAACGGAAAGGCGAAGCGGGTTTCACGCTGATGGAAACCATGATCGCGGTGCTGATCCTCGCGGTGGGCGTGCTGGCGCTGGGAGCGATCCTGGGCGACGGGCTGGCATACATGGGCATGGCGCAGGACGAATACATCGCGGAACAGAAAGCCGCAGAGACCATCGAGTCGGTCTATACGGCGCGGGACGTCTCGCAGACGAGCTGGGGAAACATCAACAACGCCTCGAATGCAGGCATTTTCGTCGATGGCCCCACGCAATTGTGCGATCCGGGCCCGGACGGAATTCTGGGCACGGCGGATGACGATTGCACCAAGCCGGACGTGATCTATTCGCCGGGACCTGACGGGCTATTGGGCACGGCGGACGACGTGAAGATTCCGCTGAGCAGCTTTACGCGGACGATCCTGATTCAGGCGATCGCGAACCGGCCGGATTTGCGCCAGGTCACGATCACGATTGCGTACCAGGCGGCGAAATTCAAACGCACTTACGTGCTGGTCACTAATATTTCGCAATACTCATAATTTGGAGTGCAAGGTTTGAGGGGAGACGGAATGAAGCGCGAAGACGGATTCAGCTTGATTGAAATGATGGTGACGGTGGCGATCCTGATCATCATCGTGGGCACGACGCTGGCTTCGCTGAACCAGGCGCAGCAGACCACGCAAAACGTGGCGCTGATGGCGGACACGCAGGAAAACCTGCGGGCCGGGCTGAACTATATGGTGCGCGATCTGGTACAGGCGGGCGAAGCGATACCGCAGGGCGGAATTCCGCTGCCGAATAACAACGGAGTGGTGAATGTGAATAAGCCGAGCCCTCCGACGCTGGCCTACAAATTCCCCACGGGCTCGACGACGCTGCAGGCCATAACGCCGGGATTCATGCAAGGGCTGCCGACGGCAACGCCGAACCCGGCGAACAACGGCACGACGCTATTTGGGCCGAACAACACGGACATGATCACCATGATCTATGCGGACAATTCACTGATCGATAACACCATTCCCGCCAGCCCGCACACGCTGAGCGAATTTCCGATCTATCTCGCAGCCGCTCCGGGGAACCCGGGTTGCCCAGCCGGGGTCATTGCGCCGAACGGGAGCACGGTAACTTTCGACGTCACCTGCATCAACATCAACCAGGGCAACACGGGATTGCATGCGGGTGATTTGATCATGTTCCAGAACGGCGGCGGCGTGACGCTACAAGCCATCACCGCCGTGGCGGGTCAGACGATAACCTTCGCCGCCGGCGACGCTTTCAAATTGAACCAAACCGGTTTGCCGAACAGCACGTTGCCGCAAACGGCGGTGCCGCCTAACAGCGGAGCGTATCCGCCGACCACGGCGACGCGAATCTGGATGGTCACGTATTACATTGACAGCAATACCAATCCGCAGCGGCCCATTTTAATGCGGCAGGTGAACTTCAATGCGGCGGTGGCGGTGGCCGAAGTGATCGAGAACCTGAACGTGACTTACGACATCGTGAATTCGCAAGCCACCCAGCCCGCCGTGAACGCGCCGCAACTCATAGCTCCCGACACGCCGGCGCAGATTCGGAAAGTGAACTTGCTGTTGGCGGCGCGCTCGGAAACGGCGTCGGGCCAGACGCGCGGTTATTTCCGCAACAATTTGCAGACCGAAGTGAGCATTCAGAGTTTGTCATTTTTCAGCCAGTACCAGTAAGGAACCGGCTGCGGTATTCAAGGAGAAAGTCCGTGAAGAAGCATCGTGAACAAGGGATGGCACTGATTACGGCGCTGCTGGTGATGCTGCTGATATCGTCGATGATCATAGCCCTAGCCTGGACGGTGATGACCGACCAGCGGCTGGCGGGGAACAACTCCGACCGGCAGAAGGCGTTCTACGCGGCCGAGGCCGGCATGGAGTCGTTGACCGCGGCGCTGGCGGCGGACTTCAACATCAGCCCGGTGCTGAGCTCGATGGACATCAATAACATCATGACCACGACCCTCCCGTCGGACATGACTGCAAGTCCAAATTACATCACTTATATTTCGCACGCGGCGAATGCGCCGTGCGGCACGAACGGCTATTGCATCACGTTCACGCCGGATCAGAACGGCAATCCGCTGGCGACGACGCACACGATCTTAACTGGACAAAATGCGGGGCTGGTAGGCTTGCTGACGCCCTACACGTTGCAGGTGACGGCCGTCACGCCGCAAGGCTCGGAAGTGAAATTGCAGCGGGTGGTGCAGACCGCGGCGATTCCCATTTTCCAATTTGGAATTTTCTCGCAGACTGACTTGGACTTCTTCGCCGGCCCGGACTTCAGCTTCGGCGGGCGCGTGCATACCAACGGAAACCTGTGGCTGGCGGAAAACGGCGGAACGCTGACGCTCGCGGACAAGGTGACGGCTGCGGGAGAAATTATCCGGTCGAACCTGGAAAACGGAACTTCGACAGGGTCGAGCTATAACACCACGGTGAGCATCACGACCAACCCGGGATCGGGACCGTTCGTTCCTTTGACGACGGGCCAAGGTAGCGAAACCGGACCGAACGTGATCAACGGTTTGAGCGGAACCTATTGGAACCCGTTTACCGCACTTTCGACCAGCACGTATAACGGAAACATCGGCGTGAAGGAGACGGGAATTGCGCCATTGAACGTGGCGATTGCGACGCCTTCGATCGGCGGACAAGCGATCGACCTGATTCGCATGCCGATCCCGGGTGAAGATACCACGAACTCCGCCAAGCTCGGAGAACGGTATTACAGCCTGGCCAGCCTACGCATCATGCTGTCCGATTACGATTCTTTCGGCGGGTGCGGAACAACCAGCGACATCATGACTATGCCGAAGATTTCGACGGGAAACCCGGTGGACCTGGCGTCGCTGGCATGGGATGGAGGCCCGCGACCGGGCGGCTTGCCGGCCGTGGCGGCATGGTATCAAGGGGCGGGCGGCTATTCGCTGCCGACATCCGCCGCGGGCAGCGCCGCCGTCTATACCGCCACCGATGGATACTGGATTCAGCCACATTACCCGATCATGACGGGCTGCATCAAGATCGACTACCAGAACGCCGGAAACGCCTGGGTCGATGTGACGCAGGAAATCCTAAAGCTGGGACTGACTGGGCGAAACATCAATCCGCAGGGCATCGCGGTCTTGCCTCCGCTGCGGCCGACGCTACCTGGTGCGGAGCAGAAAGCGTCGGGACCGACGATTAACGCGGGCGTAGTAACCGTTCAATCGGCCAACGGCTGCGTCGATCCGAGCCCGAACGCGGTGATTCGTCTGGCGCGGGTGCGCGACAATCCTTCGTTCAGCCCGGTGCTCTGCGTGGTGACCAATCCCCCGAACACAACGACGTACGGATCCGATTTCTGGCCCAATGCGCTGTACGACACGCGCGAAGGATTGGCCCGTGACAACACTTTGGCCGGCAACCAGATCGTGCTGGGCGGCGTGATGAACTATGTCGAGCTGGACGTGAATAACCTGGCGCGGTGGTTTTCGGGCGCGATCGGAGCGAGCGGCCCCAACGCCATCAAGATCAGCGGCTATACGGTTTATTTCTCCGACCGCCGCGGCGACCGGACTGACACCACAGCAGGAGGACCTCCGACGTCGATGGTCGGCTCCGCATCGGGAAAGACCGGAGCCTTCGGTTTCGAAGACTTCATCGATCCCGCTTCGGCCTACGCTTGCCCGAACGGAACGCTCGATCAGGGCGAAGACATGGAAGGGGATTACACCGCGGGAGTCGATGCCACACCGGTACTACGCACGTACGGAGGCACTCCGGCGTTTCCGAATCCCACGGTGGGTGTGCCGATTACCAATTTGGCGGCGCTCACGCCGTTGCCAACACTGGCGATTAACAAAAACCCGTTCTGCCTGACGTCTCCAGCCTATCCGGGGAATGTTTATAACAACGTGCAGGACGCCCGGGAAAATCCGCCGATGGTCTTCCGCCGGGCTTTGAAGCTGGTGAACGGCAGCACCATCAACGCGGGGATTTGCGACACGGTGCAGTGCGGATTGACGATCGCGGCCGAAAACCCGGTGTACGTGCAGGGCGACTATAACGCGCAGGCCAACGGCGTGCTGAACACGACGTATGTGGGAGCTTCGGTGATTGGTGACGCGATCACGCTGCTTTCGGACAACTTCAACGACGTGAACTCGTTCGCTTTCCCTTACAGCACCGGATCTAGGCAAGCGGTGACCACCACGTACCGCATGGCGGTGATCGGCGGCAAAGGCGTGCCATTCGCCATAGCACCCATTACCGGCACGGCGGCTCAGGACTATGGGACCGATGGTGGAGCTCACAATTTCCTGCGCTACCTCGAGAGCTGGAGCGGCGCAAGCATCTATTACACCGGGTCGATCGTCAGCCTCTATTACAACCATCAGGCGGTCGGTATCTACAAATGCTGTAACACGGTGTACGGCGCGCCGACCCGCCATTATGTGTTCGACACGCAGTTCCTGACGCCGAGCAACCTGCCGCCGCAGACGCCTGAGTTGCGCAGCTTGAACACGATCAGCATGACGCAGCTAGATCTATCGACGCAGTAAACCCGTAGCGGATTACAAAACGAAAAAAGGCTCCCTCGTGAGAGGGAGCCTTTTTTTTTGCGCCAGCGCCGAGCGCGGCGGTTACGGCGAACCCGAATAAATGCGGATGTTGAAGTTGGTGTTGACCGCGGGCGTTACGCAGGTGGGGGCAAAGCTCGCGGAGCACTGGCTGGCGAGGGCGAAACTGAAATTGGAAGGCAATGCGAGGCCGACGAGAGGTTCGGCGTAGAGATTGTAGGAGCGATTGACGGGGAGGCGTTCGAGGTCGAACGAGCCGTCGAATTGGGTGGGCGGGCTGGACGCGGAACAGCTCCAGCCGCCGAGGGCGCCGGCGATGACGGCGCCGGTTGAGGCGTCGACCGCGACAACGTGGACTCCGACTATGCCGGTGACGGACGAGCCGGGGGACGGCGATGGAAATGTGGCGAGAGTGAATGAATTGGCGGGGAGGATGCGTCCGCGGATCGAGCCGACGTCCACAGAATCGTTGGGATCGGGATAAAGGAAACGCGCGCCGGTGCGGTCGTCGTCGGCGAGCATGCCATCCGGAATTTCTGCCGTAGGGCGCGCGCCGATGAATTGGCCCGGCGGCGGGGCGAAAGGAAACATGATGGCGCGAATGACGGCGGAGTGGTCGAGGCCGAGCCAGTGGCCGAGTTCGTGGGTGAGCAGCGATTCGAGATCGTAGGCACCCTGGCCCTGAGGCGTAGAGAGCGCGGCAGGAGTGGCGTAGGTGGCCTGACCGTCATTGCGGAACAGCGTGTCGGAGTCGAGAATCTGGCCGGCGAAGAGCGACGGCCCAGTGGCACCGATGGTGATGCCGGGCGCATCGGCGGTGATGGTGCGGGTGAAGGCCAGCACGCCGGTGGTAAATCCGGAGCTGGACTGGTTGAAGCAGATGGTGTTGAGGCCGTCGACGTTATTTTCGGCGTCGTTTGAGCAGGAATTCGCCGTGGCGACGCGGGCGAGCGGCGCGACCAAGCCGGGATTTTCGGCGGCATTGAAGATGACTCCGGAGACGCCGGACCAGGCCCCGAAGGACGCGAAAATGGCTTGTTCGATTTCGGTGAGTTGCGCGGGCGTGCCGGCGGAAGCGGCCGTGAGCACGGTGGGCTGGAGCAGCGAAGGCAGGGAAGTGCTCCACCGGCGGTTCATCGGCGAGGACAGTGCGAGATTGAAATGATTAGGCTGGGGGCAGCCTCCGGCGGCGGGAACCGTGGAGTCGAAAGTGTAAAGATCCGCGTGACCGTCCTGGGCGCACGTGAGGACGAGTAGTAATGCGGCCGTAGTGGGGAGGAGGCGCCTCATTTCTTCTCGGCCGAAACGCATTTGCGGTTGGAGCAATCGGCGGCAGCTACCAAATCACGAAGATCTTCGATGCGAATATTGCGCAGTCCCGATTCGCGAAATTGGTGAGTCGAAGCGTCGAAGGTGTCGAACGAGGCGCTATCCTGCATCGCAAACACCTGACCGGTGCGCAGGTCTTCCTGGACGCGGAAGGTGCCTTGCAGCCAGCTGACCACCGAATAACATCCCTTCGGATCGGAAGGTTCGAGGAACAGGACCACTTCTTCGCCAGGACTGAAGCGCGGAATGCCGGAAACGTTGGAGGTGAAATGCCCGACCGTCCCGCCGAGCAAGCGGATCCTCAAGAATTGATTGGAAAAGTCGCTGAAAGGGCCTTTCCACGTCTCCTCAATGGCGAAAGTGGTAAAGGTCCAGATTTCTCCGTGGTCCCACCGGACGGAATTTTCGACACAGCGCGCGCGGATTACGAGTTGCGCGGTTTGAGTCATCTGCGCGACGGACATACGAACCAAGGTGGTGGAGCGCACAGCAGTACCGGCGAACAACATGGTGAGCGTCAGCAGAACGGATGGAACGGTTTTTCCTCGCATTCTAGTTTTCCTCCTTCATTTGACTTCAAGCATTCCGGTGGCCGCGGCCCGGTCGTTATTCAACGTGGTGATGAGCAGGGTGCGAACGCCGGGAAGCGTGGTGCTGGAGATTTGCAGATCCAGTTCGATTAAATTTGGAAATAGGCCAGTGATGGCGGAGGCGGTGACGGCGATGTCGCTGCTCGGGATTCCGCCGGCACCGGAAAATGAATACAAGAAGGTGGGATCGAGGCCATTGCCAGCGATGCACAGGCTGGCCGTGGTGGTTCCGGAGGCGGGGCGAGTGATGGTAACGGGCGAGCCGGCGATTTCGCAATTGCCGGCGGTGATGAGGCCGATGGAATCCACGTTGAGCGGCGCGGACGCGGCCGCGGTGGTGGGCTCGGGAACGAGCAAGTCGAAGGCTGCGGCAGTTGGCGCGGCGGAGGTGAGCGTTATGGTTCCCACGCTGGTATCAAGCGGCAGGATGACGAACGGCACGGGATTCGAGAGCGCGTCGAGCGGCGCGGGATTCCGGATTTGAATGGTCAGCGTGCCGGGCGATTGCACGTCGGCAAGATTGAGCGCGGTGGCGCAGCCGGTGCTGGTGGCGCAGGTGGTTCCGCGAGCGACGCCGTTGATGAGGATGGTGGAGGCGGTCACGCCGGTGCCGGGAACGAAGTTGAGGCCCTGCACGGCGAGTGGGAAACTTTCGACCGCGCCGGAAAAAACCGAGGAAGGAAGCATGACTTCGATGACCGGTCCGCTGGTAATGGCAATGATGGCGGAGGCGGATTTGGTGGGGTCGGCGACGCTGGTAGCGGTGACGGAAATGGCGTTGGGCGATGGCGCAGCCGTGGGCGCGGTGAATTGGCCCGCGGAGCTGACGGAACCGCAGGATGCGCCGGAGCAGCCCTGGCCGGCGACGGCGCTTTGGACGGCCCAGGTGACGTTAGCATTGGAACTGCCGGTAACGCTGGCGAAGAACTGACGCGTGCTGGTTGAGCCGGTCGATGGCGCGACGAAGGCGTAGAACGGGGAAATCGCGATTGCGACGTTGACCGATGTCCCGGCAATGGTTATCGCCGCAGTGGCGCTACGGGTCGAATCGGCAGCACTAGTCGCGGTGAGCGTGACGGGATTTGGCGCAGGAAGCGTGGCGGGCGCAACGTAGTCGACGCTACCGGAAAAGGGGACTGTAGGCGCCTGGCAGGGGTTGGAATTTTGTTGGCAGACTTGGCCAACGGCGGCGGTGCCGTTTGGGATTCCGTTCACGGACCAAGAGAGCGCAGCGTTGGTGGTGCCGGTGACGGCGGGCGCGAAGGTCTGGCGCTGATTGAAATTGAGATTCGCGGATGTGGGTGAGAGCGCGACGGCGACATTGCTGGCGAGCGTGACGTTGGTTGTGGCGCTGACGGAGCCGGCGACGGCGTGAATTGGAAACGAACTAGGCGACGGAAGATTTTGCGGGGCGGTGAATGTGGCCGTGGTGGCGCTAGTGACGGCGATGGTACCGAAGGTGGCGTTGCCGCCGGCGATGCCGTTCACGTCCCAGGCGATGATTGCGCCGGGCGCGGCGCAGAGCGACGCAGTGAATTGTTGGGCCTGGCCCAGGGCGACGGTCGCGGCGGCGGGCGAGACGGAATTGTTATTCGCGCAGACGATGGTGACTGTTGCCGAGCCGGATTTAGATTGGTCAGCGGTGCTGGTCGCGGAGATGGTGACGTTTGCGGGATTTGGAATTGTTCCCGGTGCGGTGTACACGGCGGAATTGTTGCTGTTGGCCGGAATGGTGCCGACCATGGGGCTGCCGCCGAGGATTCCGTTTACAGACCACGTCACGTTGGTAGGCAAGGTACCCTCGCCGGAAACTGTGGCGGTGAAAGCTTGAGCGCCGCCGGCGGGAACCGAAGCGGTCGAGGGCGAGACGCTAACCTGCAGGCCGTCAGTGAGGGTGATGACAGCGGAGGCGCTGCTTTGTGGAGAAGCCGCGCTCGCGGCGGTGACGGTGATCGTTGCGGGATTGGGCAGATTCGCAGGAGCGCTGTAAAGGCCGGCGGATGAGATGGAGCCGACGGTAGTGTTGCCGCCGACGGTGCCATTGACGCTCCAAGTGACGGCAGAGCTGGTTGCGCCGGTGACGGTTGCTTCAAATTGTTGAGACGCGCCGAGCGCGACGTCTGCGGAGGTGGGGTTGATGACCACGACAACTTCTTTCGAGGGTGGCGAGCCGGCGTAACCGCAGCCGAAGAGACCAAGTCCCATCAACGCGAGAAGAAAAATGGTTTGCGCGACGCAACAGAAAAGCTGGCGAACGCCGGATGAGGTGCGAGGCTGCGACCTTTCGCGAATACTTCCGAAGTGGCAAAGAAATTTCATTCACGGCGACTAAAGGCAAGCGGTGTGCCACTCCGGTTCAGGATCGCTTTTGTTGTGAATGGTGGGTAGCGACGAAGAGTGGAAGAGATTCGATCGCGGAAGCAAACGGCTTAGCGAAGCTTGGCGACTAGACGTCGGTTTCGAAAAGCGGAGAGCGGGCCAGACTACTGGGAGCCACGCGGCCGGAGATCTGAGCGGTGTCCCGCGATGGAACAGAATTCGGCCGAAAATTCCAGTTTGGAATTGGGACGAGGTAACAGCAGTGGCGAGGATTTATTTGTTACCGAGAATGTCGAACAACACTGCTTCGAGAATTTCCTGGCGGAAGCGGTAGCCCGCAGTCTGCAGCTTTTCCGGCACAACGCGCTGGCTGGCGAGAAGCAGAGTGTCGGCCATTTCGCCCAGCGCAACGCGCAGAGCGAAACGCGGCGCGGCAAAAAACGCGGGACGATGCAGCACGCCGGCGAGGACACGGGTAAATTCGGCATTACGCAGCGGCGTGGGAGAAACCACGTTGAAGGGGCCGTTCCAGGACGCTTCGGCAATCGCGGCCTTGATTATGTTGATGACGTCTTCGAGCGCGATCCAGGACATCCATTGCTTGCCAGAGCCGAGCCGTCCACCGAGGCCGAGGCGAAACGGAGCGGCCATAGCGGGCAACGCGCCGCCGTGCGGCGACAGGATGGGGCCGAAGCGCATGATCGCGGTGCGAATTCCGTTGGCGGAAGCGCGCGCGGCTTCGGCTTCCCAGGCGCGGCAGACCAGGCCCAAAAAATCGCTGCCGTTACCGCTCGATTCGGTAAGGATTTCATCGCCGCGGCTGCCGTAGTAGCCGATGCCGGAAGCGCAGATAAAAACGGAAGGTTTACGGTTGACGCGCGCGAGCGCATCGACCAGGACGCGGGTGGTGTCCACGCGGCTGCTGCGCAAAACTTGTTTGCGAGCGCTGGTCCAGCGGCCTTTGGCGATGCTGGCGCCGCTCAGATGCACTATGGCGTCGAAACCTTCCATCGCCGGGACGTCGACGATGGCGGAGGTGGGATTCCATCGGACGTCGCCGGGCCCGGCCGGGCCCTTGCCGCGAACGAGATGGTTGACCGTCGCGCCGTCGGCGCGCAGAGAAGCGGTGACCGCGGAGCCGACCAGACCGGTACCGCCAGAGATTAGAACGCGCATTCGAATTTCACCAGGCACCGACCATTTTTCGTAGGCGGAAGTTTACCCTAAGGCTGAAGGGAATTCCGGTCAAGAGCGCGCAACACTTGTACGATGGTCAGGTTGGTTCGGAAGGTTCAGCGCAAACGAATCGGCAGAACGAAGCGGGTAGCCGATGCCGGAACGCGTCGGCAACTGGGGTAGAATTTTCGTTCGGCTGAAATCACGCGGGGTGTGAATGGGGATCGTATGGCGGAGAAGTTACAACGGGATACTGGCAGGGCTGGGTTTTTTTCTGGCGATTTCGATTCCGCTGTGCGCACAGGAAGCGCACAACACGATCCGCGGATTCGCGCCAGCTCGCGTCGAGCAGGAGCGCCAGCTCGAACATAAATATCGCTCGATCCCCGACGCAGCGCGCGCCGAACGAAACCTGCGGCACATCACCAGCGAGCCGCATATGGCCGGAACCGAAGGGAGCCACCGGTTGGCCGAGTGGCTGCGGGATCAATACCGGAGTTATGGATTCGACGCGGAAATCGTGACGTATAGCGCGTGGCTGGGCCTGCCGCGTGAAATGGCGTTGGAGCTGGTGGCGCCGGAAAAGAAAAAATTGGCGACGCCGGAACAAGGATACGAAATCGACAAGGATACGTTCAATCCAAACGCCGTCGGCGCGTTCAATGCTTTTTCTCCGTCTGGCGATGTGATTGGTTCGGTCGTTTATGTGAACTACGGGACGCAGGAGGATTATCGCGCGCTGGCGACGATGGGCGTCAGCGTGGAAGGCAAGATCGCGCTGGCGCGTTACGGCCGCTGTTACCGCGGCATCAAGACAAAACTCGCGGAAGAACACAAGGCGCTGGGCTTGGTGATTTATTCCGACCCAGGCGACGACGGGTACGCGCAGGGCGATGTTTTTCCTAAAGGCCCGTGGAGGCCGATGAGCGGGATTCAGCGCGGCTCGATCGAATACACCGAAATTTATCCGGGAGATCCACTGACTTCGGGAGTGGGCGCAAATCGCGAGGCCAAACGCATCAGTCCAGCACAGGCGAAAAATCTGCCGCACATTCCGACCATGCCGATCAATGCGCAGGATGCGTCGGTAATTTTATCCAAGATGGACGGTGCGCATGTGCCGCGAAGCTGGCAGGGCGGATTGCCTTTCACCTACCACGTCGGCGCGGGCGAAGCGAAGCTGCATATGAAGGTGGAGGTCGAATACCAGCAGCGGCCGATTTACGACGTGATCGCGAAGCTGCGTGGAACTTCGGACGACGAATGGGTGATGCTCGGAAATCATCACGACGCGTGGGTCTACGGCGCGGTGGATCCGGGGAGCGGTACGGCCACTATGCTGGAAACGGCGCGGGCGCTGGGCGAACTGACGAAAGATGGCTGGAAGCCGCGACGGACGATTGTGATGTGCGAGTGGGATGGCGAAGAGCCGGGTCTGATCGGTTCGACGGAATTCCTTGAAGCGAATCTGGCGGAGTTGCAAGCCAAGGCGGTGGCGTATATCAACACGGACGTGGGGGTGGCGGGTCCGAATTTCAGCGGGTCGGGAACGCCGTCGCTGAAGGAATTGATTCGCGACGTGGCGAAGGACGTGCCGGACCCTTCGGGGTCGCGCAGCGTGTACGAGGTGTGGCTCGAGCATTCGGCGAATTCGGACAACCAATTTAGCGGGGCGGCGCGGCTGATGCCGAAGGTGGAAGCTTCGGCCGATGCGCCGGTGGGCGATCTGGGAGCAGGCTCGGATTTCTGCGCGTTTTTCGATCACGCCGGCATCGCGTCGATGGACATGGGCTTCGTCGGCGATTACGGCGTGTACCATTCGATCTACGACGATTTCTATTGGATGAAATCGTTTGGCGATCCGACGTTTGCGTATCATGCGACGCTATCGAAAATGCTGGGTACGGTGGCATTGAGATTGGACGAAGCGGACGTGCTGCCTTTTGACTACCCGACTTATGCTTGGGAAATTTCGCGGGCCACGAACGGAGTGGTGACGCGGGCGCAGGAAGCGGGAATCGCCGACGATAAGCTCAAAGCGGTGATCGATGCGTCGTCGCAGCTAACGAATTCAGCGACGAGAGTTTCGGCGGTGCTGCAGAAGGCGCACGGGTCGATGTCGCCGGTGGTCGAGGCCCGGATTAACCGGGAACTCGCGCGCGTCGAGCAGAGTCTGCTGGAGCCGGCGGGACTCACCAACCGGCCCTGGTACAAGCACACGATCTACGCGCCAGGCAGCTACGCCGGATATTCGGCGGAATTATTGCCGGGGGTCACCGAAGCGCTGGACGACATGGACCGTCCGGCGATCGACCGCGAAGCGCTGGCGCTGGCGGCGGCTTTGCAGCGGGCTAGTGCCCGGCTGGACGAGATCTCGCATCTGGCTTCGCCCACGCGGTAATCGCGATTTTTTCACTGACGCTTCGCGTGCCTGCGCTGATTCGCCTTGAGCACGGCGGCGCGGTAGAATGAAGGCCGATGCGTATCCGCGTGCTGTTCTTCGGACAACTCAAAGATATTACGGGCCTGGCGCAGGAAGAGGCGGAGCTTTCGGACGGCGCGCACGTTGACGACCTTTTCGAACGTTACGGGCGGCGTTTCCCGAAGCTGGCGGAGTTCCGGGCGTCGATCGCGACTTCAGTGAATCAGGAATACGCCGACGGGCGCAAGGCTCTTGCAGCGGGCGATGAGGTGGCGTTCCTGCCGCCGGTTAGCGGAGGCTAGTCCATGCCGCCGACGGACGACATTATTCGGCTGGTGCGCGAGAAAATCGACACGCCGGGGCTGATCGAGAAATTGAAATCGCCGCAGGATGGCGCGTTGGTGGTCTTCGACGGTTTCGTTCGCGATAATTTCAAGGGCCAACGAACCCTCTACCTCGAATACGAATCCTATGAGTCCATGGCCTACGCGAAAATCCGGGAAATCAGCGCGGAAATTCACCAGAAATATCCGATACACCGGGTAGGGATCGTACACCGGTTGGGGAAACTCGAAATCGGAGAAACCAGCGTGGTGATCGCGGTGACGTCCGCCCACCGCGCCGCCGCATTCGACGCTTGCCGTTACGCGATTGACACGCTCAAGCGCGTGGTGCCCATCTGGAAAAAAGAATTTTTCGTGGGCGGAGCGGTGTGGGCGGAAGGCGAAAAGGCGGGCGAGGAAGCCATTTCGCGCCGGAATGAATCTACCTCTTAGATGAAATTGACGAAATTAACCGCCTCGAACATCTGCGCAGTGGCCATGGCAGTTACCGGAATTTGCTTGTCGGTCAGTTTGGTGGGCGAATCGCGCATGAGGCAAGCGACGACGCAGAAACAGCACCCTCCGATCCGGGTACAGACCGACCTGGTCAATATTCTCGCGAGCGTGATCGATGCGAACGGCGAGCCGATCATCGGCCTGCCGCAGACGGCGTTTCAATTGTTTGAAGAAAATGTGGAACAAAAAATTGTGCGCTTCGAGCCGCAGACGAACCGGCCGCTCGATCTGGCGCTGCTGGTGGATGCCAGCGGGTCGGCGGCGATCGAATTGAAAATCGAAAAAGACGCCGCGGCGCGTTTTGTGAAGGAAGTGGTGCGGCCGGGCGACCGGCTGGCGGTATTCTCCTTCACCGCTGACGTGGTGCAGTTGTGCAATTTTTCGGACGACAGCAAAGTGCTGGAGAAAGCGGTGCAGCGGGTGGATCCGGCATCGGATATGGGGACGTCGTTGTACGACGCGGTGGTGCTAGGGTCGCAATCGGTGCGGCGGCAGGGCGCGGACCGGCGGCGCGCGCTGGTGATCATCACCGACGCGGGCGAGACGACCAGCGTTTCGAAGTTCGACGCCACGCGACGGGCGGCCATCGCTTCCGACGCGCTGCTTTATACTGTGGTGGTGCGGCCGATGAAGTCGGACGCGGGCTGGAATACCGCCGGCGAACATGCCATGGAAACCATTACGGACAGCACCGGCGGGGCAATGTTTTATCCCACGCAAATGTCCGAGCTGAATGGAATCTTCGACCGCATCGACCGCGAGCTGCGCACGCAATATTTGCTGAGCTATTATCCGACCCCGGCGCCGCCGGCGGGTAGCACGCGCCATGTGGTGGTGAAGGTGAATACGGGCGACACAGTCCGTTATCGTAAGGAGTATTTCACGCCGGCGGCGCCGAAGTAGCGCGCCTACGGGCTCTCGAACGACTCCATGGATCCATTTCTCAAAGTTGCTTTGGAAGCCGCGCAGGAAGCGGGAGCGGTAATGCTGATGGAGCACAGCCGTCCGCAGAAAATCAGCTACAAGGGCGACGTGGATTTGGTGACGGAAACCGATAAGCGCTCGGAGGCGCTAATTGTTGGGCGCTTGCGGCGGGAATTTCCGGAACACCGGATTGTGGCCGAAGAAGGATCGGGAGGCGCGGCGGGAGCTTCGCGCTACGAATGGCATGTCGATCCGTTGGATGGGACGACGAACTTCGCGCACGGGTACCCGTGTTTTGCGATTTCGATCGGGCTGCTGGAGGATGGCGAGCCGCGGACGGGCGTAGTTTTCAATCCGGTGAGCAACGAATTATTTTCCGCGGTGCGCGGTGGCGGGGCGTTCTTGAACGGCCAACCGATTCACGTTTCGAAGATCGAAAAACTTTCGACCAGCCTGGTGGCTACCGGGTTCCCGGTGCACAAGCGCGGCGACACTGGGAACATTCATTACTATTGGGAATTTACGCTGCGTTCGCACGGCGTGCGGCGCGATGGTTCGGCCGCGCTGGATTTGTGTTCAGTGGCCTGCGGACGATTTGAGGGATTTTGGGAATTTGGGTTGAAGTCCTGGGATACGGCTGCGGGAATTTTGCTGGTGCGGGAAGCGGGCGGCAAAGTAACGAGCTTGTCGGGTGGCTCGTATCGCGCGGGCGGGCCGGACATTTTGGTTTCGAATGGGCACATTCACGCAGAAATGTTGGCGACGGTGGCGGAAATCGAGAAAATACCTTCGAAATTGTGAGATGTTCATCCTGCCTGACGTGACTTAGTCTGTTGCAACTGAGTGATCGTGAGCGTTCCTTCCTAAATGCGCGCAGTTGACCTGATCCGCAAGAAACGAGACGGCGGGGAATTGTCCCGCGACGAAATCGCATTTCTGATTTCGGGCGCGACGCACGAACACATTCCGGATTACCAGATGGCGGCGTTTTTGATGGCCGTGGTGTGGCGCGGCATGACCCGCGCGGAGCTGGCGGCGTTGACCGAATCGATGCTGCATTCGGGGTCGGTGCTGGATTGGTCGGCGCTGCCCGCGGCAAAAGTGGATAAACATTCGACCGGCGGCGTGGGGGATAAGACTTCGCTGATTCTGGCGCCGATTGTGGCGGCGGCCGGTTTGTACGTGCCGATGATCAGCGGGCGTGGCTTGGGGCACACCGGCGGAACGCTCGACAAGCTGGAAGCGATTCCCGGATTTAATGTGCATCTGAAGCTGGACGAGTTTCGGCGCGTGCTGGAACAGACGCGCTGCGGATTGATCGGACAGACTCCCGAGATTGCGCCCGCGGACAAAAAACTTTACGCGCTGCGCGATGTGACCGCGACGGTGGAGAGTCCCTACCTGATTACCGCGTCGATCATGAGCAAGAAAATGGCGGAGGGCATCGACGCGCTGGTGCTGGATGTGAAGACCGGCGACGGCGCGTTCATGAAAAAGCAGGCCGACGCTGAATATCTGGCGGAATTGATGGTGGAAACCGGCACGCGTATGGGCAAGAAAATTGTGGCGCTGATTACCGACATGGAGCAGCCGCTGGGACGAAAGATTGGAAACGCGTTGGAAGTGGAGGAATGCATCGAGGTGCTGCACGGCGGAGGGCCGGAGGATTTGCGCGATTTGTCGCTGGAGCTATCGGCGTGGATGTTCGCGCTAGGTGGACGGACGAAAACCGTGAACGAAGGTCGCGACCTGGCGGCAGAAATGATTGCATCGGGGCAAGCGCGTGATACATTCCGGCAAGTCATCGCGCTGCAGGGTGGGGACGCGAGAGTGGTGGACGAGCCGGACCGGTTGCCGCGGGCGAAGCACACCGCGCATTTTCCGGCGAAGCACTCGGGCTACGTGACGGCGATTCGCTGCGAGAGAGTGGGCATCGCCAGCATGACGCTGGGGGGCGGGCGCGAGAAGAAAGAAGATTCGGTCGACCCGGGCGTGGGGCTGGTTTTGGAAAAGAAAATTGGCGACGTGGTCGAGGCCGGCGAGAATTTGTGCACGATTCATTACAATCTGGACGCGCGGCTGGTGCCGGCGCTGCGGCTGCTTTCGGAAAGTTTTGAGATTGGAGATAGCGCGCCGGTGCGAACGCCGTTGGTGCGGAAAATCATCGGAGCCGGAGACTATTCGTAGCGTAGAACTGGCGGGATCGCGATTTCGAGGAGAGTGCCGCGGATGCATCGTCTAGTCGGGGTATTGGGATTGATGACGATGATGGGAGTGGCGTTCCTGCTGTCGACGAACCGCCGCGCGATTCGGCTGAAGACGATTGGCTGGGGACTGGGACTGCAGATTGTTTTTGCGTTCCTGGTGCTGCGCTGGACTTTTGGTCAGGACATTCTGGCGCGGGCCGGAGCCGGTGTGAACTGGTTCCTCGATTTTTCCTACGCCGGGTCGGATTTTCTTTTTGGCAAGTTGGGCGAGCAACACTCCTCGATGGGATTTTTCTTCGCGTTTCAGGTGTTGCCCACGATTATTTTTATCGCCGCGGTTTTTGCGCTGCTGTACTACTTGAAGGTGATGCAGCTGATCATCTGGCTGGCGGCGAAAATCATGACGTATCTGATGGGCGTGAGCGGAGCGGAATCGCTGAACGTGGCCGCGAGTATTTTCATGGGGCAGACGGAAGCGCCCTTAACCATTCGCCCGTACCTGCCAGAAGTGACCAAGTCGGAATTGATGACCATCATGACCAGCGGCATGGCGCACGTTTCCGGCGGGATGATGGGCGCTTACATTTTGTATGGCATCGAAGCGAAACATCTGCTGGCGGCGGTGATCATGACGGCACCGGGAACGATCATGCTTTCGAAAATGTTCGTGCCGGAGACGGAGACACCGGTGACTTCGGGCCTGGTGAAATTGCCTACTCTAGAACGCGATGCGAACGCGCTGGCGGCGATTTCGCGAGGGACGGTGGATGGATTGAATCTGGCTTTGAACGTGGGCGCGATGCTGATCACGTTCATCGCGTTGATCTATCTGGTGGACGGTTTGTTTGGCGCCACGCATGATTTTCTGTTCGCGCATGGGATTCCGTGGTTTCCTTCGAGCATCGAGCAGATTTTCGGGTATTTGTTTTCTCCGGTGGCCTGGGTGATCGGAATTCCCTGGAAAGATTGCCACACTATGGGGAATCTGCTGGGTTTGCGCATGGTGACGAACGAGCTGATCGCTTTTCAACGCTTGGCCCCCATGAAGGCCTCTATGGACCCACGTTCGTTTACGATTGCGACGTTCGCGTTGTGCGGATTTGCGAATTTGAGTTCGATTGGGATTCAGATCGGCGGCATAGGCGCGCTGGCTCCTAACAAGAAGGCGGACCTGGCGCGGCTGGGGATTCGGGCGATGATGGCCGGGACTATGGCAAATCTGATGTCGGCTTCGATTGTGGGGATCATGCTGCGATGAGCGTGCGCCGCAAAAAATCGGGCTCGCGCGGTGGTGAATTCGAGGCGGCGACCAAAGCCGCGAGGTTCATTCTTTCGAAAACCAAGCTGCGGCCAAAAATTGTTTTAGTTCTGGGGTCGGGATTGGGGGCTTTTGCCGACGAGTTGACGGATTCCACGCAGATGCCTTACTCGAAGATTCCCGGATTTCAGCAGTCGACGGCTGTTGGTCATGCGGGACGCCTCGTGATCGGAAAAGCCGAAGGCGTGCCGGTGGCGGCGATGCAGGGGCGTTTTCACGGATACGAAGGATATTCGGCGAAGGAAGTTACTTTTCCGATGCGTGCGTTCGGACAGTTGGGGATAAAGGCGGCGATCCTGACCAACGCGGCGGGCGGGATTAATCTGGGCTACAAACAGGGCGCGCTGGTCGCGATTCGCGACCACATCAATTTGCAGCCCGCGAATCCGCTGGTGGGGCCGAACGACGAGCGCTTCGGGCCGCGATTTCCGGATCTGTCGAAGGCGTATTCGCCAGCGTATCGTGCCATCGTGGCGGAGGAATCGCGGCGGTTGAAGATGGATGTGCAGGAAGGCGTGTACGCGGCGCTTTCCGGGCCGAATTATGAAACGCCGGCGGAGATTCGCTACCTGCGAACGATTGGCGCGGATCTGGTGGGCATGTCCACGGTGCCGGAAGTGATTGTGGCGCGGCACATGGGAATTCAGGTGCTGGGGATTTCCTGCGTGACGAATATGGCGGCGGGAATTCTGGAGCAGACGATCAATCATCTCGAGGTGCTCGAAACGGGGGAGCGCGTGCGCGGGCAATTTGTAGCGCTATTGCGCGCGGTGATTCCGCGAATCGCGGCAGGACTGAACTGAAATGGGGTGGCGGTTATTTTATGGGTGAATTTGACGTTCTGATTTCGGCGGCGCGGCAGGCGCGGGAAAATGCGCACGCGCCGTTTTCCGATTTTCGGGTGGGCGCGGCTTTGCGCGCGGGCTCCGGACGAATCTATACCGGATGCAACATCGAAAATGCCACGCTGGGCCTGACCTGCTGCGCGGAGCGCGTAGCAATTTTCAAGGCGATGTCCGAAGGCGAACGAGATTTCAACGCGATCGCGGTGGTGACGGACGTGGAACGGCTGACCCCTCCGTGCGGTGCGTGCCGCCAGCTCATCTGGGAATTCTGCGGCGATATTCCGGTAATGCTGGCCAACCTGAATGGCAAAGTGGAAAAAGAGACGGCGTCGGGATTGTTGCCGCGGCAGTTCGACGGTTCATTTCTGTAATTCGGGAGCGAATTCCAAATGTCACGAATGTTTTCCTGCGTTTCATTTTTGATTTGCGTGATGGCGTGCCTGGTTGCGGCGGGGCCGGCGTTCGCGAAGGAACGCGTGGACCTGGTGGTGACCAACGGCACGGTGATCACTATGGACGGGCAACGGCGGGTGATCGCGAACGGCGCGGTAGCGGTGCGCGGCGATTCGATTGTGGCGGTGGGGCCGAGCGCCGAAATTGGCGCACAGTACGACGCGGCGAAGACGATCGATGCTCACGGCGCGATTGTGATGCCGGGACTGATCAACGGGCACGCGCATGCGGCGATGAGCCTGCTGAGAGGCATGGCGGAGGATTTGTCGCTCGACGACTGGCTGAAAAAATATATTTTTCCAGCTGAAGCGCGGAACGTGAACGAAGAGTTTGTGGTGTGGGGAACGCGTCTGGGAATACTGGAGATGATGCGCGGCGGCATCACGACTTATGCCGACATGTACTACTTTGAAGACGCCGTGGCGCGGGTGACGAAAGAAGCGGGCATGCGCGGCGTGCTGGGCGAGACCATCATCGATTTTCCGGCGCCGGACAACAAGACGGTCGCTCAGGCGCTGGAGTATACGCAGAAATTCATGGACCACTGGAAAGGCGACCCGCTGATCGTGGCGGCGGCTGCGCCGCATTCGATGTACACCTGCTCGGCGAAAACCTTGCAGGATGCGGCAGCGCTGGCGCGCAAAAATCACGCGCCGATTCTGATTCATCTGGCCGAGGCGCCGTTTGAGCTGCAACAAAGCCGCGAAAAGTATGGAATCACGCCGGCGGGTTATTTGGCGCGCGAAGGGATTCTGGGGCCGGACGTGGTGGGCGCACACTGCGTTTGGGTGGATCAGGCGGACATCGCCTTGCTGGTGAAATTTGGAGTCGGTTGCACGAACAATCCTTCGAGCAATATGAAAACGGCGGCGGGCGTTTCACCGGTGGTGGATATGCTGGCGGCGGGGCAGGCGGTGGGCCTGGCGACGGATGGCGCGGCGAGCAACAACAATCAGGACCTGTTCGAGGAAATGGATCTGGCGGCAAAGCTACAGAAGATCACGCGAATGGATTCGCGGGCTCTGCCGGCCGAGCAAGTCGTGGAGATGGCCACCATCGGCGGGGCGCGAGCGATTCACATGGAGAAGCTGATCGGGTCGCTGGAAGCGGGGAAGAAGGCAGATCTGATTTTGGTGGACACGACTGCGCCGCATGCGACGCCAATGTACAACGTGTATTCGCAGCTGGTGTATGCCTTGAAAGCTACCGATGTGAGGACGGTAGTGATCGGCGGGAAAATCGTGATGGAGGACCGGCGGATGACGACGCTGGATGAGCCGGCGATTTTGGCCAAGGCCAACGAGTACAAGGTGCAGATTGAGAAGTCGCTGGCGACGCCTGCCGCTCAGTAACTTGGTTACTCCGACGATTTAGCCATGTTGCGCTGGCGCTGCAGTTTTTGGGCGGAAGAACGGAGAGTTTCCGGGACATTTTTATTGCCGGAGAGTTGTTTGAGGTCGCCGGGGATTAATCTGGGCAGCAGGTGCAGGGTCACGTCGATGGGCGCTTTCGGATTCTTGGCCAGATTCTTCACCACGATGTAACTCTTCATGAAAGCGCGGTTCTTCGCAATATTCCGCAGTACTTCCTGGGATACGTTGGCCATGCCCGCAAAATTTTCCACTTCAAGATCGGTTAGGCGCGGCGACTGCAGCACGGCGCGCTGCACGATTTTGTTGGGGTCGCGGATCAGCAGCATGCGTTCTTCGCGGCCGCCTTTCACCGCCAGCTGAATGCGTTGGACCACGTTCATGCCGGCCAGGCGTTGCAGCAGGGTGGTCCTTTTTTTCTTGTCGGGGACGGCTTCGACTGCCGTTTCTTCAAGTTCTTCCTCTTTGATCATGACGTTGGTCTGAATTTCGGAGAGCAGGTCGCGCTGCTCGACGGTTGCGGCGGGCAATTCGGCGACGGCGGGAGCGAGTTCAGGATCGGAACTGAACCGGTCGAGATTGTCCAGGAGAGACTGGATACCGTCGGCGGTTAACGTCGGGCTGGCTTGGGTAACGAGTTCCGGCGGGCACCCGATATTTTTTGCGAGCGCATCGGCGATCCCCGGTTGCTCACGAAGTTGTTCGGCGCAGTAGGCGAAACACCGCGGGTCGGCGTCCGGGCGAGCGATCGCCGCGACAAACGCACTGAGGGGTTGTTCCGCTATGGCGTGATGCGCCGCTTCCGAGATCGAGAAATCGGAATCGGTGGTGAGGACGGCGAGCAGTTCGGCAAGGTCCGCCGGAGGCAAAGCCACGGAACCGGAGATGATGCCGTTTTTCTGGTCCGGCGTCGCCTGCCCCGCGCGAACCGCGCCGCGCAGTTCGGCGCTAATGGGAGGCTCCCGACGGAGACTTGATGTCTTTCTGGGTCAGAGTGATCGTGCCGGGCTGGCCCGGCTGGCCGGGAAGCAAAACCATTTGCCCATTGAGGTCGAGGAGCAGCGCGGAGGCATCGTTGGAGGTGACTTGAATCGCGTCGAGCGCGGAAAACTCCTTCACGTCGCCGATGCTCAGATGGCCGCTGAAGTTGGTCTTGCCGTCCAAGACGATGGAGATGTCCGCATCGTGCGCGGCTTCGAGTTTGAGCGCGAGCGAGACTGGAGCGGCGGACGGAACGACGGCGGGATCAGCACCGACCGCGGGCGTGACGCTATTATTTTGCGCCTTCGGCGGGTCGGGCGTCACCAACGCAGCCGCGGCGGATCGTTTGTGAAGATACGCCGTGGCGCGCGGGACTAAAAATTGAACGGCGAACCAGCCGGCGGCGATGACCACGGCGGCAAAAACCACCAGGACGATAATTTGTCGCCACGGTGTTTCGGGATGGTCGGGCGGGTCGGCGACGACGCCGGGCTCCGGGCGGCCTTTGGTGTGCAGCGCATATTCCGCGACCATGCTGTCTTCATCGAGGCCGAGGTAGTGCGCGATGGAGCGGATGAATCCGCGGTTAAAAACGCCGCCGGGCAGCTTTTCCCACTGTTCGCTTTCGAGCGCTGCTAAAAATCGCGGAGCAATACGGGTGGCCAGCGCGATTTCCTCGAGGGAAACCCCGCGCATTTCGCGTTCGCGTTTGAGATGTTCGCCGAAAGGTGTCGAAGACATGCGTGCCCGAGCGTGTAACCCAGGGAAAAATATAGGCGTCGGGCGAGGGTGTGTCAATGACACGGGGCGAAAGCGGAAAAGTACAGTGTTGGCGATTCGTCAATCGCGGCGCGAAGGGACGTTGCAGTGGCCCAAACGCGTTCCTATAATAGTAATGTTGAGCACTGACATCCCAGGCCGCAAGAACCTGATCCCGCCGGGCGCCACGCGCCGAAATCCAGACGGACGTCCGTTTGAAGGCGTGGAACGTCGTCGCAACCCCAACAACCAGAACAATAGCATTCCGTTTCCGATTGAGCCGCCGTTGCTGTCGGAATCGCCGAACGAAGTCTCGGTATTTCATGAGCTTGGCAAGGCCCTGACGTCCTCGCTGCAACTGGACCAGGTGCTGCGGACGATCATGGACAAGATCAACGAGGTCTTGCGGCCGGATACCTGGTCGCTCCTCCTGATGGACGTGGATCGCAACGAGCTGTATTTCCAGATCGCGACGGGTAAGGGCGCCGAATCGCTGAAGGACGTCCGAATCAAAGTAGGACAGGGACTGGCGGGTTGGGTAGCCCAGACGGGTAAAACCGTGGTGGTGCCGGATACTTCGAAAGATTCGCGATTTTTCGGACAGGTCGACGCGAAAACCAAGATGGAAACGCAGTCGATTGTGGCCGTGCCGGTGCGCTTCCGCGAACAGTGCCTGGGCGTGATCGAGCTGATCAATATCATTGGGCCGGAAGGATTCAGCGACCGGGACATGGCGCTGCTTGAAGCGCTGGCGGATTATGCGGCGATCGCGATCGAGAATGCGCGGCACGTGCAGCGCATCCACGAACTGACCATTACTGACGACTGCACCAGCCTGTACAACGCGCGCCATTTGAATTTCATGCTGGATACCGAGATTTACCGTTCGCACCGGTATGCGTTCGAGTTCTCGCTGATCTTTATCGATCTGGACCACTTTAAAAATATCAACGATACCCACGGGCATTTGATGGGTTCGAAGCTGCTGGCGGAAATCGGGCAGGCGATTAAAGATAAGTGCCGGCTGATCGATCTGGCGTTCCGTTACGGCGGAGACGAATTCGTGGTGCTGCTGCCGCAAACCTCGAAAGAAAATGCGATGGGCGTCGCACGCCGCCTGCATAAATTAATTCGCGAAGCGGTGTGGCTGCAGGAATCGAAAATCAACGCGCATGTCACGGCCAGCGTCGGCGTTGCGGCTTATCCTAGCGATTCGCGCACCAAAGCGGAATTGCTGCACCTGGCTGACGAAGCGATGTACATGGTCAAGAACACCACGCGCGACAGCGTCGCCGCGTGCGGCACCAACGCAGTTCCCGCCAAGAAAGTCGAAGCGTAGTTTTTTCCCCTCGCACATCTTTTCGATTTCTCTGCCACAAATTACACTCGTGGTGTCGGCATGGCTGGTTGCGAATTGATGGTAGGAGGCCCGGGTGATGCGTGTATTTGTGGCTGGAGCGAGTGGGGCGATTGGCGAACCGTTGATTGCGGAATTGCTGAAGCAGGGGCATTCGGTTGTGGGGATGACTACGAGCGACGCGCGGGCCAAAGCCATGGAGGGTCAGGGAGTTTCTGCGGTTATCGCGGATGCGTTTGACGCCGCAGCGGTGGAAAAGGCGCTGAGACAATCGAAAGCGGAAGTGGTGATCGATGAACTGACATCGTTGCCGAAGCAGCAAAGCGACATGGCGAAGTACGCTGCTGGAGACCGCAAGCTTAGGCTAGAAGGTGGCGGAAACTTGCTCCGCGCGGCGGTGGCCGCGGGAGTGCGCCGGTATGTACAGCAGTCGAGTGGATTCTTTCTGCGGGCGGCGGATGGAGCGCTGGCAGACGAGTCGGCTCCACTGGATGTGAATGGCAGCCCTAGCGTGGCCGCGAGTGCGCGGACGTATACCGAGTTGGAAGCGCGGCTGTTCAGCTCCGAAGCCATTGAAGGCGTAGCATTGCGGTACGGATTTTTTTATGGGCCGAAGACCTGGTATCACCCTGGAGGGTCGGCGGCGGAAATGGTGATTCGACAACACTATCCGGTCGTGGGCGAGGGACAAGGCGTGTCCTCGTTCGTGCATATCAACGATGCGGCGATTGCGACGGTGGCGGCGCTGACCGCACCTGCAGGCGTGTTTAACGTAGTCGACGATGATCCTTCGCCGCTGAGTGTTTGGCTTCCAGCGTTTGCGAATTTTTTGGGCGCTTCCGCGCCGCCTCACATGACCGAGGACGCAGCGAAGAAAATGGGCGGCGACGATATGGTCTACTACGCGACCCGGCTTCATGGTGCGTCGAATGCGAAGGCCGAACGGGTTCTCGGCTGGAAGCCGCGCCGGCTGGAGTGGCTCGCTTAGGTCCAAGACTTCGTCCGGTTGTAGGCCACAACTCACTCCCCTATACTCGGCTTCTAAGCAGGTAGCGGCACATTCAGGAGCATTCCTCTGCGGAATCAGGAAGCGGCGCGTTATGCACGTTGGGCGGCGTACGCGGCGTTTGCCGTCGCGCTGCTCGCCGGCGGGACGTATCTGCGGCGGTTAATCCAACAGGCGCGCGCCAAGGCGCGGCAGCCGGCGGCCGTAGAGGCTACGGTTCAGCAGCAATCCAACGAATTTTCGTTTTCGAAGGTGGAGAACGACCGCACTCTTTTCACCGTGCGGGCCGCGCGCGCGACTCAATTCAAAGACGAAAACCGCGCGGTGCTGGAAGACGTATGGATCACGATTTACGGCCGCGAAGGGAACCGCAATGACAACATCCATACCCGCGAATGCAATTACGAGCCGAAATCCGGAAACGTAAATTGCCAGGGTGACGTGCAGATCGATCTTTCGAGCGTCGCCGCCACTGCGACAAGTGCTCCGTCCGCGGCGAAAACGCCGAGTGATGGAAAAAACGTCGACCATCCGATCCAAGTGACCACCAAGAATCTTTCGTTCAACCGCGAAACCGGGCAAGCCTCGACGCCTGAACCGGTGCAATTTCGTTTTCCAGAAGGCCAGGGCCGTGCGGTCGGCGTAAATTACGATTCGCAGAACGCCACGGTGTTGCTTGAGCACGACGTCGAGATCGATATGGCTGCGACGGAAAAGACAAACGGGCTCCCGGTAACGGCGAGTGGTGGAAGCATGGAAATCCGCCGCAATGAACGCATGGTGAATCTGAAAGGCGCGCCGGCGGCTCCCGCCGTGGTGCGACAGGGATCGAGAGAGCTAGCCGCGGGAAAAATCTCGATTGAGCTGGATGCGAATTTTCACGCGCAGCACGTGGTGGCGGAGAATCAGCCTGCGGTGCGCGGCAAGGACGCTCACGGAGAATTCACGGCGTCGGCCGCGCGGTTCGAAGGTTTTTTCAATGCGGCGGGTTCGATCGATCGCATTGTGGGCGACGGCGGGGTGAAGGGCACCAACCAGACGAAGGCTGGCACCGATACGTTTGCGATGTCGCGGGTTGAATTCACGCTGCAAGGGAAACAAAACCTGCTGAAGACCATGGCGGCTACCGGCGATTTGACGTTCGATTCGTCGCAAGGCTCTGATTCGCGAAGCCTGCAGACGCAATCGCTGCTGGTGAAATTCGGGCCGGGAAAGCAGCCGGATAAGAGCCGCGTGGAATCGGCAGAAACCCTGGCTCCCGGAACCATTGTCACAAAAACGGCAACCGATTCGACCGAGCTGCGCGCCAAGAAATTCGTGACGCAGTTCAATGCCGCGGGCCAACTGGAAAAACTGTTCGGGTATTCCGGCGTGGAAATTCGCCGCAAGGTGGGCGCAGCAGCGCCGCAATTCAGCTCGGCCACGGAACTGGCGGCTACGTTCGCCCCCAACGGCGAATGGGACACGCTCGACGAGAAGGGAAACGTAAAATTCCAGCAAGGTGACCGGCAGGGCAGTGCGGCGCGCGCGCATCTGGTGCGGGCGACGGACACCATCACCATGGATGGCTCGCCGGTTTTGTCAGACGCGGTGAGCCGCACGACCGCCTCGAGCGTGGCGATCGATCAAAAGTCGGGAGACATTCGCGCGACCGGGCCGGTGCTCTCGACTTACCTTCCTGCTCAGGGAGGCAGCGCCATGACTCTAGGCCCCGGCGCTGGACACGTTTCGGCTCAGACCATGACGGGGTCCACGATCTCGGGCCACGTGATATACACCGGGCACGCGCGGTTGTGGCAGGGTGATTCCGTGCTGCAAGCCGAACAGATCGAAGTCTGGCGCGACGACAAGAAGTTGGTGGCGACGGGAAACGTGGTCGCGGTTTTCCCGCAGGCGGCCGGCACCGAAATCAAAGCTCCCGGGCCGTCCTTGCCCGGAGCAAAAACGGTGACGGCATCAGCGGCTGACCCCAACGCCAACGCGCCGCACGGTCCAACATTATGGGAAATTCATGCGCCGATGCTGACCTACTGGAGCGACACGGGAAAAGCACACCTGGAGACCGGCGTGACCGCCCATTCGCAGGAGGGCGCGATGGAATCCCGAACCTTGGACGTTTTCCTGACGCCGTCGCCCATTACGGGCGCATCTGCGGGGACGGCAGCTTCGAAAGCGGCCGGCGGAGGAGCACGCCAACTCGACCGCGCCCTGGCCCTAGGAGGCGTAAAGGTACGGCAAGGCGACCGGACCGGGTCGGCGGAGCAGGCCGAATACACTGCCGCCGACGGCAAATTCGTACTTTCCGGCGGAAATCCGATCATAACGGATGCTTCCAGCGACACCACGACGGGCCATTCGTTGACCTTCTTTGTAGCGAATGATACGATTTTGATCGATTCGCAAACAGGTTCACGCACGCTGACCAAGCATCGAGTAGAGAAATGAACCGTAATGCTGAGACTCCAAGCCGCCGATCTGAGCAAGTCGTATAGAGGCCGCAAGGTCGTCGACAACATCAGTCTGGAGATTCAGCAGGGTGAAGTGGTTGGGTTGCTAGGGCCGAACGGCGCAGGCAAGACCACGACGTTTTACATTCTGGTAGGTCTCGCGCGTCCCGATTACGGACGTGTTTTGCTGGATGGCGAGGACATTACCGACCTACCGATGTACCTCCGGGCCCGCAGCGGCATCAGCTACCTCCCTCAAGAGCCGTCTGTTTTTCGCAAACTGACAGTCGAAGAGAATTTGATGGCGGTCCTCGAGACGCTGCCGCTCACCTCCGAGCAGAGGCGCGACCGGGTTGAAGAGCTTCTGGCCCAGATGGGGCTGGAAGGTGTGCGGTACAGTCAGGCGTACGTGCTCTCCGGGGGAGAGCGTCGGCGGCTGGAAATAGCCCGCTCGCTGGTGCTGGCGCCGTCCTTTGTGCTGCTGGATGAGCCCTTTGCGGGCATCGATCCGCTGACCGTAGTGGATATTCAGAAGATTATTGCGGATTTGAGCGCATCAGGCATCGGCGTACTAGTGACGGATCACAATGTTCGTGACACGCTGGCAGTGACCAACCGGGCCTACATCATTAACGATGGGAAGATCTTCCGGGCTGGGACGCCGGAGGAGCTCTCGACGGATGCGGAAGTCCGGCGGGTTTATCTGGGAGAAAGTTTTCGGTTGCACTGAGCTCGCTTTGAGATTTTCGTTCTGAGAAATTGAACAGGTTGCCATGAATTGGCTCGCACCAAAACTTAGCCTCCGTGTAGCGCAGAAGCAGATTCTGACGCCGGGGCTTGTGCAGATGGTCAGCGTGCTGGCGCTGAACCGCCTGGAACTGCGCGAGATGATCAACCAGGAAATCATGGCCAATCCAGTCCTGGACGAGATTACGGAAGAAACCGCAGCCGCGACGGACAGCTATCAGGACGAGGCTTTCCTCAAAAAGGAAACTGAGAAGGTTCCGGAAGTCGAAGCGGCGAATCCCTTCGACGAATTCGATTTCAGTTCTTTTTTTGGGCAGTACCTCGATGCCGGTGCGGAGCGTTCCGCGGGAACCGAGCGCGAAGACATCGAGCGCCCTTCCTTTGACAAGTTTTTATCTTCTGCTGCGAATCTTGCCGATCATTTGACCTGGCAGCTCAGCATGAGCATCTGCACCGAGACGGTGCGAAAGATTGCGGACGGTATCATCGGCAACCTGGATGAGAGCGGATATTTGACTGCGACGCTGGATGAGCTGGCAGCCTCCGGCAATTACACGATGGACGATGTGGAAGAAGCGCTGGCCATGGTCCAGGAATTCGATCCGCCGGGAATTGCGGCGCGCGACCTGAATGAATGTCTGCTGATGCAGCTGAAATTGATCGATCCGCAGAATACGCTGGCGCAGCAAATCATCTCTGAACACTTGAAGCTGCTGCAGAACAATCAACTGAAGGAAGTGGCGCGGGCATTGAACCGCCCTATCGAGCTGGTCAAACGCGCGGTGGACGTGATCAAGCATCTCGATCCCAAGCCGGGGTTGCGCTACAACCACACTGAACCGCGGCTGGTCGAGCCGGATGTGCAGTTCCGCAAAGTGGACGGTGAATGGCAGGCACTGATGAACGAAGACGACCTGCCGCAGTTGCGCCTGAATCCAATGTACCGGCGTTTGCTGGCCCGCGATGCGGCCGACCGCGACGTGCGCAATTACGTGAAGGAAAGATTCACCGCGGCGATTCAGTTGATGAAAAATATCGAGCAGCGCAAACACACCATCCAGCGCGTCTGCCATTCGATCCTGCGCCGGCAGGAAGATTTTCTCGATTACGGCGCCGACCATCTGAAACCCATGATGATCAAGGAAGTGGCCGAAGAAGTGGGCGTGCATCCTTCGACGGTCAGCCGCGCGGTGGCCAACAAATATGTACACACGCCGCAGGGCGTGCTGGAGCTGCGCTATTTCTTCAGTGAATCGGTGAACGGGCCGCAAGGCAGCGAGATGTCTTTGCTTTCGCTGAAGCGCCGCGTGAAGAAAATGATCGAGGATGAAGACACCGCGCATCCGCTGACCGACGAGCAGATCACCAAGCGCCTGAGCGAAGAAGGAATTCAGGTGACCCGCCGCACTGTGGCCAAATACCGAGAAGATCTGCGCATCCCCAGCACTCACCGCCGAAGAGTGAAGGCTTAACCGCCCTCCCGTGAAGCGCCGCCGACCGAAAGCAAAAACTTCCGACCACAGCGCACGGCAACTGGTAATCCTGACCGGCCTTTCCGGCTCAGGGAAAGGCTCGGTCCTCAATACCTTCGAAGACCTCGGTTTTTACTGTGTGGACAACCTTCCGGTCGCGTTGATTCCAACTTTTAGCGAACTGTACGTCGAAGGCGTGGAAATTGAACGCGCCGCGCTGTTGGTGGACGCGCGCGAAGGCGAGCAGATCGCCAAGCTCCCGGCGATTTATCGCAAGCTCTCCGCGGAGCAGCCGGCGACGTTGGTGTTCGTGGAAGCGAGCGACGAGGTGCTGAAGCGCCGCTTCAGTGAAACGCGCCGGCCGCACCCGTTAAGCAACGGCGGCAGCATCGCGGAGGGCATCGCCGCGGAACGTCACCGCATGGCGCCCATCCGGCGGATGGCGGACGTCATTATCGACACCTCGAAATTCAACATTCACGAATTGCGGCAATTTATTATCGACAAGTTCCAGCGTCCGGGCAGCCGCCCGCTGCTGGTCTCGGTGGTGAGCTTTGGATTTCGCTACGGAATACCGTCGGATGCGGATTTGGTTTTCGACGTGCGCTTTCTTCCGAATCCGCACTTCGTGCCGAAACTGCGCCGCTTCAGCGGAAAAGATCCGAAGGTGGCGCGGTATATCCGTTCGTTTCCGCAGACCGGGGAATTTCTGCGGCGGATCGAGAGCCTGCTGTCCTATTTGATCCCGCTGTACATTCGCGAGGGGAAAAGTTATTTGACGGTGGCGCTGGGCTGCACTGGCGGGCGGCACCGGTCGGTCGCGATGGCGGAAGTGATTCGCCGGTATTTGCAGACCAAGAAATATTCGGCAAAAGTCGTGCATCGCGATATCGACAAGAGCATTTCTTGATTTAATCCAGATCCAGAAGTTCCGGGGAATTTTTTAATTTGGCATCGGTGACGACCAACACGGCAACGCGCATGACCGAAGGCGAGGAAATCCGCCGGCTGCTGACCTATCTCGCGCCTTATACCGGGTTGCTGGCCGCAGGCGTAATGCTGATGGCCGTGATGGGCGCCGCGGATGGTCTCGTCGCGTTCGCGTTGAAGCCGGCCATTGACGTGGTCCTGAATCCGCAGACCACCATGCAGAAACTCGTGCTGTTCCAGGTCCCCTGGTCCAGCCACGTTCTTTACATGAATTCATTTGTGCCGGCGCGCGTACACCACGTGTGGTCGGTTTTCGCGCTGGCGCTATTTTTCATTTTTATTGTGAAGTCGCTGTCGGAGTATTTTGGCAGCACGTTGATCCAATATGTGGGTTTGTCGGGCATCACCAACCTGCGCAACAAGGCCTATAGCAAGATCGTCCAGCAGCCGGTTGGATTCTTTCACGACAATCCGGTCGGGCGGGTGATGTCGGCGGTTATCGCGGACATCGAGCAGCTGCGCGGCGCGTTCGCGGAATATCTCGCGGATTTCTTTCGCCAAATTTTCAGCCTGGTCGCATTTGTCGCCGTGCTCCTGGTGATCGACTGGCGCATGGCCGTAGGCTCGGCCGTGTTGGTGCCACTGGTGGTTTGGCCGATTGGCCGCTTGGCGCGAAAAATCCGCGGCTCCACGGAGAAAAGCCGCGCTCGGCTTGCCGATTTGAGCCAGATTTTGCAGGAAACGATCAGCGGGAACCGCGTGGTCAAGGCTTTTGGCATGGAAGGCTTCGAGATCCGGCGGTTCCGCGAAGCTTCTCGTAATTTGCTGCGGGAAAACATGCGCTGGATCCGCGCCATGACCGCCACCTCTCCGATCATGGACGTGCTGGGCGCGGTGGTGGTGGCAATGATTCTGCTTTTCGCGCGCGGTGAAATTAAGGTCGGTCGCATGTCGATCGGCTCGTTCGCGGCCTTTACCTATGCGCTGTTCAAGGCCTACGAGCCGATCAAGCGCATCGGCAGCATTTATCAGCTCTTCGTGCAGGCGCTGGGAATTTCGTCGCAGGTTTTCACCCTGCTCGATTTGCCGGAAGAAAAACTGGATGCGGAAGGGGCCACGGTCCTGCCGCGCTTTTCGCAGTTGGTCCAGTTTGACGATCTATCTTTCACCTATGCTGACTCCGATACGCCCACGCTGACGCATGTGAATCTGGATGTCCCGGCGGGCGCGGTGGTCGCGATTGTGGGTTCGAGTGGCGCCGGAAAAACCACGCTGCTGAATATGCTGCCGCGTTTTTATTCAGGTTCGTCCGGCACCGTGCGTATCGATGGCGAGGATTTGCGAAAAGTGACGCTGCGTTCGTTGCGTGAACAGATGGCCATCGTCACGCAGGAAACGATCCTCTTCAACGATACGATCTGGAACAATTTGTGCTACGGCCAGCCTAATATTTCCGAAGAAAAAGTGATCGCTGCGGCCAAGGCTGCGCTGGCGCACGATTTCATCATGCAGATGCCCAAAGGCTACCAGACCGAAATCGGCGACCGCGGCCAGCGGCTTTCCGGCGGACAGCGCCAGCGGCTGGCGATCGCGCGCGCTCTGCTGAAAGATGCGCCGATTCTGATTCTCGACGAGGCGACCTCCGAGCTCGATTCCGAATCTGAGATGTTAGTGCAAGGCGCCCTCAACAACCTGATGACTGGGCGCACCGTGTTCGTTATCGCCCACCGGCTTTCGACGATTCGCCGCGCCGACTTGATTGCCGTGCTCGAAGGAGGCACAATTCGCGAGCGCGGGACGCACGATGAATTATTAGCGCGCCGCGGATTGTACGCCCGTCTTTACGAAATGCAATTTCGAGATGCGGAACCGGTGCGAGCGACTGGAACCGTTTAGATTCTATGGCTAGCAAACCATCGCATTCGACGACTGTCGACGGATCGAAGCCGCGGGCTACCGGCTTGAAGTCGATGACCGGCTACGCGCAAGCGCGTGCGGTCGAGGCCGACTGGAATTTGCGCATCACCATTCGCAGCGTTAACCATCGTTTTCTCGATCTGCATCTACGGCTCCCGGAAGGTTTTGAGCCGGTGGAACCGCAGATGCGCAAAATCATTCGCGAGCGCGTGCGCCGCGGCCATCTGGATGTGACGCTGCATTACGAACTGGCCGGGCCCGCCGCGGTGGGCGTCAACGAAGAGGTGGCCGCCGCGTACCTGGTCGCCGTGAATTCGTTGCGCAAGAAATTTTCGATTCAGACCGAACCCGATCTGGCCGCAATTCTAAGACTGCCGGGAGTGATTGGCGCGGCAACCGGCTCGCTGGACGATGGCTTAGAACGAATCCAAACGATCGTGGTGAAAGCGTTACACGAAGCGCTTGATCGCCTGGATCGGATGCGCGGCGAAGAAGGGGCGCACCTCTACAACGACATGAACGGCCGCCTGACGACGATCACGACGCTCACGGCTGAAATTGCGAAGCTCGCCGAACGCGCGCGGCCGGCGTTCGCAAAAAGATTGGAGCTGCGGCTGAAAGAATTGTTGGGCGAAGCGCCGCTCGATCCCGCGCGTCTGGCGCAGGAAGTGGCGATCGCGGCCGAGCGCAGCGATGTCTCCGAGGAATTGGCGCGGCTGGCCAGCCACGTGCAACAATTCGGTACGCTAATCAGCACCGGTTCGGACGCAGGCAAGAAACTGGATTTCCTGCTGCAGGAAATGCAGCGCGAATCGAACACGCTGCTTTCAAAAACGCCCGGCAACGAAGCGGAAGGACTTGAAATCACGCGGCTAGGTCTGGAAATCAAGTCGGAGATCGAAAAATTGCGCGAACAGGTGCAGAACATCGAATGAGTGAAATCGGCCCGCTGGTGATGATCGTTTCCGGACCCTCGGGTTCGGGAAAATCCACGCTGGTGGAAAAAATTCTGGAACTGCCCGGCACCATGTTGTCGGTCTCGTGCACTACGCGGGCCCCGCGCAAGACGGAGAGCGACGGCAAATGGTACAATTTCGTCTCCGAGAACGAATTCCAGCAAATGGTGGAGACTGGCCAGTTTCTGGAGTACGCGCAGGTCTTCGGCAAGAACTGGTACGGCACGCCGAAAAAGTGGCTGGATGAGGCAACGCGCGAGGGACTTGACCTGGTCCTGGAAATTGACGTACAGGGAGCTTTGCAGGTCCGCCGGAAGCTGCCGGGATCGGTGGCCATTTTTGTGCTGCCGCCGTCGCGGCAGGATCTGGAAAGCCGGATTCGGGCGCGCGGCCAGGATTCGGAAGACGAAATCGAGCGGCGGCTGGACCGTGCGCGCGAGGAAATGCTCAGCTACAGCAGTTATGATTTTGCGGTGATAAACGATAACCTTGAGCGAGCCGGCCGGGAAATTCAGGCGATCGCAGTCGGGTCGCGCTGCCGGGTAACACGCAAAGAAGAACGCATTCGCGAAATTCTGAAGTCTTTTGGAGGCTGATTTACAAATGGCGCATCTCAAGGACGCACCCGAGAGCCAGTTCGCATACGTCGTCGTCGTCGCGCGCCGCGCACGCCAGTTGCTGATCGGCGGGCGGGCGATGGTGGACAATCCGAAATCCCGAAAAACCACGCGCATCGCCGAAGAAGAGCTGCAAAAAGGGCTTCTGGAATACGACGCGCCGCATCTAAACGAGCAGGCGGAAGATAAGGACGAGAAGAAGCGGAAGGCTTAGGCCGCCGCGAGGCTGTCATGAAAATCGCACTGGGAGTAACCGGAGGAGTGGCGGCGTACAAGGCCGCCGAACTGGTGCGGCGCCTGCAGCAGGAAAAACTGGACGTGCAAGTCGTGATGACCCGCGCGGCCCAGGAATTTATCACCCCGCTTACCTTTGCCGCACTGACCGGGCAGAAAGTCATTACCGAGATTTTTGGCGCGGAGAATGCTGCGCCGGCTAACGTCGAAAGCGCCATTGAGCATATTGCCGTCGCGCAGCGGATCGATCTGCTGCTGGTTGCTCCGGCTACGGCCGACAGCTTGGCCAAGTTTGCTCAGGGCTTGGCTGGGGATTTTCTTTCCACGCTTTACCTCGCTACCAAAGCTCCTGTGATTGTGGCTCCCGCGATGAATGTGAATATGTGGGAACACGCGGCGACGCAGGAGAATTTGGCGGCGTTGCGCAAGCGCGGAGTTTACGTCGTTGCGCCGGACGAAGGGTATCTCGCCTGCGGAATGATTGGAGCGGGGCGACTGGCTTCGACCGACGCGATTGTGCTGAAGGTTCGCGATGTTTTGGGTTTGCGGCACGATCTGGACGGGGAGACGGTTTTGATCACCGCGGGGCCAACTTGCGAAGACATCGATCCGGTGCGCTATCTGACCAATCGCTCGTCAGGGAAAATGGGCTATGCCCTGGCCGAAGCGGCGCAGCGGCGCGGCGCGCGCGTGATTCTAGTCAGCGGTCCCACAGATCTGAAAATTCCCGAAGGCGTCGATTGGGTGCCGGTGCGCACGACGGAGCAGATGCATCAAGCCGTCCGCGAACACGCGAAAGACGCGACGATGGTGGTGATGGCTGCCGCGGTTTCCGATTACCGCCCTGCCGCCACCCACGAAACGAAGATGAAGCGCGCCGAAGGCGGGTTGACGCTTGCGCTCGAACCCACTGCGGACATTCTGGCCGAGATGGGCAAGGACAAAGGTAGCCGGATCATCATCGGCTTCGCGGCGGAAACGAATAACGTGGCCGAAAACGCGGGCGCCAAGCTCGAACGCAAAGGCGCCGACATGATTGTGGCGAACGACGTGACCCAGGAAGGCGCGGGATTCGATACCGACACGAATATCGTCACCATGTACCGCCGCGGTGCACCGGAAATTTCGCTGCCCAAGCTGAACAAATTCGACGTGGCCAACCGCATTTTCGATCAGGCCCTTTCCATTCGTAACGATTCCAAGTAAATTCTTCGCGGGAGATTTAATGAATCCGGCGAAGCCTGTTCGGGCGGAGTCTGGCCTGCAGCAGCAGGTGCGAGACTGGCTGCAGTATGGTGAGGAGTTGGGCCTGGCTCCTTACTACCGGGACCGCCCTATTACAGCGAACGCTTCGGACGCAGTTTCGATCGATGCCTCTGTTTTGCACGCGCCGCAGCTCACGGAAGACCAAACACCAATGCCACCTAAGACCGTTATGAAAGCCGCGGCGACCGCGCCGATATCGCCGGCCAAATCCGAGAGCCTTTTCGGAGATCCTTTTCGCGTGGTGGACGATTCGCTGCCGAAAATTCGCGAATTCATCGGCGACTGCACGCGCTGCAAATTATCGAAAACCCGTACTAAAATCGTTTTCGGTGTCGGAAATCCCAACGCGGATCTGATGTTCGTCGGCGAAGGGCCGGGCCGCGATGAAGACCTGAGCGGAGAGCCGTTCGTCGGCCGTGCTGGGAAATTGCTGACCGACATGATCAAAGCCATGGGTCTAGAGCGTAGCGATGTCTACATCGCGAACGTGGTGAAATGCCGTCCGCCGGAAAATCGTTTGCCGGAGAAAGATGAGATCGCGACCTGCTCGCCTTTTCTGATGCGCCAGATCGATGTGATCAAGCCCAAAGTGATCTGCACGCTGGGTAGTTGCTCGGCGCAGATGCTGCTCGAAACCACGCAGGGAATCTCGAAGCTGCGCGGAGAATGGATCGATTTTCGCGATTCGAAATTGATGCCCACGTATCATCCCGCCTACCTGCTTCGCAATCCCGCCGCGAAAGCGGACGTCTGGAAGGACCTGCAAAAAGTCATGGCCGTGCTGGGGCTGCAGCCGCCCAAGAAGCGCTAGTTTTTCTTCCTCATGCACACGTCGACGGGTGTAGCGCTGGGGCTAATGGGCGCGTTCTGCTGGGGCAGCGCGGATTTTGCCGCGCGATTTTCTTCGCGGCGCATCGGAGCCTACCGCGCGCTGTTCTTCATGCAGTTCTTCGGTCTGGTTCTGCTCAGTGCGTGGCTGAAGTTCACCGGCGGATTTTCGCGCGGCGTGGCGCCGGGCTGGCAACCGTGGGCCATGGCGGCTTTTGCCGGACTACTCAACGTCGCCGGGTCGCTGGCGCTGTATCACGCGTTCGAAGTCGGCACGCTCAGTATCGTCGGCCCAGTTTCGTCGTGCTATCCGGCGCTGACTGTCGTCCTTTCGCTGCTGAGCGGCGAGCACATTCATCAGCGGCGCGGAGTGGGGCTTGCAGTGACGCTACTCGGAGTACTCCTGGCGTCGACCTCGGTTTCTTCGCTGCAGAAAAATGGCGCTGGCGATGGCGTCGAGTTGCCCGCTGCGCGCTGGTCAAAGGGAGTCGGCTCGGCTATCGGCGCCGCTCTCTGCTTTGGGATTATGTTCTGGTTCCTGGGTTTTCTCGTGTTGCCCGCGGTCGGCGCGCCAATTTCCGTGTGGGTGATTCGCCTGACGTCGATCGTTTCGTTGGGACTGGTGGCTGCGCCCGCGGGCCAGAGTCTGGCGCTGCCGCGGGGCATGGTCTGGTGGGCGCTGTTTGCGGCGGGGATTCTCGATACTAGCGCGTTCCTCGCAAACAACGCGGGAATGCAACTGGGGCCCGTCTCCGTGGTCAGCGTGCTGGCCTCTCTTTACGGTGCCTTCACGGTTTTGCTGGCGTGGATTTTCCTCCGCGAGCGCCTGGAAATCAGCCAATGGTTCGGCATCGCCCTGATTTTTGCGGGGATCGTGCTGGTTAGCGCCTGAGAAACAAAAGCTCTTCACGCGCCCTGTTACACTAATTGAATTCCGATGAGCCAACGATATTGCGAAGTTGCGCTGCCGGTGCCGCTGCGTTCAGTGTTCACGTACGCGGTGCCTGCGGCTCTGGAGAGCGAGGCGCTTGTGGGGCGTCGCGTGCTGGTGCCGTTTCGCAACCGGCCCATGGTCGGAGTGGTGCTGGCGGTGACCACCGAGGCGCCGAAAGTGAAACGCATTCTTTCGATCGCGCAAGTGCTCGATTCCGTTCCCGCGCTTCCTCCTCGGCTGATTGAACTCGCCCAATGGGTCAGCCGCTATTATCTTGCGCCGATTGGCGAGGCATGCCGTGCGATGCTGCCGCCGGAAATTGAGCTGCGGCACGACCGGGAGTACTGGCTGACGCCGGCGGGCCGCGCGTACCTCGACGATTTGGCCGGGAGCGAAGAAAAAACCGATGTAGAAGCCGCGGAGCTGGATTTCCTGCGGCGTTTTGCTGCGGCGGATTCCGCCGAGGCTGCGATTTCGTCGACGCGGCTGAAGCGCGTCGAGGGCGGGGAAGCGGCCGCCGAAAAGATGGTCCAGCATGGTTACCTTGCCGCTCGCGAAATGGCGCGGCGGCGCAAGACGCGGATGCAAAAAATTGTGGCGTGGAATCCGGCGTCTGACACCGAGGATGCGAATGCCGACAAGAGCGCTGGGGAGGAAAGCGTCCGCGAAGTCTTGACTGCGACACGCGGCCCGATGCCGTGGAATTTGCTGGTTGAGCAGGCGGGCGTCCCGCGTGCAGTGTTGCAGCGCCTGGAAAAAAGCGGTCGGCTGCAAACTTGGGAAGAGCCGATCACTGCTGAAGAAGACCCGTGGGATACGGACTTCACGCCCCCCACGAACGTGTTGAACGCCGAGCAGAAAGCGGCGCTCGAAGAAATGTGGCGATGGTTGGTTAGCGGGAAATTCAAGGCGGCGCTTTTGCACGGCGTCACCGGTAGTGGGAAGACCGAAGTGTATCTAGGCGCGGTCGAAGCCGCGCTTTCGCGCGGGAAGACGGCGATCGTGCTGGTGCCGGAAATCGCATTGACGCTGTGGGTGGGGCGGCTGGTGCGCGCGCGATTCGGCGAAAAAGTAGCAGTCCTACACAGCGGACTGCCCGACGTAGAACGTGCGCGCGAATGGTGGCGGGTGCGGCACGGCGAAGCAAAAATTGTGGTAGGCACGCGGTCGGCGGTGTTTGCGCCGCTGGAAAATCTGGGCCTGATCATCGTCGACGAGGAACAAGAAACCAGCTACAAGCAGGAAGAAACGCCGCGGTACCACGGGCGCGACACGGCGGTGTATCGCGCGCAACTGGAAGGCGCGGTAGCGCTGTTGGGGTCGGCTACGCCATCGCTCGAGACCTATCACAACGCGCGCGCCGGGAAATATCATTTACTGGAATTGTCTGCGCGCGTGGCGAACCGTCCGTTGGCTGAAGTTCGCGTGGTGGACCTGCGCGAGGAATTCAAACGCCAACACAAGGCCGGACCGGTTTCGGAATCGCTGCGTGCGGCGATCGCTTTGCGTCTGGAAGAAAAAACGCAGGCGATGGTGCTCATCAACCGTCGCGGCTATTCGTGGTCGTCACTGTGCAGGAGTTGCGGCGCTTTTGTGCAGTGCGTGAATTGCAGTATCGCGTTGACCTACCACAAAAACCGCCAGCGCCTGGAATGCCACTACTGCGGCTATGCGATCAAGCCCTCCAAGCAGTGCGCGAAATGTAAATCGGAATACATGTATTTCGTCGGAGACGGCGCGGAACGCGTAGAGGAGTATTTGCGGGAGACGTTCGCCAAGGCGCAGATCGCGAGGCTGGACCGCGACACGGTGCGCACCAAGCGCGAATTTCAAAAAGTGCTGGGAAGCTTTGCCAAAGGCGAAGTGGATGTCCTGGTCGGAACCCAGATGGTGGCCAAGGGCCACGATTTTCAGCGCGTGACACTGGTGGGAGTGGTGGCTGCGGATTTAGCGCTAGGGCGGCCCGATTTTCGCGCCGCGGAAAAAACATTTCAGTTGCTGACCCAGGTGGCGGGCCGCGCCGGACGCGGCGAGCTATCCGGTGAGGTGCTCGTCGAGACGCATTATCCGGAGCACTACGCGATCCAGCAGGCGGCCAAGCAGGACTACCTTTCATTCTATGAAAAAGAAGCGCATTTCCGGCGGATGCTGCACTATCCGCCATTCACCGCGCTGGCCAGCATTCTGGTGCGTGACCGCAAAATCGAAAACGCGATTCGCTGGTCGCGCGCGCTGGCCGAATATTTCGCGCCCTTCGAGAATCAAGGCGTGAAGGTATTGGGCCCGGCCGCTGCGCCGCTGGCGCGGCTGAAAAAAGAATACCGGTTCCAATTTCTGCTGAAGGCGCTCAAACGTTCGGCGCTGGCGAAGGCATTAAGCGGCGCGCTCGATTTTTGCGATGCGCGGGAAATTCCGGAGACGGCGGTCATTGTGGACGTCGATCCAGCCAGCCTGTCTTAGCGCGCTAGCGGGCTAAGCGCCTAACGCGCGGGAACCAACATAAAGCACAGAAGAAAAATCCCCAGGGCAACCAGAGCGACGAGCTTTCGCGAGGGATCAAGCGGCGTCCACCGGTCGAATAAAGGCGGATGCGGAAATCGAAACGAAAGTAGAAGAAGGCCAATACCCCAGAATCCCCAGCCGGGCCATTCTTGCCAGAGCACTCCGATCCCGATTAAAACAATCGCGACCAGCAGAGAAATTCGCTGATGACGCTGCGGTGTGAGGCTGTACAGAATATGCCCACCGTCGAGCTGCCAGGAGGGAATCAAATTCAACGCCGTGGCCAGCAACCCAACCCACGCCGCGCGCCCGACCGGCGAAAGCAGCAGAGACGCCGGATCAACTCCCGGATGAAACAACGCGATGAATCCGTGCATCAGCGGCGGAATACCAAAAATGAGCGATGAGTTAGACTGCGCGTCTGGAACAATTTTCGAAGTGGCCACGGCATAGGCCGTCAGCGGCAGGGCGACCAGAAATCCGGCGATCGGTCCGGCGACGCCAACATCGAAGAGCGCCCGCCGCGTCGGGATCGGTGAACGAATACGCAGCACCGCTCCGAAGGTGCCGAACAGAGTGGGGAATGGAATGAAATAAGGATAGCTGACGTCGATGCCGTAATATTTGCAGGCGAAAAAATGTCCGAGCTCGTGGGCCAAGAAAAAAGCCAGCAGCGAAAACGAAAACGGAATGCCTAGGACCAGCAGGTGCGGATGTTGCAGCGGCTCGAGCATGGTGCGAAACAGGCTGCCGTCGCCGGAGAACGGCTCCACGTTGTTCGCGTAAGACTGGGCGAATTCCACGCCCATGGCCATCGTAGAAATCATGGTCAGCAGGAAAAGCAGAACGGAAGGCCACCACGCCGGACTGCGACGCGGAGGCGGCGCGGGCGGAAGGTCAATCACATCCTGGAATTGCGCGTCGAGAACTTCGAGCGGGAAGCGATTTTGGCCGTTGCCGGTACTCATCAGGTTTGGATGCGCTCGCGGGAAATGCGGTTACGGCGAGAGTCTTCGGTCGAACTGTGCCGCGCACGAGAGCCGATGGAAATTACGCGCCGGCCGAAACAGCGCACCTGCTAGGCCTTGGGTTCAGGAGCTGCCGTCGGCGCAGGGAGCGTCTGCAATTCTTTTCCGGGCTTGAAACGAACGGCTTTACCGGGAGGAATGCTCACCTGCTGGCCGGTGCGCGGGTTGCGGCCGATGCCGGTCTTCCGCGGCTTCACGTTGAAGACGCCGAACCGGCGCAATTCGATGCGCTCGCCGCGGCCTAGGGCATTCTTCATGGCTTCGAAGACTGTTTCGACAGCCTGTTCGGCCTTGGTTCGGGTGATGTTAGTTTTCGATACAATGGCGTTCACGATGTCGAGCTTAATCACAAAGTGCCTCCCGCTAGGCGGAAACCTATGCTAGACAGGGGGTTGCAGGTTGTCAAGCCTGCACGCCGTGTAATACACTGCCGCGTTTGCAAATGTGCGAAATCGCCCGGAGACGGGTGGTGCACTCGGCAATTGCCGCTTTTGCGGCGTCCTGTGGAGGAATCGATGTCGGTGAAGTCTGACAAGTGGATAACCAAAATGGCCAGGGAACACGGCATGATCGAGCCGTTCGAAGGCCGCCAGGTTCGCGACGGAGTCATCAGCTACGGAGTTTCGTCTTATGGGTACGACATGCGCGTGGCCGATGAATTCAAAATTTTCACCAATGTGAATTCATCGATTGTGGACCCGAAGCATTTCGATCCGAAATCGTTCGTGGAATTCAAAGGAAGCGTTTGCATCGTGCCGCCGAATTCCTTCGCGCTGGCGCGCTCGGTGGAATATTTCCGGATCCCGCGAAACTGTCTGACGATCTGCGTGGGGAAGTCGACCTACGCCCGCTGCGGAATTATCGTCAACGTCACGCCGTTCGAGCCGGAGTGGGAAGGATTTGTAACTCTGGAAATCAGCAACACCACTCCGTTGCCGGCCAAAATTTACGCGAATGAAGGGCTGTGCCAGGTCATCTTCTTCGAATCCGACGAGCAGTGCGAAGTCTCCTACAAAGACAAGAAGGGAAAATATCAGTCGCAGCAGGGAATCGTGCTGCCGAAACTTTAGCCCCGGAGACTTCGCGCGCCCGCCGGCCCGCGATTCGCGGACTTATTTTTTGGCGACGATGGGCGAAGTGTGTCCCCACGCGCCGGTGAACACGAAAGAATCGAGCGGTTTGCGTTCGCGCGGAGCGGTTTCACCCTGGCGCAATTGATCTGGTAACGTCGAAGGATCTCCTTCGTAGCCGATCGCAAATCCTGCGACAGCATCAAATCCTTCTGGAATCTTGAAAATCTCGCGGGCTTTATCGGGCAAAATTCCGGCCATCTGATGAACGGAAAGTCCTAGCGCTTCGGCTTGAATTTGTAATGTGGCCATAGCCTGGCCGACGTCATGAAACGCGTGGCTATTGGGCTGGCCATTGTGCGCGAATTTCTGCTGTGCCACGCTCAGCCCCACCACCGGAGCCGCTTTCGCCCAACCCTGGTTGAACTCAACGAAAGAATCGAGGACGTGCTGATAATTCTTGGAATCGTCTTTGCTGGCCACGATGAAGAACCAGGGCTGCGCGTTGTAGGAAGAAGCGGCCCAGCGCGCGGCTTCGAACAGGGCCCGCAGCTTTTCGTGTTCCACTGGGCGATTCTCGAAAGCGCGCGGGCTCCATCGATGAGTGATCAAATCGTGAATCGGAGTACTGGTCGTTGCCGGTCTCTTGGTTTTTGCCATTTCTCCCCTCCGTGAACGCGTTGGATTTAGATCGTGCCGTTAGAACTCGTTCGTTCCTGGTGATCGTTCGTAGTAAGTGCAGGTCGCGGTTAAAAACCGCGGCCCTCTTGATTGGGTCGCGGTGTTCTAGGCCTTCTTCAGCCGCGCCGCGTCGACGGAATACGCTCCGGCGCCGAAGGTCGCGACAAACAGCAAGCCGCCCATGATCGCTACGTTCTTCAACAAATGGATCTGATTATCCATTCGTTCCATGCCCTGCAAGGCCCAGAAGTTATGGAAAATCAGCGTCGTCGGAATCAGGTAAAGAAACAGCACCCAGGCGGTAACGCGCGTCTGGAATCCGCTGAGGATCGCCAATCCGCCTCCAATTTCGACGACGGCGGCCAGCCAAATCGCCAAGTCTGGCGCAGGAAGGCCCTTGGCGGTGGCAAATCCCACCATGGCGGCATGCGCTGCGATCTTTCCCAGACCGCTGAAGAGGAATACGGCACTGATTAGAAGCCTGCCGGCTAACGGCACCACACTTGTCGATGCATCGGACATCGGTTTACTTCTCCTTTTTTTATTTTTATTCGGGCCGGTTATGCGAGATCGAACAGCAAAACTTCAGACGGTTCTTCCGCGAGTACACGAACTTCGCTTTCCTTGGAGATCGCCGCGCCGTCGCCCTGCTTCAGCTCCACGCCGTTTAGGTGCACTGCCCCACGCGCAACCTGGACCCAGGCATGGCGGCCGGGCTTTAGTTCGTGCTTGGTTTCGTCGTTCTTATCGAGCCGCGCGATGAAGAGATCGGCGTTCTGGCGAATGGTGACCGGCGCCTTCGGGCCGGCGACATGGTGAAATTTCCCGCGCAGATCCTTATCCGGAAAAGACAGCTGTTCATATTCTGGCTTCAGGTTTTTCTTTTCCGGCACGATCCAGATCTGCAGCAGGTGCGCTGGATCCTTTGTAGAGGGATTGAATTCGCTGTGCAATACGCCCGACCCCGCGGTCATGTGCTGCAATTCGCCCGGACGAATCACCGCTCCAGTGCCCATGTTGTCGCGATGTTCGAGCGAGCCATCGAGCATCCAGGTCAGGATTTCCATATCCTTGTGCGGATGCATACCGAAGCCTTTTCCCGGCGCGACGACGTCTTCATTCAGGACGCGCAGTGAACGAAACTGGGTATGCTCCGGGTCGAAATATTGATCGAACGAAAAAGTAAAATGCGTATCGAGCCATTCGAGCTTGTTGCGCCCGCGCTCTTCACTTGGTCTGACTTGAATCACGGTCTTTCTCCTTTTTGAAACGTTCCATGCAGAATGCTTCCGCGCCATGCCCCAGCTTCCCGGCGATGCGGCGCAATTCTTCCTGTTCGTCCGCGGTCAGCTCACTCATCAATTTCGCGACGAAAGCGGCGTGCTCCGGGAAAACCTTGGCGATCAAGCGCGCGCCTTTCGGCGTCAGGTGAATCTGAACCATGCGCCGGTCTTTTTCTTGCCGCTCACGACGCACCCAGCCGCGCTTCTCCAGGTTGTCGACCACCAGCGTGATATTCCCGCCGCTACGCAGCAGTTTTTCCGCGATCGCGTGCTGGCACATTGGACCCAGATGATGCAGCGCTTCCATCACCGCGAATTGCCCGGTAGTCATTCCCGAGGATTCCAGCTGCTCGGCCGCCTTGGAAGAAACCGAATCGGTGGCGCGGAACAGATTGATGTAGGCGCTGAGGGCGCGTTCGATGTTGGCGCAACCTTTAAAATGAGTCGGCATGGCGTTAGTTTAAACCTGAATGATTTAAACTTAAACGATTGGATGGGGCCACAGCCGGAAAGATTCACGAAAGAAGGAGCTAAGGCTTGGCGGTCGGCCGGATCAGAATCTCGCTGATGAAGCTCTGGGGCGATTGCGTGACCAGCATGGCCACGGCGTGGGCTATATCCTCTGATTGCAGCATCTTGGCAGGGTCTTTGCCGGTATGGGGGCTGAATTCGGTGGCTACGCTACCCGGGCAGATTGCGCTGACCCGGATGCCGTATTGGCGGAGGTCCTCAGCCATGCTTTCGGTCAGCCCCATCAGCCCCCACTTCGAAGCGCAGTAGATCGCGCCGTTCTTGAAGGCGTTCTTGCCGGCCAGCGACGAGATGTTAATGATGTGGCCGCTCTTCTGTTCGATCATTCCCGGGGCGACGGCTTTGCTCACCAGGAACACGGATTTCAGATTGGTGTCTAATATCGAGTCCCAGATTTGTTCGGTCGCGTCCTGTACCGGCCCGAACCAGCCCACACCCGCGTTGTTCACCAGGATCGCGATGGGGCCAAGGTTTTTCTGGGTGTACTGAATGAAAGTGGAAATCTGATCGGGGCGGGTCACGTCGACGGGGGCGGCGAAAGCTTTGGGCGCGATGGCCGACAGTTCGTTCTTGGCGGTTTCCAGCTTTTGGGCGTCGCGGGCGCAAATGCTCAGCGTCGCGCCCATTTCGCCTAGCCGACGCGCGATGGCCAGGCCAATGCCGCGGCTGGCGCCGGTGATGACTGCGACTTTTCCTTCGAGCGGTTTTGCGGAAGTCATCCAGGTAACTCCGTGAACACGTGCGGCGCGCAAGACAAAGCAGCAATTCGCCGCTGTTCGTCATCATAACATTTGATGGCAAGAGTGGTTCTTACAGCGCAAGTAGCCTAAAATCAATTACGGAGTTGGATTCAACTTGCGTGGGTTGTTCGCTTTCCCTATAATCCCGTATATTTTTCTTTACTCCCTGCAGGGGTCGCGGCATCAAGCGTGACCGTCAATCGTGGAAAAACTGGCCCAGGAGGCTCGGAAGAAGATGAAGCACATGCGCCCGAATCTGAAGGGAATCTTGATCATTGCACTCGTATTGTTCTTCTGCGCGCCCGCCAGGCCCGTCGCCGCGTTTTTTCAGCAGCAGGATGCCAAGCCCACGTATACGATTCCGGAATACAACGCGTTTCAAGCGGCGCGAGCGGAAACTAACCCGGCCAATCGGGTCAAGCTGCTCGACGATTTCGTAACCAAGTATCCGGCCTCGACTTTGATGCCCTACGTAATGCAGCTGTACATGTCGACCTACAGCGAATTGAAGGACTACCCCAAGGTTATCGACACCGCCGACAAGATCTCTGCTATGGGCGACAAGGTTGACGCCGGAGTACGACTCCAGGCGCTGCAGACGCGGGTGCAGGCATTTTCCAGCGTATTCAACCCGAAAGCGCCCGACGCTCACGACCAGTTAGTGAAAGAGCGCGACGCCGCTACGCAGGGTTCGACGCTGCTGAAGAGCTATCCCAAGCCGGCCAATTCCACCATGTCCGACGCCGATTTCGCGGCGCAGAAAAAGCCGGGTATCGCGTTTTTCGACGCGGCCGCGGGATTTGCCGATTTGCAGTTGAAGGATTATCCGGCCGCCGTCGAGGCGTTTAAGCAGGCCTTGGCCAGCGCCCCGGCCGACCCCGTTAACAACTACCGTTTGGGCCTCGCGTATCTCAACATGACTCCGCCCCAATCGATCGATGGCTTCTGGTATCTGGCGCGCGCGATCAATCTGAAAGTTCCCGACGCTGACAAAATTAAAGATTATCTGCGCAAGGCGATTTACAACTACGAACAGCCCGGATGCGACACTTCGGTCGACGATCAGCTGAAGGAATTGCTGACGCTGTCTGGAACTGCCGGCGATCGTCCCGCGACCTACACGATTCCGGCGGCGGCCGATCTGCAGAAAGTCGCCCAGGCCAGCACGATTCTCACGGTCATCACCGACCTGAGTGGTGGCGGCGACAAAGCGCAACAAACCTGGCTGGCCATCTGCGGCGCGCAATTTCCCGGCGTCGTGGGCAAAATCATCGAAGTGAAGCCAGGCGACGGATTTGTGGATTTCCTGGTGGCTACCGGCGCGGATGATGCCGCGTTGCAAGCCGCGACCGCCCCCAATATGGATGTAAAGGTTTGGACTGCAGCTCCTCCCGCTGGCGCCGCAGGTGCCGCGCAGAATACGGCGCAGCCAGACGTGTTGCGTTTGCAGAAAGACGATGGACTGCGTTTCTCTGGCGCGATCGTTAGCTATGACCCCACGCCGTTCCTGTTGCACTGGGATCAGGTGAAGGTCGACCCGACCATCATTCCGGAAAAGGCCGAAGCCGGGAAGGCGCACAAGAAGGTTCCCGCCAAGCAATAAGTCGCTGCGGGCTAAAACTCAAAAGGTCGTCCCCTCGGGGACGGCCTTTTTTTTGCAATGATGTTCTGCTCTGCGATGGCTCAGCGACGCCGGCGTCCCACTTGATCGAGTTTGTATGCTCCGATTTTGCGGCTCAGCGTGTTGCGGTGCATGCCCAGAACTTTCGCCGCGCGCGACTGGTTCCCGTTCAACTTTTCCAGAACTCGGCGAATAAATTTTTTCTCGAATTCGGTTACGGCCTCGTCCAACAGAATTCCGCGCTCGACCATGAAACCGACCAGCGACTCCAATTGATCTTTCACGTTTGCGCGCTCCACGCGTTGTCTGGGGAGAAAGGGCCGGCGACGGCTGTCGCTTTTACGGATGTGCCAGGACGATGCGGCGACGATAACCGCATTGCTTCGAAATTTCCAGTCGAGAATTTTGCGCGGGCAGGATTTCGCGCGTCGGTCGTTAATCGAGCGGATGCCCGGTGACTTTCTCGTAGGCTTCGCGGTACTTGGCCTGCGTGGCTTTCACCACGTCCTCCGGCAGTTGCGGGCCGGGCGGCTGCTTGTTCCAGCCGATGCGCTCCAGGTAGTCGCGCACGTACTGCTTGTCGAATGAAGGCTGGGCTTTCCCCGACACGTACTGATCGGCGGGCCAGAAACGCGAAGAGTCCGGCGTCAGCGCCTCGTCAATCCAGATCAGCTCGTCGCCGATGGTCCCAAATTCAAACTTGGTGTCCGCGATGATGATCCCGCGCTTGGCCGCGCGTTCGGAGGCTTCGCGGTAAATTTGCAGGCTAGTGTCGCGGATCTTCTCGGCCATCGGTCTGCCGATCAGCTTCACGGTCTCCTCGAACGAAATGTTTTCGTCGTGGCCGGTCGTGGCCTTGGTCGAAGGCGTGAAAATCGCTTCCGGCAGCTTGTCCGATTCACGCAATCCCTGCGGCAGCGCAATTCCGCAAATCGCTCCGGTCTTCTGGTAATCCTTCCAGCCCGAACCGGAGATGTATCCGCGCACCACGCATTCCACCGGCAGCGGTTCGGTCTTGCGCACCACCATGCCTCGTCCCTGCAGGGCAGCGGCATAGGGAGCCAGCGCGCCGGTGAACTCCGTGCCGGAAATCACGTGGTTCGGCACGATGTTCGCGAGCGTTTCAAACCAGAACAACGAAATCTGGGTGAGCACCTTGCCCTTATCGGGGATCGGCGTCGGGAGCACGACGTCAAATGCCGAGAGGCGGTCGGTGGCGACGATCAGTAGCTGATCGCCGAGGTCATAGATGTCGCGCACCTTGCCGCGGCCGCGAAGTGTAAGTCCAGAAAAATCGGTTTGTGAAATTACGGTCGTCATTTGGGGAGAAGCCACGGAATCATTCCTCGATTTACTTTAGTAAGAAAGAGAAACGGTATTCTAGCGCCGCGAGGTCGGTTGTCAACCCTTTACCCAAAAAAAGGAGGCAGCGCCGGGGCTGCCTCCTGTTGAAAACTTTTACGCCGAATTTCGATTTTCTCGATTTCGATTTCTACGCCGCGTTGCTGGCAGCGGCCTTCGGAGCAGCCATCGCCGGAGATTCTTCCCATTTCACCGAGACCAGCTTAGAGACGCCGGGCTCCTGCATAGTCACGCCGTACATGACCGAGCCCATCTCCATGGTCTTGCGATTGTGCGTGACCACGATGAATTGGGTTTGCGCACACATGTCCGCCAGCATGCGGTTGAAGCGGCCCACGTTGGCTTCGTCGAGCGGCGCGTCCACCTCGTCCAGGATGCAGAACGGGCTCGGCGAATATTTGAACACGGCGATGAGCAGCGCCAGCGCCGTCAGCGCTTTTTCGCCGCCAGAGAGCAGCAAAATATTCTGCAGGCGCTTGCCTGGCGGCTGCACCACGATGTCGATGCCCATCTCCCCGGAGCTGTCCGGCTCACCTAGCCGCATTTCGCCGTGGCCTCCGCCGAAAAGCGACTGGAAGGCGATCGTGAAGTGGGTGTTAATGAAATTGAAGGCTTCTTCGAACTTCTGCTTGGAAACCGTATCCAGCTCGTTGATGGTCAGCTGCGTATTCTGAATCGAAGTGACCAGGTCGTCGCGTTCGCGACGCAGGAACGTGTCGCGCTCCTCGCATTCCTTGAATTCTTCGAGCGCCATCATATTCACCGGCCCCATGGCGTCGACGCGGGCCTTCATCTCGTTGTAGCCGGTTTCGGCGGCGATCAGTTCTTCGCCGACGAGGAGCTGGCCTTGCAGCGCGATCAGCTCTTCGGGCTGTGCGTTCAGTTCGGTCACGCAAGTCTGACGCAGGTAATCGCGGTCGGCATCATTGCGGGCCTTTTCGATCTGGTGCTGATTGCGCGCGGTGCGCAATTCTTCGAGTGACGTACGCTTGCCGCGCAGATCCTCATCGAGGTGCGCGGTACGCGCGCGCGCGACTTCCCATTCGGTGTCGAGTGCCGCCTTGCTTTCTTCGAGGCGCGATTTTTCCTTGCTCAGCTCTTCCGCCTGCAAAGCCAGTTGCGCGCAGGAAGTTTCCAGGCCCTCGAGCTCGCGAGTCATGGCGCTGTGCTGGTCCTTCAGCGAGAGCGAGCGCTCGGAAGCCAACGAGATTTCTTCGATCAAATGTTTTTCGGCGGATTCGGCGCTGGCGAGCCGTTCGGACATGGTGGCCAGTTCCTCGCGCCGCGCGACGACATTTTCCTGCATGGCTTGAAAATCGTTACGTAGGCGGGTCAGAGTCCCGATCGCTTCCACGCTCTCAGTTTCGGCTGCCTCTCGCGCTCGAATGGCTTCGGCGTGATCGGCGCGCGCTTTATCGGCGCGTTGTTTGGCCGCTTCGGCTTGTTCGCGAAGGCGCGCAATTTCCAAGCCTTCAGCGGAGAACTGGGCTTCCACGCGGCGCAATTCTGCGCGGGACTGGTCGCGCTGGTGCGTAGCGGCCACCAGCGATTTTTCAGCGTCCATCTGCTGGGCGATAGCCAGCGTCACATGTTGTTCTCCGGCGGCGATTTCGCCTTCGATGTAGGTCAATTGCGCCTGCATCTCATTCGCGGAGCGTTCCAGGCGCACCGCTTCGTTTTCGTGCTGACGCAGTTCGCGCTTCAGCGCCAGCGGGCCGGCATCGCCCGCGCGTCCGCCGGAAACCATGCGGCCGTGATAGCAGGTGCCTTCGGGCGTCAGAAAATAGCTGTGCGGATTTTCGCCGGCCATCTGCTCGGCGATCGTTGCGGATTCGACGATGTACGCGGTGCGCAGCTTCGTAAGGAAATGCTTGGCGGCCGGGCCCAGAGGATCGCGGAAATCGACCATGCGGTCGAGCCGACCCAGAACGCCGGCGGGCATCGGCAGCGAACCTTCCGCTTCCGGCGCGGGGAGATTCAATTTGTTCAGGGAATCGACGAAGAAAGTCGCGCGTCCACCCATGTCGTCGCGCAGGAGGGAAATTCCAGCTCGCGCGTGATCGAAGGATTCGACGACGACATATTCCAGTTCGTCGCGCAGGAATTGCTCGATGGCCCCTTCGTATTTCTCCTGCACTTCGGTGTAGTCCGCGAGCAAGCCGACCGCCTTGAAACCGCTGGTCGTCGTATCCGGTGTGCCGTCCGCCGTCACATTGAAGAGTTTCTGCACCGCGTCGGCCGTGTACGCGCGGTCTTTCAGAATTTGTTCGATGGAGGTGTGGCGGGCGCGCTCGGCGGAAAGATTCTCGCGGAGTTTTTCGAGTTGTTCGCCGGTTTCATGCTCGCCGCGGCGCAATTCAACCAGGCGTTCCTGAGCTTCGCGCACCGCGATTCCGAATTGCCGGGCGGCGGATTCCGATCGAGTAAAGGTCGATTCCGCGGACGTGACTCGCTCGGCCAGTAGGCCAATCTCAGTTTCTATCGAATGCAACACCAACATGCGTTGCTCTTCGGCTGCCGTATGGCGCGTGGCGGCTTCGTCGGCCTGCAGCGATTCAGCTTGCTGACGCGCGGTTTCTTCCACTAGGCGCTCGGAAATCTGCCGAAGCTGCGTGATGCGCGTTTCCAGGTTTTGCTGCGCCGCCACACTGGTGGAGGCGTGCTCGGTGGTCTCCCGCAATCCTGCTTCGAGGGCGGCGGTTTGCTCGCGCAAAGCTGTGACCGCCTCGCGGTGCGCCGTCATCCGCGCGGAAAGTTCGGTGAGCTGGCGTTCGGCGACTTCGATTTCCACCGCCAGCCGGGTGGAGCGCGATTGAATTTGCGCGGCCTGCTCGCGGTTGAAGGTAATCCGGTTCTCGGCGCGGTCCAGGTCGAGCGCGGTTTGTCCCAGCAGGTTTTGCGTGTGGCGCATCTCGGCGTCCAGCTCATAGCTGCGGACGTTCAGCCGCTCCTGTTCGGCTTCCAGTTCGTGCAGGGAAGCGGCCTCACGGCCTTCCGCCAAATCCATTTCGCGCAATAGGGTTTCGATGCGCGCTGCTTCGATATCAAGATGTTCGGCCTTGCTGGCCAGCATGCTGCGCAGCAATTCGCGCATCTGCTCACGCAGTTCCGCGTAACGGCGGGCCTTCGAAGCCTGGCGCTTCAAGGACGCCAGCTGCTTTTCTACTTCAACCAGAATGTCGTGAACGCGCGACAGATTCACTTTGGAAGCTTCGAGTTTCGCTTCCGCGAGGCGCCGCTTGGTCTTGTACATGGTGATGCCGGCGGCTTCTTCGATAATCGCCCGGCGATCCATCGGCTTTGAATTCAGGATTTGCCCGATGCGGCCCTGTTCGATGATGGCGTAGCTGTCCGGGCCGAGTCCCATACCCATGAAGAGTTCTTGCACGTCGCGCAGACGAGCCACGCGGCCGTTGATAACATATTCGCTTTGTCCGGAACGATACAAACGGCGGCCAACCACGATTTCGCCGGGCCTCAGAGACGCCGCGAGCTTGTCCGCGCCTCGCTTCTTGAAACGCTTCGCTTTATCGTCTGGAGGCGCGGCTGGTTCTTCTAGGTCAATCGTGGTTTCCAAGTGGTGCGTCGATCCGTCGGTCATCTCGACGAAACCGTCGACAATTTCCGTCTCGGGCGCGGGAGCATCCGCCACGATCATCGGCCCGGCGCCTTCGGGGAATTCAGCGGGAGCCTCCGGCGCGTCCATGATCTTGGCCACGGCATCGGTCAGTTCCGGGTCGACCAGCGTCAGGGTTACTTCGGAGAGGCCCATCGGCGGCCGCTTAGCCGTGCCGTTGAAGATGCAGTCGGACATGCGCTCGGCGCGCAGCACTTTGTGGCTCTGCTCGCCCAATACCCAGGAGATGGCATCCACCACGTTCGATTTTCCGCAGCCGTTCGGGCCTACGATGCAGGTAATGCCCGTGCCGCTGAACGTGATCGGGGTCTTCTCGCAGAACGACTTAAACCCCAGCAACTCAACCTTACGCAGTTTTAGCACCAGATTCCTCGCACACTTCGCTTTCTGCGCCAATACGGCTGAAGAAAGCTCAATTTATCGATCTAACTTCGGAGGTATTTCGAGACAAAAACTCTGGAGGGACGCGAATCTTCAATAGCCCTTCCGTCTGGCGCGTTAGGACGGCGGTTACGCAGAAGAAAAATAGCACGGGCCTTCCACCGTGTAAAGGGTGCTTTTGCCCTTTTTCTACAATCTGTGGGGGCGGGGCGTTATTCACATGCTGCGGGCAGTACGGGGCTTGCCAAAGGTAACTCTACCGTCCCCGCGGTGTTCGAGCTGGGAAATTCTGCGAGCCAAGAATCCGAATCCGCCGGAGGTAAAGCCCTGTTCCACATTGACTTGCCCAAACGCTCGGCCTAGGATGCGCAGCGAGGAGATTTGATTGCCGTCCGATACCGCAGACCGCTCCGGTCGAATTGCGTTCACGTTCCTGCTGCTGGGCCTGATACTTCTGCTTTGCTATGCGAGCCAGCGCCCGCCGGCGCCGAAGCCTGCTTCCGCGCCCGCGCAGGAATTTTCCGCCGAACGCGCCCGCGATGTTTTGAACCGCTTGGTCGGCGACGGCGTACCGCATCCCACCGGCAGCGCGCACAATGAAGTGGTGCGCGAGCGCGTGATGAGTGAGTTCACGCGCCTCGGATACACCCCACAAATCCAAACCGGATTTTCCTGCGACGAATACGGTACCTGCGCCACGGTGCAGAATGTGGTCGCGCGCCTGGATGGCAGCGCCGCCGCTCCGGCCGTGCTGCTTGCCGCGCATTACGATTCGGTGCCGGCCGGCCCAGGCGCTTCGGACGACGGCATGGGCGCCGCCAGCGTGCTGGAAATTGCCCGCGCCTACAAATCGCTTCCCACACCGAAAAATTCCATAATTTTTCTGATCGACGACGGCGAAGAAGCCGGCCTGCTAGGCGCCCGAGTCTTCGTCGAACAGCATCCCTGGGCCAAAGATGTCCGCGCCGCCGTGAACATCGATAATCGCGGCACCTCCGGCCCCAGTCTGATGTACGAAACCGGCGACGCGAACACCTGGTCCACCCGGCTTTACACGCGCAATGCTTCGCGTCCCGCGACGAACTCGCTGCTCTACTTTGCTTACAAAAATCTCCCAGCTGACACGGATTTTACCGTGTTCAAGCAAGCCGGCTACCAGGGCGTGAATTTCGCCGCAGTCGGCGACGTCGTCCAATACCACACACCGCTCGACAATTTTGGAAATGCAAATTCCGCCACGCTGCAGCATCACGGCGACAATGCCATAGCCTCTTTACGCGCGTTTGCCGAAACAGATCTCGCTAATCCCCCGGTTAGCTCATCCGCCTATTTCGATCTTTTCGAGCGCTGGACCGTTTCCTGGCCCGCGCGCGCCGGCTTGCAAATCGCCCTGGCCTCGGCCTTCTTACTGTTTCTCGAAATTGTTTGGCTGATGTACAAAAAAAGTCTCGGCGTTGTCGCGTGGCTCTGGGGCTGCTTTTTCTGGCTCGCCACGATCATTACCACCGGCGTCCTCGCGTGGATTCTGCAACTCACCTTGCGCAAGCTCGGCGCCGAGCCCGTCGATTGGGTGGCCCACCCACTTGCGATTCAAGTCGCCTTCTGGTCGCTCGCGGTCGCGTTGGTCTGCATCTTTTCCATCCGGTTTGCGTCTCGTGCCGGAGCG
>DASWVE010000110.1:0-5306 GCA_036401315.1 Candidatus Acidiferrales bacterium
TGAACAAATGCCGAGCCGTGAACGAACGCCGAGCTGTGAACGCATGCCGAGCTGTGAACGAACGCCACCTGTAGCGGCCGGCTTTAGCCGGTCAGCCGTTGCCGTTGAATCCGCCCCTGAATTTGGTTTTGAATTGCGAACTTGCTCTCGAATTGCGAATTAGCCTTTGAGGGTGGCCCATCCTTCCCGCCTTTGGAAGGGTGGGGCCTTTCGCCCAAGAAACGCGTTCACCTATGTTTCTTTGAGCATAAATTCCGATAGCCACGAGCCAAAAAAAAGGCAGCCCCTTATTTTTGGTCCGCGGAACTCCCCGCACTTCCAACCGTCACCTTCAACTGCACCGTCTGCTTGCCGTCCTCCTCGATTTCCACGCTCTTGCCTTGCGATTCGATCGTCTTGAGGAATTCCGCATCCTCGATGTCGTCAGCGTCCTCCGCGCTCTTGAATGCAAACGCACTATACGTCCCGGGCGCGACGCCGCGAATCGTGAACCGGCCATACTGGTCGGTCGTGCCGCGTGTGTAACGCCCCGCCCATTCCCGGTGCGCCACATCGGGAAGCAGCACAACCATCGCTCCCACTGCCGGCAGATCGTCCTTCTTGGTGACAGTGCCGTCCACCGTTCCGCCGCGGCTGCTGTACACTAGCTCCAGCGGCGCGCTTGCCGCTCCAGCAACCTGCAATCCCTTCTCCAGCAAGTCGACGCCATTCAACTTCGCGGACTTGAGATAGCACTCCTCACATTCGGATCTCGCCGAAATTGCGTACGTGGCTTCATGCACATTCGCCAGTTCGAAAATTCCATCCGCCTTCGGCCGCGCGGTGTGCCCGTCTATCGGACCTTGGGACTTGGCCTCCAGCGAAATCTTCAGCGTCGGAGGCACGTTAGCCTTTCCTTCCATCACCAATCGTCCGCGCAGGTTCACCCCCGGCTTCATGACGATTTTCACCGAGTCCAGATCGGCGTCGATAATTTCTACCATCGTGGACGCCTGGTCCAGCCGCGCCGAGTTGAATTTGAACGCCGTTAGCTCGTACGCGCCTGGCGTAAGGTTGGATATCTCGAACGATCCGTCTTTGGGATCGACCGCCCCTTGTGAACTGGAGTTTTGGCCCGTCAAACCGTTCGTTGGCAGCGCCGCAACGCTGTAATCGGCAGCATCGCCGTTTCCCGACAGATCGGTCAGTGTCCCGCGAATTTTATACGTCCGGTTTCGTAGAAAAGTTATGTCGATCCCTGGAGTCTCGTCGCCGCCCTTGAGCTCAATCGCGGAGGCTCGCGATATATCCAGCGCGCCGGCATAGCACGTCACCGCATATCGATTCGCGGATTGTCCCTTGGAGTTACTCGCCGCATCCGACGCACGCGCTTCGGATTTCATCGCGTACCCCGGCGTGGCGCAGACGTAGTAACGGCCGGGCCAGAGGTCGAACAGGCGGTATTCGCCAAGATCATTGGTCTCGGCTTGGCCCCGCTGCAGCGACCGGTCGTTTCCTCGATAAGGCTTGCGCTCCACCGCCGCGACCTCCACGCCGGATGCTGGATCGCCGTCTTCATCCACCACTCGCCCGGTGATCACCGCGCATTTTTGTAGCCGGAAGATCAAATCCTCCATCTTCTGCCCGGCACCTAACGCTAACGTCGCCGACTCGTGACCAGCGCTATCTTCACCGTAGCTCTTGGTCACAAATCCGTCATGGCGCACCACCAATTCGTAGGCACCGGGCGCCAAGCCGTCGAAAACGAACTTGCCGTCTGCGGCAGTCACTGCGTAGAAATCCTTTTCTCCCTGCTGATCCTTAAGAGCCAGAGACACCCGCGCCTTGCGCAGCGGCTCGTCGGTTCCCTGCCGCACCACAGTTCCGGCGATGCTGGCTAACTGCTTTTTCTCGTCAGTGGAGTTTACGGCGGAGGATTGATCTTGCGCGCACATCGGCAAAACACAAATCAAAACGAGGAATGAAATCGCAGAACACGCCACGATCCTGCCGAAGGTTGTCTGCATAACGGCCGTGGCCCATCTTACTTCACGGCTAGCTAACCGTTCTACTATGCTTTCGCCAGCCCCGCTCCCTTTTCGATTCCATCTTCTCGCTCAACAGCAGAGCATGGCCACGCAGAAACGCTCCAGCGTGAAGCGACGCTGCAAATTGCAGCCCAGCCCCGGCCGGCCGTCAGCCCGACGCACCAGCGGTCATCCTAATCGCCGCGAAGGATCCTCACTCCGGAATCGCAAAATCATAAACCCGCCCGCCCGCAGCTCCACCCGAACGCGCCGACCCAATATTCCCGCCCGACATATTCGCTTGCGACCCGGTCCCCAAGAAGAACGCGTACTCGCCCACTTTCAAATCCGCTTCGAGCGACACGCGATAAACGCGAATCCCGACATGCTCGGCGCGAAACGGAATCTGCTTATCTTTCTTCACTCCCGATTTCCCGCCGGTGATTCCGCCAAAATTCCCCACCTGAAATTCCCGGTGGTCGCTTTTCCTTTCGAGTTTCAGCAGCACGTAATCCGCGGCTGTATCGCCATCCGGCACGTAAAAATAAAAAACCGGCGCGCGCTCTTTCACCCGGTTCAGCGAAGTCGGCCCCGCAATCGTCGCGTCCCAGTGTTCGGAACGCATGCCGTCGGTGAAAAAACTTCCCGCGCGCCCGCCGGCCTTCACCTGCGAAACCGCCATGCCCTGCAGCAGCACAAAATTTGCGCCGTCCTTCCAGTACACGCCCACTTCCGGAGGCGGCAGATTCGGATCGTTCGAAACCGCCGAGCCCGGCGCCACGTACACCGTCGCCGCCACCGGATTCGGATTCAGCATCATCTTGATCACTTCGTCGGAAACTTTCGCGGCTTTCAACGCCTTCAACGCGTCCACCGAAGTATCGAACTTCAAACCGTTCGCCGCCGAAACACTGCGAATTTTCGCGATGATCACGTCATCCGACATTCCCAGGCCCACCATGTCGATCACGTCCTGATTCGTGAATCGCTTGGCCACTTCCTGCGCCGCAACCTGCGACGCCAGCAAGCAGCAGCAAAGCAAAGCGAGAAAAACTGGAAAAGCAATTGCCCGCGAATGAGCTGCGCGCGACATCAAGCCTCCGTGTGCTCCGAACTGTCCGTCGAACTGCCCGCAGAATTTCCCGGCAGCAAATCGTTGAATGACCGCTATTTGGCTGCCAATCTATCACAATCGCGCAGGCCCGGTTAGCTCCCGCAATCTAGGAGCGCGTGTCAGGCAACGCCGTGTGCCCGCTATCATTTTTGGTACTTCTGTACTATCGACCCGCCGCTTCCCCCGCCGCACTATGTAAATCCCAGCCCATTCGGAGACGGCCATGTCCGTAACAAACCGAGTGTCTTTAGCGTCAGAAAAATCCGCAGCATCGGTCGATTCACGGCCGAGCCACGCAAAAAACCAGGATCCCGAACTAATCCCCACCGCCTTCGGCGACCTGACCCGCGGCGAAATCCGCGAATGGGAAAGAATGCTGGGCCGCCGCCTCCTCCGCCTTCCCAGCCACCCGACCGAAATCAAAAGCCACTAATCGCCCGCGCCGCAGTTGAATTTGTTTTTACGGGTGGCCCATCCTTCGCGCAGTCAGCGAAGGGTGGGGCCTTTCGCTGTTCGCTTGCCATTACAGTTGCCGTTGCACTTGCCTATCAGCCTCGGTTCACGTTGTCATCCCGACAGAGGCGCGGCCGCATCTGCCGCGCCGACGAGGGATCTCTCTTCGGTCTCGCCCGCGCCATCCACCCAACCCACCTGGGGTTGTCTCTCGTCTTTCGTTTTTAGTTGTCATCCCGAGCGTAGCGAGGGACCGGCTTCAATCGCCGTAACATTAGCTCTTCCGCGTGCCGCACCTCTCCGCCGAATTTTCCCCCTTGACAAACTCCCGCGCCCCTCCTATCCTATGCATCGGATTACGAGGTATGCAATGAATTTCAAAGGCACCCTCCCGACTCTCATCCTCCAAGCTCTCGCGCAGGAGCCCAGTCACGGCTACCGCATCGCCCAGCGCATCAAAGCCCGCTCCAAGGGCGTGCTCGATTTTAAAGAAGGCACCCTCTACCCTGCCCTGCACAAGCTCGAAAATGAAGGCCAGGTCGAATCCTACGAAGCGGTGGAGCAGGGCCGCACCCGCCGCTACTATCGCATCACCAATTCCGGACGCGCGACGCTGGCCAAAGATCGCCGCGAATGGCGCGAACTTTCCCGCGCCGTGTCCCTGATTCTGACGGAGGCTTAAAATCATGACGCCACTCGAAATCTGGCTGCAGCAAGCGACGCAGGATTTGTCGAAGGATTCTTCCGTCCAGGTCCGCGCCGAGATTCAAGAGCATTTCGAATCCGCGCGTGAAGCGCAGCTGGCCCAGGGCGCGAGCGCCGCCGATGCCGATCGCCTGGCCCTCGCTGCTTTGGGTGCCGCGAGAACCGCGAACTGCCAGTACCGCAAAGTGCTGCTCACGTCCGCCGAAGCCCGCCTGCTCCGCCAATCGAATTGGGAAGCGCGCGCGGTGTGCGCCCTTCCGTGGCTGAAACGAATCCTGATGACCGTGCCGGCTATCCCGCTCGTCACCGGCGCCGTTTTATTTTTCTATGGCTCGACCAGCGCCGCCCGCTTCGCGCTTCTCGCCAGCCTGACCCTCGCTCTTTTCTTTGCCGCTCCGTTCTTCGCGGTGTACACGCCGTCGCGCGGCCGCATCTACCGCATCGCCAAATGGACCGCGTTCGCCGGCCTCATCGCGCTCGCGTTCGGTCCCGACGCGCTGAAATATTCCTGGCTCCTGGCCTCCTGCCTCTGGGTCCCAGTCTGGACCGAAACCACGCGCGCTTCGATTCGCCGCAAGCTACCCGTAGCCCAATGGCCCCGCCAGCTCTACCTCTAAATTAAAACGCGCGCGGCCTCTACTGCGCCGCGGCCGCTTTCCCGGCACCAATCGACGCCGCCGCATCCGCTATAAAATTCGCCACCGGTTCCGGATGCGAGAGCATCGGCACATGGCTCGACGGCAAAGTCAAAACCGTCGCGTTCATTCTCTTCGCCGTGAACGCTTCCTGTTCCGGCGCGATGGTCCGGTCGTTCGACGCCACCACAAACCAGCTCGGCTTATCGTGCCATGCCGCCTTTTTCAAAGGCGTCCCCAGAATCGCGCCCTGCGTAGCTCCCTGCGTCGCAAAAACCATCTTCTGTTCCTCCGCGCTCAAGTCCTGCGCGAAATCGTCCGTCACCGCTTTTTCCGTCAGCATCAAATACCCATCTTCGATCGGCCTGATTTCGGAAAACGCCGGAGTGGTCG
>DASWVE010000111.1:0-54485 GCA_036401315.1 Candidatus Acidiferrales bacterium
AACATGGTAATAGTCCGCATAAATGCACATCAATGCGGAAAAATCTTTACCATTAGTTAGGATTATCATTGACATTTTAGGAAATGCATGGTTTTATGTCTTTATGACACAAAGCACTGAAAGCAAGACGCCCCAACGGAAGCACATAAGCCCCGCTCAGCGCGACAAAATCATTGGGCTGCTAAGAGCCGAGAAGCAAACCGTTAGCGAGATCGCCTCTCAAGAGAACGTCAACCGCCAAGCTGTCTATATCCTAAACCGCAAGCTCAAGCTAGGGCTGTTTGATACTGCTAAACCAGCTTTCCGATCCAGCTTGGAAACGTTAAAAGAAGAGATCGGTTTACTTCAGGCCGAGCAGACTCGATTGCAGGAAGCCCAGGCGCGGATACAACAACTCAAGGCTTTAATCGAAAGGAAACAGCAAGCCCTAATGATTTTGGAAGAGGTTGAACAGCAGCACGGAGCAAGCGCTCATGGCTAAACCAAGAACCGAAGGACTGAAAAAATTCACTATCAACCTGCCCTTATCCGAAGTCGAGAGCATCAAAGCGCAACTTGCGGCGGATGGGCAAGGCCAGACGTTCGCCGATTACACTCGGTACGCCCTGAAGCTTGCCCGCACGCACACCTTCGGTTGGGACCTTACGAGCCGCGTCATGGTCCTCGATATTTCCCCTAACGACCGGCACGCCCTACTGAACTACGCCACGAAACACGGCACGACCGCGGAAGCCATGATAGAAGAATGGATTCGCGACTGGGCCAGGGTCGATTTCGGAGAGCAAGCCGAACGCTCGGCACGCCGGAACGCAGCAACCCCAACGCTCGCCGGCGCCGCCACGTCGCCATTATCTGACGTTCCCGCCGAGGGCGAGCCCATATCGGAACAATCCCCCGCTGGCGCGGAGCAAGCCCTTGTATCAGCCGCGGGCATAGGGGAGACCGAAGACGCGGCCGTACCGCTGCCCGTAGCACGACGGCAGGGTCCGACAGGTCCACCATTCGCGCCAGATTTCAGAGGCAGTGCGCAGTAATGATTCCGGCGCCACCTCCGGTGAAGCAAAGCAGTATCTCGAACGCGAATCAGAATAGCGATCCGCAGCGGAAGTAAGTTTCAGATGTAGTGGTAGAACGGGCATTCCTCACGCATTTTCCGCTCGGGGGCGTTGGGGTCGTGGTGTGCCCTAACGAATTGTAAGACAAACGCAGAAGGGCTGAAGCCGCAACCGACCGCGGATACGCCAAGCAGTAAAGGGGAGAGCAAATGAAACTCGAAGATCAGCAGACTGAAGCTGTCGAGAATGCGAAGACAAAGGCGGCAAAACAACTCAACTCTATTAAACAAATCCTTACCGACGCATGGCTAGGAAATCCAGGGCACGATGCGAGCAAGATTCCAACAGAGGCAATCGCAAATAAGGCTGCTGAATTTTTTGGTGCGCTTGGCGACTCTCACGAGAAAGCTGTAGCAGCGGCGAAACGCTTCGGCGCCCGTTTGGCAAACGGAACAATTGAACTAGGGGACATGCGAGCGTTTTCGGATTCTCTAAAACAATAGAGCCGACTGATGAGTCTACTTACCCAAGAAACGGGCGTACTTCCTCTAGCGGAGGTACGCCCACTTACCCGACAGGAAATCGAATTTTTGCTGACGCCGGAAGACCACGAAGAGATGCGCCAGAATTATGAGCGCGTTAATTATTCCCGCAAAAGAGCATGCAGCGTATGCCGTTCTGTTCACGAACTGCCCAAACAGACCAGCCAAACCAAGGATTTCTTTTGTTCGAACTGCTCGCCAGATTACTTTTTCTTTTGGAACTACCTACCTTGGGAAGGCTCTGATTCTGCATCACGCGAGAACGGAGTGATCGTCAGCTCTAAGATTCCAGCGACCAACCACGTAAGCATCAATCCGGGTTTTAGAGAGCGGCGGTGGACGACCAAACGCGAAGCCCAGTATTTGCAACGGGCGAGTCTTAAACTCAAGCGAGTCCGAGACGCCGGAATTAAAATGCGATGGTCCGAGCGACCGGATGATCTAAGCCATCCCGAGCCTAAACCGGCGCACGAAACGGCAACATTATTTTGCAAACACAGGTGGAAGCAACGCGGAAATATTTTCTATATCAACTGCGCGTCCCGACTCGATATCTCAACGCCTTTTAGCGCCGCGGTTGAATTTACCTGTGTCAGACATGCTTCGTTGTCCTGGGGAAAAAGCAACGCCTTCAAGAAAGCCAGAAATCCCATAATCAACGCTCCCTTTATGAAGGATTTGTTCGAGAACTTTCTGACTTACGAAGAGGCTACAGCCAACCACCAGCACCGGCTTGAAAAGAAATTGGCACATATAGCTGACGGAATCAGGGCACGTAAGACGATAAACGCCGGCGTCAATCCCAAATACGGGTTGGGTTCCGTCAGGTTCGCCGAATCGTCGTTTGATCCTCAGTTTAAAATCTCGCCCCGTGTGGTCGAAGACTTCGAGGATACTGAAGCAATTCCGTACAGCGAGGACAATACGAAACGTCTCGGAGAGACTTCGTCTGAAGACGCAGACGTTGACGGGGCATTATTCGAAACCGATAAGCAGCACTCGGACGATCTCATTCCGGTCGTGGCCACGGAGCCGGCCGTTGAAGCGCAAGAGTTAGATGAACACGACCACGAGACCGCAACCGTGCATTCCGCGTCTTTGTATCTAGGACAACGTTATGTGATCGCTCGGCGGTACGTGGCGAAGGTAGGCACCCATTATCGGAAGAAAGTCGTTTTTGAATTCGATATGACGAAGTTCGAGCCCACCGCCGAAGACGTAATCGCTTCGTGGACTAAAGAATTCATTCCAACTCCAGTCTCACTAACGGAATTTCAAAAGCACCGAACTATGCCTGCCGTCGTACTCAACGCCGGCGAATTTAACTTTAGTGAACCGGAGCGGCCTGATCCGCCAATGCCGAGCGATCTCGCGATTTTATTGGCAACGCAGAAATCTTACCGCGAATCCGGAGATGAAAAGTCCGAGAAGCAAAAGTGGGCCACGGCAGTTCCGGTCACGAAAGTGTTTCCTGATATCGGCGATACCCTGAACCAAACTGTCGTTGGTTCCGAGCCCAATCGAACGGCTTATTCCAAGGTCCTACAACAGAACAAAATGAAGTACATCGATATTGAGGGGCCGACGGCACTTCTTACCCGAGAAGGTGAGATTCAGAAGCAAATCCAACGCGTACTTTTCGAGAATCTTACGGCTGCCGCGGCGGCTAAATCGGCGGGCTTGTCTACGGGCGCTATCGAAGAGCGCATCAGTAGGCTAAAAAAGAAGGTCAAAACTCTTAAGCCTTTGGAATCTTAAGTTTAGAAGCCCTAAAAACACGACCGTGGGTATTTTGGTATAGGGTAGAGGAAGAGGATGACTAAGTTAATAATTGAAGTTACAGATTTCGGTATTGAGCGTGTCCGTATACCGGTCGCCTCATACGCCGATGAAGCCATCGAAGCGCGCGCGTTATACCACAAGGTTGCTCCGGGACTTGATCTACTGCATGCGCTTGCCCAAGGACTTCCCGACTACGCCGGAACGGTGCCTTCGCTTGCCGAAAATGAGGTCTAAATGGAATCAGAAATCAAAGTCGCGCTGTCGGATCGCGCGTTGCACATTTTAGGTCAGCCAGAAATCACGATTCAAGAATTGATGATTCGCGGAGTTAGCACTTGGTCTCGAATTTTGTCGGGACCGCTTCGTCATCAAGATCGCGCGGCAATTGATGATGCGTTGGCAGCACGCAGGGCCGCACGTTCCGTAAGCCAATAGATGTAGACAGTACAAAATTCGGCGGTCTCCGGTCAAAGGCAACTAATCGACAAAAGGAGGGCACCATTTAAAGCGAGTAAGGCAATGCTCATTTTAGAGGATCGGTATAACGAGTTGGATTGGTTTGGATTGATGGCTCGAAGATTATTCTGGTGTGCATATGAAATCGGATTAAGAAAGTCTACACATATCAACTGGAATTCTAGCGCGGAACGCGCCGGCTGGACTTTTGGAATACGGAACGCTTTGAAGCTGTATTGGAAAGCCTAACCAAATAACAAGCCGTAAGTGACTGTATTCAGTTTCACCTACTACTACTACGACGACGATTATGAACTTTAATCTAGGAGACTTTTATGGAATCAGATCGAGAAGTACTAATTGTGCTTACATTTGATCGCGGCTGGGGCTTTGGCGAAATCATCGCCGACCGCCGCACGGTGTTCCTGCATCATTCAGAAATTCAGGGCAGCAAGAATTTGAGACCGCAGGATCGTGTCTCCTGCGTTGTCGTGCCTTCGAATCACCCGCGCAACCCCTGGCGAGCGCTCGGTATTGAAATTCTAAGCGGCCCAACCGCTGTGGCGGCGTTGTAATGCTAATCGCCACGCAGCAGCAACAAGAAGTCACAGCGACGCCGGCAGTCCAGGGCGCGATAGCATCGCTTGCCCTTAATATCCCGCAGACTCCGATCCGAACCTGGGGTACGGAATCGGTCGGAAAAGCACCGTTTTTGCCCGCATGGGCGACCGACAATCTACTGACGAAACCGGAAATGATTTACGAAGCGGCTCGAAAGTATCCGGGGTGTTCATTTGGATCAGTCGCGAAGGCTGTAAAAGGTGCTCCCTTTATAATTGAGGTTGACGGTCCCGAACTCGCTGCGAAGTTCGAGCGCGAGACAGGTAGAAAGTTTGAGTTCGGTGCTCGCCGTACTCGTTCATCCCCTGGGCGTGGTCACATATATTTCTTGCACACGGAAAAATCGCTGAAATTGGGTAATGTTGGCCAAGACGAAATCGCTGACTGCTCGGTACGGGCGCACAACGAGCAATGTATTACTTTTGGCAGCCCGCACTACAACAAAGATGGTGTTATCGACGGCTTGTACGAGTTGATTTCCGATGTCCCAATTACGCCGGCACCCGATGAGCTGATTGATTGGCTCGCGGCACAACCAAGAAAGTCCAAGGAAGCTAAACCCACGGTCGATTCTCCCATCGGCTCAAGGACATCCGCTAAGTTGTCGGACGAATTCATCAATGGCCCTGTGAAAGAAGGATCGATCCATACCTGGTCCGTTTCCGTGGCGGGCCATCTTCGGCACAAAGGTTTAAGTCCGGACGAAATTTTTGACGAACTTGTAGATCGTCTGGAAAAACAGGCCGTAGGAAAAGACGGCGGATCATTTGCCGCCCGCCTTAACAAGGGCAAGCTACGAGCAGTTGCGGACAGCAGCGCCTCTTGGTTAACGGGTGAGCAGAAACGTCTCCGCGACCTCCCAATCATCGGACTAAAGACAATCGATGCTGAGGTTGCACTGCCAGCAGCAGACACCACTGAAGAATTCAATCTCCTAAAAGACTATTTCTCTGGCGGACAAACTCATAAATTAAGTGTGCTTTCAAATGTGATAACCAGAATTACCGAACTCAAGCGCATGTCACAAACCGTTCCTACTCAGGAAGTCCAGGACTCAACCGATTACTCCCTTATCGATGAGTCGGGGTACGACCACGTAATGAGCGCAGCGGAAATCGAAGAGGAGTATAAAAAAGAATTTCCCGTATTTCCGATTCGAGAAGTCGTAGGACCGACCTTTGATCCGAGCATCCTTTACGGGCCAGCCGGCGTTCTCATAAACAAAATGTGCGCATATAACGAAGCGCATCCGCTCGGAATGTATCTCGATTTGCTCGTCAACATCGGAAATATGTGCGGGCGCCGCCCCCATTTCTTCGTCGATAAAACCAGACACGGGATGGTTGAATTCGTCGCGCGAATCGGCGAATCATCTCGTTCTCGCAAGGGAACAGGGCGTGATGTCGTTGACGCATTCTGCCAGATGATCGATATGGGATGGACTTTGAACCGTATCGTCAGCAACTTCGGAAGCGGGCAGGCGATTATCGACCAAATCCGAGATGCGAAGACGTATAGCGTTAAGCAGAGGGACGACTGGGTCGAAAAGATTAAGCCCGGGGTGAGTGATAAGCGGCTCCTGATTCATGAAGCCGAGCTTGCAACGTTGTTTGTTCTGGCGGGCCAACCCAACACAAGTGTTGATTCCCTTCTCCGAAACTTCTGGGATGGAAAAAAAGTTCAGAACATAGTCCGCGGGAAGGATAAGGACGGCGTGACGGAAGGTGCAACCTGCGCGGAACCCCACGTTTCCATCACGGGCGACACGACCGCCAGCGAATTGTTCGACAAAATGCCTGATGGTGCTGATAAAAACGGGTTCGGAAACAGGTTTTTATTTCCCTATACCTATCGGGTCAAGTTGTGTCCGCTCGGAGGCCCGCCGATTGATTGGATGGAAGACGTTATGTATTTTCATGACGTTCGGGGTTTTTCGGAAAGCCTCGACGAAGTTCCAATGACGCCGGCCGCGCGACAATATTGGAGCCGGAACTATTTGCGAGAGGAAAAGATACGGCTGCCCGATCTCGCCGGACGAATGACTTCTCGTGGTCCCGCGCATATTCGCAGGCTCGCATTGATCCTCACGGTGATCGATATGAAGAAGGCGACCGATACCATCCATTTGCAAGCGGCAAGTAGAATCTGGGATTACTGCCGAGAATCAGCACGCTACGTTTTTGGTGGAGTAGTCAAAGAACAGATGAGTATTTTGAAGTTCTTGGACACCAAAGGCGCGGAAGGTGCGTCCGCCACCGAGATCGTTCAGCAAGTCTTCAAAAAGAACAAACCCGTAGAGTGGGTGAGAGCCCAGGTTGGAGAAATCTTCAAAAAAGGTCTCATTGAAAAAATCCCGGACTCAGACCGTGTTGTTCGTTCTAGATCAGCAAACCAGTCTTAAAAATTCATAAAGCCAAAAGGAATCAGCGCTTTGGTGTGCCTGTTTTCACGCACGCCCGCGCCCACGTGTGTCTATGGAAGTTACCGAAAGCATTTCGACCGCAGAAGTACTGGTTAATCCAGTCAAGCCAAAGAGGACTTCGAAAAATTGGATGGCGGACAAACGCGCCCGCGACAAAGTTAAGGCCGAAAAAGCGGCTGAACAACGTGCGAAACGCGAAGTAAAGCAAGCCGCGGTACTCACCGAAAACGAATTGAATTTCGTTGATGCTTCCGAGGCTGACCTACCGATTCGCAACAGCGCAGGCTTCTCTTATGTTTACGGCGAATGTCACCCGCTCGAAGGTGCGAACGGACTGCGGCATTTGTTCAACGAAGAGGTCCGATCCGATCCTAACAGCGGATACACGCTCATTGGTGATTGGCTCCGAGATAGGCAACAGGCAAGAGAAGACTTTCTTTTTCTCGGCCGCGACCTCCTCGGCAAGAACTTTGTAGTCGGTGGACCGGAGGGCACGGGACACGACCAAATAATCGCGTCATTCGTTATCAAAGATTTGAAAGGTAAGTTCTATCACGGTTACACGCTCCAGGACATTCACGATTGGATAGGAGAACTTCGACGCGGCGATGGTCCGGATATCACGGACGAAGATCGAGATTGCAAAGATTCCCTCGTGCTCACAAGTCGCGGGAGCTACAAAAGTACCGCCGACGCCTGCGATATAGTGTCCTGGATTATAGCTGTTAGTGATATTCGTTGGCTTCTAGTCACCGCAACTAAAAAATTGAGTTCGTCGTTCTTGAAAGAAATTAAGCAGTTCTTCGGGCAGGCGGACGGAGCGGAACGAACGCGGTTTCAGCATCTCTACCCGGATTATATTATACGCGGAATCGATATTACCTCCGAGCAGCCGTACTTGGCTCCGTGCCGAATTCTGGTAAACCAAAAGGAACCGACCCTTTGGAATAGTTCCGCGGAAAGCAGCACGTCAGGATTCCACGCCGATGGTATGTCGGTAGATGATCCGGTTGACGAACAAAACTCATTAACCGAAGACACTCGACAGAGCCTTAAAGAACGTCTCGACTTGCTCGATCCCCTAATAGACGCCTGGGGTTGGAAGCAATATTTTGGAACCAGATATCACCCGGAAGACTACTGGTCAACTCTTCTTGAAATGAAGAAAGAAACGCCGCTCCGCTACGTTCACCAAGCGGCGTTCGAAGTAAGAACTGAATTTCTGAAGGTTCCGCTACGTGAATTGACCGAAGAAATGGTCGATTTGACGTTTCCGACCATCTTGCCTTGGAGAGTTCTTAAGCAGCGGATTACGAAATCAGAGAGTCTCTTCCGAAATCAATATTTGAATATTCCGATTCCCGCCGAAGAACGTATTACGTTTGATCTAGACATTCTTAAAGAGCACGTTTTTTCGCCAGGAGCGGAGCCGAAAGCCGGCGAAATTATCATCGCGATGGATGCGGCGCATTCTTCTGGTCAACGCGCCGACGAGACAGCGATTTGCGCTATCCGAATCATTGAAACGCCGGGACAGCTTCCCGCTGTATTGGTCCTGGAGATCGACCATGGTCATTTCAAGCCTAGCGAAATTTGTTTCCATCTCGTCGCGATGGCGAAACGTTATCAACCGAAGAAAATATTCATCGAAAAAACTGCCGGCTCTGAACTTCTGCAACTTGAAATTAGTCGTACAGCAGCAGTCCATGCTGTGTCCTTGCCGATATTCTGGGCGCCGGTAGACACAACCAAAGACGCAAAACAGAACCGAGTCCGGAACTTAGAGTTACTCCTTGAGTCCGGCCGTTTGGCATTCGTTAAGTCCGCTGAACCCGGCTGGAACGACGCTTTGTTTACCCAACTCATCCGGTTTACGAGTTCTAAGAACAATCGGAATCGCAAAGATGACCTTTGCGACGCACTGGCTCAAGCGTGTCGTTTTTTGCCGATGACGGCAACCGCAGAACAAATCAAAGACGAAGAAGAGGAAGCCCTCAAGAAAAGAACTATGCGGGACATGTACGACCGCGTTTTCGGGTCTTCCGTGCCGTCGCGTCAGTCAAAAGCGGCAGAGCAGGATTCTGGTCCAACAAGATTCGGAAATACCGTTTTGCCCCGAGGGTTCCGCACGACCCAAATACCGCGACATTAGAGCTTGCTGACCGACCGCCCACAATCCAATAACTCCGGCGCTAGGTCTTTCGGCTTCAGCGATGCCTCGCAAACATCGTTCTGAAACGACAAGCGGCGGACCCGATGCCCACTTTTCGCGTCGAATAAACTTCGCGTCTCGTGGGAGCGAACGTCGGGTTCCGTTAGATTTTCAGCAACATCAAGATTCGAAAAAACCAGCACTCGTTTTCCTGGTTTCGATGTAACAACAGCGGCACCGCAGTTAATCCAATGCAACAGGAGTATCAAAATGCAAATAAAACCAGTAATCCAAACTCTGCCTGATGGCCGGCGCAGCATGAGCTACGTGGGGCCAGACGGAAAAAGAACCTTACTTACGGGAGCTAACGACGAAGAACTTTTAGAGAAGGTCGCAAACGCTCATGCGAGCAGCGTCTCGTTCGCACAAAGGCTCCAAAAAGAAAAATTACAAACTGTGAAGCCGGCCACTAACGAAGCGGCAACGGCTGCTATCAAAAATGCATCGATGGCTCATGCCAGCTATTCGTTTTTGCAAAAACACCTGCCGGGTTCCGAAAATCCGTTCAATAACTGCCAAGCGAATATTGCGGCGATCTCAGATTTTATCAAGCAAAACGATCTCGAATGGTCCGAAGCCTCCCTCGAATATGCTTTCGAAACCATCGGAGACTCACTAGCGCCATCGGAAGCCCAACACGCGCAACGTGAGTGGGCAGCGAAGCAAACCGAAGCCGAGACCGCTGCTCAAATCGAAGCCGCCGAACGTGCCGAACTTCAGGCTATGGTCGATCTCCCGTACGCCGATTTAGCGAAACTCTTTCGACATTCTGTAACGGGCGGTGATTGCAAAGCCCGATTCAACGAATTGAGTAAAAGATACGGTGTGAAAAATTACGGAGGGCGCCTGTAATGTTTACTCCTACTGAGAAGGAATTTGTCAATTCTTTGTATCAAAAGCTTGGAATCTTAGATTGTCAGGCCAATGATCGCGCATTAGAAAACACTCTTGTCGAAGCCGGATTTACCGCCGAAACACCAAATATGGCCGCGGCAGTTCTCGGCGGTCTCGTCGGCAAGGGTGCCTTAGCAATGGCACCTCGTGGCGTGCCATCAGCAAGAGTCTTAACCCCGGCTGAAATAGCCGAAAAACAAGCGCATGACGCAGCAGAGGCGCAGAAAGCGGCTAACGAAATCGCACGTAAAAAACGAGAGTCGTTGAATGATCTCGGTCTATCGACGGGCCGGGTCAATCACGCTCAGGTCCAACGCGAGGACGCCCTGCGAACCGAAACTCCGACAGCGAAAGCGCTCAGAGAGATGCGCGCGCACGCTGACGAAACCGTGGCTGCCTTAGACAAGGTCGCAACGGCGAAGGCGCCTGCATTTGTACCGCTGAGAATACCCGCAGACGCAACGCCCGCGGAGGTATCGGCGATTCTGAAGACGGGATCGATCGAGCAGATTAAATTCCATATGAAAAAAGCAGCCGAGGCGAAAGAGGCAAAGTTACGAGGTGAACTTAAGTGACAGAAACCCGGGCATCCTTAAAAAAGCACGAGCTGCATAATCGCCGATTTGACGAATCGCTTCCGCCTCTTACGCCGATGTTCTTGAAACAGATGGATCGAGAACTCGTTAAGGCTTTCTTCGACGTATTGGCTAATCCAGCGGGGCGCCAGAACCGCGCGTATGTCGATGCAATCCTAGCCAGCGAATAAAGCACGAAGAACTTCGGAGCGGATGATTTTACGTTCCGGAAGCAACAAAAGGGCGGCCTGCTCGTGGCGGTCGTCCTTTATTTTTTAAAAGGAGAGCGTTTTGCATCCAAATATCGATCAGGTCTTGGCGATCCTTGCAGCAACGGCACTCTTAGGCAGTCTCATTCTGCATTACGCCCACGTAAAACGAATCTACCGAGACGCAGCGCTGAAGCTTTCCGCGGCAGGTAGCAGGTTTGCGGCAGAAGTCCAATCCATCCGCTTGTCGTCCGCCGAGGAAATCTCAGCACATTCTATGGCGCTTCAAAAGCTCGCGTACTTTGTCACGAATGTAGATTCGCATTTGCAGGACGATCTCCGTGGGGCAATGAGCGGGTTCGTCGTAACCATGCCCGCCGAAATAGTGCCTCCCTCCGCACTGAAAGCAATCAAGGTCACGAAGTCGGCGAAACGAAGGGCTCGGCGGTGAAAACATTTCGGATTGAATCTGCTGTATATCCAAACGCGTTTGGGCCACACGACCCCGAACCGAAGGTATATATCCGAGCGTACGTCGAAATCGACGGCATTGAAAAGGTGTGCTTCGTTGTTACACGACGCTCAACGATTCTTAAATGGCACGCAACATCGGGAATCGCCGGCGTTCGGAGCGTCTTAGAAAAGCTCTTTGTGGATCGACATCAGAGAATGTCCGACGTAGTAGCGACGGTCCGTCCGCCGATAGACTTGGAATCAGGCATCGATCCGAATGTCAAAATAGCGTCAATTCCGCCGCCTGTTTCAAATGAGCCGATTGTCCTAACTGAAATAATGGATGCGGCTTCCTGGTCTAGCGAATAGTTATTGATTGAATTTTGTGTACACGCCCGTCTACCTGGTCTCTCCAAAGCCAAGTCCGACGCACGTACATGAACGAGGACCGTTGTTTCTCCCCGAGGGATGCAGCGGTCCTATCTTATTTTCATTTCGACACAAAGGAGTTCGACCCTTGAGTGCAAGCTACACAGTCCTCACGGCCACCGTTTTGGCCCAGGTTCATCCCACGTTCACTCCGCAGAGCAACCCTTTAGTCGGACTCGGCGCCACTGTGAACGGAGTCAGCGTCGGGCCGATCTTCGTGTTTTATTACGGAATTGCCGCCGCTAACGTTAACGGCGGGTCAACTGCGGTTCAGCAATTTCTTGCGCCTTTGCTTGCGACTGCTTTTAACTTTTCTTCTTTAAATAACCGAGTTTCGCCGATCCCAGTTCCAAATTTACCCTCGTACCCCGCCACGGTTGTAGCGGACCCGCCGCTGCCCAGCCCAAGTGGCGCGACAATTTCTTTGCCTATCGCCTTGGTTGGGAGTTGGACTCAGTAAGCGAATGAACTAATTCTTTCTCTAAATCCGGAGTTTTATGAAAAAGAGGTCGGTTGTAGAAGAGAAAAATCAGATTGTGCAGCACCGCACGCTCGGCGCATTCAACATCATCGCTTGGACGCTCACGGGAAGCGGCGCAAAAGCTTTGACCGTCCGTTCGGCTGGCAGCGAGGAAGCAATTTCCCGGACGTTCTTACTTGAGTTCTTCCATGAACATGCGGAGTTGAATCGGCTATTCGACAGCGGCTATGAAGCTTCCGTGCTCAAAGCTCGTTTGGCTTCCAAAACGGTCGCAGCGAAAGTAGACCGCCCCAAGAATCTGCTGAAGTTGGCGAAGCTGGAAAGCGAAATGTACTTCGAACGGCACGACGACGATCCGCAGGAATTGGCAGCGGATTGAACAAATTCGGATACAGCAGCGCGTTCGCTGTAACGAAAAGCAGGACCCCCAAATGCATTTGGGGCATTTGGAGTAACACGTGGCAATTTCAAAAAAGATGGCGATCAATCTCGCCCGCGGTACCGGTTTGGAACGAGGCAGAAAGTTGTCAGGCGCTAAGCATGACACCGTGGAGGACGCAAAGCAGTCGCTCGATAACATTCCCGCGGCCAGGAAGCAGCGTTCAGCAATGAATGGGCAGCCTGTTAAGAAATCAAGGCGTTAAAGTTCGATTCGTTGAGTTCGAAATCGACGAACGATAGCAACACGATCGTGTACACGGTCCTTGGAGTAATAAATATGTCAGATAAAAAGAAGGCCTCAACCCACCCGTCGATCACCGCTAGCCGACAAATGCGCGAACGCGCGATCAACGGTACGGCCCTAAAAACGGGCGGCAAAATCAAGAAGTAACCAATCGGGCCGGCGTTGCTCGCAAAGCGCCGGTCTTATTTCTCTAAAAGGAATTTTGATGGGTACAAAATATTCAAACGTCGGATTCAGCCGCCAAAGGTTGCGCTCGCTCGCCGCAGTGGATTCGAACACCTGCCGTTTTTGTAAAACTGAGCACTCGATAGACATTCGCGGAAAAACGTACTTCGGCGCTGATGGGAAGGTTCATCGTTTCAGCCTGAAGAAAAAGGAAGTCGTAACAGAGCCGTCTGTAGAAATGTCGCCGCCTGTAATGACGGAGGTAAAGCCCGAGTCTGAGCCGACCGAGGACGAGCTTAAGCAGCCCGATCCTGTCGTTGAACAAGCCGCGGCATTACGCGCAGCCTGGGCGGAAGATAAGCGCATCGCAGCCGAGACCGAAGTGAAATTCGACTGGAAAGCCGTCTCAGAGAGTCTGTTAGAGGGGCAGATCATTTACGCCCACCCGACCGGCAGTTGCATCCTAATCGATAGTCACGGTGAGCAGTTCTATTCTCCTCAAGTCGAGCTAGACGTGAGCGAAAGCCAAGGTCATTACTGCTCATTCCGAGCCGGTGAGACAGTGACGTTCGTTCGACGCGCAAAGGCCGAGGGCGGTAAGCGTGCCGTCGCGGGCTCGGTTCGGCTCCTGAATCCCGCTCCGCTGAGCCACGAGAAGGAGATCTCGGTGATTTTGCGTCGCAACGGAGCGAATCAGTTTTTCGGCGCTCGCGAATGCGGCGTCGATAGTTGCCAGATCGCGATTCACGCCTCAAACGTCTTGACGGAAGGCGAGTTGGACGTAGGCGTAAAGATTTTCCATAACGTCGCCGTCAACGAACTCGACGAACAGAAACGATTCTGCGCGACGCAGATTGAGATTTTTCTTCCAGAAGAATTGGCGCCAGACGTAAACGAGCATCCCGTTGCGAGGACGATTTGATGATGTGGAAAGTGCATAATGGTCGTCGGTCTATGTCTACTGCGCTTGTTTATTGTGGAACGTCGGACGGCTTTGTCATTGGGGCTGACGGCCGCGCGGCTAATCCGGTGACGAAACAGGTCGAGTCAGACACGGAACGGAAGATTTTTACATTTGAAAACGAAACTGCGTCCGTCGTATTCGCATGGAGCGGCGCCGTCAAAGCCGGTACCTCTGATTTTGTTGTTAGTTTACTGCAAGAAACTCACGATTTACTCCCTCGCTTAGATTTCAATGGAGTGTCTTTCGCTGAGGAATTCAGCGGCCGATTGAAAGATCGGCTGCGAATCCTGCGTACTAAAGACAGCGGGAAGTGTGCTACGGGAATATTTTTGTCGTACCGAAACGGGAAACCTTGGATATCTGAGATTTGTGTTTTCAAGAATGGTAGCACGTGGGACTGCTGTGTTTATGCTGAAGATAGCCCCAACGGAGAAATCGATGTCGTTAGTCCGCACCCTTTTGTTCCCTCTGTTTTTGAAAAACCCACTTCTCTAATCGAAGCAACCGACGTGATTAAGAGCTATCTCGACGATTGTGTTGCCCAGCCAACAGCCGAGATAGGCGGACACGTTCATATCGCTCGATTTACACATTTGGGATTTGGTTGGATTCGCCCCCCTGTTTAACTCGGCGAAGGCTGCGCGGGAAGGTACGAGGAAAGTAATATCTTCGGTGCGTTTTTCACGATATTAAAGCTTTGAAAGAACTCGAATCGGAGCTATATTTTGCCCACTTATAGGAAGGGAGGAAGTATGTCAATTATAATTATTACACTGTGCGTATGCAGTTTCGGCTCCGCAGCACAAGCGCAGGCGAATGCGCCGGAAACAAAACCCGATATTGTTGTCCTCTCGGGCACCGCAACCACTGCGAGGATTGCTGATCCCAACGAAAGCGTAGTTTTCAATGGGCGGGTGATGCGGATGGCTGATTTTGTTGCGGCGGTTTCTTCAAGTAGCGCATCGGCACAGCGTCTCCGTACCCCGGAGAAGCAAAGTCATGAAAAAGACCAGCCAGCTCAGCCACCACCGCCATCCCGTTAAGATTAAATGTGATCTCATTCGGTTGTGTGGGAGCCGGCGCAGGCGGTGTCGCAAAAGCACCTCCGTGATAAGCCAACATCAATCGATCTAAATCTGCCGTCCACCCACCCGCATTCGTGACTATTCCCACGACTCTATTTTCATCGTCAATCACCGGGGCGCCCGAAAGTCCCGCCGAGATCGGCATTTCGACGCGAATAAATTCGTTGGGGGCCTTCACCGGTTCCCCAGTATCTAGGATTACGGTCGGAAGAGTTGTTGTGAGCCGTGCGCTCATAATTCCGGTATACAGAGTCAATGCTTGAAATGACAGCCCAGGATACCCGAGAGTGATGAGGTGTTGGCCTGGCGCGGACTGTTGATCGTCAGCTTGACTGAACCAACATGGGGTTTTTATACCCGTTTTAACAAAGGCCACATCAGCCACCCAAGCGTCTGGATTGACATCAATTGCGTGCGCAGAAATCGTTTCCACTTTACCGGCGCTGTTCGTAATGGTGAAAGCCGATGGTACCGCGATATTTACCTTTATAGAGCCGTCGGGGTTGCGGGAAAAGGTCCTATCTCCCAGCACGTGTGATGCGGTCGCCATATCGCCGTCTGCGCTTATGAAAAATCCAGTGCCGAGTTTTGGGCCGACTTGGATCAGTACAACACCGCACTTTAGGTCAGCATATCGCTGTTGTAAATTATCCACATCGCGGTGAGGACGAAATAAATGGTGAAATTGCGATTCGTGTTTCGGAGCAGCGATCTGCGCGTAAGTTGACGTCCCAAAGCAGACAAACACTAGAACAAAGGTTGCTGTCGTACCAAGCCGGATGGCCAGTAAGAACACCGTTCGTAGGGGAAGATTTCGCACCATGAGTCTCCGATTTCAGTCGGCGGATTGTAACATCCAGGATGACGGAAGCGTTACGTAATGCAGTCTATCGAAACGACACGGGCGTACCGAGGGTTACCTCAAGTGGTCCAAATCTCTCGCGGCCCATCGTGGCCCATAACGCCAGGGAGCGCTCGCGACGATCCAAAGCGCCAAACGGGACGGGCCGGAGATTTTCACGCCACTGTGATTTTGGCCAGAGTATTCTTGCCAAATGCGGACCCAAACCAGGGACGAGGAACTTCAGGTGTTGGCGGATGTTCTTGCCGAATCACTGACCCACGTTGGACAGTGTGAGTTGCGCAACCGGGACGCCGACAAAGGCAAAGTCTGCTCGTGCCGTATGCAAGAGCGCCAGGACGAAGCTTTGTACGCTTACCGAGCCTGGAAGAAAAAGCAGCCGGCATAAATCACGCCCCTGCCCGACCCGGCTTTCTCCCTAACCTGAAGACAGACATACGTGTTATTAATAGACGTTGATAGAATTGTGTGTTATACATGCCTTGACGGCGAAGGCTTGTAGTTATAGCGTTACAGGATGAAACGACCCGCTAAGAAGGGACTTCAGGCCGTGCGGCTTGAGTCTGATCAGATCGCCTGGCTTAAAAAGCAGACTGAAGAAACTGGCGTACCCGCGTCGTTCACCATTCGTAAGGCGCTCGCCGAGTACATCGCTAAGATCGACAAAAAGTAAGAATCTAAAGACCCAATGACACGACTCACAACGTACAAGCGTGGAAAAGACCGGGCGCAGGCCTCCGTAAAGTTCTCGGCGTGGCGCCCCAGCCATCGGTCTAGTCGTTCGTGGCATTTTACCCGCAACAAAATTGTAAAACTCTCAAAGGCATCGAAAGATGTCTCAGACAAATTCTCTATGCATGAAGCGCTCGTTAAGGAACAACATTACGCGCCCTCGGAGCTAGCACGGCTGTGGGGCTTCTCTGTTGATCTGGTGCGCGACCTTTTCGAGAACGAGCCCGGCGTCCTGAAGCACGGTCATCCTGGTGATGGCCGGAAGCGACGGTATGTTTCACTGCGGATACCCGAATCTGTCGCAGTGCGAGTCCATAAAAAGCTTTCGGCTGCTTAGATTCGAAGTCGGAGACTTCCAACCCAATGTTGAGTATTTACAGGCGCCACAGCCCAAACTGCCCCCAGAAGAGCCGCAGATACAAGCGGTGCTCTTGCGCATGTTGGACTGAAGGAACCATCGACGGAAAGTATCTGCGTCGGTCACTGAGAACCCGAAGTTGGGAACGAGCCCAAAAAACCGTTCAGAACCTTGAAAACGGCGATCAGGTCGTCCGGGTCACGCTCAAACACGCGTGCGATTCTTTCATCGGCGATGCTAAGTCACGAGGATTGCGGGAACCTTCGATTTACAAATACACTTTTCTGTTCGGAAAGCTGAATGACTTTGCCGAGAACGAGGATTTGAAATACTTGAATGAGTTCGACGTTGAGACTCTGCGTCGATTCCGAGAAACCCTTCCTAACAAGAACTTCGCCGCCCGCAATAAAACCGAAAACCTCCGTGCGTTGTTCCGGTTCTGTCATCAAGCCGGCTGGATCAAGACCAATCCAGGAGCGATGCTAAAATCTCCGAAGGTCACTTCCCTGCCAACTGAGCCGTTCACCAAAGATCAAATGACGAACATTTTGACGGCCTGCGATGGCTATGAAGGTTCGAACAGGCTGACGCTCAAGGCCTTCGTGCTTCTATTGCGTCATAGCGGACTTCGTATCCGGGACGCAGTGACTTTGCGTAGAGACGCGATTTCGGATGGAAAACTTTTCCTCTACAGTGCAAAGACCGGAGTGCCGGTTAGACTGCCGCTCCCTCCTGAAGTATTGGCTGCCCTCGAAGCGCTCCCGAAGGTCGGAGATTGTTACTTCTGGTCCAAGGTCGGCTTGCCCAAAACCCGCGTAGCAAACTTCCAAGGAATGCTTACGACTGTGTTCACCACGGCGAAGGTGTCTGGAGGCCACGCTCATCGATTCCGCGATACTTTCGCGGTCGAGCTACTTCTGAAAGCCATCCCCATCGAGCGTGTAGCGGCTCTCCTAGGTAACACTCCCGCAGTGGCCGCTCGCCATTACTCGCCCTGGATCGCGGCTAGGCAGGAACAGATCGAGGAAGACATACGCAGCACTTGGAAAATCGATACGGACAAAAATACGTACAGTTCTTCCTAGGCCGAAGAATCGCCAATATCCATAGCGTTTCCACGATACAAGGCAGGTGGGAACGACCCATACCATCCTTTAAGTGGGCCCCTTCCTCCCCATTTAAAGAACGATGCGGATCGTGTTGGAACGCGACCCACGCCGTACTCATTGCAAGTAACGTACCCAAGCGTGCAACCCTCGTTTCATTTGGCCGCCGCTCATTCGCAAGGACTTACCGCGCGTTACGGCCCAATCCGGCTCCACGGCTTCGAAACAGCGGTCCGATTCGGGAACGTTAATCCCGCATTGAAGTCGCTCCGGCTATGGCTCATCCATTTGCTGCATCTTGCGACAATTCTTGACCTGCTAACTTGCCCGCACACTCCGCGTGGCCCATAATAAAAATGGCGAGCGGGACGGATGAAACGATCATTCATTTTTGTACTGGCGGTTATCGCGGGCCTCAGCGGCATCGCGATCGGATTGGGCGCCGGGCGCGTGGCCCAGCCGCATATCACGAAAGCGATTCCGTCGCTTCCCCATTTTTCTTCCGCGGCGCTGCGTTCAGCTGCAACGCCGGAAAATCATCCTTCCAAATCGCAATCTGATGCAGGACATGTCGTTCGTTTCGCCAGCAATCCGCAGCCAATGCCCGCGTTTCTCGTAAACGACATCTCCGGTAATCCTGTTTCCACCGCCAGCTGGAAAGGCAAAGTGGTTCTGCTGAATTTCTGGGCTACCTGGTGCCCGCCTTGTCGCGCCGAAGTTCCCATGCTGGTCGATCTCGCCAACCGCTACAAAGACCGCGTGCAGGTCGTCGGAGTTTCGCTCGACGATGGGCCAGATGAAGTGAAACAGTTCGTGAAAGACGAAGGGATCAACTATCCGGTGGTGATGGCCAGCCGCGAGATTGTGGCGGAGTACGGCGGGGTTCCGGCCCTGCCCACTCTCTTCGTGGTCAACCCTGATGGAAAGGTCGTACAAAAGCACGAAGGGCTGTACTCGCGCGAATTGTACGAAACGGAAATTCGTCTGCTCCTGGGCCTGCCGTCAGAAGCTACGATCGAAACGTTCCAGGACACTGGCCAGATCTTCCTGAAGAATGCTTCCCTCGCGACCGAACTACCCAACGTGAATTTCGCTGGCCTGACCGCCGAGCAAAAAAAGATCGCGCTGAGAAAACTGAATTCGGATCGCTGCGATTGCGGTTGCCGGCTTACCCTCGCGCAGTGCCGCATCAACGATACTTCTTGCGGAGTCAGCAAAGCGCTCGCCGCGGGAATCGTAAAACAGATTGCGTCGTCCTCCGCGAATCCGACTCCAACAGAAACTCCCGTAACGCCGCACGAATAAAAGCGGTTCCCCGTCCATCCGCGAACGTGCGTCAATCGCCACCACGGTTAGTTCAGGGCGCCGGCCTTGTCTTGCGCGGCTGGTATCACGGTAGGTGTGGCCGGGACAAAATCGACGTTCGAATTGAGTATCACCAGATCGACTCGCCGGTTCTGTGACCGGCCCTCCGCGGTTTGATTCGATGCCACCGGGAAATACTCGCCGTAGCCCGACGCGGACAAGCGGTTCGGCGTGATCGAGTAGCGCGTGATCAGCAGCTTGATAATCTCCGTCGCCCGCGAGGTGGAAAGTTCCCAGTTCGAATCGTAACGCGCGCTGTGAATTGGCACATTGTCGGTGTGGCCTTCGATGCGGATGCGCATTCGCTCCGGCCCGATAACCTTTACGATCTTGGTCAACGCCGGAATCGCTCCGAGCTTCAGAGCCGCCGAGCCACTGTCGAAAAAACCCGCTTCTTTCAGGCTGACCACAATTCCCTCTTTGGTGGGCGTCACGGATGCGGTGTGCTTCCCGATTTGGTCAGATAGCGCCGATTGCAATTGCTTCTGCACTTCATCCAAATTCGCTCGTTCGGGCGAAGACGAAACGTTTTCGCGCGGAGAATTTACGATTTGCCCGACGTTTTGAATTCGCTCCACGTTTTCGACGACTTGCACCGCCGCGAACGGCATCGGTTCGGTGTGGGCCATATCCGGCCGCGAATTCGACGAATCGAAGATACCCATTTTCTGGAACGCCACCTGAATGGCCACGGCGACCTGCCCCACCTTTCGTTTGTCCACTTGCGACGAGGCGTAATTCACGTAGACATCGACAATGTTTGTCATCGTGTCGTGCGAGAGATTCCACACGCTCTCGATGATCTGCGCGCGGCTCACCCGCTGCCCCGCGTTGCGCATCAGATATTCCAGCAGACCGAATTCTTTCGGAGTCAGCTCGATCGGGCGCCCGCCCCTCCGCACCGCATGTTCCACCCGATTCAATTCCAGATTGTCCATTCGCAGAATCGCTTCGGGCCCGCGCGCGCCGCGGCGCAGCAGCGCCCGCACCCGCGCCGATAGCTCCGCAAACGAAAATGGCTTCAGCAGCAGATCGTCCGCGCCCAGATCAAGTGCCTGCACCCGCTCCTCCGGACGGTTGCGTCCGGTCAAAATCAAAATCGGTAGCTGCTCGCGCTTGCTGCGAAAATGCTGCAGTACTTCCATGCCATCGGCTTGCGGCAGATTCAAATCCAGAATCGCCGCGTCGTATTCGTTTTCTTGAATCAGACTCTTGGCCTGGTCGCTGTCGTGCGTCAGATCGACCGCGTAGTGTTCCGCGCCGAATCCGTTGTTCAGAAATGCAGCCAGAGACGGGTCCGTCTCCGCTATTAGCAGTCTCATTGGAATTTCTCCTGAGGAAGGGGAAATACCTCAAGCATAAGAAGGGGAAGCGAATCTAATTAAAGTTAACGGAAGTGTCAAAGCAAATCTTCATTAAGTTACGGGTGATGCGCAGAGGTAAACAGCATTGTGCCGAAGCGGAACACTTCTCGCCAGAATCTCTTCTTAAAAATCCTGAGGGCGCGTCATCTGTTCCGGCTTGACCCACTCATCGAACTGTTCCCCAGTCAGATGGCCCAGCTTCAGCGCCGCTTCGCGCAAACTGGTTTGCTCGTGGTGCGCCGTATGCGCAATCTCTGCCGCCTTGTCGTACCCAATCTTGGGACTCAGCGCCGTCACCAGCATCAGCGAATTGTTAACATTCTCTTCGATGCGATCGAGGTCTAGCTTCATTCCCTCCACCGCATGTTCAACAAACGACCGGCAAGCATCCGTGAGCAGCCGCACCGAACTCAAATAATTGTGAATCATCACCGGCTTAAAAACGTTCAACTGAAAGTTTCCCTGCGACCCGGCAAATCCTATCGCCGCATCGTTGCCGAAAACCTGCACCGCCACCATGGTCATGGCTTCCGACTGCGTCGGATTCACCTTCCCCGGCATGATCGACGATCCCGGCTCGTTTTCCGGCAGAATCAATTCGCCGAATCCAGCGCGCGGCCCCGAAGCCAGCCAGCGTACGTCATTCGCGATTTTCATCAACGACGCCGCCAGCGTCTTCAGCGCTCCACTCGCAAACACAATTTCGTCGTGCGCCGAAAGTGCTGCGAATTTATTGGGATGCGAAGTAAACGGCAGCTTGGTCAACTCCGCAATTTTCTTCGCCGCGCGTTCCGCAAATTCCGGATGAGCATTCAAACCCGTTCCCACCGCCGTCCCGCCGATTCCCAAATCGTAAAGCCCCGGCAGCGCCACCTTCAATCGCGCCACATCGCGATCCAGCAGGCTGACCCAACCGCCAATCTCCTGCCCCACGGTCAATGGCGTCGCATCCATCAAATGCGTCCGCCCGATTTTCACCACGCTCGCAAAACTCTTGGCCTTTGCCGCGAGCGCGTCTCGCAGCCGCTCCACTGCCGGAATCAAAGCTTCCACCGTCCTCGATGCCGCCGCAATGTGCATCGCCGTCGGAAACGTATCGTTCGACGATTGCGACATGTTCACATCGTCGTTGGGATGCACCGGCTTCTTGCTGCCCATTTCGCCGCCTGCGATTTCAATGGCCCGGTTCGAAATCACTTCGTTGGCATTCATGTTCGTCTGCGTGCCGCTGCCGGTCTGCCACACGTGCAAAGGAAAATGCTCGTCCAGCTTCCCCGCGATTACTTCGTCCGCAGCCTGCGTGATTAGCTTCGCCTTCTCCGCCGAAAGTTTTCCCAAGTCTTGGTTCACCAGCGCCGCCGCCTTCTTCAAAATCCCAAAAGCGCGGATCAACTCCGGCGCCATGGTGTCCCGCCCAATATCAAAATGGATCAGCGAGCGTGCCGTCTGCGCGCCATAGTAGCGGTCGACCGGAACCGCAATCTTCCCCATGCTGTCCGATTCGATTCGAGTTTGAGCCGTGCCCACCGCTGACGCCTTGCCGTCCAAGGATGCCTCCCCTGCAGGTCGCTGAAATGTCTTCTATAAGGATACCGCCAAAAACCCGGCCTTGTTGTCTAGACTGGCCCGTCAGAATCAAACGAGATACGGCCCAGCCCCGGCGGCTCCGGCCAAACCTGTCCACCCCTTGCCCGTTCGTACAGGGTCGGTTTCGGAAACGAGCCTCCACGATCTGCGTGAGCCCCTCGCATTTCAGAATAAAATTGTACTTCGTAGCCGCCGGCAGATTTGCGTCCGGAACGGCGCATTCCGACACTTGGGGTATTCAAATTTCGATGGCGTTTCTTTTCAAACCGGCAATTCCGAAAGACGGCATGGAAGACCTGAGCACGGCTGCCGACCCTACGCCGCTCAATGCGCGGCCTCCACGGGTTGCGGAGCAGGACGCCAGTCCATCCGATATCACGCCGCACGACGACGCCACCTTGCAGGAATTCCTGCTTAGAAATTTCCTCACCGAAGAATCTAAGTCTGCGGTTGTCGAAGAGTCGTCTTCGAACTTCACGCTCGATCTGCCCGGCGCCGAGGATGTCGAAGACGCCATCGAAAATATTACGACCGAGCCATCCGCAGAATCGTCCGATGATTCCGTCAGCGCCGCGCCAGAAATCGATACAACCAATCTCCTGTCTGACCTGGTACCTCCCGAACCCGCCGCGGAGATTCGAAAGCCCGACCCCACCGAGTGGGCCTTCGAAGAAGTTCTCGCGAATCATAAAGAGTGGCTCGATTCTCACGGCGAAGCCGGCAAAAAAGCCGACCTGCGTAAAGCCAAACTCGCTGGCATCGAACTCATCGGCGTGAACCTCCGTTACGCCGACCTTCAGGACGCGAATCTCAAAGAAGCCGACTTGCTGCTCGCCGACCTTCGCGACGCCTGTCTCGTTCGCGCGAACCTGCAAGAAACTTGTCTCGTCGGCGCCAATCTCGAAGGCGCGAATCTGGAAGGCGCGTCGCTCGAAACCGCCATGGGCCTGCTTCCCCGCCAGCTCGCCGGCTCCAACCTGCACGAGGCTTCCCTGCCGCCGCAAATTTTGGAATTCAACGCACTCCCGTTGTTCAGCGCCGGATCAAAGAGCGTCGCCCGTCTTTTCGCCACCCTGATAATCGTGTGTTGCCTGTCCTTTGTGATGATCTGGCAAACGAAGGACATCCAGCTCTTGGCCGACACCGCCATCATTTCCGTTTTGCATTCCCCGGCGGCCGCCGCAGCGATGCCCACTGACGAAATCTATTTGCTCGCTCCCTCTATCTTGCTCGCTCTTTTCTTATTTTTTCTATATCGCCTTCAGGAATTGTGGGACGCGGTGCTGGAACTCCCCGCGATCTTTCCCGATGGCCGTATCCTCGGCCATAACGGTCCGCGCATCGTCACCGGCTTGCTCCGCACTCATTTTCGTTGGATGGATCAAGACGCGCATTCAACCCGCCTGATCGAAAAAAGTTTTTCCGTCCTGCTCGCCTATTGGGCGGTGCCACTCGTGCTCCTGATGTATTGGGCGCGCTATCTCACCGCCCAGGAATTTCACGGCACCCTGCTCCATCAGGTGCTCCTGCTGATCGCCGCTGGCGTCGCCTTTTACTGCTCCACCAGAATTGGCCGCCCGAAACAAAAATGGGCGACCGACGAAAAACCCACCGCGCCCGTACTGGAAAAATTGCGCACCTTGCGTCCGGTCACCTTGCTCGCCACCATTTTTGTAGTGATGTCTCTTCTGGCCGCCGGCATCATTGCCGGCGTTCCGCACGATAAGCAGCGTGCCCCGCAATTTTTCTCCGCCGATCCTCGCCGCTGGGCCTCCACCGCCATGTGGTTGGTCGGCTACGACCCGTACGCCGAACTCACCGAAGCTTCGATCTCCCGCCGCCCCAGCAGTTGGAATGGCGCGGACGACCAAATTTCCGCGGTAAGCGGCGCGCGTCTCAGCAGCACCAAGTTTCGCTACGCCCAAGCCTACGAAATCTTCTTGGTCAATGCTCACCTTTTCAAAGCCGACCTGCAAGGCGCGTTCCTCTCTGGCGGTGATCTCCGCAACGCCGACCTCGGCCAGGCCAATCTGAAATTTGCCACGCTCGACCGCGCCAATCTACAACACGCCAACCTGGACCGCGCCCAGATCGATGGCGCCAATCTCTCGCGCACCGATCTGCGCTCCGCGAATCTTTCCTATTCTTCGCTCGTCGGAGCCAGCCTCCCCGACGCGCGCCTCGAGGGCGCCAGCCTCTACAGCTCCAATCTGAACGACGCTTCCGTGTTGCGCGCAAATCTCGAAAAAGCTGACCTGCGCGAAGCCAAACTAAACAACGCCAATCTCGAAGGCGCCGACCTGCAGCAAAGTTATCTCTGGTCGGCCAAACTCGCCGGAGCCAATCTCCGCAAGGCGCAATTAGGCACGGCCATATTCATCGACGCCGATCTGCAAGCCGCCGATCTCAGCGGCGCGCAACTCAACGGCACCGTCTTGAACGGCACGAATCTGCAAGGCGCAATCCTGGATGGTGCGGATTTCCACGGAGCTCTGCAGCTCACCGCGGCCCAGGTCTGCTCCGCCAAATCGCGCAACGGCGCCTCGTTTGACGACGCCTTGCGCACCCAAATCGATTCGCAGTGCGGCACGCCTCAGCAACAAGCCGCAGCCGCGCCGCAACCCGCCGCGACAAAGTAATCCGTCTCCGCCCATCTAAGATTCCACCGTCCGCATCCGCGGAGTCGGTTACAATAATCTCCTGCCTGCAAATGGGCTTTTCCCAGTGAATTCCCTCTCCAAAACCTCAAATTCGAACGGATTTCTCTCGAGCGCCTTGATGCTCGGCATCGCCGTCCTGACCTGGCTTCTGGCCTACGTTCCGGGCCTCTCCAGCCCCGGCCTGCTCGACGACGCCGACTCCATTCACGCCGAAGCCGCGCGCGAAATGGTCCTGAACCACAACTGGGTCACTCTCTACATCAACGGAATTCGTTACCTCGAAAAATCGCCGCTGATGTACTGGTCGGTCGCCGTCAGCTACAAATTCCTCGGCGTTGGCGAATGGCAGACCCGACTTCCGCTCGCCCTCTCGGTCCTCGGTCTTGCCTGGTGTACCTATCTTTTCGGCAAGCGCAATTTCGGCAAAGAGTCCGGATTTTACGCTGCGCTCATTCTCATCACCGCGCCCGGAATCTACATCTACACCCGCTTCCTGATCCCGGACGTCGCCGTCGCCATGTGGCTTACTCTCGGCCTCTATCTATTCCTCATCGCCTACGAGCAGGAAAATCCATCACGCTGGATTTGCTGGGGCTTCTCCGTCACCGTCGCTCTCAACGTGCTCACCAAAAGCCTCATCGGCATCGTCTTCCCCGGAATGATCATTTTCGTTTTCGTGCTTCTCACCGGCGGATTCAAAAAGCTCCTCAAGATGCACCCAATTTCGAGCACGATCGTCTTCCTGATCGTCTCGGCGCCCTGGCACATCCTTTCCGCCATTCGCAGTCCGGCTCAACCAACGGGCCCGGAACGCGGCTTCCTCTGGTTCTATTTCGTCAACGAACAATTTCTGCGCTACATCAATAAACGCATCCCGCGCGACTACGACAAAGTTCCCCTGGTCCTTTTCTGGGCCTTACTGCTGGTGTGGCTGATCCCCTGGTTCGTTTTCCTGTTCCCGGCGCTAAAGCAAGTCCCTGCGCGCGTCCGTACCTGGCGCGAGAATCTAGACGACCGCGCGCGCGCCAATTTACTCCTCGGCGTCTGGGCCGGCGTCATCATGTTGTTTTTCAGTTTCTCCACCCGCCAGGAATATTATTCGTTGCCGGTCCTGCCCGCGCTCGCGCTCCTAATCGGCGGCTGGCTGCAGCGTGAACGCGAATCTTCCGCGGGCAGCCCCGAACGCCGCACCGGTCTTCGCGCATCAGCCTTTTTACTCGTGATTGGCGTCCTCGGCTGCGCCGCCGCCATGACCATGCTGGCCGTCACCCATCCCTTTCCCGCCGGGACCGACATCGGCAGTGTCCTCGTCTCGCATCCCGGCCAATACAAACTCTCCCTCGGCCACATGCAGGACCTGACCGTTGAATCCTTCGGCCTGTTCCGCGAGCCGCTGCTCCTCATCGGTCTCGGCCTTCTCTTCGGAACCGTCGCCAACTGGATTTTCCGCCGCCGCGGCGCGCTCATCACCGCGAACATCGTCCTAACCGCGATGACGGTCATCGTCCTCTATTGCGTTCATCTCGGCTTTGTCATCTTTTCGCCCGAACTGACTTCAAAATCCATGGCGCTGCAGATCCGCGAAAATCTAAAACCCGGCGACACCATAGTCATCAACGGAAAATACGAACGCGGCTCCACCCTGAACTACTACACCGGCCAGCAGGTCGATGTCTTGAACGGCCACGACGGCAATCTCTGGTTCGGCTCGTTTTTCCCGGGAGCTCCCGACGTTTTCCTCGACGACCAGTCTTTCGCTCGTCTCTGGTCCGGTCCCACTCGCGTCTTTTTCTTTTCGCCCGACTATCTCAAGGACGCCGCGCTGCGCAATATCGACCCTTCGACCGTTTTTGTATTCGCCAAGCAGGGCGGAAAATACGTGTTGACCAATCAGCCCGTGACGCCGCCAACGGCCAACTAACGCTCCCAATTCTGAGACAAAATTGAAGTTCCAACGAAAATCGCAATTGCGGTGGATCTAACTTCGGAGAGAAAAACATGCATCCATGGCACGACCTCAGCCCCGGCCCCAATATCCCGAAAGAATTCGACGCCGTAATCGAAATTCCACTCGGCTCCAGCGTCAAATACGAATTGGATAAAACCAGCGGCATCATCCGCATGGATCGCGTGCTCTATTCCGCCGTCATGTATCCCGCAAACTACGGATTCATCCCCCAGTCCCTGGCCGAAGACCACGATCCGCTCGACGTCCTCGTCCTCTGCCAGGTTCCCGTCGTCCCCCTAACCGTGATGCACGCCCGCACCATCGGCCTCATGGCCATGATCGATTCCGGCACGCTCGACCACAAAATCATCGCCGTCGCCACCGCCGATCCCGAATACAACTCCTACCACGAAGCCAGCGAACTTCCGCCCCACAAGCTCGCCATGGTTCGTCGTTTTTTTCAGGATTACAAACAGCTCGAAGGCAAAATCGTGGAAGTCGACGAATTTCAGTCCGCCGCCGCGGCCTACCCGGTCATCGAAAGTGCCTTGGCCCGTTACGACAAGAAACGCCGCGCCGGCCATCACAAAAAATAACCACTTCCCCGCGCCATATAAGGCGGCACAAAAGCGAACTGTCCTGCACTGCCCCATTTCTGTACGTTCGTTCAGTTGCGCCGCAATTTCGCTACCTTCCATACTGAACGAGCCGTTTCTTGCGATTTGTGAGCGATTTACCTTGGGGATCGCGTGCGACTCTCGCCTCGTTTCTGGTCTTACGATTCGACTCGCCATCCGCGTACCGCCGCCCCAGGCATCCGGGCTCATCTTCAGCAAAATCGCGCCAGGAAATTTCCTGCTTACGGCACGGAAACACAAAACGCCTTGGCGAAAGCAGGGCGCGCAAATGTAGGCGGAGGAACCATGAGTCGGACGCTTGCGGCAGTTCTAATCTGTATCGGTCTTGGCTGTATTCCCAGCGCCAAAGCGGCCGGCACAAACGTGAAGTGCGCGATGAACGAAGATCGCGTGTGGGTTTACGAATCGGTTGTCGACTTCAATCTCGCCGCCAAGCTGAAATGCGGCGACCCTGTCGAAATCATTGGCCGCATCAAGGGTTACGTGAAAGTCCAAACCCAGTCAGGAGTCGAAGGCTATGTCGCCGATACCGCCTTCCCGAAATCAGCGCTCCCTCCCGCGCCCGTGGAACAACCGAATGACGTCAATTCCGCTTCGGCAGCTGCTTTAGCGCACCACGCTGCCGCCCCGACTGTCGATGCTCCTGCTCCTCGCATCTCCGCAACCACTGCCGCCGCGATGCCCGCAGCTAAGCCGAGCCCGGCTCCGGTTGCGCCTTCGAATTCATCCGGCACCATGGTCGCGTCCAACGTGAACCTCGCCCCCGCTCCGGCTCCCTCAACACCGAAGCCTCAGCCTCCGGTCGCAGTCGCGCCGCCGAAAGCTCAGCCCGTCGTGGAAGCCGCCGCACCTGCTCCGGTGGCAGCACCGGTTGCCGCTGCTCAACCCGCGGCGGAACCCGCGCCAGTTGAATTCACGCTATCCAACGCACCGACGACTCCGACGCCCGCGCCAACTCCCGCGCCGGTTGTCTCGGCGCCACCCGCAGCCGCGCCTGTCGTAGTAGCTAAGGCAGCGCCTCAGCCACCCGCACCAGCTCCAGTGCCAGTAGCGACTCCAACAGTCGCCGCGTATGCTGCCCCGGCCGCGCCTCAGCCTGCGCCAACGCCGGCTCCCGTTGCCGAACTCCGCCCCGTCTCCGACGCAGCACCGAAACCAGCCGCTCGCCCCGTGAATCCGGACGAAGACGACGACTCCGCTGTCGCCAAGCTGGATCGCGAAGACGCCGCCTGCCAGCACTTCTTTTCCGCCTACGGCCTCTCGCCCAACCAGTACAAATGGATCGCGCAGAATCGCAAAAAAGCTTTCCCCAGCGTCTGCCCGGCGCCGAACCCGTCCATGGTCGACTTCGTCGTGATCTTCACTCACGACGTTGCCTTCTACAATGTCACCATGCCCACCGCCGTGCACGTCGACAGCAACGGCTTCTCCGATTGGACTCCCATGTCCACCGTCGACAACGCCGTCATGAATCAATCCGAAGCCAACAGCAGCCATCACGAATACGTCTGGGTCTTCCACACCAGCCGCGGCGCCTTTGATCCGTCGAAATTCTCTTCGCATCGCAAGCCGCTCTTCTCCAAGGGCGAAACGAACGTCTTGGGTTCCCACGGCGGCTACAAAACCGTCATGGACGCGCTCACCTTTATCGAGTCGGACCCGGCAACCGCGGCAAATGTGTCGTCGGCTGCGGCCCGCTGAGCATAACCACCAGCACCGGAACCGGCTGCCCATGAAGTTCGGCAGGTCTGCGTAACGGCGCGTCGTGTTTCTCGGGGCGCAACTTGCCAGGCGTCCTTTCTTGTGTCGCCACTCGCAAAATGCGATAAGCGAATCAACGCGGACGCCTCTCGTCCGTCCAGACTTGGGAGATTCATGATGAAAAGATTCGCAGGTATCGGTCTGCTTATTTTGCTCGCGGGCGGCATCCTCTTCGCCCAACGCACCCAAGCCCCTTCGCCCGACGAATCGAAAATCCTCGCGCTCGAAAGCGCCTGGAACCTCGCCGAAGAAGAAAAAAACACCAACGCCCTCGACCAGATGCTCGCCGCCACCTTCGTCTACACCGAATATGACGGTTCCTTCTCCAACAAATCCCAATTCCTGAAAGCCATCAAAACGTCGCCGGTCAATTCCGACCAGATCACGAATCAGGACGTGAGCGTCACCGTCTATGCCAACAGCGCCATCGTCACCGGAATTTACAAAGAAAAAGGTCTTGCAAACGGCAAGCAATTCACCCGGCGCGGCCGTTACACCGACAGTTGGGTGAATCAAGGCGGAGTCTGGCTCTGCGTCGCCAGTCAGGCCACCCTCATCGCCCACTAACTAGAATACTGACTACAATTTCGAAGGCCCCGCCCATCGTTCCCATCGGATGGCGGCCCCCTCCTACCCGGTAATCAAGTGTTCCGTTGGGAACATTCAACCTCCACCGCCTGTTACAAAATATTACCAAGTCTAGGGCCAGCACCGGAGGTACGGTTGGATCGCGAATACGATATTTTCGAGAAATTCCCCGATGGCGCCCACGTTTGGAGGGCCTTTGTGAAGGGCCTGATCGACGCGCGCGCCCGCGTGGAACAGCTTGCCGAACTATCCACCAACGAGTTCTACGCCATTCACACCCCAACCAAAGAGGTCGTCGCCGCCTCGAAACCACGTCGGGAATCGCTGTAAACGCCGTCTACCCAGCCCTTAGTAGCTCCCTTCGTTTCGGATCGTCGCTTTACAAACACAGTGTTGCCAGGTCGGTCTCCGGCGTGGCCCGTCGGCTGCGTCACCTACCCACAAAAAAATTCCGGTTCGCGCGAAAATTGCGTTAGGATCTTCGGCTGACGAATTTACGGAGCGAAATTCGATGAAGACGACCTGGATTGTAAGTGGCGCTTTGCTTCTAGCCGTAGCCGGTGCCGGCATCTCTACCCGGGCGCTAAAGCAGCAGTCCGCAGCCAAACCGGCGCCGAAACCCGCCGCGCACAGCGATGTCGCGCGTGGAAAATATCTGGTCGAAGAAGTCGCCATGTGCGGCGAATGCCACACGCCCCGCGACGCCTCCGGAAATCTGATCGAAGAGCGCGATCTGCAAGGCGCGCCCACCTGGATCGCTCCCGTGCATCCCGATTCGAAGTGGGCCTGGAATGCTCCCACTATCGCCGGCTTCCCCTACTCCGACGCCGATGCCGTCAACATCTTCGAACGAGGTATTGGCGCCAATGGCCAGCCGATTCAACGCCCCATGCACATCTACCACATGTCTCACGAAGACCAGCTCGCCATCGTCGCGTACCTGAAGTCGTTGCCCGCCAAGCCGCAATAGAATCTGAAATTTACCTTCGTCCGCAGATCGGATTCGCCGCCGGGTTGAAGCCCCGCTCAGACGCCTAAGGCTCCGAGCCTCCTGTCATCGGGTTTTGCATGTATTCCCTGCACCAGACAAATCGCCGACTATACCCCCGGCGAAATTTCTGATACTTCATAACCCGAGATGAAGAAATCCACCTCCAAATCCGCTCCACCGAAACCCGCCCGCAAATCGGCGTCAAAAGCGGCCGCGCGCCCAGGTCAAATCCCGCCAAATGTTAACGACGCCGAAATCGAAGTCGAAGGCGGCACCGCCAAATTAACCAACCTCAACAAAATCTTCTGGCCCAAACTCGGCCTCACCAAACGCGATCTTCTTCAGTATTACCTCGACGTCTCCCCCTACCTCATGCCCCACCTGAAAGATCGCGCCATGGTCATGAAGCGCTACCCCAACGGTATCGACGGCGAGTTTTTCTTCATGAAACGCGCCCCCGAGAACCGCCCCGCCGCCGTACCCGTTTGCTCCATCGAGCACGGCTCCGGCAACGTCATCGAATTTCCGGTGATCCAGCACGTCGCCTCGCTGATGTGGGTCATCAATCTCGGCTGCATCGATCTGAATCCCTGGTACGCCCGCTGCGACGATGTCGATCGCCCCGACTTCCTCCAATTTGATCTCGACCCCGTCGCAGGCACCAAATTCGACCGCGTCCTCGAAACCGCGCTGGTCGTGCGCGAAGCGCTCGATTCCCTGAAAATTCCCAGCTACGCGAAAACCACCGGCTCCCGCGGAATTCACGTATACGTTCCCATCGTGCGCGGCCCGCTGCAAAAACAGGTCTGGACCTTTGCCAAAGCGCTCTCGCACGAACTCCTCAAACGCAATCCGAAACTCATCACCGCCGAATACCGCGTCGCCCACCGCCCCAAGAATCACGTCCTGGTCGACTACAACCAGAACGCCTGGAACCGCACCCTCGCTTCCGTTTACTCTGTCCGCCCCAAACCCGCGGCTGGAGTTTCCACTCCCGTCACCTGGAAAGAAGTCGAGCGCGGTTTCCGCCTTGAAGACTTCACCATGCTCAACGTTCTCCCCCGCTTCAAGAAACTCGGTGACTTGTGGGCGCCGCTTCTCTCGCCCAAGGGCCGCACCAATCTGGGCAAATTCCTGTGACTCTCCCCATCTCTAAAACCTACCTCCCGATGGAAGCAATGCCCGCCACCGAATTGCCTTCGGGCTCGGGCTGGCAATACGAACCCAAATGGGACGGTTTCCGCTGCCTCGCCTTTCGCGACGGCGCAAAAATCGATCTCGAATCCAAATCCAGCAAGCCGCTCACCCGCTATTTTCCCGAGCTGGCTGCCGCTCTCGCTGCTCTCAAAGCAAAAAAATTCGTCCTCGACGGCGAAATCGTAATTCCCATCGACGGCAATCCGTCCTTCGATCATTTACTGATGCGAATCCATCCCGCGGCCAGCCGTGTCCTGAAGCTGAGCCAGGAAACGCCCAGTGTCTTCATCGTCTTCGACCTCCTCGCCGATGATTCCGGCGAATCCCTCGTCAAAAAAACTTTACAAGACCGCCGCGCAGCCCTCGAGAAATTCGCGAAAAAATATCTGACTGACCACGGCTCAATCCGCCTTTCGCCGGCCACCACCGATCTCCCCACCGCCCGCAAATGGTTTCGCATGGGTGTCGGCCTGGATGGCATCGTCGCCAAACGCACCGATCTCCCCTACCAATCCGGCAACCGCAAAGGTATGGAGAAAATCAAAATCCAACGCACCGCGGACTGCGTGGTCGGCGGCTTCCGCTATCTGGAGAAAGCCAAACAGGTCGGCTCGCTGCTGTTGGGGCTATACGACCAGAACGGCTTACTCGATCACGTCGGCTTCTGTTCTTCGATCGGTGACGAAGAACGTCCCGCACTCACCAAGAAGCTGCAAAAACTAATCAAAAAGCCCGGCTTCACCGGAAAAGCTCCTGGAGGTCCGAGCCGCTGGAGCACGAAGCATTCCCTCGAATGGGAACCGCTCGCCACGAAACTCGTCGCCGAGGTTCAGTTCGATCACTTCACCGGCGGCCGTTTTCGTCACGGCACCAAATTTCTGCGCTGGCGTCCTGAAAAGTCGCCCCGCGCTTGCACCATGGATCAAGTTCGCCGCGAACACCGCGCCGCGATGGGGTTGCTCTAATCCCCAGGTGGGTTCCGCGTTCAGACCAAAATAAAGCGAGGACTTATGGCCGCTTCAACCTGGAAAGGCTTCATAACTTTCGGACTCATCTCCGTTCCCATCCGGCTATTCCCTGCCGCTCGCTATTCGCACATCCGCTTTCACGAAGTCCACAAAAAATGCGGCCACCGCGTCCAGCAACAGCTGTATTGCCCTTATGACGAAGAAGTCGTCCCTCGCGACGAAATCGTCATGGGCTACGAAACCGAAGACGGCAAGATGATCATCGTCGACCCGCAGGAACTGAAAGCGATCCTGCCGCAGTCCTCCACCGAAATGGAAATTCTTCAATTCGCCGAACTCGACGAAGTCGATCCCATCTATTTCGAAACTTCCTACTTCGCCGTTCCCGAAGAAGCCGGTCGGCGCGCTTACGCCTTAATCCTTGGCACCATGCAACAAATGAAGATCGCCGCAATCGCCCGCGTCACCATGCATCAACGCGATCGCACCGTGATCATTCGTCCCTACGATCAAGGCCTCGCCGTCCACACCATGTATTATCCGGCCGACATCCACGAAGCCCCCGGCTACGGCAAAGACACCCGCAACAATCAGAATCGCCAGGAACTTTCCCTCGCCGAGCAATTCGCTAAAAGCCTCGTCAGACCCTTCCACCCCGAAAAGTTCCACGATGGTTACCAGGCTCGTCTTCGCGAACTGATCGAAGACAAGCGCAAAGGAAAGGACGTCCCTCGGGTCGAGAAAGGCAAAAAACTGGCGCCCGTCATCGACTTGATGGCCGCGCTGAAGCAAAGCTTAGCGAAAGGAAAATCCGCCACGGGCAAATCGCCAAAAGCCTCGCGGCCCGTGCGCCAGCGAAAATCAGCCTAGCCCGCGCCACACAATTCGCCTTCGATACGCGTCCTGAGCGTTACAATTAGAGCCTCGAAGTCACCCGGCGTGGAAGGACGAATCGATGGTTTCTCGCGATGTGATTTTCTGGGCAGTCGATACCCAGGCCGATTTCATGCTGCCCGATGGCAAACTCTACGTCCCCGGCGCCGAGCATCTGCTGCCCAATTTGATCCGGCTCACCGATGAAGCCCGCCAAGACCGCGTCCTGCTCATCTCCCACGGCTGCATTCACACTCCCGACGATCCCGAATTCGCGCAGTTTCCCGCCCACTGCATTCGCGACACGCCCGGATCCAAATTCGTTCCGCATGCGTTGGCCGACCGGGTTTTCACCGTCCCCAACCACGAACAGGCCGCGCTCCCCGAAGATCTTTCCGCCCACCAGCAAATCTTGCTGGAAAAAGACACTCTCGACGTCTTCCAGAGCCTGCACGTAAAAAAACTGATCGATCGTCTGAATCCCCAAGCCGAAATTTTTGTCTTCGGCGTCGTCACCGAAATCTGCGTCCGCTTCGCCGTCCGCGGCCTGCTCGAACACGGTCGCCACGTTTCCATCGTCGAAGACGCCATTGCCACCCTGAATCCCGCCGAAGGCCAGCGCGCCATCGACGAACTCCGCAACCTCGGCGCAAAAATCGTCTCCACCGAGTACGCCATCAGCCGCGCCCGCGAATCCTCCCAAAACGACCGTCGCGGCCAAGTAGCGTAGTAAAACCACGCCCACCAATTAAGCCCATCTCCGTTTTTGAGGGTGGCCCCATCCTTCCCGCCTCTGGAAGGGAGGGGCCCTTGACTCGCTCTCTATTTTCTATTCTCCGCTTTCCGCTTTCCGCATCTCGCGCCAAAAAAAACCGGGCATCCGCGTTAAGCGAATGCCCGGCCGCCGTGTCTCCGGCTTGGACTGCGAACGAACTACTTGGGTTTACCGCCGCTCTCATGCGAGGGCTGCGCCTTCGGAGCCTGCCGCGCCGACATCTGCTGCTGTTGCTGCGTATGGCGTTGCTGCAACTGCTCCGTCTGCTGCTGATGTTTCTGCTCCACCTGCTGGGTGCGCGCATCGGAAGCCTTCTGCGCCGCCAACTTTTGGTGATCGGCTTCCTGTTTCGCCGCCAGTTGCTGCCGCTGTTTGTCCTGCTGCGCGTACATTTTATCCTGCTGCGCCTGATACTTCTTGTCCGTCGCCGGATTGCCCGTGTTCGGAGCCGTCCGCGTCGCCGCCGGAATATCCTTTACGTGCGTCGGCTTGGCCGCTGCCGCGTTGTTCTCGGTACGCGCAGCCGTGTTGTTCGTACGTTCCGGAGCCTTGTACGGTGCTCCCGCTTCGCGAGCCGCCACGACGCCACTGCCCTTGAATTCACTTGGCCGTTGCGTAGCCGCGATCGGCGGCCGCCCGTTATTTGCCGAAGCGCGCAACTCCGGATTCTTGCGAGCCTCTTCCACGTGCTGCGTTTGCGCCGCAACCGGACCGACGTGCCGTCCTCGCTCTGCTTCCTCTTCCTGCGCCGTCGCCCGTGCTTCCACTCCACCGTTGCCGCCGTTGTAGCTGACGTGCGTGTTGTTGACGATCACCGTCTTGTTGTACACGTTGTGTACCACCGTCACATTCACGTTGGTCACTTCGCGGTTATAAAAGAAATGTCCGCTGTTCCAGTAACCGCCTTCATAGCCGCGGCCGCCGTATCCGAACCCATAATTAATTCCACCGTAGAAACCCACCGTCGGTCCCCAATACCCCGTGTGGAATAGGAAGGCGCTGCCGCCCCATCCCCAGTACCCAGGAGTCCATAGAAATCCAGGTTCGGGAGCTTCAATCCAAGTGCCCGGAACCCAATAATATCCGCCGTCTTCCGCATAGGACCAGTAACCCGGCGTCCAGATGTATCCATCACCAGGGCAAACGGGCTGTTCGTATACCGGCAGAGCCGGCGGTCCGAACGAAACCGAAATTCCTACCTGCGCGAAGGAGGGAGCCGCAAAACAAAGCAGCGCCCCCATCACCAGCAGCAAAGACCGTATTGACGACTTGATTTTCATCGTGAATCCTTTCGCCGTCTCATTCATAGCTACCCGGTGCTGCTTTGTTTCCGCGGGCTGCGTGAATCGAGCGGCGTGGCCTAACCAATCGAACGTGTGTGCGTGCCGTGCAATCCTAATTCGTAATATGCCCCAAGTCTAAGCCCGTGATACCCGAAAGTTCCATCGGGGTATGCTGGTATACGCCCAGTGAAAACCTCTGTAGGTACCTAACCCCGAATCTCCCGAATATCCTCGCCGATTTTGCGCCTGCCAAACGAGCGCGTCCTGCGTCCCGTTGACTGCGTTCCGCCTGCGGACTAAACTGCCTGCGCATGGCGGACCCCCAGCCTCTCATCGGCCGCACCATCTCCCATTACCGCATCGTCGAAAAACTCGGCGGCGGAGGCATGGGCGTAGTCTACAAGGCCGAAGACACTGAGCTCGGCCGCTTCGTCGCCCTAAAATTCCTACCCGTTGAAGTCGCCCAGGATCCCGCATCCCTCGAACGCTTTCGTCGCGAAGCCCGTGCCGCTTCCGCGCTGAATCACCCCAACATTTGCACCATCTACGAAATCGGCCAGCAGGATGGCCAACCCTTTATCGCCATGGAATTCCTCGAGGGCGCAACATTAAAACACCGGATCTCCGGCCGCCCGCTCGAGCTGGAGCTGCTCCTCGACCTCGGCATTGAAATCGCCGACGCTCTCGACGCCGCTCATTCCAAAGGCATCGTCCACCGCGACATCAAACCCGCCAACCTTTTCGTCACCTCCCGCGGTCACGCCAAAATTCTCGATTTCGGTCTCGCCAAACAAATCCGCAAATCCTCCGACGAAACACTCGCCGCCAATATTTCCGCCTCCACGCACGACACTCCCATGATCAGCGAAGCCGACCTCACCAGCCCCGGCACCGCCGTCGGCACCGTCGCCTACATGTCTCCCGAACAAGCCCGCGGCGAAGAGCTCGACGTCCGCAGCGACCTTTTCAGTTTCGGCGCCGTCCTCTACGAAATGGCCACCGGTGCCGTGCCCTTCCGTGGCGCCACCACCGCCGTCATCTTTAATGCGATTCTCGAAAAGCCTCCGATTCCTGCTGTGCGCCTGAATCCAGAAATTCCGCCGCGCCTCGAAGAAGTCATTTCCAAGGCCATCGAAAAAGATCGCCGCATGCGCTATCAGCACGCCGCCGAATTGCGCACCGACCTCGCCCGCCTCAAACGCGACACCAGCTCCACCCGCATCTCCGCCGCCGTGCCCTCATTTCAAAATTCGGGCGCTGCCGCCGATTCCTCGCTGCAGCCTGCGCTTTCGAATGTCGCCGCCGCGGCGATCGCAACCGCGACGCCGCTGAGTGGAACGAGTGCAGCCTCAGCTGCCGCTACCCCACCTACCGCCAGTTCGACCAACGTTTCCAACGCCGCGGCTGTCCCAGTCAAACCGGCCAATCGCGCCCCACTTCTCGTCGCCGGCGTTCTGGTCATCGCCGCAATCGTCGGCGCATATTTCTATTTCCATCGCGCGCCGAAACTCACCGCCCAAGGCTCCATCGTCCTCGCCGATTTCACCAACACCACCGGCGACGCAGTCTTCGACGGCGCTCTCCGCCAAGGCCTCGCTTCTCAGCTAGCCCAATCCCCGCTCCTGCACATTCTCTCCGACCGCCAGATGCAGCAAACCCTCCAATACATGGGCCAACCCGCCACCACTCGCCTGACCAACGAAGTCGCCCGACAGATTTGCCAGCGCACTCAGAGCGCTGCCGTCATCGAAGGCTCGATCGCCCGAATCGGCAACACTTACAACCTCGTCCTCAACGCCGCCAACTGCGCTTCCGGCGACACCCTCGCCACCGTTTCCACCGAAGCTCCCGACAAAGATCACGTCCTCGGCGCCCTCGGCAAAGCCGCCGAAGATCTCCGCGAAAAACTCGGCGAATCGCTCGCCTCCGTTCAGCAGTACAACACGCCGATCGAAGCCGCCACCACCTCCTCGCTCGAGGCCCTTAAAGCCTACAGCCTGGCGCTGCAGGCCCGCGCCAACCAAGGCGAGGCTCCCGCTGTTCCGCTGCTGAAACAAGCCATCGCCGACGATCCCAATTTCGCCATGGCCTACGCCAATCTCGGCCAAGTCGAAGCGAATCTCGGTGAGACTCAGCTGGGTTCCGAATACACCCAAAAGGCCTACGCCCTGCGCGATCGCGCCAGCGAAGTCGAACGCTTCTACATCGATTCTCATTACTACGGCAACGTCACCGGTGATCACGAGAAGGCCAATCAGGTCTACCAACTCTGGATCCAGACCTATCCTCACGACACCATTCCCCGGAACAACCTCGGCGTCGGCTACCAGCTTCTCGGTCAGTGGGAAAAAGCTTTGGCCCAGGGTCTCGATGCCGTCCGCATGGGTCCCGACGAAAGCATCTACTACTCCGAAACCGCCATTTCCTACGTCGGTCTGGGCCGCTTCGACGAGGCCAAAGCCACCTTTGCTCAAGCCCTGTCCCGCAAGCTCGACGTCCCGCTCTTTCACCGCTTCCTTTATCAACTGGCCTTCGTCCAGAACGATTCCGTTGCCATGGGCCGCGAGTTGTCTCTTCTCTCCGCCAGTTCGCCCGAGTCGGCCGCATTCGCCCTTTCGCTCGAGGGCGATTCGGAGGCCTACGTCGGCCATCTGCAGAAAGCGCGCAGCCTGTTTCAACGTTCTATAACTGCGTCGGAAGCCGCGGGCCAAAAAGAGTCCGCCGCGAGCGTCCTCACCGATCAGGCCTTCGTCGAAGCCGAGCTGGGCGATCCGGCCTCCGCCAAAAAAGATGTAGCCGCCGCGCTGGCTTTGAATTCCTCCGAAGCCGTTCGTCTGCAAGCCGCTGACGTTTTGGCTCGCGCCGGAGACGCCGCCCGCGCCGAAGCCATCGCGGCGCAAATTGCCAAAGAACGCCCCGTCGCGACGCTGATCGTTAACTACGATGTTCCGGTCATTCGCGCCGAACTCGAACTCGGCCGGAACAATCCCGCGAAGGCGATTGACCTGCTGCAAGCCGCCCTTACCTACGATCTCGCCGCCCGCAAAGGCCTGCTCAGTTCCTACCAACGCGGCCGCGCCTATCTTGCGGCTCATCGCGGCGCCGAATCCGCTGCCGAGTTCCAAAAGCTCCTCGACCATAGCGGCGTCGTGCTCAACTCGTTTACCGGTGCCCTCGCGCGACTCGGCATAGCCCGCGCTTACGCCGCGCAGGGCGATTCCGCCAAAGCCCGCGTCGCTTATCAGAACTTTTTCGCCTTGTGGAAGGATGCCGACCCCGACATCCCGCTGCTGAAACAGGCCAAATCCGAATACGCAAAATTGCAGTAGGACTCAGCAAATCCTTTCGAATCTCCGCATTTTCGCCACTCTTTCCCGTTTTGTCCCGATTTGTCCTTGAATGTCGATTGCGTAGAAACCACATTCAAACGATGATGCGCCATCGCGTGAGCCGCTTTCGAGCGCAGGTTTCCTCGAAGAACTACGCGTCCTAGTACCGCCATTCATATCGTGTTGCCTTGGGAGGCATTCGAATGAGCTTTACGTCCTGCCTGGTCGTTTGCGCTGCGCTTTTCCTCGTTGGATCCGTTGGCACCCTGCAAGCTCAAGCGGTCGACGAAGGTCTCCGTACTCCCTCCCGCATCGTTCAAGCGATCGACGAAGGCAAGCTCGTCGCCCTCCGCGGCAACGTCAATCCGCGCGCCCGCGCCGAATACGATCGCGGCGCAGTCGTTCCGGAGATGCCCTTGCAGCGCATCGTCATGGTTCTCCAGCGCAGCCCCGAGCAGGAATCAGCCCTTGAGCAATTAATGGCCGAGCAATACGATCCGAAATCGCCGAATTTTCATCAGTGGCTCAGCCCCGATGAATTCGGCCAAAAATTCGGCCCGTCCGACGCCGACCTCGCCACGGTCACCGGCTGGCTCCAGAATCACGGCTTCGTCGTTGAAAACGTGAGCAAAGGCCGCGTCACCATCGAATTTTCCGGTACCGCCGCGCAAATCAGCGCAGCCTTCCACACCGAAATGCACCGCTACCTGGTTAACGGCGTCGAACACATCGCCAACAGCACCGACCCCCAGATTCCCGCAGCTCTCGCGCCCGTCGTCGAAGGCCTCGCGTCCCTCCACGATTTTTTCCCCACGCATCAATCCGTGAAAGGCGACCGCGTCCGCCGCGATCCTAATACGGGTCGCGTCACGCCGGTGGATCAACCCACACACCACTCCACCGCGAATCAAGCCGCGCCGCAATTCACGTACACCGACAACAACGGCTTCACCCGCGAAGACATCACTCCCTATGACTTCGCCACCATCTACAACGTTCTTCCCGTCTGGAACGCCGGCATAAAAGGCAACAACCAGACCATCGCCATCTCTGGCGTCAACGATATCGCGCTGTCCGACATCTCCACTTTCCAAGCCTCCTTCGGCCTGCCCAATAATCCGCCCACCATCATCCACAACGGCACCGATCCCGGTGAAGGCAGCGGCGGCGGTCGCGGCGAAAACACTCTCGACGTCGAGTGGTCCGGCGCCGTCGCGCCTTCCGCAAAAATCGTGCTCGTAGTCAGCGCCAACACCGCCACCACCTTCGGTGGTCAGTTGTCGGATTCCTACATCGTCGACAACAAAACCGCCACCATCATGAGCGCCAGCTACGGCAGCTGCGAACTCAACCTCGGCACTTCGGGAAATTCCGCTTACAACGCCATCTGGCAGCAGGGCGCCGCCGAAGGCATCAGCATTTTCGAATCGTCCGGCGACCAAGGCTCGGCCGGCTGCACCAGTCAGGACAATCCCGCGCCCAACCCCGATACCAAAGGCCTGCAAGTGAACGGCATGGCTTCCAGTCCGTTCTTGACCGCCGTCGGCGGCACCGATTTCCTTTGGCAGACCGCCGCGACCTCGACCTACTGGAATACTTCGAACTCTTCTAACGGCGCCACCGCCAAAGGTTACATTCCCGAAATTCCGTGGAATTCCACCTGCACCAGCACCTACATCGTCTCGCTCTCCGGCGACGCCAGTGGCGAAGCGTTTTGCAACGATGCCTACGACGGCCAATTCACGAACTATGAGGACTTCGTCTCCATCGCCGCCGGCAGCGGCGGCTACAGCCACTGCACCGCGCCCACCGGAACTACCTCCGCCACCTGCGCCGGAGGTTACGCCAAACCTTCCTGGCAGACCGGCACCGGCGTACCGGCCGACGGCAAACGCGACCTTCCCGACGTTTCTCTTTTCGCTTCCAGCGGCTATCCCGATGGCATCGTCGGCAGCGCCTACCTCGTCTGCGAAACAACCAGCACTTCCACCTGCGACTACACCGATCCCAGCGAAATCATTTATCAGGAAATTGGCGGCACCTCCGCCTCTTCTCCTGCGATGGCCGGAATCATGGCGCTCGTGCAACAGAAAACCGGCGAAGCCCAGGGCCTCATCAATCCAGTCCTCTACAAATTTGCCGCTGCCGAAAATCTCACCGCCTGCAACTCCACCTCCGTGACCAACGGCAACGCCTGCATTTTTTACGACACCACCACCGGCACCGAATCTCAGGTCTGCGTCACCGGCGACCCGAATTGCGTCACCAGCACCAGCGGCGACCTGCTCGGCGTTCTCAGCGGCTACAGTTCCACCAAGGGTTATGACCTCGCCACCGGCCTAGGCTCGGTTAACGTCGCTAACCTCGTCAACGCTGCGTGGCCCACCGCCGGCGGAACTCCGAAAGTAACTTTGAGCGCTACCGGCCTTACCTTCGCCAGTCAGACCGTCGGTACCACCAGCGCCGCAAAAGTCGTGACGCTCACCAATTCCGGAACCGCTGCGCTCACCTTCACCAGCATCGCCGTCGGCGGCACCAACTCCACCAGCTTCGCGCAGACCAACAATTGCACCGGCGGCGTCGCCGCTTCCGGCACCTGCACCATCAACGTGACGTTCAGTCCGAAATCATCGGGCTCTCTCGCCGCCACCGTCACCCTCACCGACAATGCCGGAACCCAAACCATTTCGCTCGCCGGCACCGGAGCCGCTGCCGCCGCCACGATTTCCGTCACGCCCGCCAGCCTCGCCTTCGGCAATCAGACCCTCGGCGTCAAAAGCGCCGCCAAACCCATCACCGTAAAAAACACTTCGACGACAGCCATCACCATTTCGAGCATCACCGTTACCGGTGCCAACACCGTCAGCTTCGCCCAAACCAATAACTGTCCCGCCAGTCTCGCCGCCTCCGCCTCCTGCACCATCAACGTCACCCTCGATCCCACCGGCACCGGCGCGCGTTCTGCGTCGATCACCGTCGTCGACACCGTCGGCACCCAAGTCGTCACCCTCACCGGCACCGGCGTTGCCGGTAGCGCTACGATTTCCGTCACGCCGACGAGCATCGCCTTCGGCAATCAAACCGTCGGCGTCAAAAGCGCCGCCAAACCCATCACCGTAAAAAATACTTCCGCCGCAGCAATCACCATCTCCAGCATCACCGTCACTGGAGCCAACACCGTCAGCTTCGCCCAAACGAATAACTGCCCGGCCAGTCTCGCCGCCTCCGCCTCGTGCACTATCAACGTCACTCTCGATCCCACTGGCACTGGCGCCCGTTCCGCTTCAATCACCGTCGTCGACAGCGTCGGCACTCAAGTCGTCACCCTCACCGGCACCGGAATCGCCGCGCCTCTCACCATCAGCCCCACCAGCCTGGCCTTCGGCAATCAAACCGTCGGCGTCAAAAGCGCCGCCAAACCCATCACCGTAAAAAACACGTCGGCCGCGGCCATCTCCATCTCCAGCATCGCTATGACCGGCGCCAATACCGTCAGCTTCCAACAAACCAACAATTGCCCCGCGAGCCTCGCCTCCTCCGCGTCCTGCACCATCGAAGTGACGCTCGACCCGACCGGAACCGGCGCCCGCTCCGCCTCCGTCACCCTGACCGACGGCGTCGGCACCCAAAACGTATCGCTAACCGGCACCGGGGTGAACCCGTAGGAATGAGGGGATGGAGTACAAACCTTCGAGCCGTCTGGACATCACAATCGCAGTTACGTTCAACTCTCGAAGAAGAAAAGCGAAACCGGCTGAACCGCAAACGCCAAACTTCGCAAAACTATTACTTGACCTTAAATCACGCTGGGTTAGAGAATTCGCGCTTACTTCCCCGCGATGGAGTTGTATCCGTAGACAGCCGGAACAGCCTCCTCAAGTAGTTTGGGCCCTGAACGGGGGGAACGTTCGTGCGCCTGTATCGAGGAGATCGTTGTGAGCAATTCAAATAACCGCGTCATCGCGCACGCCGTTCGCGCATTTTTCGTCTTTTTTTTCGTTCTGTTTGCGAACGCCGCCCACGCCCAGAACACCATTTCCACCTACGCTGGTGGTCCTCCACCCAACGGCGTCTCCCCCACTGCCGCGCCGATCGAAGGTCCTCAAGCCGTAGTTCGCGACCCGGCCGGAAATCTCTATGTCATCACCGACAGCGGCCCCATCTACAAAATAACTCCGGGCACCGTCGCTGTCGGAGTACTGACGATCGACGCCGGAAATAACACCGCGGGATTCTCGCCCAATGGCACCGCCTCGGCTTCGACGCTGACTTTTGAACCCTACGGCGCCGCCCTCGACGCCAACGACAATCTGTACTACTCCGATGCCAACAACTGCCTGGTCCGCGAGCTTGTCGGCGGAGTGGTAAAAACGATCGCCGGTACCGGCGCCTGCAAATACACCGGCGACGGCGGCCCCGCCACCAGTGCCACCCTCAATGACCCTCAAGGCATCGCCTTCGACGGACTCGGAAATCTGTATATCGCCGACGCCGGCAACAACGTCATTCGCCGTATTGACGCGAATGGAACCATCACCACCTATGCCGGTAATGGCACTCAGGGATTCTCCGGAGACAACGGAGCAGCGACTTCCGCGGAACTCGGTTTCCCGCAAGCCATCGCCAGCGATACCTCCGGAAACATTTTCATTGCCGATACCGGCAACAACCGCATCCGCCTCGTCAATGTCACTTCGAAAATCATCACCACCATCGCCGGTACGGGCGAAGACAACTATTCTGGCGACGGCGGACCCGCCACCAGCGCCACCCTCGGCGGCCCCGACGGTCTCGCGGTCGATACCGCCGGCAACGTTTATATTGCCGACACCACCAACGCCGTCATCCGCGAACTCACCGCCAGCCCCGCTGCTGGCTACCTGATTTCCACCATCGTCGGCAATAATACCTTCGGCTTCTCCGGCGATGGCGGCCCCGCCCTCAACGCCGAACTCACCAATCCCGCCGGCATTTTCGTCGATTCCACCACTGGCAATCTCTACATCGCCGACTACTGGGCCAATCGCATCCGTCTCTACAGCCCAGCGAACAACAAACAAATCTCAACCGTAGTCGGCAGCGGCCAGGTCGGCGACGGCGCCGCGGCCACCAGCGCCAGCATGTATTTCCCGCGCACTCCCGGACTCGATGCCGCCGGCAATCTCTACATCGTTGACGCCGAAAACAATCGCATCCGCAAGGTCAGCGCCGCGGATCAATCCATCTCTACCGTCGTAGGCACCGGCATTCCCTGCGCCCATTCGACCTTCGTCTGCGGCGATGGCGGCCCTGCCACCAGTGCGCAACTATTCATGCCGCGCACCGTCACCATCGAAGCCAATGGCACCTTGCTGGTCGCCGATGACGGCGACGGCAAAATTCGTCAAGTCGACACCTCCGGAACCATCACCACCATCGTGGGTTCCGGCGTTCTCTGCGGCAATGGACCCAACCAGGCTCCCTTGCCGTGCGGCGATGGCGGCCCCGCACTCAGCGCCAACCTCAATGACGGTCGCGGCGCCATTCATGACGCCGCCGGAAATCTCTACTTCGTCGACGCGCAGGACAATCGTGTCCGCGAAGTCGACACCACTGGAACCATCACCACCATCGCCGGCGGTGGCGGAGCGGCCAACACCGCGCCGATCGGATGTGCCAATGGAACCTACACTGGAGATGGAGGTCCCGCGATCGATTCCACTCTCGATTGCCCGCTCGGTCTCGATATGGATTCGGCCGGCAATCTGTTCGTCGCCGATACCTTCAACAACGTAATCCGCAAAATCGATACCGGCACGCCCCGGATCATCACCACCATAATCGGCACCGGCGTTGCGGGTTACACCGGTGACGGCGGGCCCGCGATCAGCGCCACTCTGAATTCTCCCGACCGTGTCTCCGTCAACGGTGCCGGAAATTTCTTTATCTCCGACTCCAATAATCAAGTCATCCGCCGCGTCGACGGCAAAACCAAAAACATCGCGACCTTCGCCGGCAACGGCAATTTCGCCTTCGCCGGCGATGGCGGTCCCGCCCTCTCCGCCAGTTTCGCCACGCCCGTAGGAGTCGTCGTCGGCCCCCAGGGAAATCTTTACGTCGGCGATGTGTTCAACAATCGCATCCGCAAGGTACTCCTGAATGCCGGCGTCAGTTTTTCCGTCAGCCCTTTGGCCTTCGGCAATCAACCCGTCAACGCCAACTCGATGCTGCCGGTCACCATCACCAACTCTGGCGACGCGCCGCTTACCTTCTCCGGCATTTCGGCAACTGCTGGCGCATTCGAAATTCTCGCCAACCCCTGCCCCGGCACCCTCGCGGTCGGCGCTCAATGCATTCTTCAGATCGGATTTACTCCCACGCAATTCATCGCCTACACCGGAACGCTCACCCTTACCGACAACGCCCCGACGCCCGGCAGCATGCAAACCGTCAACCTCACCGGCACCGGAGCCGCATCCTTGACCATCACCGCCACGGGCACCGGCACCGTCACCAGCTCGCCCGCCGGAATCAATTGCCCCACCGCCTGCACCGCGACATTCGCGGGCAACAGTCAGGTCACGCTCACCGCCACGCCCGGCGCCGGTGAAACATTCACGGGGTTCAGCGCCAATTGCGCGCCAGCCACGGCCACCACCTGCACCATCACCATGAGCGCTAACGAAACCGTCACCGCCGCCTTCACCGCCGTCACCAGCAAGACGTTAACCGTAACCAAAGCCGGCACCGGCACCGGAACCGTGACCAGCGCGCCCGCCGGAATTAATTGCGGCGCAACTTGTTCCGCGAGTTTCGCGACCGGAACGCAAATCACTTTGACCGCCGCTCCCGCGACCGGTTCCACCTTTACCGGCTGGGGCGCGCCCTGCTCCGGCACCGGTACCTGCGTCGTGACGCTTACCGCCGCGACCACGGTCACCGCGACTTTCGCGCCGACCATCACAAATTTCACTTTGACCGTGACCAAGGCCGGAGCCGGCACGGGCACCGTGACCAGCGCACCCGCCGGAATTAATTGCGGCGCAACTTGCGCCGCACCATTCGCCAGCGGCACTCAAATCACTCTGACCGCCGCTCCCGCGACCGGTTCCACCTTCACCGGCTGGGGCGCGCCCTGCTCGGGCACTGGCACTTGCGTAGTGACCATCGCCGCGGCGACGAGCGTCTCTGCGACTTTTGCGCCAAGCACCACGAATTTCACTTTGACGGTGACCAAAGCTGGAACCGGCACGGGCACCGTGACCAGCGCGCCCGCCGGAATTAATTGCGGAGCGACTTGTTCGGCGAGTTTCGCGAGCGGAACGCAAATTACTCTGACCGCCGCGCCCGCGACCGGTTCCACTTTCACCGGCTGGGGCGCGCCCTGCTCGGGTACCGGCACTTGCGTCGTCACCATCACTGCGACAACCACGGTCACCGCGACTTTCGCGCCGACTACGACAAATTTCACTTTGACGGTGACCAAAGCGGGGACCGGTACGGGAACGGTAACGAGTGCGCCCGCGGGAATTAATTGCGGCGCAGCTTGCGCCGCACCATTCGCCAGCGGCACCCAAATCACTTTGACCGCCGCTCCCTCGACTGGCTCGACTTTCGCGGGTTGGACCGCAGGCCCCTGCTCGGGCACCGGCACTTGCGTCGTCACGCTCACCGCCGCGACTACAGTCACGGCGACCTTTACGCAGAGCGCTAATAATTTCACGCTGACAATTACCAAGGGCGGCACCGGCACGGGTACCGTGGCGAGCACTCCCGCGGGCATCAACTGCGGAGCCGCTTGCTCCGCACCCTTCGCGAGCGGCACCGTGATCACCTTGACCGCCACCCCCACCACCGGCTCTACTTTCGCCGGCTGGGGCTCCGGCCCCTGTGAAGGCACCGGCACCTGCACCTTGACGATCACCGCGGCCACCACCGTCGTAGCCAACTTCACTCAGACCACCAACAATTTCACGCTGACCATCACGAAATCCGGAACGGGAACCGGCACGGTGACCAGCAGCCCCGCCGGAATCAACTGCGGCGCAACCTGTTCCGCGCCCTTTGCCAGCGGTACCCAAATCACCTTGACCGCGACGCCAGCAACAGGCTCGACCTTCACCGGTTGGACCGCCGGCCCTTGCGAAGGCACCGCCCCATGCACTCTCACGATCGTCGCCGCCACCAGCGTGTCGGCAGCGTTCACCCAGACCACCAATAATTTCACGCTGACCGTCACTGAAGCCGGCACCGGATCTGGCACCGTAACCAGCACTCCCGCCGGCATCGCCTGCCCGTCCACCTGCTCCGCTAGCTTTGCCAGCGGCCAAGTCGTCGCACTCACCGCGAACGCCTCCGACGGTTCCACCTTCGCCGGTTGGAGCGGCGCCGGCTGCACCGGCACCAACGCCTGCTCCGTCACCATCACCACCGCCACCACCGTCACCGCCACCTTCAACAGCGGAAATTCCCCGGTGACCATCACCGTAGCTCCCGGCGCTCCAACCAACGTCAGCACCACGCCCGGAGGCACCGCCGTCTTCGGCTTGCTTCTCACCGCCACTCCCGGCACCACCGGCACGGTCACGCTGGGCTGCAGCAGTCCCTCATCCGACATCACCTGTCAGGCCGTCCCGGGCTCCATCGCCCTCACCGGTAAAGGCACCAACATCGCCATCGTGCTTAATACCTACTGCACGGCAAACGTTCCGGGAAATGCACCGCTGATGCCTGGAGGAACCACGGGTGGTATAGGATTGCTGCTGGCGAGCGTGGCCCTCTGCGGCGCAATGTGGAAGAAAAAATCGCAGCCGCGCTGGGCAGTTTCTTTCGGGGTTCTCGTATTACTCGCGGCAGGTATGTCCGCCTGCGGCGCGTTGCCCAAATCTCCCGGAGGCCAAGCCACGCCTCCCGGAAATTACGCGTTGATCGTCACCGCCACCGCGCCCAACGGCGCAACGTCGAGCGTCAATCTCGCGCTGACGGTGCTGCCGTAAAGCGCAAATCCAAAAATTCTCGAAAAAATCACGTCGCCTAGGGCAGCTCGAGCTGACCCTTGAGCCGAATCTCCGCGGCCGACGATCCCACCAGCACATCGAACGTACCCCGCTCCGCCACCCAGCCTTTTGTCGCCGTGCTGTAATAAGCCAGCGCGTCCTTATCGAGCGTAAACTTCACCTCGCCGCTCTGCCCGGCCTTCAACTCCACTCGACGAAACCCTTTCAATTCCTTCACCGGACGATCGACGCTGGAATGTCCGTCGTGAACATAAAGCTCGACCACCTCCGCGCCAGCCCGCTTCCCTTCGTTGCGAATTTTCAAACTCACTTCGAACGTCTGTCCCGCAGCAGTGCCTAACGCCTTGATCTTCAAATCGCTGTACCCAAAATTCGTGTACGACAGCCCGTACCCAAACGGATACTGCGGCGCGATGCCATGCTTATCGAAATAGCGGTAACCAACGTAAATCCCCTCCGCGTATTTCATATGCAAATTCTCGCCCGGATAATTCCCGTACCCCGGCGACTCTTTGAATTCATTCACATAACTGAACGGCAACTTCCCCGAAGGATTCACGTCGCCAAACAAAACGTCCGCCACCGCGTGACCGATCTCCTGCCCGCCGAACCACGCATCCACCAGCGCCGGAACGTCGCTGATCCAATGGCTCACATTTACCGGAGCCCCCGCGTTAAAAACCACCACCGTGTTCTTGTTCGCCTTCACCACCGCTGCGATCAATTCATCCTGTCCGGGCGGCAGATCTAAAGTCTTCCGGTCGAATCCCTCCGACTCCACCCGCGCGTTGTCGCCCACCACCAGCACCACCGCGTCGGACTTCGCCGCCAGCGCCACCGCTTCGCCGCGCAATTTCTCCGCAGCCGCCGCATCGCCCCCGCCCACCGCCGAAAGATTCTCCACCAAGCCCGCGCCGCTCACGCCTTCCTCATCGATCGCTGCGCCCAGCGCATAGCTCACCTGCATCCCGCTTCCCGCCCGCTCCTTGATTCCATCCAGCGGCGACACCGCATAGTTCGAACGCACCAGCGAACTCCCTCCTCCTCCAGTTCGCGCCACCGCCGCATTCGGCCCGATCACCGCCAGCGTCTTGATCTTCGCCGAATCCAGCGGCAGCAAATTCCCCGCGTTCTTCAGCAACACAATACTCTCGGCCGCCGCATGTCGCGCCACCGCGCGCTGCGCCGGAGTATCGATCTCGCTCGTCCCCGCGCCCGCAGCCTGCCCCCGGTCGAAAACCCCGCTGGCAAACATCGAATGCAAAATGCTGCTCACATTCGCATCCAGAGTCGCCTCTGAAATCGCGCCCGCTTTCATCCGCGGCAGAACTTTCTCCGGCGAAAGGAAATCTCCGCCGTTCCCGTTTTTAATCGCTCCTTCCGTCGCCAGCCAGGTCCGCGCCACTTCGCCGCCCGGCATCTCCACATCCATCCCCGCGTTCACCGCCCCATCCGTGCTGTACGTGCTGCCCCAATCCGAAACCACAAATCCCTTGAAGCCCCATTCCTTGCGCAGCACATCCTGCAGCAAATACGGATTCTCCGAACAATACAGCCCGTTCACCTTCTGATACGCCGACATCACCGACCAAACACCCGCTTCCTGCACCGCTGCCTTGAACGCCGGAAAATAAATTTCCTGCAAGGTGCGCTCGTCGATCGTTTCATCCACGCGATGCCGCTCGAATTCCTCGTTGTTCGCCGCGAAATGTTTCACCGTCGCGATCACGCCTTCACTCTGCACGCCTTTGATGTAACCCACGCCCATGCGCGCCGCCAGGTACGGGTCTTCTCCAAATCCCTCGAAATTTCTGCCCCACAAAGGAACCCGCTGGATGTTCACCGTCGGCCCCAGAATCATGTCCCGCCCAATCCCGCGCACTTCCTGCCCCAAAGCCTGACCCACCGCCTGCGCCATCGCCGGATCCCACGTCGCCGCCAAGGCAATCCCCGAAGGAAACGCCGTGCTGGTGATCTTCGGAAATTTCGAATTCGCCGCATTGGTCAACGCCGAAGGTCCATACCAAGCCCGTATCCCCGCCGGCCCATCCGCCATCTTGATCGCCGGTATCCCCAGCCGCGGAATCGCCACCGTCTCCATCCAATTCGCCCCACTCAAAAGCGACACCTTCTCTTCGAGTGTCATCCGCCCCAGCAGATCCTTAACCCGTTCCTCTACCGGCGCCTTCGCATCCTTATATAGCGCCCGAGCAGGCACCTCCTGCGACCGCGCCACCGCCCCGCCCCAAATCACCATCCCCACAGCCAGAGCAATAGCGGTGGCTCCGTACCAGCCACCACGGCGCGTTCTTCGATCAATCAAAAATGACATGTCGCCATCCTTACGCGGATTGCAGAATTTTCCAGATATCACGCGGACAACCGGGGACGAGCATGCTGCAAACCGCCCGCAATTTCAACGTCCGCGCAGGGTAATCGCTCGCGATGTCCAGCACAGCAGTTCACGGGATACGCATCAGGCGTGGGGGCAGAAACCGCGCAAAATTCCATGCGCGCAAAACCGCAGGACAAACGAGTCATGTAGAAAGTTTCTATATAGCCGGAGGAAACGTGGTGCGCCCGGCAAGAGTCGAACTTGCGACCTTTTTGGTTCGTAGCCGTTTGCAAATCAACCTAGGTGCCTTGGCCGCTTCTTTCATGCACTAATTACTTGTGATGCGTTTAGAGACCGTCCCGCAAAATGAGACGAGAGGCCAGCTTCGCTCCGAGAGGTAGATTTAAATTCCGAAACCAATAATCTCGTCCTTTCACTTGGTTGACTTGCAAACATGCGAGACCTAGTATTGCCGAACTCTAAACTATGGCAACGTTTAACCAAATGTCTGCTGGACGCGTCACCAGTCGAAACGGGAGCATCCATTGACGGAGACTCAGGAGCCAAGTCCGCGTACAGCGCTGGAAATAGCTCATGTCCTGTTCATGGACATCGTGGCTTATTCAATAATGCCGATGGACCAGCAGCAGCGCCTGCTTGCCGAGTTGCAAATGCTGGTTCGCGATACTGCGGAATTTGCTCGCGCTCAAAGCCAAGAGCAACTTATTCGATTACCCACCGGGGACGGAATGGCACTCGTGTTTTTCGGCGATCCCGAAGCTCCGGTTCGTTGTGCGCTGGAATTGGGTCGAACTCTACGCGATCACCCTGACATCAAGCTGCGCATGGGTATTCATTCCGGACCCGTCTACCGCGTCGCAGATATTAACGCTAATCGAAACGTATCCGGAGGTGGGATCAACATCGCCCAGCGAGTTATGGATTGCGGCGATGCTGGTCATATCCTCGTATCAACCGCGCAAGCTGATGTCCTCGATCAACTTACCTCTCGTCGTCACATGCTCCACGATCTAGGCGACTTCGAGGTCAAGCACGGCCTCAGACTGCATCTTTACAATCTATACTCGGATGAAGCCGGCAACTCAGAACGTCCGACGAAAGCTAATACCCTCCGACAGCCGTTGGCGTTTCGCTTTTGGCAAAATGCGCTCGCACTCGGGCTGACAAGTTTTTTCTTGGCTTGCACGATCTTCTTACTGGGTTGTTACTGGTGGCACGCACACTTTCGTGCGGCCCTATCGCTGCCATTGGAACACAAGGAGATCACATTCGTTGGCAATGCGTTAATGCCTGCCGTTTCGCCCGACGGAAACTCCATTGCTTACGTCACCGGACAGCAAGGAGATCAAAAGCTGATGATGCAGGGCCTATCAGGAGGCCCAAGCATCGAGCTTCTCCATGCAGAGCTGCTGTCGTTCCCTCGATGGTCTCCGGACGGCTCTGAAGTTTTGTTAATGGGTAGTTTAGACGGAAAACGTGAGGAAACTTTGATCCTGTCTCGACTCGGAGGAACGCCGCGACAAGTAGGCGGTCCTGGCGAATCGTGCTGGTCTCGTGATGGATCTCAAATCATAACGGCAAACGGTACCGACATCGGGGGAACACTAGTTTCGATAGACAGGTCAACCGGAATTCAGAAACGCCTCCCTTCTCCCACGTATCAATGGTTCCGCGACATCGATTGTTCCAGAAACACCGATATGCTTCTCCTGCTCGTCGATAGCTCAGGAAAGCACCAGATATGGACGATGCGGACCGACGGAACGGGCCAACACAAATTCGTTGAAACCGAAGATCAGATCCTTTCGCCTCGGTGGTCACCGCGAGGCGATGCCATTCTGTACTTCCTAAAACAGGGAGACACAAGTGACCTTCTAAGAATGCCTATCTCGGGCCAGACAATCCCCGCGACGATCATCAGCGGACTGGAGGTCGGCGACTATTTCACGCTCTCGCATGACGGAGCGGAAATGGCGTACACGCGAACGCAGAATTATTCGAACCTCTGGTCGGTCGACTTGATCGGAAGCGGAACCAGCGCAAAGCTCGATAGACAGCTTACTCTTGGCACGTTGTCATATGGTCACCCAAGTATCTCGCCAGACGGTCGCTGGGTTGTGTTCACGATGGGGTCAAGCGATAAACAAAATATCTACAAAATGGCCATCAATGGCGGTCAACCCGCACAATTAACCTTTTTTGATACCGCCACATCCACCAGTCCAGCATGGTCGCCCGATGGTCAACAGGTAGCTTTTATTTGTGATCAAGGAGGTGCTGCGAAAGTCTGGATAGTCAGTGCCGACGGGACTTCGGCTCGGCAATTACACAGAACGGACGCATCAGACACCAATCGAGAACTCGCTTGGGCTCCGAGCACGGACATCATTTATCAGAAACCGGGAATGCATAATCTGCGTCGCCTCAACGTTGGGAGCCAAGAGGAATCCGTGATCCGCTCAGAGGATGCTGATGGTTGGTTGACGTTGAGTCCGAGATCTTCTCCCGATGGCAAACGGATCGCAGTCTACTGGAGTCGGCACGACGCTGACGGCGTTTGGGTTATTAACCTGGAGAGATACTCCGAAGAATTGTTTGGACCGCGCCATTATGCACCGTTCGGCTGGTCCCCCGATGGCAATTTCGTCTACGCGTTTATGATTGAGGGAGGGCGGGAGATTATACAAATCGATCTCAGAGGCTCAAGAGAATTTAAGCCGATAATCACTCTCGGCGGCGAAATCGATTCAGCAGCGATCAGTCCAGACGGGAGAAAGATCATAGTCAGTGTAGAGGAATCGAAATCCGACGTGTGGTTGCTTAGGAATTTCGAAACACACGCCAGTCAAGAAAAATAAACGCCCGACATGCTTCAGACCCGCCCCTAACAGGAAAACACGCCAACAGAGACTGTACGATAATCAGCGTGAAGTAACAGCCCGGACCAATTGCGACGTAACTACAAAGCCCTGAATCTGAAGGAAGAAATGGTGCGCCCGGCAAGAGTCGAACTTGCGACCTTTTGGTTCGTAGTCCGGACTTCCGAGTGTACCTCGTGTGTTCTCAGGCGGACAGAGTTTTTCTGTGCGGTTGAAATCATGGTAATTGGGCTGCGGTGGGCGAATTCTGTGCAATCGAATGTGCACAAAATTTCTTCGCCGGTGAATGTTTGGCTGAACATTTGTTTTTTCATTGGTTGCCGCGATTAGTTTGGTTGGGCGCCGTTGCTCGTTTGGAACAGCGCGTCGATTTTTTCCACGGCTCGAAGGCCGTCCGCCGCGACTGTCTTGATGTAGAACTGGTCAGTCGTTGCTATGTTCGAATGACGCAAAAGACTTTTTGCCGCCATTCGTGAATCGACCGATGCGGCCAGAGTCGCAAGACCGCGGCGCAGCGCATACCATCCGTGCCATTTTGCGATGACCGCAAACTCGTGATCGCCGGCGTGATCCTTTTTCTCGTTGCCGCAAGTAACACAGCGGGAGAGTGCTGGGACCACGACGCGGTACGCCAAGTTGTGAAGGTCGACGGGGCTTCCGGTTGGACTAGTCAAAATGTATCCACGTTCCTTTTTCGTCTCCGCGAGAATCAGAGCAAGCGTTTCGGCAACTGGCACCGGAGCAATGCTATCTGCGGTCTTCGGATCGCTCAGATGTTTACGCCACATGCTATGACGAATCCGGAGAGTTTTCCCATCGAAGTCTTCCCACCGTATCGC
>DASWVE010000112.1:0-36373 GCA_036401315.1 Candidatus Acidiferrales bacterium
ACTTCGATCCGCGATTACACCGAGAAATACATTGAAGCGTTTCTGCAGGATATGGCCGCGCTAAACCTGCAATCGCCCGAGGAAATCGTGCGCGCCACCGACCACGTCGAAGACATGGTCGATCTGATCGAGCGCCTGCAGAAAAAAGGTCTGACCTACACCAGCGAAGGGTCCATCTACTACCGCATCGCGAAATTCCCGGACTACGGCAAGCTTTCCAAGATTGACGTCGGTGGAATGAAGGCCGGCGCCCGTGTCGATAACGACCGCTACGAAAAAGACGACGCCCGGGACTTTGCGTTATGGAAGGCTCCGAAAACGGGCGAGCATTTCTGGGAAACGCGCATCGGCCCCGGCCGGCCGGGCTGGCACATCGAATGTTCCGCCATGGCCATGAAATACCTGGGCGAGACGCTCGACATCCACACTGGTGGCGTCGATCTCACTTTCCCGCATCACGAAAACGAAATCGCCCAGAGCGAGGCCGCGACCGGACACCCCTTTGCAAACATGTGGCTGCACGCCGAGCACCTGATCATCGACGGCGAGAAAATGTCCAAGTCGCTCGGCAATTTCTTCACCCTGCGAGATCTTTTCACCAAGGGCCAAAAACCTTCATCCATCCGTTACTTGTTGTTCTCCGTCCCGTACCGGCGGCAGCTGAACTTCACGGGAGACAGCCTGAAGCAAGCCGAAAGCTCCGTCGAACGTCTGCGCAATTTCCTGACGCGCCTGAAAACCGAACGTTTTGCAGCGGGATCAAATCCAGAAATCGAAATGTTGGCGCGTAAAGCGGAAGAAGATTTCGACGCGGGCCTCGCCGACGACCTGAATACCGCGCTGGCGCTCGCCGCGGTCTTCGATCTGGTTCGCGAAGCGAACACCGCGATGGATCAGGGCCAGTTCCTGCAGCAGGATGCCCCGCGCATCGTCGCCGCCATGGAGAAATTCGACGCCATTCTCGCCATCATGAACGATGACGACGCCGACAAGCTGGCTAAAGTCGGCTTCGTACCGCAGCAACAGCGCATGCCGGCCGAACAAATCGAAGCGCTGATCGAGCAGCGCAACGCGGCCAAAAAGCGTCGCGACTTCAAACAATCCGACGAAATCCGCAAACAACTCTCCGATTCTGGTATAATTCTAGAAGATTCGAAAGACGGCACGGTTCGCTGGAAATACAAATGATCATTTCACTCAAACACGAAATGTCGCTGCACAACCAGCCGTCCCATCAGCGTCCCAACCTCTACGGCGTAGACTAAGTCCTTCCCTCACAGTTTGATGCAGTCGCTCGCATTCCGGCGGAAACCGGCTATGCGTTCAGGTCAAATTCCATTCGAGGGAGGGTTTCATGCAAGTCATTGAAAAAAAAGTTGATGCAACTGTAGCCGCCAATCTGCCGCACCTGCTGACCGCGCTGCCGGGTCCCAAAGCGAAAGCGCTGGTCGAGCACGATCACGCCATTTTGTCGCCGTCGTACACGCGCGATTATCCCTTGGTAGCCAAGAAGGGTTACGGCGCGATGGTCGAAGATGTCGACGGCAACCGCTTTCTCGATTTCGCTGCCGGTATCGCCGTGGTTTCCACCGGCCACTGCCATCCCAACGTCGTTCGCGCTATTCAGAAGCAAGCCGCTGAATTGATTCACATGTCCGGGACGGATTTTTATTATCCGAATCTGGTCGAACTCGCCGAAAAGCTCGCTTCCATCACCCCGGGCTCGGAAGCCAAGCGCGTCTATTTCGGAAATTCCGGCGCGGAAGGCACCGAAGCTGCCATCAAGCTGGCGCGGTATCACACGAAGCGCGACAAAATGATCGCGTTCTATTCCAGCTTCCACGGCCGCACCATGGGCGCTCTTTCCATGACCGCGAGCCGCTCGGTGCAGCGCAAAGGTTTTGGCTCGCTGCTCGGCGGCGTTTTCCACGCGCATTACCCGAACACCTATCGCGGCACCTTCGGGAATAATCCCGAGCATGCCTCGGCCGACGCGCTCGATTACATCGAGAATGTTTTGTTCAAGCGCATCGTCGACCCCGAAGACGTGGCTGGCATCATCATCGAGCCGATCCAGGGCGAAGGCGGCTACCTGCCGGCTCCCGCGGATTTCCTGCGCGCCTTGCAAGCCATTTGCCGCAAGCACGGCATCATGCTCATCGCCGACGAAGTGCAATCCGGCATGGGCCGCACTGGAAAGTGGTGGGCAGGCGATCACGCCGGCCTCGAACCGGACATCATTTCTACCGCGAAGGGAATTGCGTCGGGCATGCCGCTCAGCGCGATCATTTCCCGCGCAAGCGTCATGAACTGGAAACCCGGCGCGCACGCTTCCACCTTTGGCGGTAATCCGGTCGCCATCGCCGCTTCGCTTGCGACCATCGACTTGCTCGAACATCAGTACATGGCCAACGCCACCGAAATGGGCAACCTGATCTTCAAGCTGACCGCCGACTGGCGCGAACGCCACAAGATCGTGGGCGACATCCGCGGCAAAGGCTTGATGGTCGGCATCGAATTGGTGCGCGATCAGAAGACCAAAGAACGGGCGCCGGATCTGCGCAACCGCATCGTCGAGATGGCCTTCCACAAGGGCTTGCTGATTCTCGGCGCGGGCGAAAACGCGTTGCGTCTGGCTCCGCCGCTGATGATCGATGAAGATCAGGCGGAGTTCGCGGTGCGCACGCTAGATGCTTGTCTCACTGAAGTCGAACGCTCACTCTAACCATCTGAAGTAACATTCCACGGGGCGCCCGAGTCTTCGATTCGGGCGCCCTTTGTTTTTCACTCGCACGCGACATTTTGTCGCCGTCGCGGTATATACTCGCTTTCCGAAACGTTTTTTACACCGATGACATCGAAACTCGAAACTTTCCTCACTTCCAACGCTCGCACCCAGAAACTCGTCCGCGCCGGCGAAATCGCCCAACTTCACGGTCTCATCGGCGCAATTCTGAGTTCCCCGCGCCACGCCGACGAGCGGCGCTTGCTGAAATCCGGCTACCGCGTGTATTCCCAGGCCGATGAAGACGGTATCCTGCACGAAATCTTCAAGCGCATCGGTGAAGGGAATCGCACTTTCATGGAACTTGGCGTCGGTAACGGCCTGGAAAACAACACACTGTTCCTACTGGTCCAGGGCTGGAGCGGAATTTGGCTGGAAGGCTCGGAAAAGAAAGTGGCTGCCGCGAAAAGCAACCTCGCTACGATGATCGCCGCTGGACGCTTGGAAATCCACCGGCAATTCGTCACCGCTTCGACCATCGATAAGAAAATCGCGGGCCTTACTGCCGGACGCGACGTCGACCTGCTATCCATCGATCTCGATGGCAACGACTACTACATTCTCGAGACGATTGGTTCGATCTCGCCCCGCGTGATCGTGGCCGAATACAATTCGAAATTTCCCGCTGACGTTCCGTGGATCATCGAATACAACGAGGCCCATCGCTGGGATTCCACCGACTACTTTGGCGCCTCCCTCAAATCACTCGAAACGCTGCTGGCGTCGAAAGGCTACGCGCTGGTCGGCTGCAATCTCCTGGGCACCAACGCGTTTTTCGTGCGCCGGGATCTGGCCACCGAGTCGCGCTTCTGCGCGCCGTTCACTTCTGAAAATCACTACGAGCCGTCGCGCTATTTCCTGCTCCCTGCTTTTCACGCCGGCTACCCCGTGCATTTCGGGCCGTTGCGCACCAAGTGACGCGCCTCATTTTCAAGCGGCCCATGCAAATAACGCGAAGGAATCATTGGTTCCGCGCTAGAATTTCACGCCGGAGGGCGATCTGCCGCGCATTCTTGATGTAGGCTGTGGTCCCAACAAATTTCCCGGGTCGATCGGCATCGACATGAATGCTTCGACCAGCGCCGACGTGATTTGCCATCTCGACCGCGGCCGCCTCCCGTTTCGCGACAGCTCTTTCGACCAGGTTCGCGGCGAACACTTGATCGAACATGTCGGCGACATCATCGCCACCATGGAAGAATTCCACCGCGTAGCTAAGCCCGGCGGTACGATTTATCTGCTTACCCCGCATTACACCGACGTCAATTCCTTCAGCGACCCCACTCATCGCTGGCACCTGAACACCTATTCGTTCAATTATTTTTTCCCCGGCGGCGTCCACGGCCGCGACATGTGGTACACCAAAGTCCGCATGAAGCCGCTGCGCATTCACCTCAAGCTGCTGCGTATCTGGCGGTTCCTGGGTTTTGAATTCTTGGTGAACCACAGCCGCACTTTTCGGCGTTTTTGGGAGCAATATTTAAGTTTCGTGGTGCGGGGCAAGATCATTGAGTTTACGTTCGAGGTAATGAAGTAAGTCCGGCAAAATATCGTGACTATCGAATCTTCCACTTCGGAGAAAAGCTGGCTCGACGCCATCCGGCGCGACTGGGATACCCGCGCGCGCGAAAATCCCCGCGCGTATATTAACTGGCCGGACGTAGCCAACGAAGAGAATGCCTTCTTCGCCTCCGGCGAAGTCGATTACCAGCGCTACGTAACTCCATTTCTAAAAAAGACGAATTTTGATCCTAGCGGCAAAACCGCGCTCGAAATCGGCTGCGGTATCGGCCGCATCGCCAAATGGATGTCCCAGGATTTTGCGGAATACATCGGAGTCGACGTTTCTCCCGAGATGGTTCGCAAGGCATCGTCGTATGGATTTCCGCACACGTCTTTCCATGCGGTTTCCGGCGGAGATCTCGAAGGAGTCGCCGACCGCAGCGTGGATTTCGTCTGGTCTTTCGCGGTCTTTCAGCATGTGCCGGACAAACGCGCCATCTTCAATTATTTCAAAGAGGCCGCGCGGGTCCTGCGTCCCGGCGGAATTTTTCGGCTACATATGAAAGGTCTGTGGACTCTCCCGCTCGGCCGCTACGTGATCGAAGCGGGATTTCCCGGCCGCAATCGCCTCGGCAAAATTCCGCGCTTCGGAATTCCGTTTGTGCGGCTGCGCTACCTCGATACCTGGCAAGGGCGGTCGATTCGTCCCGGCGAAGCCATCGCGCAACTGGAGTCGTTGGGACTTGAGGTCGTCGACACCGACGGCGAATGGTCAACGATGATGTGGATGGGCGGCCGAAAGAAGTAAGCCCAAAGAACAGTAGACGGAGATTCGCTGCGATGTTTGCGCGTCTGATTTTCGCAATTGTAAATTTCAACGCCCGCAAGGGTCTCAACGAGCGACCCGTCGCCGCTCCAGCCGGCGAGAATCCCGACAAGCAGCGCGCCCTGCGCACCGGCATTCGCGGCGAAACCTACGCGTACTGGTATCTGCGCCGCCACGGATACATTCTGGTCGCGCGCAATTTCACTTCGCCGGGATTGAAAGGCGAAATCGATATGGTCGGCTACGACGGCCAGACCTTGGCGTTCGTCGAAGTAAAAACGCGCTCGCGCGGCACCGCCCCATCCACGCCAGAATCGCTGCAGGCCACGCCCGAATCCGCCGTGAACATTGAGAAGCGCCGGAACATTTCGCGCGTGGCCACGCAATTTTTACGCGCTCGTCATCTCGACGAAAACGCGGAATGTCGCTTCGATGTATTGGCCATCGAAACGCGCGCCGGGCAAAAACCGGTCGTCAGGCTGCATAAGGGCGCGTTCAATGCCGGGGAATACCGGCCGCGCCAGTACTAGCCTCATCCACACAATCTGGAATTAGAAGTGCTTCAGGACACCGTGCGCCGCAATCGCCGTAGTAGAATCAATTCAAGTTTTCGAACGCCGGTTTCCGGCGCTGCCCAGCGCCGCGGGGAGACTTAGCAATTGCCCGAGCTTCGCAAAGATCCGATCACTGGACGCTGGGTCATCATTTCCACCGACCGCGCCAACCGCCCCATGGATTTCGTGCGCGAAAGCGTGAAAATCAAAGGCGTGCCGCATTGCCCTTTTTGTCCTGGTAGTGAAGGCAAGACGCCCTCCGAAGTTCTGGCTTACGGGCGCAATGGCAGCGGCAAGGATACTCCCGGCTGGTCGCTTCGCGTGGTCCCCAATAAATTTCCCGCGCTCGGCATCGAAGGCGGTCTTGACCGCGAAGGCGAAGGTCTGTTCGATCGCATGAACGGCGTCGGCGCGCATGAGGTCATTATCGAAACCCCGGATCACAATCTGACCCTCGCCACCATCAGCGAAAAAGGCGCCGAAGAAATTTTCTGGGCTTACCGCGATCGCATGCTCGACCTGAAAAACGATCGCCGCTTCCGCTACATCCTGGTTTACAAAAATCACGGCGAGCCGGCCGGCGCCACGCTCGAGCACACCCATTCGCAATTGATTGCTCTCCCCATTGTGCCCAAGCAGGTGCGCGAGGAAGTCGACAGTGCGAGGCGCTACTACAACGAAAAAGAGCGCTGTATATTCTGCGACATGATTCGTCAGGAAATGGAAACGAAATCGCGCATGGTCCTCGAAAACGACCATTTCATCGCCCTCGAACCCTACGCCCCGCGTTTCCCCTTCGAGACTTGGATTCTCCCGCGCCAACATAGTTCCGCGTTCGAAAATATGCCGACGCCGTACTACAAAAGTCTTTCGCGGATCATGCGCGATTTCCTGGCCCGGCTGGATTCGGTTCTGGCTCTGCCCTCTTACAATTTCGTCATCCACACGTCGCCCATCGGCGAAGAAATTAACGACCACTACCACTGGCACATCGAAATGATGCCCAAGCTGACCAAAGTGGCAGGCTTTGAGTGGGGCACCGGTTTCTACATCAATCCGACACCGCCCGAAGAAGCCGCCCGGTTCCTGCGCGAAGCAAAGTAGCCGCAAGTTTATTTCCCGTACGCAGCCATAAACGTGCGCACCGCCGCTTTCAACCTCGCTCGTCGCCCGGCCGGTGTCGTACGTCGCCCCAGCCCTAGCGCCGCCCGCCGCAACAATTCTCCCACCACCAGGTTGGCGAATTGCTCCGCCGCAATTTCCGGGTCGTCCACCTTCAGGTTGCCCATTGCAGACTGTTGCTGCAGGTAGCCCGCGAGCAGCTTCATCGCCCGCCCGGGGCCTAGGTCGTAAAACGTCTTGGCCAATTCCGGAAATTTGCGCGCCGCCGAAAACACCACGTGTTGCAGTGCCAGCGTTTCCTTATCCAGCACCAGATTTAACAACGTATTTCCGAAGCCAGTTAGCGCCGCTGCCGGATTGTCGCCTTTCATCAGGAAAGACGAAAACGAAGCCAACACCTGATCCGAACGCTGCGCCATCACTGCTGCGAACAGGCGAGCCTTCGAAGGATAACGTGCATACAGCGTCTGCTTCGAAGCGCCGGCCCGCCGTGCGATTTCTTCGACGCTGGCCGCCTCAAATCCAAATTCCATAAACACTTCGGACGCAATCGCCAATAGCCGCCGATTGCGCGCGCGGATTTCGTGCGCGGGCGGTCTCCCAGAAGAATGCGCTCGGGCGCGTTTCACGCGAATCTTTCCTGCAACTCTCTCATCGAATTCAGCTCACCAACCGCCTCTTGCGCGGCGGAGACCCTTGAGGCAAAATAGTACCGTACCGTTTGATTATGCCACCGGAAACCCAAAGCAGCCAGGCCTGGAAACCCAGATTCAACCCCTGGGTTATCGCCATCACCGTTACCCTCGCCACCTTCATGGAGGTGCTGGATACCAGCATCGCCAACGTCGCCCTCCCGCACATCGCCGGCACCATGGGCGCCAGCCAGGAAGAAGCCACCTGGGTTTTGACATCCTATCTCGTTTCCAACGCTATCGTGTTGCCGGCCAGCGCGTATTTTTCCAATCTCATCGGGCGCAAGAAATTCTATATGACCTGCGTCGCCCTCTTCGGCATCAGCTCGCTGCTATGCGGCATCGCGCCGACGCTGCCGTTGCTGCTGTTCTTCCGGGTGCTGCAGGGAATCGGCGGCGGGGGCCTCGCGCCTTCCGAGCAAGCCATTCTGGCTGACACCTTTGAACCGAAAAAGCGCGGACAAGCCTTCGCGCTCTATGGTCTTGCCGTTGTATTCGCCCCTGCGATTGGTCCTACCCTCGGCGGCTGGATCACCGACAATTTTGACTGGCGTTGGATTTTCTTCATCAACGTTCCGGTCGCCATCCTGTCCCTATACTTAACCCACAAAGTCGTCGAAGACCCGCCGCACATCCAGAAGGAAGTGGAAGAAACCAAAAAGAAAGGCTTCCGCCTCGACTACATCGGATTCAGCCTGATTGCCCTCTCCTTCGGAACCCTGGAAGTGATTCTCGATAAAGGCCAGGAGGACGACTGGTTCGGTTCACCCTTCATCACTATATTTTTTGTCATCTGCGTGGTCGCCATGATTTCGCTCATCGTCTGGTCGCTCTGGCAAATCCGCAGAAAAAAGACGGCCATCCTCGACCTGACGCTTTTCAGGAATCGAACGTTCGGTCTCTCGTTCGTCATGATGTTTATGCTGGGAATCGCCCTGTACGGCACTACGGTGCTGATACCGCAGCTGCTGCAATCACTGATGGGCTACACCGCCGAAACGGCGGGTCTCGCCCTGTCCTTGGGCGGAATCGTCACCATTATCTGCATGCCGGTGGTCGGAATCCTGATCGGCAAGATGGACGCGCGCTATTTACTCGCGACTGGTTTTCTGATCATGGGCTTTTCTTTGGTCCACATGCATGGCCTGGACCTCACCATGAGCTTCAGTTACGCATCGTCGTTGCGCGCTTTCCAGGCGGCTTCGCTTGGGTTTCTGTTTGTGCCGTTAAATACCATGTCCTACACCGATGTTCCGGGCGACAAGAACAACGATGTGTCGGGTCTCATCAATCTGGCCCGCAACATCGGCGGATCCGCCGGGACGGCGCTCGTCACCACCATGCTCGCCCGTCAATCGCAGCGCCATCAAGTTTTTCTGATCGATCGCGTCTTCTCCAATAATCCCGCGCTGGCTCGCCAGCTGGACGGTCTGACGCATCGCTTTTCGCACGCCGGCTCGAGCCTAAGCACCGCCGCCAATCAGGCCCACCTTCAGATTTACGAAAGCCTGCAGCGCCAGGCAGCGGTGCTAGCCTATCTCGATATCATCGAGTACCTTGCGATCGGCTCGCTGCTGATGGTTCCGCTAGTCTTCTTGATGAAAAAACGCAAGGCGGGCGGCGGGGAAGTGATGGCGCACTAAAAAAAAAGGAATTAGATCGGAACCCGCGCTAATTTTTCAGATACCACGGCACGTTAACCAGGATTATTCTCTGGTTTCCCCGCAGCAGCAGCAAAGCCTTCAGCAGTTCCGCGCGGTTGTTCTCCAAAAAATAATGCCACCAGTGATGCTCGATCATTTCCGGAATCATCACCGCGATGCGCCGGGTCGGATTCGCCTGCTGCACTTCCAGCACATGATTCACGATTGGCGTGATCACCAAACGGAACGGCGAATCCAGTAGCGTCAGTTTGGGTTCAGGTAGCCCGGCGCCGCGGCTGGGCGCGATAACATATTTGTCCCATTGCGCGGAGATGTCGTGCTTCTCTCCTTCCGCGCGAACGTGCACCGCTTCCACCTCCTGCGACATGCTGTAGGCCACCTGCAACGCCTTGTTAGTCAGCTTGCCCCAGTATTGCACCGGCATGATCACGATCGGCGGATGCAGTCCGGCCACGTCGAACGGATCCGTGCATTCCAGTTCTTTTTCTACTCGCAAGAAATAGCGCTTCACCGCCATCATCAGAACCAGCAGCGTGGGAATCAGGATCGCCGTGACCCAGGCGCCTTCCACGAATTTTGCGACCAGCACCACCGCTACCGTAATGCCCGTGGCCACCGCCCCGATCAGATTGATCGCGATGAACCGCCGGTAGCCCGGCCCCTTCACCCGCCGCCAGTGCGCCACCATTCCCGCCTGCGAAAGCGTGAACGCCAAAAACGCGCCCACCGCGTAGAGCGGAATCAGCCGGTTGGTCACCCCTCCGAACAAAATCAGCAGCAACGCCGACAGAACCGCCAGTACGTAAACGCCTTTGGAGAAAACCAGCCGCCGGCCGCGCAGACTGAATCCATCGGGTAGGTAACCATTCATGGCAATGGCCCGGCACAGCCGTGGGAAATCGGCGAACGCGGTATTGGCCGAGAGCGCCAGCACCAGCAACACTGATGCGATGGCCACATAGTAAAAAGCGCCGCGCCCCATCACCGCCGCGATCACCATTGAAATCACGCTCTGGTATCCCGGCGCACCCGGGTCAGTCGCGGCGATGTGATAAATGCGAACTAGCCGCGCGATACCGCCCAGCATCAGGATCAGCAGCACGATGATGATGCTCAACGTGCGCTGCGCGGTTTTCGCAGCCGGCTCCTTGAACGCCATCACCCCGTTGCTCACCGCTTCCACGCCGGTCATCGCCGTGCAGCCACTGGCAAATGACTGCATGATCAGCCACACGCTGAGCCCGGCCGCAGCGGGAAGTGCCGCGGGAGGAGCCACGACTGGCACGGGATGGCCACCCGACATGATCGCTTTGAATACTCCCACACCCACCGCGCCCAGGATCGTGCCAATGAAAAGATAGGTCGGTACCATGAAAAGCACGCCGGCCTGCCGCAATCCCCGTAAGTTAATGATGGTGATAAAAAGCAGAATCAGCAGGCAAATCCCAAGCGTGTGCGGGAAAAGCGAAGGGATTGCCGAGACCAGCGCGCCTACGCCCGCTGAGATTCCGACGGCCACCGTCAGGATGTAATCGATCATCAGCGCGGACGCCGCCAGCAGCCCTGCAAATGGCCCAAGATTTTCCGAAGCGACCGTGTACGACCCGCCGCCCCCCGGATACGCAGCGATCGTCTGCCGGTAGGAAAAGTAAACAATCACCAGCAAGGCGATGACGCAGGCATTGATCGGCACAATGTACGCCACGCCCGCCGCGCCCAAGGGCAGCAGCAATGTCAACGCCGCTTCAGGACCGTATGCGGCTGAGCTAAGGGCGTCCAAGCCGAAAATCGGAATTCCGGCGGCAACATTCAATTGTTCCGCACGCTCATCCCAGGTGGGCAGCGGTTTTCCAAACAAAATGTCCCGGATCGTCACGTTCGCTGGCTCCGCAAATCCGTAGAATCCTTACCGCGGGTCTTGGCCGGACAGAGTAAAGCCTTTGCCTGCAAAATGGTACGACTTTGCATATGAATGTTGGATGACTGCCGGCAACCTAAATAATGGGATTGCGGTATGGATTCAGATGCGGGCGGGAGTTAGACTCGCCGCTGAGTCAAGGTATATATCGAGGACCAGTTCACAAGGAGATTCGCGATGGCAGAATCCAAGAAATGCGCCCACCCGATTTGTTCGTGCCAAGTAACTTCCGGCAAGTACTGCAGCACCCAGTGCGAGGCTATGGAAGAGACTCCGGATATCGACTGCACCTGCACCCACCCTGGATGCAAAGGCCACACCGAGCGGGCGTAAAACGAAAAAAGCCGCCGTACCTGTTGTCAGGTGCGGCGGCCTAGTTTTCTAAGCTTAACGCGGCTTCTCCATTACTTGTGGAATCGCCGCTCGCAATCCGCACATCGGTAAGGCTTCAACCCCGCAAACTGGCAAAGGTAGTCCCACAATCCGCTGCGGTGAGAACGATGAACTTCGTCGCAACCGCAGAACGGGCAGACTGGCTTATCCACCGCATCACGCGGCGCGTTCTCCTGCGATTTTTCCTCCTCTCTCGCCGGAGCAGCCCCCACGGACATTTACGCAGCCCGTCGGATCATGTGATACACCAACAAGAGCACCACCGCACCCACCACCGCCACCAGCAGGCTATAAAGGTTCAACCCGGTCACGCCGGCCTGCCCGAAGCGGTTGAACAACCAGCCGCCCAGCATCGCGCCCACGATTCCCAGCACGATATCCATCACCACGCCTTCGCCAGACTTATTTACGATCTTGCTGCCGATAAAACCAGCGATCAAACCCAAGACAATCCACGCCAAAATTGACATGACTTTCTCCTTAAACCCGCCTTACCCAGGAAGTTGCAGGACTCCGAGGGGAACAGGCTGCCACTATACGCGGGTATCGCAAATCTCGTATCCACGAAAGCCTGTACCCACAATTCTGAATCGCTGTACCCCAGCCCCGTCGGGCGAGCTCCACGTTAAATCACGGCAGGCGCCGCGCGTTGATTCGCCCAGTTTAAAATTGGATGGCAGCGCTTGACAAGATTGGCGAAGTGAATTCTAATCCCATCTCCAGTTGATAACCAGTTTCAACTAGACTCGCCTTACCGCGGTGGATTTCGTATAACCTCCAGTTGTTAAACAGTTGCAACTGGATTTCGGCCGGTTTCTAGTTGTTAATCAGTTGCAAGTGGATTGTAGCGCTTCAAATTGGATTCGCCAACTTTCTCCAGGAGTTTTATGCCGCTTCGATTGCGTTCCACCTCGACCCGCGCGCGCAACGCCGCAAGAGGCGTTCTCGTTGCGCTAGCGTTCGTTGCTTTCTTTGCGCCACGCGCCGCGGCCCAGGAACCGCCCTACTTCGTCACCTATTCCGCTGCCCTCGAAGAGCCCGGCAACTTGGAAGTCTCTTTCAAGAACACTCAAGCTGCTCCGCGCAACGCGAACCCATTCCTCGGGACCGCGATGGAACTCGAGTACGGAGTGAAAGGCTGGTGGACCACCGAATTTTATCTGGACGGTCAGGCCACCCAGCATGACAGCACAATTTACACCGGCTTCCGCTGGGAGAATCGCTTCCGTCCGCTGCAGCGCGAGCACTGGATCAATCCGGTCCTGTACGTAGAGTACGAAAACACCAATCGAGCCGACCGCGCGCTGCTCGAAATCGTCGGGCACGATAGCATCGCCGATCTGGCCATCCCCAACGCCATCGCTCGCACCGAAATCGAGCGCGAGATGGAACTCAAGCTGATCCTTTCCAGCAATTACAAAGGCTGGAATTTCTCCGAGAATTTCATTTCCGAAAAAGCGCTAAACGAAAGTGAGCCTTGGGAATTCGGATACGCGTTAGGAGCCAGCCGTCCGCTGAGCTTGGTCTCGAAAGGTAAGTATTGCTTCTTCTGTCGCCAGAATTTCGCAGCGGGCCTCGAACTTTACGGCGGCCTGGGCACCACCGATGGCTTTGGCTGGAAACAGACTTCCCAATACTTGGGGCCCACGGTGAGTTTTGGCACTCCCCGCAACGGGCCCACAATCTTCTTCTCACCGCAATTCGGATTAAACGATAACAGCGCGGGCGTTTTGTACCGCTTCGGGGTCTCTTACGAAATTCAACAAATCGGCAGCATCTTTCACCGGAACAGCAAATGATTCAGGAGCCAGCTTTGCATCTTCCCGTCACCAACAAAAAAATCCGATTGATTCCCGCCGCGATTACGTTTTGCGCGGTGCTTCTTTGCATGGCCATGGCCGACGGCTCGTGGCTGAAAAACGTTTCGCCGGATTACCACGCCAAAACCAACCCTTTCGCCGCGCAACCCGACGCCATCGCCGGCGGAGCCTATCTCTTCTCCGATCATTGCGCGAAATGCCATGGGAAAGACGCTCTCGGCCGCGGCAAACATCCCAGCTTGCGCAGCGAGCGGGTACAGAAATTAGCCACCGATGGCGATCTTTTCTGGCTGTTGAAAAACGGCAGCCTCGGCCGCGGCATGCCCAACTGGAGCGCCATTCCGGAACCTTCTCGCTGGCAGCTCATCGCCTATGTAAAAAGTCTCGGAGTCAGCTCCACCGACAACAGTTCAAATACCGAAGTCCCCAAGGAAAAAGAATGATTCGCGCGAACGCGGCGGTATCCATTGTTCTTTCAGCTCTTTTAATTCTTTCCGGGTGTGGCTCCGGCAAGGCTCCCGCCTTCCCGCTGGAAAATGAAGGCGGCGCGCCCGCCGAACAGCAAATCGGCGAACGCCTGTTCGTCGATACCCGTTTCGCTGAATATTTCGCGGCGCACATGACCGGCGTCAACGATCCGCTCGTGGTCGGTGACCCGGTCGTCGCCACCACCCAAACCACCAACGGCCCGTTGCCCGGTCCTTTTGCCGGTCAGTCGATCAACTGCCGCAGTTGCCACTTTGTCGTCGAATTTCAAGGTGTCGCCGGCGCGGAGAATCGCACCTATGCCGATTTCACTACCCGCAGCCCGCTGCCGTTGCCCATGGGAAATTTCACCAACACTCCGCGCAACGCCATGCAAATGGTCAATTCGCTGCAGGCGCACGATGGTCCTACATTCCTTCACTTCGATGGTCAGTTCACCGACCCGGCGGACCTGGTGAAAACCACCTTCACTGGCCGCAATTTTGGTTGGGGGCCGACCCAGACCCAGGAAGCCATCGCCCACATCGCCAAAGTGATCCGCGAAGACGACGGCAACAACATTCCGGCGCAGGAATATGGCGAAAATCTTTCCTACGCCACGATTTTTCTAGGAACTCAGGCCGGCATCCCCAAAGACGTTTTGCTCCCCGCGCAATATCGCCTGGACGTCACCACTGCGACCGACGACCAGATCGTCAATGACGTCTCCGAACTGATCGCCCAATACACCTATGGCCTGCTCTTCAAACAAGATCAGTTCGGCCGCTACTACGCTTCGCCGTACGATGTTTTCCTGCGCATCAATCATCTGCCGGTGCAACCGAAAGCGGGGGAAACCGTCCCGCAATACAACGTGCGCCTGGCTTCAATGGTGAATGCGCTCAGCAATCCCGTTTTCGTCGACGGTACCTACGGCAAATTCAAGTATCACGCGCAGCCCTTTCAATTCGGCACGACCGAATTGGCTGGTCTGAAAATTTTTCTGAAGGTCGCGAATAACGCAGTAGACGGTTCGCAGCATGCCGGAAACTGTGCCGCCTGCCACGTCGCCCCGAACTTTTCGGACTTCCGTTTTCACAACACCGGCGTATCGCAGGAAGAATACGACGCGGCCAACGGTTCCGGCGCCTTCTACAATCTGGCGATTCCCACGCTCGCCCAGCGCAACGCGAATTTCAACCAGTACATGCCGGTTTCGTCGCTGCATCCCACCGCGTCGGAAGTGTTCCGCCATCTCGCCGTTCCCGGTCAGCCCCAATTCGCGGACCTCGGCCTTTGGAATGTCTACATGAATCCGGACATCCCCAATCCGCAGGCGAACCTTCAATCTGTCGTTTGTGCCTCGGGGCAGGATTGCAGTGTTGATCAAGGCTTGCCCAATACCATCGCGCAATTCAAAACGCCCACGCTGCGCGACCTGGAAGATTCCGCGCCGTACTTTCACAATGGCAGCAAACTCAAATTTCCGGACGTGGCGCAGTTCTACGTCAACAGTTCCACGCTGGCCCGCGCCGGACTGCTGCGCAACGCGCCTCCGGAGTTTCAAAACATGTCGCTTAGCCAGTCCGACGTTGCCGCGCTCGCGGCGTTTCTCGCGTCGCTCACCGAAGACTACGACGACGCTTAGAACTCGCGGATAAGGAGAAAAAACTCTCCGATGTACGGATGCGTGTGTCGCTTGACCGCGCATCCGTTTCTCGCTAACCTTTTTTCAGATTGACCCGCGATCCAAACCAGATCGTCTCCGCCGCACCCGATTCCAAAGTTCCATATCCAGTTAGATTCGAATCCCGCATGGCCATCGCCCTCGCGATCTACGGCGCGGTGCTCATGGCTACCAATCCGTGGTTCACCGCCGTCGATGACGAAGTCGTCATCACCGACGTCGCTGCCAAACCCTTCCTGAAAACCATCCAGGTTTTCCTCGGCGGGACCGGCCAGCACGAGCATCCTCCACTTTCCGACCTGGTCCTCCACGGCTGGCTCTGGCTCACCGCCGGAAACTTGCGTTGGCTGCGTCTTCCGTCCGTCATTTTTTATCTGCTAGGCGCGTGGTTCTTGGTGCAAGCCGCCCGCCGAATCGCCGGCGATCGAGCCGGGTACTCCACGCTCGCCCTCCTGCTCTTATGGCCCTACGGTTTTCATTTCGCGCGTATCGCCGGCTGGTACTCGTTCACCTTCATGCTGGTCTCGGTTTTGACCTTTTTTTATCTGCGCTACGTGGAAGATCCGACGTTGAAGCGGTGGCTGCCTATCGCGTTTTGCGCCCTGGCCCTGGTCTACACCAATTATTTTGCGTGGGCCGTGCTGGGCTGCATCGGCCTCGATCTGATTTCCCGATTTTGGCGCGATAAAACCAAATGGATCGTGTTCCTCTCGACCGCCGTTCTACTCGTTCTCGCCAACGTGCCGATCCTGGCCGCCTTTCTCCGCGAAGTTCGCCGCGGCGCCCACCCGGCGCCGCTCAGCGCTTCCTCCGCGGCCACCGGCATCTACAACCTCTACTGCCTGTTCGTCAGTGAATCGGTGGCCCCGTGGTTTTGGGTCCTCGGCGTCGCAGCCGGCCTCGCCATCGCCTGCGCCCTGCTCTGCACTTTGATCTACACCGTTTCCGACGCCCGGCGATTTTTCATTTATTTTTTCCTGCTGCTCGGCGCCATGACGTTTGTGCAGATCGGAAACACCAAGCGTAGCCTGATGATCAGTCCGTGGCTGTTGCTCCCCGTCGGCGTTGCGGTCGCCTCCGCTACCCTGCCTTCAGCCCGTCGCGCGCTGGCCGCCGCGCTGCTGCTCATCGGCGCCATCGGCTGGTATGGAATTTTTGCCCGCAGCCTCTACGCCGCGCCGCACTGGATCGAGCCTTGGCAAAAAGTCGCGCGCCAAGCAGCGCAAACGGCCGGCACGAACGGCGTCATCATCGCCAACAATCCTGGGTTTTTCTTTTATCTAACGTATCTCCTGCCGGCGACGAATCCCGTGGAGCAAGGCCATTTCTCCGGCTACTTGCCGGTCACCGTGCGCACTCCCGGCGTCTATTTCCCTCAGCAATGGATCGATGCCGGCCGCCCTATGGCGCGAACCGTCATGCTCGTCAACGGACTCAGCTTCGAAGTTCCCGGGGCAACCATCGAAGACCTCGGTCCGGTACTCGACGCTCATTGTAAAAAAATCGACGAGCAGCGTCTGGTTCACGATTCCGGCGCGAAATGGAAACGTGAATTTCAACCCGTCACCGGCCAGCGCGTGTGGCGAATCCAGGTGACGACCTACACCTGTCCTGCGCCTTAGATCCAAAATCCAGAAATGTTTTCAATGGATACGACAGGGAAATGGCGCGCCTGGCAGGGGTCGAACCTGCGACCTTTGGTTTCGGAAACCAACGCTCTATCCAACTGAGCTACAGGCGCATCGCAAAGAAGCAGTCGTCAGTTTACCCTTTTTGGCGCGGCCACAAAAGCCATCCGTCCCGAGCGCCGACGAATCCGCTCGCAGCTAGCCTTTGGCCAGATTCTTGATTTGTTTCGCGTACTTTTCGATCTGTTCGCACTTCTGCACCATGCCCAGCGAGAGCACGTTCTGCGAATCCGTTTTTTCCACTTCGGCCTTCAATTGCGATGCCAGAAAATATAATTTTTCCACATTGTCGTGAATCTGCGAATCGTTATGCTCCAACACTTGTTTGGCGCTCACCCGCGGATCGATATTGGGCGCCGGATAGGGCGCGCGCGGAGCATTCTGGTCGGGAGGATCGTCGATGGTTGGAATCGGCGGCCGCGTCGCCTGCGCCCAACTGCGCGGCGCAATCAGCTCGGCCACCGCGCCCACCGCCACCGACGATAGTCCCATTAAAAAAGTGCGCTTTGGTCCGTTCATGATTTCGCTCCCGCCTTCCATTCTACCGCTGCTCGATTTGCAGGCCGAAAATCGCTGTAACGCGATCGAGCCGTCTTTCGCCCCACCAACTGAGTGGTATACTTCGGCGTTTGCCATTTTATGACTGAATCCATATCCCAGTTATCGGAAAGCGCGGGCCGCGTCGGCCTTCGCCTGGTGGTCATCGCGGTTCTCGCCGTCATTCTGATCCGCTTACTCCGCGCCGTCACCGCGCGCTTGGTTCACACCGCGAAATCTCCCACCCGCTCGGGGCAATTGCGCGAGCAGCAAACGCGCACCCTCGCCGACTTGCTGCACAGCGTCGGCGGCACTGCGGTTATAGTTCTCGCCGCGTTGATGGCCATGCGCGTTCTCGGTTTCGACGTCGCTCCGGCGCTGGCCACAGCCGGCGTCCTAAGCGTCGCTTTAGCCTTCGGGGCCCAGAGCCTGCTCAAAGACCTGATCAATGGCTTCTTCATCGTATTCGAGGATCAGTATTCTCTGGGCGATGTTCTGCAGGTAAACGGCGAAACCGGCCGCGTCGAGCATCTCACCCTGCGCCGCACCGTGTTGCGCAACAATACCGGAGCCATCGTCTCCATCCCCAACGGTCTGATTGGCCAGGTTTCGAATCTCAGCCGCGATTGGTCTCAGACTTTCGTGGACATCACCGTTCGCGCCGATGAAATGGTCGGCCAGGCGATCACCATCCTTGATAAAGTCGCCGCCGAATTTCGCGACGACTCCGATTGGTCGCCCGCGCTGGTCGATGGCCCGCGCGTCCTCGGAGTCGAATCGCTGACTCTCGAAGGCACCGTAATTCGCCTCCAGGTCCGCACCATCCTCAACCGCAAGGACGACGTCGCGCGCGAACTGCGCCGCCGCATCAAAATCGCTTTCGAGCAATCTGAAATGGCCGCGGACGAGCCGCACAAAGTTTCTGTTTCCAGCGGCGCTCCGTCGCCACACGATTGATTTATAATCCGCACCAAAAATCAGGAGGAATACATGGGAGAAGTTACGCACGAGCAGGCCAACTTGCTGCTCCGGCTTTATGAATTGCGCCGGGAGCCGCGTTTGCGCGAAGCACGCGAATGGTATTTCAAGCATTTCATCCCCGCCACGCCCGAAGACGCCATGCGCATCTGTCCACCCAATAGCGAGGAGAGCGTGTCCATGCGCATGGTCACCAGCTACTGGGAAATGGTCGCCGGTATGGCCAACCGCGGCCTGATTGAAGAAGACTTTTTTTTCGAGAATACCGGTGAGCAATGGGCCGTCTGGGAACGGCTGAAGCCGATCGTTCCGGCCTTTCGCGCCATGTTCAAGAATCCGAATGCTTATAAGCAGTTGGAAGAAAACGTCAGGCGGATGGATGCCTGGAAGGAAAAGAACGCTCCCGGCAGCGTCGAAGCCATGCGGCAAATGATGGCCATGATGGCGGCGAAGCCCAAGGAGCAGGCCACCAAAGCCTAGCCGCGATGGTGCGTAACGCAGAGGAATTGGATCTGACTGCCCGCCAATCATGAAAACCAATTCCCACCACCGGTCCCCGGCTTTGCGTCAGGCCCGCCTCAAAAGCGAACGGCTGCGCATCCTCATCCTGATGGGGGTCGCGGCCGTTCTGCTCGTTCTGCGCACCTCGCTTACGCTTATTTTCCCCAGCCGTGAAAATTTTCACTTATGGATGTTGAGTTCCTCCCTGATCGCGTGTTTCTTCGCCTTCGAATTTGTAATGTTCCGCGCCGTGACCAAATCGCTCGCGCGCGGCACGGACCTGCCGAAATCCGCCTGGATTGTCAGCACCTTGCTGGAAACTTGCACCGTCGCCTTCTCCGTCGCCCTGCTCCCCAGTTCGTCGATTGCGCTGGTCTACAAGCCGCTGGCCAACCCGTCGGTCCTGCTGTTTTTTCTTTTCATTATTTTGTCCACGCTTCGGCTTGAGCCGGTTCTTTGCCGTTTGTCAGGGCTGGCCGCCGCGCTCAGCTATCTCGCGGCGGCGGTTTATCTGGGCTGGACTCCGGTCGACGCCGCCAAGACTGTCGCGCTCTCTCCTCAGAAACTCGTTTTTCTTTACTCCTTCGTTCTTTTCTTTGCTGGAATTATCGCCGCCGCGGTTGCCGGTGAAATCCGCAAGCACGTTGACGCTGCCCTCCGCGAAGCCGATGCTCGCCGTGAGGTCGAGCGTCTCGAGCACGATCTGGACGTCGCTCGCGGCATTCAGCAGTCACTGCTGCCTACCGAAATGCCGCGAGTCGCCGGCTTCGACATCGCCGCTTGGAATCAGCCTGCGGATCAAACCGGCGGCGACTATTATGATTGGCAGCCGCTTCCCGATGGCAAAGTTCTGGTCGCGCTCGCCGACGTTACCGGCCATGGGATCGGCCCGGCTCTCCTCGCCGCCGTGTGTCGCGCCTACGCCCGCACCAATTTCACCGCGGATCACGGCCTCTTCACTGCTATGTCCCGCATCAACGCTTCGCTTTCCGCGGATCTAAAGGAAGGCCGGTTCGTCACTTTCGTCGCCGCTATCTGCGGCCCGGGCAGCGCTAACGTCGAATTACTTTCCGCCGGTCACGGCCCGCTGTTTGTCTACACCCTCGGCCAGGACCGCTTCGACGCCATGAACGCCCACGGCATGCCCCTCGGCATTTCGTCCAGCCTGATTTCCGATCCGCCGCAGGTTCTCGCGCTCAGCGCGGGTGATCTGCTGATTCTCGCCACCGACGGTTTTTTCGAGTGGGAAAATGCCGCCGGCGAACAGTTTGGAGTGGAAAGACTGGAAGCGACCATACGCGCCACGCGAAGCAAGAGCGCCGCCGAAATCATCGCGGAGCTCTACTCCGCCGTTACCGCCTTTTCCGCCGGTACGCCGCAGAAAGACGACCTCACTGCCGTAATCATCAAAAAAATTTAGCACCCACGCGTTCTTATCGGCGCCCAAACCACTTTCGCCTTTCGCCGCGTCCAATCGTTGCAGGTGTCCGCGTCGCGATTGCCTCACTCGCGCCGCAAGGCGTAACATTCTCCGCCAGTGCCCGATTCTCCCTCCATTCTCGGTCGTACCATCTCGCACTACCGCATCATCGAAGTGATCGGCGCGGGTGGCATGGGCGTCGTATACCGTGCGCACGACGAGCATCTCGATCGCGATGTTGCCCTGAAATTTCTCCCCGCTGGGGCGCTCGGCGATGACGACGCCCGCAAACGTTTCCGCACAGAGGCGCTCATTCTCGCCAAGCTGAACCATCCCAACATCGCCACCATTCATGAATTCGTGGTTCAGGACGGCACCGAATTCCTGGTGATGGAATTTCTGGCGGGAAAATCGCTAGCTCAGGAACGCGGCGGCGAAGCTTGGCCCGAAAAACAGTTGATCATCGTCGCCTCGCAGGTCGCCCAGGCGCTACAGGAAGCCCACGAACGCGGCGTGATTCACCGTGATTTGAAACCCGGCAACGTGATGATCACGCCCAAGGGCCTGGCCAAAGTTTTGGATTTCGGTCTCGCCGGTCATTGCCGCCCGGTCAGTGAAACCACCACGATCAGTGGCGAAGCCGAACCGCGCATGGTTGCCGGCACCGAACCTTACATGGCGCCCGAGCAGCTCGTCGGCGATCAAATGGACGCGCGCACCGACGTCTACGGCCTCGGCGCCTTACTCTACCAGCTCGCCACCGGCCAGCGCCCGTTTCGCGACGAAATTTCCGCGCGCCTCATCGACGCCATTCTGCACAAGCTACCCGCCCCGGTGCGCGGCCTGAATCCGAACATTTCGCCCGAGCTCGAACGCATCATCCTCAAATGCCTGGAAAAAGAACCGGAAAATCGCTACCAATCCGCCAAGGAACTCGAAATCGATTTACGTCGCATGCAAATGCCTAGTTCCAGCGCCGCGCTGGTGACCGACGCGCCGAAACCAATCTCTACCCGCACCAAGATCATCACCGCAGTTTGCTGCGCCGCGATCGTTATCGCCGCGGTCTGGTTCGGCGTTCGACGTCATAACAAACCAGCGCTACCGCACGCGCCTCCGCCGATTCAGTCCGTAGCCGTCCTGCCACTGGAAAATCTGTCGCACGATCCGGAGCAGGACTATTTCGCGCAGGGCATGACCGAAGAACTCATTACCCAACTCGCCCAGATCGGCGCGCTCCGCGTAATTTCCAGAACCTCCGTAGTTCCATATCAAGGCTCGCGCAAGCCGCTATCCCAAATCGCCAGAGAACTCGGCGTCGACGCCGTAGTCGAAGGCTCGGTCATGCGTTCCGGCGATCGCGTGCGCATCAACGCCAAATTAATTCAAGCCGCCACCGACCAGAGCCTCTGGGCCAAGGGTTATGATCGCGACTTGACCGACGTTCTAAATCTACAAGCCGAAGTCGCCCGCGACATCGCCCAGGAAGTTCGCATCGAGCTTACACCGCAGGAAGAAACCCGCCTGACCAGCTATGCCCGCGTCAGCCCGCAGGCTCATGACGCCTATCTCCGCGGCCGCTATCACTGGAACAAGGAAACCGGCGAACAATACCGCCAGGCCGAGAAATTTTTCCAGCAGGCCATCGATATCGATCCCAATTACGCGCCGGGATATTCTGGCCTCGCCGACTACTACTGGGCCACCGACGAACTCGCCCCGCAGATCGCCATGCCCAAAGCCAAGCAATATGCCGAGAAGGCGCTGGCCCTCGACGATTCGCTCTCCTCCGCCCACACCACGCTGGGTGACGTGAAATTTTATGCCGACTGGGACTGGCCCGGGGCCGAGCGCGAATACAAACGCGCCATCGAACTCAATCCCAATGACGCCGAAGCCCACCGCATGTACTCCGTCTTTCTCTCCGCCATGGGCCGCGCCGGTGAAGCTCTGGTCGAAGTACGCATCGCCCAGAGCCTCGATCCAATTTCACTTTTCGCCAGCTCCTCCTCGGGATGGGCCCAATATTTCGCCGGCCAATTCGACCACGCCCTCGAGCAGTGCCGGAAAACTTTAGAACTCGAACCGAACGACGTCGGCGCACACTCCTGCTTGGGCTACGCCTACATGGCTAAAAAAGATTACGCGCGGGCTCTGGTGGAATGTAAAAAAGCGGCGGAGCTATCGAATAACGAGCCGCTGCGTCTGGCAGGCCTGGGCCTGGCCTATGGTCTGGCGGGAAACAGAGCAGAAGCTCAAAAAATCTTCGCGGAACTACAGTCCAAATCGAAACTGCAATATGTCCCGCCGTATTTTCTCGCCACCGTTTGCGTCGGTCTGCGGCAAAAAGATAAAGCGATCGCGCTGCTGGAAAAAGGTTACGCTGAACGCGACGCCTACCTCACCTGGCTGAAAGTCGAAGCCGCCCTCGATCCTTTGCGCGCCGAACCCGGCTTCCAGGATCTAGTTCGCCGCGTCGGCCTGCCGCAATAACTTCTTACAAAATGGGAAGGGAAGGCCCGCGCGGGTGAATAATCCATTGCGGATCTTCCGGCGCCGGGTCTCCCGGCAGCAATACCCACGGCGAACGGCTGGGCTTGCCGTGCTGGACGATCAAATACACGCGGCTGTGCTGTTGCTGCAAGTTGCTCAGGATGACGCCCGGCCCGCTGTGATTCTGCACCTTGGTCGTCTTGCCAAAAATCTTCGTTTCGTTCAGAAATCCGGAAATGTCTTCCCGGATCTTGTTATACGCCTCAGCCGTAAACTGCAGCACTGCGACTTGCGGATCTTGGTCGCCGCTCCACAATTTCAGCACCCAAATGCCAGGCCGTAGGGATTGCCAAGTGACCGCTTTCTTGCCGAAGAAACGCGCTTTTTGCGCCATAAACTCTCCTCATCCATCGAAATCTCGGGCGTCAGGCTAGTTACAACCCGGAATCCGGGCCTGTCAAGTTATAAGATTTCGACGCAGCGGCTCGCCAAGAGGTAGTTCTCTAATTCTTGATCGGCAGGCTGCCGCGAAGCGCTTCAGTCCGCCGGCCCAGCAAAGAGAATTAGATTTCCATCCGGATCCGTGACCACGAAGGTTTGCGCGCCCCACGGTTCTTTCTTCAACGGCTGAGAAAACCGGACTCCCATCGCCTGGTAGCTGAGGAAAAGCGAATTGATCTCGGCGGTGGTAGCGACGGTGAGCGTCGCCGAGAGCAGTTGCTCGCGCTCCCGAATATCGCCCGCGAATACCGGCTCGTCGACCGCTCGCAAATTCAGCAACGCCTGATCGCGCGTAACCTGCGCGTAAAAAAGCGGCTCGCCATACGCGAAGGCGACCGTGAATCCAAGCTTATCCCGATAGAAATCGCACGACGCCTTAACGTCAGCGACAAACAGTTGTGCCTGGGCCGAATTCAAGATGGGCTTAGCCATTGTGGAAGTAAAAGACATTCCCGTCCAAATCCTGCACGGTGAACTGCCGTATTCCCCACGGTTTTCGTTCCAGCGGGTCGACGATGTTCGCGCCCGACGCTTGCATTTCCCGGTACGACGCATCGATATCTTCCGCGAAGACCCAATGAATCGCTGGCTCGAACGGCGGCTGCCTCCTCCGGAAGAATATCGCTACGTTGCCCAGCGTGACGGCTCCGATCCCTTTGTCCGGCTCAAGCCATCCAACCTCAAAACCGAGCGTATCCCGGTAATGCCGTTGCGCGCGTTCGACATCCGCGACCGGCAATTCCGGGACGGGTTGGCCTTTCATCGACTTCATTTTCTCTTTCGTATCCATAGCGACCTCCTGATCTACTCCGTTATGCAACAAGCCCGCCACTACGTCAAACCAGTACGCTTTCGGGCCCGGTTTTGGCGCGCGAAGCAGGCGCTTTCGCCCCGCCTTAAAAGCCACTAAATGTCACCGCCGCCGTCCAGAATTTTCCTATGTTCGCCGCGATTCCTGTGCTAATTTTTCGGTAGCCCCGCGAGCCTTGCGACTCCTTAGATTGCTGAGTACCTGAGGGAAGGAATACTAAATATGAAGACCCGCCATCCTGCCGTCTCGTCAATCGCCCTGATTGTTTCCGCTTTGCTCGTGATGCCCGCCGGTCTCGGCGCGCAGCAAGCCGCCCAGCCCAGCGCCGGCAAGATCACCACGGTTCTACCCGTCGTCAATGTCGTCCGCGGCCAGCAGCAATCGGCGGCCAGCGTGAATGAGCAGGTTTTCTGGGGCGACACCATCAATACCGGACACCTCGCCCGCGCCCGCGTCAGCCTTGACGACGGCTCCATTCTCAGCGTCGGCTCCGATTCCAATCTCATGATCGGCAAGCACGACCCCGCCGCGCAGCAGACCGATCTCGACCTGAATTACGGCCGCGTTCGCGCCAAGGCCGCCGCCCTCGTGAAGCCCGATTCGCACTTCCGCGTGCGCACTCCCGTAGGCGTCGCCGGCGTCGTCGGCACCGAGATGGTCGTGATTTTTGACACCACCGGCGCGCAAATGAAAGTCATTTGTCTCGAAGGAACCTGCCAGGTCTGCGACCTCGCCGGAAATTGCCTGATTCTTCACGCCGGCCAGGAATCCTCGGTGCAAAATAATTCTTCGCCCACGCCACCTTCGCCCGCCACCACCGTGGATGTCGTCGACGCGGTGAATACCACCGCGCCCGGTGGCGCAGCCGGCAGCGCCGGTGGAATTGGAGCTGCGGGTGGTATCGCGATTGGGGTAGGTGCGGCAGCCGCTGCGGCCATCGCCACCGTAATCGTTCGTTCCGTCAGCAAGACGCCGACCTGCGGCAATCCAACTCCGACCGCCGCTGCAGCCGGTGTCACCGCGAATTGCGCTACGGCGAATAAAGCCGCGACCGGCAAATCGCCCGGTCAGCGCCCGTAAGAACTTCGGCGTCGGCACGCAATTCACTAATCAGCCGCTAACGCGAGCTGATCGCAAACCGCACCACCAACCCATCCACATAGGTCACTTCGACCCGCCGGTCTCCCGGCAGGTATTCGAAAACCTGCGTCTTTAATCCATCGTTCGAAGTCGACTCCGAAAGCTGCCGCCCCTGGCCCAGCAAATTCGTCACGTCGGCCATCAGCATTCCGCGTTTCAATTGCGCCGTCGCCGCACCCGCATCGTCAGCTGCCGCCGAAGGAGGAGGTGTAGGAGCGCCCGCCGGCTCCGCATTCGTTTCATTCCCCGGAGGCGGGCCGCCCGCATCCGCAGCCGGCGAAACTTCAAAACTCACATAAGGAGCCAGTGCCTTCATCACTGCGTCCGGCGTCAGATATTCCGCCGGAATCGATTTGCTCCAACGCAGATTGAACCGCGAACCTCCGCGCATGCGATTGTCCGCCACTTGCTGGCTCTTGATCTGGCTCGCCACCTGCGCCGCGCGCCGGTTCGCCGCGTCCTGCCGCTCGCGCCGGTCGCGTTCCCGATCCAATTGCCGCTGCAGGTCGCGCCGCTGGTCCGGGTCATCCGTATTCGCGATGTCCCGTTCGAGCTGCTTCTCATAGCTGCTTTTTTCCACCGGCGTCGTATGCACGTCCGTATTGGTGTCGTCTCCAAACGTGCCGAACCCGCCGCCATCCAGCTGGAACTCGATCAAGTCTTTCTTCACCACCACGGTGGTTACCGTCGCGCGCTCTTGCTTCGGAATCGCCACCCCAAATTTTTTCAGCCGCGACGAATACTGTTTCCAGTCCATCGGCGCGCCGCGGTCAAAACGCAAATCGACGCCTTGCTGCGTCCCGGGCATGTCGATCTTCACCTGCACCTGTTTGCCCTGAAAATAATTCTGAATAGCGGTCGCACCATCCTGCGCCCGGGCGGATGACGCTGAAAATAAAAGAAGGGAAGAGAGAATCGTAAGAAAAGTCGCGGCTCGAAGCATCAGGGCCTCCCTGCATTCGCGGGCAATTCGCTGCGCAGGCCGCTGAGTCTATCACAGCGCCAAAGCGCTCTTGAACTCCGCTATTCGATGCCGCAAAGGCGTAGGCGAAATTTTCTTCGCTTGCCCTCGCCGCGCTTCGTTTTGTTAAGCTAGGCCGATCTTTGGGGAACAACCAAATGGACTATCGCAAGAAATTCCTGGCGCAACCGGGTGAACGTTGCAAGCTCCACAAAATCGACCCCGACTACACCGGCCAGCACGTCTCCAAGAAAGAAGCCCTGCCCGCCACCGAGAAATACTGCCGCAAGCTCGAAAAATTGCAGGAGACTCTTTACGCCGAGAAGAAACGCGCCCTCCTCATCGTCGTTCAAGCTCTCGACGCCGGCGGCAAAGACGGCACCATCAATCACGTCATGGGCGTGCTGAATCCCCAAGGCGCCAGTGTCACCAGTTTCAAGCAGCCCAGCGCCGATGACCTCGCCCACGATTTCCTCTGGCGAATTCACCCGCACGCCCCGGCCAAAGGCTGGATTGGCGTCTTCAATCGCTCGCACTACGAAGACGTGCTGGTCGCCCGCGTGCACAAATTGGTTTCGAAAGACGAACTCGCCGAACGCTATGAAAACATCAATGATTTCGAGCGTCTCCTCCGCCGCCAGAACAATACCCACATTGTGAAATTCTTCCTGCACATCAGCGCCGCCGAGCAGCTCCGCCGCTTCGCTGAACGCCTCGACGATCCGGCCCGCAATTGGAAGATCAGTGAGAGCGATTATCAGGAACGCGAATACTGGGACGCCTACATGGCCGCCTACGAGGAAATGTTCCAGAAGACCAGCAAGAAAAATTCGCCGTGGTACATCATTCCTTCAAATCACAAATGGTTCCGCAATCTAGCCGTATCGCAAATTCTGGCCGACACCATGGAAGATCTGGGCATGGAATTGCCCAAACCCACGGTCGACCTCGAACGGATTCGCGAGCAATATCACCAGGCGGAGGATGCCGGCAACGAGCCATCCAGGCACAGGAATAAATCGAAGTAACCACGCGACCCACGGGACGGGCTATCCGTGAAGTTTCATCGCTCCCAATCGCTTCGGCTTTTTCAGCAGTGTCATCGAAATGTACGCCCCAATCCACGACCCCGCCGCCGCAAACCCCACATACATCCAGTTTTTCGTATAGCTGATCACCGCAAACGCCGAAAGCAAGTACCACACGCTGCTCCACGAAGCGGCCGGTATCCGCCGCTGCGACGACACCGCCGCATTAAACATCACATAAACCGCGTCCGTCGCCGCCGTTGAAAAAAACACTCCCACCGCCAGCCAAGGCTCAATCTGCACGCCGCACCTCCGAAAACTCAGGAATCGCGCGCCCATCATCTCCCAAATCAATTCGTAGGAACGCAAATTTAGACTCGGGTCACGAATCGGGAGAATTATCCTGGAAGTTTCTGAGAATTAATTGGAAGGAATTCTGGAGGCGCGGGTGGGAATCGAACCCACGTATAAAGGTTTTGCAGACCTCTCCCTTACCACTTGGGTACCGCGCCTCGACTCACAAGTATAACGAAACTTCGCCATCGTTTCAGCCCGGAACTTCTCAAGCCGTTCGCCACGCCGAGCTAGCGGCCACCAACTACCGAATATGCAACTCGTACGGAACCCGCGCCTGTACCGGCTCCATCTGGCTCACGATATGCCGCAGCATCGAATCGAGCGATTGCGATTCGTTCATCGTATCCCGTTCGCGCTGCATTAATTGCTGGAAGAAACTCTTCTCCTCGGGGTACCGCACCAGCCGCACCGAATCTCCCGCCGGAATATTCGCCAGTTGCTTCGCGATTTCCACCGCCCGATCGAGCCCGCCCAGTTCGTCGACCAGCCCTAATTCCTTGGCCTGCGCGCCCGACCAAACTCGCCCTTTGCCGACTTTATCTACCGCTTCGACCGTCATCTTGCGCCCCGCGGCCACGCCCTTAGTGAAATCCGCGTACGTCTCGTTCAGCGATTTCTCAATATACGCCCGTTGCGTCGGAGTGAAACTCTGCTGCGCCGAAAAAAGCGACGCATTGTCGCTGGTCTCCACCGAGTCCGTGCTCATGCCCAGCAACGTGTAAAGCCCCGAAATGTTCATCTTGCCGATCAGCACGCCGATCGATCCGGTAATCGTGTTGCGGTCCGCCACGATCTTCCGCGCCGGCGCCGCAATCCAATATCCTCCCGAAGCCGCCACGTCCGACATCGAGACCACCACTGGCTTCACCATGTTCGCCAATTCCACCTCGCGGCGGATCACTTCGCTGCCCACCACCGAACCGCCGCCGGAATCTATCCGCAGCACAATCGCCTTGATGTCGGAGTCCTTCCGCGCCGCCCGAATATCGCTCGCCACCGAATCGCCGCCCATCACCGAACCGCCACCGGGCGTCGATCCCGAATCTCCCGAAACAATCAGCCCTGAAGCGTGAATCACCGCGATACGCGTGGAACCGTCGTTCTTCACCTGCGCCCGGTAGGTGCCCAGCGAAATCGGGCTCCACTTCCCATCGCGTTGCTTGAAATAATCCTGCACCTGGTCCCAGTAGCCCAACCGGTCGACAACTTTATTCGTCACCGCATCGCTCGACGCAAAAGGCCCGGCATTCACCAGCGCCTCGAATCTCGCGCGCTCCATACCGCGACCGCTCGACGCGTCGTCCAAATATTGTCCGTAGATACTTCGCAGCAGCCCTTCCACTTCCTCTCGATGCGCCGGAGTAAATTTCTTCTCCGTGAACGTATTCCCGGCCGTCTTGAATTCCGCAATGTGATAGAACTCCGGCACGATTTTCAATTTATCCAGCGTGCCGCGCAGAAAAAGCGCCTGCGCCATCATCCCGCGAATATTTACCGGCGCCGTCGGCACCAGCCAAATCTGCTGGCACGCGCTGGCCAGGTAATATTCCGGATTCTGAATTCCGTCATAGCCCAGATAGCACACGCTGGGCTTGCCGCTCTTGCGGAAACTCAGCAGATGCGTGCGCAATTCTTCCAGCTTGGCCCAGCCGGTTTCCAGCGGCCCAATCCTCACCACTAGTCCGGTGATGTGCGAATCCGTCGCCGCCGTATCCATCGCATCCAGATAATCGTGCAGCACCAGCGGCGTGGTTCCGTTCAACGCGCTGAAAATATCCGGCGCGCGCTGCTCCTCAATCTCCCCCGATGCGTTGATCACCAGCACGCCGTTCGACGGAATCCGTATCGTCGCCGTTGGCTTCGACGCCGCCCAGACCAGCAAAATCAAGCCAATCAACAACACCGCGATCACGATCGCGCGCCGCTTTCCCCACGTCATTTCACTCACCTCGGCTGGATTTCCTCAGCAGGAACAAGAAATTAGACGCTATCACCACGGCCCACAAAACGCCACTTTGCATACCCGGACGCGGTCGCGACTTACAGAATAATTGAAACTTTTGACCGAACTGTTTGATTCGTCAGCGCGGCTGCATCAAAAAACAGTCGTTCTCGACAATCCAACGCCGCGCACCTCGCGTACCTACATTGGTACGCACTCCATACCGAACTAATTACTCCCACGAGGAAAAAGAGGAAAAATCATGAAATCACGCATCTTGCTCGGTGTTCTTGCCGCGGTTCTGCTAACCGCTACGGTCGCTTCAGCCCAGAAAGATCCCATGGTCGGCGGCGCCGCGATGTACCCCACTAAAGACATCATCGATAACGCGGTAAATTCCCAGGACCACACCACTCTCGTAGCCGCCGTGAAGGCCGCGGGTCTTGTCGACACCCTGAAAGGCCCCGGCCCGTTCACCGTTTTCGCTCCGACCAATGAAGCGTTCGCCAAGCTTCCTGCCGGAACCGTGGACACGCTGCTCAAGCCCGAGAACAAAGACACCCTGACCAAGATCCTCACCTACCACGTCGTCGCCGGCCACCTCAGCACTAACGACCTGCGAAAGTTGATCAAGGAAGGGAAGGGCAAGACAACTCTGAAGACCGTCAGCGGCGGCACCTTAACCGTCACCGAAGTCGGCGGCAAATTCATCCTCACCGACGAAAAGGGCGGCACCGCAACAATCACCATAGCCAACGTCTACCAATCGAACGGCGTGATTCAGGTCATCGATTCCGTCTTGATGCCCAGCTAAGCGCACGCGCTTCTCTTTGTCACGTAACCGCGGGCGGCTGATTTCTTTCAGTCGCCCGTTTTTTTTGCGACCGGGCCGAACCCCGGTCCCGCAATTCCGCCCCCGTGCCCTCTTCTGCTATACTTCCCGCACTCAAAACTATGGATTTCGACTACCTAACAACCTTCCTTGAAATTGTTAAGTTGGGCAGTTTTTCGCGCGCCGGGCAGAAGCTGTTCCGTTCGCAGCCCGCCGTCAGCGCCCAGATCCGCCAGCTCGAGCAGGCGTACGGCCAGAAACTGTTCGACCGCGTCGGCAAATCTGTAAAGCTCACCGCCGCTGGCGAAGCCCTGGTCACTTACGCCAAGCGCCTCCTCGTTCTTAAAGAAGAATCGCTCCGCGCCGTTGCCGATCTTTCCATTTCGCCGCAGGGCACGCTGAATATCGGCGCGAACGAAGCGACTTGTCTTTATCTTCTGCCTGACCTCTTCGCCGAATATCACCGCCGCTATCCCGGCGTGCAAATCAATATCTACCGCAACTTCAGCCGCAAAGTGATCGAGAAAATCGAAGACGGCTCGGTCGATATCGGTATCGTCACCTTGCCGGTGAAGTCGCCCAGCCTGCGCGTTCATCCGATCTTCCACGATCGCCTGATGCTCATGGTTTCCGGTTCCAATCCACTCGCGAAATCGAAAAGCGTCACGCTTAGCGAAATTGCCGACCAGCCCCAGATCATCCCCAAGACCGGCTACACGCGCCAGTTATTCGACAAGCATTTTCGCCCCTACCGCGCCAAGCTCCGCATCACCATGGAACTCGCCAGCGTTGGCATGATCAAGCGCTTCGTGGCCGCCGGCCTCGGCGTTTCAATCATCAGCGAAAGTTTCGCCAAGGACGAAGTCCGCAACGGCGAAGCCAAGCTGATCCCTATTTCCGACGCCGACCTCACCCGCGATCTCGGCCTGGTTTACCGTCGCGACCGCACGCTACCGCGCGCGGCTGCGGCCTTCGTCGCTCTGTTGCGTCAGCAGGTCGAAAATCGCAACGAAAAAGACGCCCCGCGCAAACACTAAGCGCTGAGCACCCGTGTGCGTTGTCCCCGCGCGCCCGCTGAGATAGGATTTGCCAATTGACTCAATTTAAAACTTGAATTGCCCGCGGCCATAAGTTCCGCGCCGCGGCGTCGTGCCGGAGTTACACTCGATGGTCGACAGCACCGGCCATGCCCTCGATGCCCACGCTCGGCAGTGAATTGCGCGGCTTCTACGCCGAGGAATCGGCGCGGATTCAGAGCGATTTCAGCCTGAGCGCGGACGGCCGCGCCGCGGTCCTCAGCCGCACCACCGTCGTCGAATCCATCCTGCTGCGCCTCTGGAACCAATATATTTCCGCGGAGAAAAACGGACCTACTGGCGTAGCTTTGGTCGCTCTCGGCGGCTTCGGCCGCAAATGGCTTTTCCCCCATTCCGATATCGATCTGCTTTTCCTGCATGCCGGCGAACGCACCGAAAGCGAATTCAAAGACCGCATCCGCCAGTTTTCCCAGGAAATCTGGGACCTGCGTATGAAGCTCAGTCCCGCGACCCGCAAAATTTCCGAATGTGATCGCTTCGATCCCGAGAATCTGGAATTCACCGTTTCGCTCCTCGACGCGCGTTACCTCACCGGCGATCCCGCGGTTTTCGCGCAGCTGCAGGAAACCGCGGTTCCCAAACTTCTCGCCCGCGACGGCAAAGTTTTCTCCCAGCGCCTCGCCGACCTAACGCGCACCCGCCACGCCAAATTCGGCGAGACCGTTTTTCATCTCGAGCCGAACGTCAAAGACGGCCCCGGCGGCCTGCGCGATTACAACGTCGCTTCCTGGCTGAATTTTATTTCGCCCAACGGCCGCCCGCGCGGCTCAGTGCAAGAAACCCCCGGCGCGCTTCCGTCCGCTCGCCAGCGTTCACTTCAGGCTCTCGACTTCCTCATGTCGGCACGCTGCTTTCTGCATTACCTGCACAAACGCGATAACAACACCCTAGCCTGGGAATCCCAGGACGAAGCTGCCGCGCGAAAAATTGGCGCATCCGCCACACCGGAAGCGCTGACCGCCTCCGACTGGATGCGCATCTATTTCGGCCACGCCCGCGCCATCAATCGCGTCTGCCTGCAGTCCCTGCACGCGTTTCCGTCTGCACCATCGTCCCTGCACGGGCAATTTCAGAATCTGCAATCGCGCTTCGCCAATCCCGAATTCGTCGTCGACAACGGTTTAATCTCGCTGCAGCAACCCGACGCTGTCGGCGATTCCGATTTGCTGATGCGCGCCTTCCGCTTCCAGGCCCGCCACGGTCTCACCTTCAGCCCCGCCGCCGAAATGCAAATCGAGCAAGCCCTGCCATCTATGGCTCTCGATCCGCCGCGCGGCGTCGAGGTCTGGCATCATCTCCAGGAAATTCTGCTCGCGCCCCACGCCTCCGAAACCCTGCGCGCCATGCACTCCATGGGTTTTCTTTCGCTCGTCTTGCCCGAGATCAAGGGAATCGACTCGCTCGTCGTTCGCGATTATTCCCACCGCTACACCGTCGACGAACACACCTTCGTCGCCATCGAAAATCTGCATCGCCTGCGCCAGTCGCAATCGAAATGGGACCAGCGCTACGCCGAGCTTCTTGACGAGCTCGAACAGCCGGAATTGCTCTACCTCGCGATCCTGCTGCACGACACCGGCAAAGCGCAGAAAGACGGAAATCACGTGCAGGCCAGCGTGGCCCTCGCCGAAGCCTGCCTCGAACGTCTCGACGTCGACCCGCCCGACCGCGAGACCGTTTTATTTTTGATCGGCCGCCATCTCGAACTCAGCATGACCCTGCGTCGCGACATCTTCGATCCGGAAACCGTAAAATCCCTCGGCGAGAAACTCGAAACGCCCGAACGCCTGAAAATGCTTTGTCTGCTCACCTACGCCGACATCAAAGCCGTGAATCCCGAAGCGCTCACGCCCTGGAAAGCCGAAAATATCTGGCAGCTCTACATCGGCACCGCCAATTATTTACTGCGCAATGTCGACCAACGCCTCCACGTCGATACTGACGAAGACACGCTCGCGCATCTCCGCACCCTCGCGCCCGCGGCCGGCAAAAAACTCGAAACCTTTCTCGAAGGCTTGCCCAAGCGCTACCTCCGCACTCATCCCGTCGAAGACGTCCTGGCCCACATGAACATGTCCAACGCCCTCGCGAAAGATCCCGTGCAGGTCGCCCTCACACGCGGCCGCCACTGGTTCGATCTTTCGCTCGTCACCACCGACCGCCCGTTTCTGTTTGCCAATATGACCGGCGTCCTCGCCGCCTGGGGCATGAACATCGTCAAAGCCACCGCGTTTTCGAATCACGCCGGCGTGGTCGTCGACACTTTTTATTTCACCGATCAATTCCGCGTCCTCGAATTGAACCTCCCCGAATGGGAACGCTTCAAGCAAAGCGTCCACGACGTCATCACCGGTAAAGCCGATTTGCAGCGTATGCTGCGCGACCGCCTGCGTTCCCAGAAACCCGTTCCGCCCAAAGTAAAAGTCACCACCGTCATCGACTTCGACGACGAATGTTCCGACCACAGCACCCTGATTGAAATCGTCACCCAGGATCAACCCGGCCTGCTGCATCGCATCAGCTCGAAATTCGCCGAACACGGTTACAGCATCGACATCGCGCTGATCGAAACCGAAGGCCAGACCGCAATCGACGTTTTCTACCTCACCGCCGCTAACGGCAAAATTAATGGCGAACAGCAGATTCACCTGCAGGCCGTCCTCCTCGCCGAGCTTGCCGATAAATAACTCCGGTTTGCGTTTTCAAACAGTCTTGACCCAAAAAAGCCCCGGCAAAATCGCCGGGGCTTTTTGATTGTCACCAGTTCCAGAACGCGCGAATTACTGTGGGCGTGTCCGCGCGTTGTGCTTCTTGTCGTAAATCTGATTCGACAGATGATTCTGCTGCCGGTTCAACTTGGCCTTATCTGCCGAAGTCAGATGACCGTTGTCCTGCGAGCGCATGTTCCGCTCTTCCTTGTTCAGCCCGGCTTCTTTCGACTCCAGATTCGCCGTCTCGCGCGGCGTCAATTGTCCACTGTTCACGCCATTCGCGATTCGATCCTGCTGGTTGTCCTTGCGCTGCTGAATTTTCGCAGACGAGGGTGTCGCCGTGGACTGTGCGAATGCCGGAACCGCTCCCAGAACCAAAAACAAGCCTGCGCTAAGTATGACTGTGCGTGCATTCATGATCGTATTCCTCCGTATGATGTCCTGGTTCCCTTAAGTTGTTTCATTCGGCGTCGAGCTTTTTATTTATCGCCGCTTATTAGGTGAAACACCTTCACGCCTGAAAAGTTGTCGCAGCAAGATCGCAGAAAACACGAAGTTTAACGGAAGGGCGAAACCGGGGCGAAAGCAGGGCCACGCAAAAACAGAGGCCAGCGTTTCAAACCTCGCGCTGGCCTCGAAATCTTCAAAGAAAAATAAACGTCCGTTATTGCTTGATCAGCTTCTCAATCTCCGCAGTCACTTGCGGCGCATCCGGCGTCACGTCGGGCTCAAACCGCGCCACCACTTTTCCGTTTCGATCCACCAGGAACTTCGTGAAATTCCACTTGATCTCGCCCTTTACCGCCGGGTTCGCTTCCGTAGTCAAATACTGATACAGCGGCGTCTGGTCGTCGCCCTTCACCGAAACTTTTCCGTACATCGGAAACGTCACGCTGTACTTCGATTGGCAGAACGTCTTGATTTCCTGGTTCGTGCCCGGTTCCTGGCTCCCGAAATTGTTAGCCGGGAAGCCGAGAATCACGAATCCCTGGTCCTTATATTTCTCGTACGTCGATTCCAGCGCCGTGTATTGCGGCGTAAATCCGCAGCGGCTGGCCACGTTCACCAGTAGCACCACTTTACCTTTGTAATTCGCCAGCGGCGCCGGTTTGCCGTCGATCGATGGCAACGTGAAATCGTAAATGCTCGATGCCGCGTATAGGGAAGCGCTCATAATCAAAATCACCAGTCCTGCTAGCAGCGTCCGCGAAAACTTGTTCCCCGAAGCTTTCATTCTAGACCTCGTCTGTCGTATCGATATCAATTCAATCGCGGTGACGAGGATACCGTAGTCCGTTAGCCGCCGCAATTTTCGCTGGCGCCAGCGCGGGGTCCATCATTCCGGATGCTGGCCCAATTCATCGTTCATCTGCCCAGCATGCAGCGGCGCGATGCACAAATCCTCACCATTCTCGGTGCACTGATAGACCTGCCACGCCGGCAAATCTTCCGGCTTGACCTCGTACGCCCCGTCCTCCATATCCGACGTGTCTCCAAAATACGTCATCAAATAAGGATTCCCTTCATTCGCGCGCACCAGAAATTGTTGCGAAGCCGCTTCATAATTCCCATAACTGAAGCAATACCCGATGCACGCTCGGTCCAGCATGTGCTGGATCAAAATCCGCGAATCCGGAAACGGCTGAATTGTGCCCATCACTCGCGAGTCCCGCGGCAGCGTCCGCACCAACTGTTCGACCCGCGCCTCCATGCGATTCATCCGCGCCGTATCTTGAAACAGGAACGTAAAAAATATCGCGGCCGTTGCACCAAAGGCCAACAGGTGCCATTTCCTCGGAATCATCGCGCCCAACAGGCAACACAGCACTACCGCCGTCACGGAACTCAAACGCTCGGTCAAAATGGCCAGCGCCACCGGCTCCCCCGCAAAACGAATTCCCTCCGGCAGCAACCCCGCCGCACAAATCAAAATAAAATAAAACTGAA
>DASWVE010000113.1:0-47830 GCA_036401315.1 Candidatus Acidiferrales bacterium
GAACCGACCTGGCTCCCTATTCGCAAGCGCAGCTCGACCAGGTCGCGCTGCGCTTGAATCAACGTCCGAGAAAAACTCTAGGCTTTGAAACTCCAGCGAGTAAACTGCAAGCAAGTGTTGCGTCGACCGCCTGAGCCGACACGGATTATCGGAAACGATCCACGCGGCGAAGCTGCGCGTGCAGCTGACGCAGGCGGAGAACGCTCGGCGGCAACGGGGTGGACTTGGACGCGCACGAACGGACAGCCCCGCCGCCCACCGCTGTGCGTTCGTGCGCGTTTGCCTTGCGATCGACGGGCGGATAGTTTCCGTATAGCGCGTTTATCAGGACTTACGCCTTCCTGTGGCATTAGAACCTACGCGGACCCTGTTTTTTCATTCTGCAACTTGTCTTGTGGGGGTGCGTCGTGGAGGGACCGAATGCGAAAGGCAATCAGCAACGCAACGATTGCGAATGGGCTAGCGTTCGCCAGACGGAATAGAAAGTCGTGGCGGTCCTTGGCGTCGAGCACCCGCGTATTCTCGACCGACGGATGCAGAAACGACTCCATACGCTCTCTTCGGTCGTGGTCAAGGCTCGGAACGACCAGAAGGATGGCGACCAAAATCGTCGCGACCTCAAGGATGTAAAGTATTGCCAAGTGCGCGCGTTTCGTTTCGCCCATAACCGTATTCTACGACGTGAGGTCTGATTGTGCGAGACGTCCGGCTGCTCTCCTAGCAGCGGCGGATTAGGTCCTGATAAGTCGGATTATCGGAAGTTGGGGTACCAGGGCCATCACTTCCGGTTAGCGCGTTTATCGGGACCTAGTCTCACCAGACAGCTTCGCCACCTACGGATTCAGGTGCAGGAAGCAATGACCGACCCGTTTTCAGATCCACTGCGAAAAGTGACTCATGTGTCAGCGGGTTCGTGGGGTCGTACCCGGCCCCCTCGATCGTTTCGCTGGTTATCTTGGAAATCTTCAATCCATCCCAACAAACTCTTGGGCTTCGCCAAACCAACCCACTGCTTCCGTAAGCTGCAAGACTGGTGAAATCCGAACAGATGAGAAACTTGTGCTCAAGTATCGGACGCACGTCGAGCACGGGGATGATTGGAATTTGTTCCCATGCTTCGGGCTGGTCGGCGCTCACGATATAGCCTGCGCCATTTGATATGACACACACTCGATTGGGGTCTGGCGAGCTGATAATGCGACAGAAAGCTGGTGGTGATGTGTAGCCAAATGCAAAAACACCGACCCAAACTTTGCCACTGCCCGCCTTCACTTTAAGCCACAGGCCATTGTGCTCGGCTCGGCCCTTTGGAGGCGGTAGGTAAATCACTGGAACATCAAATTTTCCTGTTCCCGGCAATTCGCCTAGTTCTTCGACTTCATACGAATGCGGAAACGGGAGGTCAAATTCGAGCATTCATTCTCCGGCGCACGACAATCAGGTGGCATGGTCACTCATGATTCGCAACTCGGTCAAGTCCTGATAAGTGGAATTATCGAAAGTTATCCAGTGGCCAATCGCGCGCAGTGCGGCGCTATTGGATTTGTTTGTTTGTCGCGGCGGCTGCCGCTGCGGCTTGGCGTTTTTCTTTCTCTTCGCGCATCTTGCCTAAGAATCTCCCGACGATTTCTAGGCTGACTCCTTCGATTAGTGTTTCGCTGGGGACTCCGGCTTTGATGGCGACTTTTCGGAGGCGGTCTTCGATCAGGTCCACTTCCTCGAGGATGAACTCGTACATTTGCTTTCTCTGTTGGTCGTCGGCGATTAGTTCCATCAGGTCGCTGCGGATTTTCAAGTTCGCCACGTCGGAAGCTCCTTTAGGCTGCGCCAGTGTTCGACCTGGCGGCGGCCGTTGAGTTCGAATATGAAGCTGGGATTTTGCAGCTCGTAGGCTTTTACGATCGTGCAGTTGAGTTTGGCCCACCGCGCGATTTGGGCGGCGCGGGTGGCGAGCGCCCGCCGCGCGAAGAACGCGAGGCGGGCTTTGCGGTCGAGATTGCGCTGGCGGAGTTTGGCGTTGGTCTCACCGCGCGATCGCGCGGCGCGTTCGCGGTTCTTGCGGTTCTCTTCGGCGCGGAATTCTGGTGCGGCGCGTTTGTTTCGCCAGCGGAGCTTTGCGGCTTCGCGTTGGGCGGCGAGTTTCTCCGGAGAATCCCGCCACGGTGGTTTGCGCTTGGCGCGGTAGCCGCGCTGGCGGTCTTTTTCGGCTTCGCGCCATGCGGCGCTCTGACGCCGGCGCTGCGATCGGAGACGCGCGGACTCGCGCCGCTCGGCGTCGGTTTGGGCCGTGGCTTACTCCTCGACACGGAAGCGGAGATTGCGATCGAGAATAATTTTGCTGAGGACGGCGAGGAGGCGCGGGCGCCCGCGCTCGGCTTGTTTTTCGGCGAGCACGAGAAGTTTTTCGGCGGAGCTGATCAGCGATTGGCGCGCTTGTGTTTGCGCGGCGAGGGCGGCGGCCTGGGCGAGCTGGTGTTCGAGCCTAAAGTTGGTGGTGAGGTCGGCGGCACGCTTCTCGATTTCTGATGGCGTGCCGGTGAGTCCCGCGACCTGGCTGCGCAGGTCGCGGAAGAAGTTGGGCGGATCTGCAGCGGCGGCGGCCGTGGATTGCGGTTTGCGGCCGTTTTTGGTGGTCCGGGGACGCGCTTTGGCTGATTTCACTTGGGGGCCCCTTTTCGCGGGTTAACGGTATGAACACTATATATTGTGGTTACTCTTTTCGCCTCCGCAATCCGTAGGGCTTGCGCTAGTCTGCACCTAGGCCGCCCCCTTCCGCGCCTACCCCGGCGCGTGATGCGGCCCGCCGCAGGGCGGGGCCTCCGCGCATTTGTGGCCCCGCCCCGCAGCGCCCTAGTTTTGAAACCCGACCCGACGCGTTCCGCCATTTGGCTTGAGCTGGTTCAGCAGCGGGCGGATCGCTGCGGGGTCGTGATGCTCCAAATATCCGCAGGTTGTGAAGAGATTGCGGTGGCCGAGGAGATGCTGCACCGTCCGCAGGTCTTTAGTCAGGTCGTACGTTCGAACCGCTAGCGTTCGACGCAGGTCATGCGGCCGAAGTTCCGGATTCACGCCCGCCTGCATCTTGAGGTCTTGCCATTGCCTGCGGATGTAAGCTCCCGACAGGCGACGCCCCGCTAACAGGTCGATGAGATGAGCGTTCGGGTCGGCGCTCATTGGAGCCATTTTGAAGAAGGCCTGCAGCTCGTCGCTCGCCGGGAGGGTGTTGGTGTCCTGGCCCTTGGTGCGAAACGTCAGCGTCGCTGCGTGTTCGTCGTACTGGGCGCGAGAGAGCCGGTTCGCTTCCGCGAACCGCAGACCGTGCCCGGCAGTAATCGAGAGCCAACATCGCTGCCACGGCGGAGCGTGCTGCGTGAGCCGGTCGAGCTCCGCGGGGGTGGCGATTACGGTTCTCGGCATCGGCTTGCGGACTTTAGACAGGTTGTAGAGCACGTCGTGGTGCGCCCCGTTGTCCACCATCCAAGCGAGGAATCGTTTCAGCTCGCGCCTGCGCACGGCGACGGTGTTTGGCGAGAATCTCGAGCGCCAGCTCTCAATAACGGTATTGGCCATCATTGGGGTTAGTTTCTGGATCGGGATGTGCCCGGCGACTTCGCCGAGCTCACGCGCGGCGACGCCGGCGTGCTGCGAGATGCCGTTCGCCTTGCCCCACGCCTCGGCGAGCGCACGGACGCTCCCGAGGCGTGGGCTTTTTTTGTTGTCACGGTTTCACGTTTCATCTTGTGCTGGTAGCTCAGGGCAGCGCGCTGGGTGCGGAACCCCTTTCGCAAGCGCTGACCGCGATCATCGCGCCAATCGGCAAACCAAAGCCTTCCAATCTTTTGCATCGGCCTTTCTCCTTAGCTGAGGTAAGGATATACCGCAGCGTGTAATGCGTTTCTCGCCAATGGTCAAGATGTAAATAGCGCGATTAGCCGGGCTACAACCGGTGGAAATGCAGGCTCGGTCAAGGCGTTTGGACAATTGGTGGACAACGCTTTACGGAAGCGCCGTTTTTAGGGGTTGGTTCGCGTTTGCTATAGTATAGGCGAATCGCTGCCGGGCATTCGATGTGCTCCCTATTCCAATTCGTGTGGTTAAAGAGGCGCGCCGCGCTGTGTGCGGCGGCGCTATTTTTGTTTTTGGGTGTAGCGGCTTGCGCGGCATGGGCGCAGGAGATGCCGTCGGGCGCGATTGCGCGGGTCGAGGGCGGCGATATTTCGGTGGAGGGTGGGGCTGGGGCGGCGGTGGCGAGCGCGGCGGGGGTGCCGAGTTTTATTTTTAACGGCAGCGTGGTGACGGTGCACAGCGGAAAGGCCAAGCTGACGTTTGTGGCAGGCGGGCAGGTGGATATTTGCGGGCCGGCAAAGATTACGGTGCTGCAATCGGCGGGATCGATCACGCTGGCGTTGAGCATTGGGCGGTTGCACCTGGCGCTGCCGGCGGGTGCGCCGGTGAGAATTTTTACGCCGACGATTATTGCGACGCCGATCAACATCGGCGGAGCGGATCGGGACATCACGCTGGGACTCGATCTGAGTGATTCGTTGTGCGTGCTGGCGAAGAGCGGCGCGTTGCGTTTGGAGCAGCAGTTTACCGGGGAAGGATTGATTGTGCCGCAAGCGGGAGATTTTCTGATCCCCTCCGGGAAGCTGGTGCCCACGGCGGGAGCTACGGGAAATTGCGATTGCACAGAGATGCATGCGCAGTCGGCGCCGCCTCCGAATATTCCGGTGATGGGAGTGACGTCGGCGTCGCAACTGTTTGTTCCGGCTACCGCACCTCCGGCTGCGGCGGATGAGGCAAAGACGAACGCGATGCCGGCGGCCGAGCCGAACGTGCAATTGCGCGTGTTGGCGAAAGAGGATGAGGTGCATCCGGTGCCACAGGCGGACAAGAGTGTGCCGGCGGCGGCACCGCCGCCCGCGCCTCCGCCTCCTACGGCGATGCCGATTTACAAAATTGTGATGCCGCCGCTGGGATTTTCAGCGGGGTCGCCATCGCCGCCGGAAGATCCGTCGCTGGATGCGGTGCTGCTGGTGCGGACGGTGCATGTGGAACCGGAGTATGAATTCACTGGGCATGTGGATGCGCCGTCGTTCGCGACGACGGATTCGAACGCGGGTGCGGCGAAGGCCGGGAAAGCCAAGGAGCCGAAGCCGCAGAAAAGCGGCGGCGGATTCTGGGCGGGATTGAAGCGGCTGTTTGGCGGAGGATAGAGGCAACGGCTACAACCATGAGACCGAAACCAATTGTGTTGACGGTGCTGGATGGGTGGGGCTACCGGGCGGAGACGGCGGGGAATGCGATTGCGCTAGCGCGGAAGCCGAATTACGACCGGTTGCTGCGGGAATTTCCGAATACGCTGATCCAGACATCGGGGCCGGCGGTGGGATTGCCTCCGGGGCAGATGGGCAACAGCGAAGTGGGGCATTTGAATATCGGGGCGGGACGCATCGTGCAGATGGATACGACGCGGATTGAGGCGCTGATCGCGAGCGGCGAATTCGCGCTGCAACCGCTGCTGGTAGAGACGATGGAGCGGGCGCGCGGACATCAACTGCATTTGATGGGGCTGGTGAGCGACGGCGGGGTGCATTCGCATACGGAGCATTTGTACGCGCTGCTGCGGATGGCGCGGGAGTATAAAGTGCAGCGCGTTTTTGTGCACTGCTTTATGGACGGGCGCGACACGCCGCCGGAAAGCGGAATCGATTTTCTGGGAGCCTTGCAGCAGAAAATGCGCGAGTACGCGGTGGGCGAAATCGCGACGGTGATTGGGCGGTATTACGCGATGGACCGCGACAACCGCTGGGAGCGGGTGGGCAAAGCGTACGAAGCGATCGTGCACGGGGTGGCGGAGACCAAGAGCACGGACCCGATCGCAGTGATGCGGACGAGTTATGAAAAAGGCGTGACGGATGAATTCGTGACGCCGGCAGTGATCGTGACCGAGGCGGAGGAAGGAAAGGCTTCGGCGCCGCGCGGCGTGATTCGCGACGACGATGCGGTGATCTTTTTCAATTTTCGGGCAGATCGCGCGCGGGAGATGACGCGGGCGCTGCTGGAGCCGGGATTTGGGGAGATCAACGATCCGGCGCGGCCGAAGAATTTGATGTATCTGGCGATGACGCAGTACGACAAGGCCTGGCCGTGGCTGCGGTATTTGATCGCTCCGGAACAGATGGGAAATATTCTGGCGAATGTTTTTGCGGAGCAGAAGTTCAAGAACATGCGAATTGCGGAAACGGAAAAGTATGCGCATGTGACTTATTTTTTCAACGGCGGCGTGGAAAAGCCGTTTTACGGCGAGGAGCGGGAGGTGGTGGCATCGCAGAAGGTGGCGACCTACGACCTGAAGCCGGAAATGTCCGCGGCGGGAGTGGCGGACGCCGCGATTCGGGCGATCGAGCGCGGAGATTTCGACGCGATCATTATGAATTTCGCGAACGCGGACATGGTGGCGCACTCGGGGAAGCTGGAAGCGACGATCAAGGCGGTGGAAGCGGTCGACGAAGGGCTGGGAAGAATTTTTCAGGCTTTGCGGCCGCGCGGCGGGGCGTGGATCATTACGGCGGATCATGGGAATGCGGAGACGATGATCGACCCGGTGACCGGCGGGCCGCACACGTACCACACGACGAATCCGGTGCCGTTTATTTTTCTAAGCGAGGACGGCACGCAGCAACTGCGGCCGGGCGGGTCGCTGCGGGATATTTCGCCGACGCTGCTGGGGGCGCTGGGCGTACGCGAGCCCGGAGAAATGTCCGGGCACGACCTGCGCATCCTAAAAAAGTAAATGCAGCCGCGAATCCAGAAATAAATTCCCTACTATTTTGGCGCGAGCTTAATTGATGGTCGCGGCAGCTTTGGGCGACGTATAGCCCTGGCGCGCGAGCACGGTGACTTTCTTTTTGTGATTCTTTTTGTCGACGGTGACCAGCAGGTTGCCGGAATCGTCGATGACCTCGACTTTCAGTTTGTGGTATTTGCCGTCGGCGCCGGAGGTCGGAGTGAAGCCGATGGTGTACTGGTTGCGCAGGAAGGCGGCGACAGAATTGAAAATGTCGTTCATTTCGCCCTCGAAGCGCGGGAACCAAGCGAAGCCACCGGTAATTTCAGAAAAGGCGGTGAGCTGGTTTTTGGCCTGGAGATAATCGACCTGAGCGAATTCGGGTCCGGTGAAACTCTTCTCGTGAACGCCGAGGGCGTCGAGCAGTTCGCCCATGCCGATGGAGAAAATGGTGACGTCGGTTTCCTTCAGATGCTTCAGGCTCTGGTCCAGGGTGTGTTTGCTGAAGGTGTCGTAACCCGAAGCGATGATCAGGATGGATTTCTTGCCTTTGACGCCGCGGAGCTGATCGAGGGTTTCGAGTACGGCGTCGAATAAAATGGCTTCGTGGAAATCGGGCCAGTAGAGGCTGGCAATGGCGCCGGCGACCTGGTTTTTATCCTGGGTAAAATCGACCAGAACATTGGTGCGCAGGTCGAAGGTCTTGAAGGCGACCCAGTCTTTCTGATTCATGTGGCTGAGAAAAGTGTAGGCCCAATTTTTGCCGCGATAGCCGAAGTAGCCGCCCATCCGGCTGCTGAATTCCATGAGTACGCAGATGGTGATGGGCGCGTCGCTGGGCGCGAAATTGGAAATTTGCTGGGGCTGGTTATCGTCGAGGACGCGAAAATTCTGCTTCTTGAGGCCGGTGAGGAGATTGCCATCGCTATCGACGACGACGGCGTCGATGTTCACGACGTTGGATTGCACGGCGATGGAAGCTTGAGGCGCTTGCGACGGGGCCTGGCCGGCTTCGGCGGGCTGCTGTTGGCCGGTGGGAGCCTTGGGGGCGGCACCGGGTTGCTGGGCGGGCGACGGCTTGGTGGGACCTTCCTGTTGTTGGCGAGCGCGCGCGGTGAGGTAGCTGGCCGGCACGCCGAGCACGGCGACTAGCGCTACAAATAGGCAGAGGCGAATCGTGGTGTTCTTCAACTGCGGCTCCTTCGCATGCAATGATCTCTTTGGTTCTGACTTGGATGCCGCCACGGGCGTGCCGGGATGGACGGCGGCGGTCATCGCCACGCGATAATTGTTACTCGAACAAGTGCCAGGAAACAGACGTGCGCGGCGGCGATTGCGATTCAGAAACCGGCGGATTCCCGGCGCGCGGACGCTCGACGGTGACATGATAGTATCTTTCCGCGGCAACGCTGCTAGAGAATTCCGCAACCTGGGGGAGATACAGAATGGCGCGTTCGCGCGTACCCGCCCTACCGCTCGTGCTCGCAGGTTTATTGTTTTTGCTTTTTGCCGAGCCCGGTTGTGCGCAATCGAATACCACCCCGCCGCCTTATGGGCCGGGTGCGCAAAACGCCGCTCCGGTGAACTCCGCAGTCGCGCAAGTGGAAGCCGAAGCCGTACCCTGGCTGCAAGGTTTTCTGCGCATCAACACCACCAACCCGCCGGGCAACGAACTGGTCGCCGCAAAATATCTGGGCGACATCCTGCAGAAGAACGGAATCCAACCGGAAATATTCGAGAGCACGCCGGGACGCGGAATTCTGATCGCGCGCCTGGCGGCGACGGCGGTGCCGGATCCGACGCGGGCGCTGCTGCTGATGGGGCATCTGGACGTGGTCGGCGTGAACGCGAGCAAGTGGACGGTGGATCCGTTTGGCGCGGTGATGAAGGACGGCTACATCTACGGCCGCGGGGCGATCGACGACAAGAGCATGACCATTGCGAATCTGGCGGTGTTTATCGCGATCAAGCGCTCGGGCTTGCGGCTGAAGCGGGATCTGATTTTCCTGGCGGAAGGCGACGAGGAAGCGGGCGGCGAAACCGGGATGAAGTTTGCGGTAGAGAAGCACTGGGACAAAATCGCGGCGGGATTTGCGTTGAATGAAGGCGGCCACGTCGACTTAAAGGATGGGAAGGTGCGGTTCGTGGCGGTATCGGCCAGCGAAAAAGTTCCGGTGAACGTGGATATCATCGCGACCGGGACCTCGGGCCACGCTTCCCTGCCCCGCAAAGACAATGCGGTGGTGCATCTGTCCGCGGCGGTAGCGAAAATCGGGACGTACGAAGCGCCGGTGCAATTCAATACGGTGACGCGAGCGTATTGGGAAGGACTGGCCAAGGTGGAGGACGAGGAAACGGCGAAGTGGATCAAGTCGCTGGATACGGCGGATCGCGGCGAACATGCGGCGCGCTACCTTTCGAATACGAATCCTTTCTGGAACGCGACGCTGCGGGACACCGTCTCACCAACGATGCTGCAGGCTGGGATTCGAGTGAACGTGATCCCGGCGGAAGCGACGGGTAAAATGAATATCCGGCTGCTGCCGGGCAATCAGACGGAGCCCTTGTTAGGTAAGCTGCGGGCGCTGGTGAACGACCCGCAGGTGAGATTCGAAGTGGAGCAGAGCGACGAGGAAACCGCGCCTTCGTCGTCGATCGATTCGGAGCTGATGACGAGCATAACGCGGGCGGCGGGCACGCAATTTCCGGGAGCGGGAGTATTTCCGATCATGGATGTGTGGGCCACGGATTCGGCGCGGCTGCGGCTGCGCAGCGTGCTGGCTTACGGGCTGTATCCGTTTCCACTGACGGAAGAAGATGAATTGCGGATGCACGGCGAAGACGAAAGAATTCCGGTTGAATCCTTCCATAAAGGGGTGGAGTTTTTATATGCGATCGTTAACGATTTCTCGGTGGCCAAATAATCGTGAATAGACTGCGGAAAGCGAAAATCGTCTGCACTTTGGGCCCGGCCAGTTCTTCGGCCGAAATGATCGACAAATTAATCCACGCGGGCATGGACGTGGCGCGGCTGAATTATTCGCATGGCACGCATGAGGATCGCGCGCGGATGGTGAAGGACCTGCGCAAAGCTTCGGCGCGGCGGGAGCGGCCGATCGCGGTGCTGGCCGACCTGCAGGGTCCGAAAATCCGGACGGGCAAGCTGGAAATGGGCAAGCCGGTGCGGCTGTTTTTCGGTAAGCGCTTCACGATCACGACCAAGACGATGGTGGGCAACGAAGCGGGCGTGAGCACTACGTTCGGGGCTTTACCGGCGTCGGTGCACAAAGGCGACCGCATTTTGCTGAGCGACGGCGACATTGCTTTGCGGGTGCTTTCTACTTCGTCGAACGAAGTGATTACGCAGATTGAGAACGGCGGGGATCTGGGCGAAAACAAAGGCATCAATTTGCCGGGGGCGAAACTGAAGATTCCTTCGCTGACGCCGAAGGATCGTAAGGATCTGGTTTACGCGCTGGCGATCGGCGCGAATTATGTGGCGTTGAGTTTTGTGCGCAGCGCCGCGGATGTGCGGGCGGCGAAGGCGGCGATCGCGCGGGAGGGCAAGAGCACGCCGGTGATCGCCAAGCTGGAAAAGCCGGAAGCGATCGACAATCTGGACGAGATTCTGGCGATTGCGGATGGGGTGATGGTGGCGCGCGGGGATTTGGGCGTGGAGATGAATCCGGAAAAAGTGCCGGTGGTGCAGAAGCAGATCATTTTGAAGGCGCGGGACGCGCTGGTGCCGGTGATCACGGCGACGCAGATGCTGGATTCGATGCAAAAAAATCCGCGGCCGACGCGAGCGGAAGCGTCCGACGTGGCGAATGCGGTGTTCGATGGCACGGATGCGCTGATGCTTTCAGGCGAGACGGCTTCGGGGCTGTACCCGCTGGAATCGGTGGAAATGATGGGGCGGATCATTGTGGAGGCAGAAGCGAGCGTCACCGCACTGGCGCGGCCGGTCCATTCGGGCGACTTGAAAATCAACGAAGCTATTGCGGAAGCGATCTGCCATGCGGCGGAAGAGCTGCAGCTGAAGGCCATCGCGGTTTTTACCGAGACCGGCGGATCCGCGGCGCTGGTCTCAAAATACCGGCCGCGCACGCCGATCATCGGATTTTCTCCGGTGCGCGAGACGCGGCGCCGGATGGCGCTTTTCTGGAATGTGATGCCGCGCAGCATCGACCGCGAGTACGATATCGATACGCTGGCGGCGTCGGCGGAAAAACGGCTGCTGGAAGAAAAATTAGTGAAGAAGGGCGACATCGTGGGAATTATTGCCGGAACGCCTTTAGCGAAGCAGGGATCGACGAACCTGATGCGGTTGCTGCGGATCGGCGGGAAAAACTAATTCAACCAGTTGTCGGGATTGGACGGCGGCTTATCCTGACGGTCGCGCACGTAGACTTCGAATTTTTTCTTGAGGCGGCGGCGCTGCCAATCGGAATAGGAATTGCGCACGTTGTAGCCGAAGGAACCGCGGCGCAAGTAGACGTAGCCCACCAACATTCCACCCAGATGGCAGATGTGGCTGACGTTGTCTCCGGTGGAGCCGATGGTGCCGAAGAATTCGATGGCGCCGAGGACGATGACGAGCAGGCGCATGGAGATCGTAACCGGCAGCGGGAAGACGTAGACCTGGCGATGAGGCATGACGACCGCGACGGCGAGTAGGACGCCGTAAATTGCACCGGACGCGCCGATGGTGGGAATCACCAAAGAGTTCGTGTCAGCAGCACCGGCCCAAAACAGCAGCCCTTTCACTACGACGTTGATGACTCCCGCGCCAATTCCGCAGATAAAGAAGTAGGTGTAAAACTTCTTCGAACCCCACGCACGTTCCAAGTCCGCGCCGAACATCGCCAAATAAAGCAAATTGAAAAGAATATGCAGAATGGTGGCATGCAGAAAAATGTACGTGCCGAGCTGCCAGATGCGGCCGTGCATTACCGCTTGAAACGGCGACAGACCGAACCAGTTCAGCCACCAAAGTGTTCCGGCTTGGTGAAAAGCGAATTCGGATAATTTCTGCAGGGTAAAAACGGCGATGCAGGCGAGGCAGATGGTCTTGATGGCGGGAGGAAAGTATCCGCTCAAGTCGTAGCGATAGCCGGAGCCGCGTGAGAAGGATCTCACTGCGACAAGTTTAGGGATTCGGCGCGCGAGAGTCAAAGCGGATGGAAGCGGAGTGCGGAGAAGCGTGGAAATTACGCAGGCGCGGAGGATGTGTTCCATTCCCAGCGGCGCGTTCCACTTCAGGACTGGCCAAGTCACGGAGGATGACGTTCGCATAGCGCACAGACCGTCAAGCGCTGAGCGCAGTGGGCTTGCGGCAGCGATGACGGCGGCAATGGAACTTGGATTGCCCCCTTCCCCGCGGCTGATTTCGCGGCCCGGAGAGAGCGAGTGAGCGTCCGGCTGAGGGTTTTGCTGATTGTCTGCGTAACGGCGGTGGGGATCGTGTGCATGTTGTACGCCGCTTCGCAATTCCTGAGTCTGGACCGGTTCCGCGGGCTGGAGGATTTGCAGGCCAAGTCAGCTGCTGCATTTCAGCGGACCGAAAGACAAAGTGATGGGGATCATGGTTTTGGATAGCGGCCCGCTGATGGTGGTGTCGCATCCGATCGTGCATACCAACTACGACGGTCCGGCACGCGGGACAGTGGTGACGGCGCGGTATCTGGACGCGAAAGCACTGCAATACCTGGCGGACAAGAATGGCGCGACAAATTTGCGGGCATTTCGAATCAATGGGCCACTGCCGGAGGATGTGGTCGAGGCGAAAAAAAACTGGCGGAGCGGGCGCCGGTCTATGTGCACGAACTCGACGAGCGGCGGATGGCGGGGTACACGGCGGTCAAGGATATCTACGGCCAGCCGGCGTTGATCGTGCGCGCGGAGTTGCCGCGAGAGATTTATCACCAGGGACGGCTGAGCCAGATTTATCTGGCGGGGGCCACCTTGGTGATCGTGGTGGCGGGCGCGTTGGTGATGGGCTGGCTGCTGGAGAAATCAGTGCTGTCGCGGCTGGAGGCGTTGAGTTCGGGGGTGGCTCGAATCGCCGCGAGCAGCGATTCGGGCGCGCGGGTGTCGCTGAGCGGGCACGATGAAATCACGGCGGTAGCCACGGGCATTAACCAGATGCTGGAAGCGCTGCAAGTTTCTCAGGAGCGGCGCAGCAAAGCCGAGGAGGAGCATCGCGCGGAACTGGAAAAAGCCAAGGACGCGGCAGAGGCCGGGAGCCGGGCCAAGAGCCAATTTTTGGCAAACATGAGCCACGAAATTCGCACGCCGATGAACGGAGTAATCGGCATGATCCAACTGGCGCTGGAAACGAATCTGGATCCGGACCAGCGGCAACTGATCGGCACGGCGAAAAGCTCGGCGGATTCCCTGCTGGCGCTGCTGAACGACATTCTGGATTTTTCGAAAATCGAAGCGGGGAAACTGAATTTGGAAGTAGTGAATCTCAGTTTGCGGGAAATGCTAAGGCAAGTGGTGAATGGGCTGGAGTGGCAGGCGCAGCGCAAGCAATTGCAACTGATCTGCGAGGTGGCGGCGGACGAGCTGCAGAGCGACCCGACGCGGCTGCGGCAGATTTTGGTGAATCTGGTGGGCAACGCGCTGAAATTCACTTCGGCGGGCGAAGTGAGGGTTGGCGTGGCTTGCCGCGAACGAACGGCAGACGCTGCAGTGCTGGAATTTACGGTGCGCGATACCGGGATCGGAATTCCATCGGCGCAGCAGGCGGATATTTTCGGGGCGTTCACGCAGGCTGACCCTTCGACCACGCGGAAATATGGCGGCAACGGGCTGGGGCTGACCATCTGCAAAAATTTGGTGGAATTGCTGCACGGGCGAATCTGGCTGGAAAGCATTCCGGGCACGGGCAGCACGTTCCATGTGTGCCTGCCATTCAAACTATTTGAGGCGCAGGAGGATGCGGCGGTGCCGGGCGCGGGAAGCGAGGAACCGAGCGCGTTGTGGAAGATCTTGCTGGCCGAGGACAACCTGGTGAATCAGAAGCTGGCGGCGAGGATGCTGGAAAAGCGCGGCCACACGGTGCAGGTGGTGGGCGACGGGCGGCAGGCATTTGAGATTCTAGGCGCGCGGAGTTTTGATTTGGTGCTGATGGACATGCAGATGCCGGAATTGGGCGGGGTGGAGGCGACGCTGCTGATTCGCGCGCGGGAAAAAGCTACGGGCGGACATGTGCCGATCATTGCGCTGACGGCCAGCGCGATGGCGGGCGACCGGGAACATTGCATAAATGCGGGGATGGATGATTACGTTTCGAAACCGATTCAGATTAAGGAACTCCTGGCGGCGATGAAGCGGGTGATGGCTAAGGCGGCGGGCGGCGCGGAGCCGGCGAAACTGGAGAGGGTGTTGTAGTTCGCTGCACGCGGGGCGGTGACGCGGAGGCGTTACGGATGCGCTTCCATCCAGTGGCCGACGAGTTTGGCGGCGTGTTCGCAGAGGTGGCGGTCTTCGGCGGCGAAGGCGGCGGGAAAGTGGCTGTCGATGTCGAGTTCACCTTTCACTTCGCTGCGAACAAAAATGGGGACGACGATTTCGGATTTGGTTTCGGCGGAGCAGGCGAGGTAGCGGGAGTCGGCGTTGACGTCGTCGACCACGACGGTTTTGCCGGTGGACGCGGCGGCGCCGCAGATGCCTTGATTCAGCGGGATGCGGGTGTGGGGCGTCATGGAGCCCTTGAAGGGGCCGAGTTCGAGCATGTTTTTGTTTTTTTCGTCGATCATGTAGAAACCGACCCAGTTGTATTTGAGCAGGTTCTGGTGGAGCAGGGCGACGACTTCGGTCATCAGGTCTTTGAGGTTGGTCGATTTAGCGGCGAGGATGTCGAGTTGCGGAATCAGCTCGGCGGGTTTCGGTTGAGTCTTGAACATAAGACTATTACAGCACGGAGCGCGGAAATCTTCGAGGGGCCCGGTGCGGGAGAGGCACGGCGCGGGTCGTGAACGCGTGGCAACGCTGCCCTCGCAGGCCGAAGCCCGTTTTGTGCGGCGGGCTAATGCCGGAGCTAAAGCTCCGACCCCTAAAAGCGTGCTCCGACGCGGGCGTACAGCGTGGGCGCGCGGCTCGGATGCTACTTTAGTTGTGACTTAGTTTTTTGCGAGCCGAGACGAAGAGCGAAATCGCCAGCAGTACGAAAAGAATCACGCCGGTGACCGGCGAACCGCTGAGCCACGGAAATTTTGCGCCGAGCGCGAACATACCCGCAGGCCAGGGCAAATGCAGAACGACGGCCAGCCAGTGCGGAACTTTCGCGCTGAGCAGCGGGTCCTGCAGCAAATTCAAAACGATGGCAAGCAATCCAAGGACGCCACCTGCCGCGATTAAGCCACTGGCGTAGAGCGAGCCGGGGCTCACTTCGCTTTCAGCGTCGGTGGGTTTTTCAGTTCCCTGCTCGGCGAGCCAGCGCACCAGACCGCCCGCGAACATAGCCATGGTGGTGGCGATGGATAAATATGAGCCCACGGCAAAGGGCAACGAGCGCACGCCGAGAAGTTCGATGGCGATGACCAAGAAAACGCCGAGAAAAACGAGACGCCAAGGCAGGCGTTGATTCAGGATGCCGCTGATTACGGTGGCCATCAAACGAGCCTGGGGCGCCGCGGCCTGGTCGCTGCCAATACCCTGCACCCACTGCACTTCAATTTCACGGGTATTGGAGTCGTACAAATATTTCCCATCGGGAACGGAGTGCGAACCCAGCGCATTGACCAGTGTGTAGGTTTTTCCGTTGTAGGTGTAATTGTGTTCCTGAACGTCGACGCCAGCTTCGAGGTGGTCGATATCGAGGGCGATCTGAACCGGCTTGTATTGCGCGAGACCGATGTTCATCAGGATCAGCGTGCCGCCGATGGCGAAGCAGGAAACCATCACGCCGATGACCAGCGCGACTTGCTGCCAGTAGGGAGTGGCGCCGACGAGATAGCCCGTTTTCAAATCCTGGGAGGTGGCGCCGGCGATGGCAGCGGCGATGCAGACGACTCCCCCAATGGTGAGCGCGAGAACTTGATAGGGAGTCGAAGTCCAGTGAATCACCAGGAAAACCGCGCAGGTGGCCATCAGAGTGGCGATGGTCATGCCGCTGATCGGGTTTGAGGAGTTCCCGATGAGACCGCTGATACGCGAGGCGACGGTGACAAAAAGGAAGCCGAAAACGACGACGAAGAGAGCCGCTAGAAAATCGGAGAAGCCGCTGGTCATGGCCCCGGGGATGGGTTTGAACTTCAGCAGGCACCACATCATGAACACGATGACCGCTGAGCCAATCACTACGACGCGCATGGACATATCGCGCTCGGTGCGTTTCATTTCCGAGAGCCCGGACTGCCTGGCACGGATGTCTTTGATCCCCGCGGTCAGCGCCGAAAAAATGGTGGGCAAGGTCTTAACCAGGGTGATCAGCCCCGAAGCGGCAACCGCGCCCGCGCCGATCGACCGAATGTAGCTGCCATACAGCTGATCGGAAGTCATCTGGGCGATCGGAATGGTGGAGGGATACAACGGCACATTCCCGCCGAGCGATCCGAAGAATTTAATAGCGGGCATGATAACCAGCCAGGAAATTACACCGCCGGCAAAAAGCGTTCCGGAAACTCGCGGCCCGATGATGTAACCCACTCCTAAGTACTCCGAAGTAATATTGGCGCGAAAGGACGCTCCCGGCAGCCACTTGGGCTGATGCTCCGGCTGCTCTGGCCACATTCCCATCGTCTTCATCGCAAACGTGTAAATCCCGCCCAGGGCCAGCCCCAAAAATACGCGGCCGGCGAATGATCCGCCGCGTTCTCCGGCGACCAATACGTCGGCGCAGGCGGTACCTTCGGGGAACGTCAAGTTGCCATGTTCTTTGACGATTAGCTGACGGCGCAGCGGAATCATGAAGAGGACACCGAGCCAGCCGCCCATCAGGGCCAGGAAAAAGATGCGCCAGTATTCGGCATTCAGGGAGAAGCCGAGAAAGATCAGCGCGGGGATAGAGAAAATTACTCCGGCAGCGACGGATTCACCGGCCGAGCCGGTGGTCTGCACGATATTGTTTTCGAGGATGGTAGAACGGCCGAAGGCGCGCAGAATGCTGATGGAAAGAACGGCGATGGGAATCGAAGCGGAGACGGTGAGGCCGGCGCGCAGGCCGACGTAGACAGACACTGCTCCGAACAAGATGCCGAAGAGCGAACCGAGGATTACGGCGCGAAGGCTGAACTCAGCGACAGTTTCTTCGGCGGCGATGTACGGCTTAAATTCGGCCGGCGGTGCCGTCGAACTCCACTGTTTTGTCGCCATCGATTCTCCCGAATCTGGGGCTGCTGCGCGGAAGCGCGCGCCACTCGATTCATTTGCAAACGGCGCAAGTTAACACCACTCCGCAGACGCACGCAAGCCGCATTCGGGCGGAATTGGGGCAGAGGTTGGCGGGGTCGTTCGGGATGATGATACGTGGCGATGATACGTGGCGACGGTACGTGGCGATGATTCGCGGCCGTTATTCGTGGCGAAGCGCGACCATGGGGTGGCGGCGCTGGGGAATTACATCCCTTCGTAGTTAGGTCCACCGCCGCCTTCGGGCGGGACCCAATTGATGATCTGGTAGGGGTCGGCGATGTCACAGGTTTTGCAGTGGACGCAATTGGCGGCGTTGATTTTGAGTTTCGGAGCGCCTTTTTCGGTGACCATTTCATAGACGGCGGCGGGACAGAAATACTGGCACGGATTGCCGTACTCGCGGACGCAGCGATCGACGCAAATATTCGGTTCGAGAACGATCAGGTGGCAGGGCTGGTCTTCTTCGTGGCGCGTGCCGGAATGGTAGACGTCGGTGAGGCGGTCGAAGGTGAGCTTGCCGTCGCCCTTGAAACGGAAATTTTGATCGACGAGGTGCGCGCTGCTGCGATTGCGTTTTTGGTAGGCCTTATAGCCGGGCTCGCTGTGCATCGGATCGCTGAGCCCGCGCCCACCGGAAACGAATTGGAAACCGGATTGGATCAAACCGGGGACGAGGCCGTGATGGAAGGCCTGGTGGAAATTGCGAACTTCCCATAATTCTTTTTTGACCCAGCTTTGGTCGATCTTTTTTTGATACGTGGAGAGCGTTTCGGCGCTCGTGTCGCCTTTGCAGAGGGCTTCGTAAATGGTCTCGGCGGCGAGCATGCCGGTTTTTATGGCGGTGTGAATTCCCTTCAGGCGCTGGGAATTCAGGACGCTGGCGGAATCCCCGACGATGAGGCCGCCGTCGACGTACGTGCGCGGCATGGAATACCAGCCACCGTAGGGAACAGTTTTCGCGCCGTAGCGAACGAGTTTGCCGCCCTCCAGGATTTTTTTCACGGTGGGATGCGTTTTAAATTTCTGGAAAGCTTCGTGGGGATCGAAGAGCGGATTTTTATATTCGAGGGCCACGACCATGCCGATGGAGACGCGGTTGTTGGCCATGCCATAGATCCAGCCGCCACCGTAAAGGTCGGTGGTGAGCGGCCAGCCGAGCGAGTGAGCGACAAAGCCGGTTTCGATGCGGCCCGGCTGCACGTCCCAAAGTTCTTTGATGCCGATGCCGTAAATCTGCGGGTTCAGGCCGTCGAGGCGGAGCTTGTTGACCATTTCTTTGGTCAGCGAGCCGCGGGAACCTTCGGCGAGGACGGTGACTTTGGCGCGAAGTTCGTAACCGGGAGTGAAATTGTCTTTGGGCTTGCCGTTTTTGTCGACGCCTTTGTCTTCGGTGATAACTCCGGCGATGCCGTCTTTTTCGTAAATCAATTCCCTGCCAGCGAATTGGGTGAAAAGGTTGATGCCTTTTTTTTCGACCAGGCCACCTAGCCATTTGACGATTTTGCTGACGGAGACGACGTAATTGCCGTGATTCTGCAGCGGCGGAGGGGTGATAGGCAGCTTGAAGGATTCGCCTTCGGTGAAATAGTAGACGGCGTCGCCGGTGACGGGCGTATCGAGCGGCGCACCCTTTTCGAAATCAGGGACGAGTTCGCGGAGGCCGCGCGGGTCCATGATGGCGCCGGAAAGCTGGTGGGCGCCGACTTCACGGCCTTTCTCGAGGACGTAGATATTTTCGGCGGAAAGCGCGGGAGTCTTGCCCGCAGCGGTGTGCTTTTCGAAAAGATCGGCGAGATGCAGGGCGCAGGCGAGGCCGCCCGGCCCGGCGCCGACGATTAGTACATCTGCTTCAAGCTGTTCGCGTTCGATGGCCATGGTTCGCAGTATTCGGCGTTACGGTTCTGAAATCTACGCGTTCTTTTCGAATTCTTCAATCAGCGCCGGGACAATTTCAAAGAGGTCGCCGACGATGCCGTAATCGGCGATTTCAAAAATCGGCGCGTTCTGGTCTTTGTTGATGGCGGCGATGGTGCGGGCGCCTTTCATGCCGACGACGTGCTGGATGGCGCCGCTGATACCGAGGGCCAAGTAGAGCTTTGGTGCGACGGTCTGGCCGGAGCTGCCGATCTGGCGGTCCATGGGCAGCCAGCCTTCGTCGCAGATGGGACGGGAGGCGCAAATTTCGCCGTGCATGGCTTTGGCAAGTTTTTCGGCCATGGCGATATTTTCGGGGGCTTTGATGCCGCGGCCGACGGAAACCAGGATGGGCGCGGCGGTGAGGTCGACGGCTTGCTTGGCTTCGCGGAAAAGTTCTAGCGGCTTGGTGCGGATTTGTTCGGGCTTTAATTCCACGGCGACGGATTTTATGGGGGCTTTGCCGGCTGCGTGTTTCGCGGCGAGGTCGGCGCGGAAGGCGCTGGCCTGAAAGGAAGCGATCCAGGGAGCTTCGCCGGTAAAGACGACGTCGGCGGAAGTGCGGCCCTGAAACATCTGGCGGACGAAGATTAATTTTCCGTTTTCGTAACGGTAGTCAATGCAGTCGCCGATCATGCCTTTATTCAGCGAGGCGGCGAGCTTGGGCGCGAAGTCGCGGACCTGGTAGGTGTGCGGGAACAGAACCAAGTCGGGCTTCACCGATTCGATGACTTGCTTCAGCGCGAGCGAAAAACCGTCGGGGGTGTATTTATCGAGGAGATCGTGCTCGACGAGGAGAACTTCGTCGAGTTGATAGGCAGCCAGTTGGTCGGCTAGAGGCGCGACGGCTTTGCCGATGACGACACCCGAGAGCGAACCCTTGGTGTGCTGAACGAGCTGCTGGGCGGCGGCGAGAGTTTCGAAGCTGACGTTGTTGAATTTTCCTTCGCGTTGTTCGGTGACGAGCAGGATTTTCATTAGAGCACCCGCGCTTCGTGGCGCAATTTTTCGACGAGCTTGGCGGCGATTTCCTTGGGCTGTCCGGTGATGAATTCGGTTTTCTTGGTTTTCTGCGGGACGTAGATGCGTTCGACTTTCTGAGTGGGCGCATCGGGCACGCCGAGCGAAGCGCGATCGACCGCAGCGATTTCTTTTTTCTTGGCGGCCATGATGCCTTTCAGCGTGGCGTAGCGCGGCTTGTTGATGCCGGACTGAATGGAGAGTACGGCGGGAAGCGGCAGCTCGACATGCTGAAACCAGCCGGCTTCGAGTTCGCGTTTGAGTTTCATGTGATCGCCGACCACTTCGATGGCCATGATGATGGTGGCGTGCGGGCGGCCGAGCAGTTCGGCGAGGAGGACGCCGGTCTGGCCGAAACCCTGATCGTCGCTCTGGAGGCCGGTGAGGAGCAGATCGAAATTTTCGTCTTTCAGCGCGGCTGCTAGCGAACGCGCAGAGGAGAGTGGATCCAGCTTGAAAAAATTCGGGTCGGAGACGTGGATGCCGCGGTCGGCGCCTTTGGCCAGGGCTTCCTTGATGGTTTGCTTGGCTCGATCGGGGCCCATGGAAATGGCGACTACTTCGCCGCCGTGTTTTTCTTTCAGGCGCAGGGCTTCTTCGAGGGCGAAACCGTCGGGCTCGTTGGTTTCGAAGCCGATGTCCGATTCGCGAATCCAGGCGCCGCCTTCGACGATGGCTAGGGGGGCGTCCTTGGCGGGGACTTGTTTTACGCAGACTCCGATTTTCAAGATGGCCTCCGGTTCGGGTTAGTACGAAGCGATAAACGGGATAAAAGCAAAGTGTTAGTTTATAACATTTTTGATGGGAGACCAAAAGCGGGCGGAGGAGCAGCGGGATTAGGGAAGTTTACGTCGAGAGAGGCTTCGTCGTATTGATTCGGGTGCGGGAGCATGGATGAGATCCTTCGTCGCGAAAGGCGCTCCTCAGGATGACGCGGTGGTGGTGGGGTGATCGGCGGCTAGGCGAGATGGTTTGGGTGGAGTGGGCGGTTAGCGGGACCGCACTGCAAGGTGGGCTGGGCGTGGGCTGCGCGCCGGACGCTTGCGCGGGGATTCGCGGGGTGGGTGGCGTTGGTGTTGGGGCGCGGTTAAATTCTATTCGCGGTGTGGCCGTGAATGGGCGCGAGTGTTTCGCTGGAGCCCAGGAAGCAGTTCCCTCACCCGTAAACGGGATTCGGGATGACATGTCTTTTTATTTTGCCGACAACATCGAAAGCGGCGACCTGACGTGGATTATCGCGGGGCCGAACTCAACCTCTAGTGAGACAGCTTAGGGTTGCCAGCGTTTGAAGATTAGGGAGGCGTTGGTGCCGCCGAAGCCGAAGGAATTGGAGAGGGCGTAGGTGACTTCGCCTTTGCGGGCGACGTTGGGAATGTAGTCGAGGTCGCAGGCTGGGTCGGGTTTGGCGAGGTTGGCGGTAGGCGGCATGATCTGGTCGCGGAGGGCGAGGATGCTGATGCCTGCTTCCAGGCCGCCGGCGCCGCCGAGGAGGTGGCCGGTCATGGATTTGGTGCTGCTGATGGGAACTCTTTTGGCGCGATCGCCGAAGACGCGTTTTAGGGCGGCGGTTTCAATGGCGTCGCCGATGGGAGTGGAGGTGCCGTGGGCGTTGACGTAGCTGACGTCGTCGGGGCTGATGCCGGCGTCTTTCAGCGCGGCGTTGGAAACGCGGTAGCCACCGTCGCCGCCTTCCGCGGGTTGGGTGATGTGGTAGGCGTCGCCGGACATGCCGTAGCCGACAATTTCGGCAAGAATTTTTGCGCCGCGCTTTTGGGCGACTTCGAGGGCTTCGAGAATTACTACGCCGGCGCCTTCGCCGACGATGAAGCCGTCGCGGTCGGCGTCGAAGGGGCGGCTGGCGTGTTCGGGATCATCGTTGCGGGTGGAAAGCGCGCGCATGGCGGCGAAACCACCGACGCTCATGGGCGTGATGGCGGCTTCGGTGCCGCCGGTGATCATGATGTCCGCGGCGCCGCGTTGAATAATTTTGAAGGCGTCGCCAATCGCGTGGGCGGAGGCGGAGCAGGCGGTGGCGGTGGCGGAGTTGGGACCTTTCGCGCCGTGGCGAATCGAAACGAAACCTGAAGCAAGATTCACGATGGTGGCGGGAATGAAGAAGGGAGAAATTTTCCCCGGGCCGCCGGCGAGATATTTGGAATGTTCGCGTTCGATGACGTCGAACCCGCCGATGCCGGAGCCGATGTAAACGCCGGTGGAATCGGCGAGCTCCGGAGTGATTTTGAGTTCAGCCTGCTGCATGGCGAAATCGGCGGCGGCGAGGGCCAGCTGGATGAAGCGGCCGGTCTTTTTCAGTTCTTTTTTCTCTAGCCAGTTGAGCGGTTCGAAACCCTTCACTTCGCCGGCGATGCGGCAATCGAAACCGGTGGGATCGAAATGGGTGATGGGACCGATGCCGCTTTTGGCGGCGAGCAGATTCTTCCAGACTTCTTCGGTGCCGATGCCGAGGCCGCAGACGAGGCCCACGCCGGTAACGACTACACGCCGATTTACAGGTTGATTCGCCATTGGGGATTGGATGACTTGCGGAACTTCCTCGATTCCTGATTCGGCTACGGCCGTTGTTGCGTTGGCACAGTCGGCGCCGGACGATTCCTATTTAGCGAAGCGCCAGATGGGCGGCGCCGGGCGCCGGGAAACGCCCGCGGCGCGCGCTTACTTGCCTTTGGAGTGTTTCTCGATGTAATCGACGGCGTCTTTTACCGTGGCGATTTTCTCGGCGTCTTCGTCGGGGATTTCGATGCCGAAATTTTCCTCGAAGGCCATGACCAGCTCGACCGTATCGAGCGAGTCGGCGCCGAGGTCGTCGACAAACGACGCGGTCGGGGTCACTTCACCTTCGTCAACACCGAGCTGCTCCACGATGATCTGCTTAACGCGTTCTTCGACGCTGGCCATTCTGGTAGTTCCTCCGGTATCTGCGATCTGAACGTAACGGGCCGCACAGCAGGCAAGTCAAGCGTCCCAAGACAACCGCATTATTCTATGCGCCGCGCAATGCGGGGTCAACCTTTGCAAACGACAGCTAACTGATTCTGTTAAGCATCACTAACATTTTGGGAGGCAGACTTCCGGCGCCTCAGAGCACAATTCATCAGGACATCAAGAGCCCGTTCGTATTCAAACATGTGCTTCTCGGCGCCTGTTTCAAAAATAGCATCAGAGTCTTTCGTTGCCGTTTCAAAACGAATTCCATCTTGGTAAGAATCGTAGTCCTGGAAGTAAAATTCATCTTTATCCCCTGGCACGAGGTCCCGGCCGATGAACACGCGGGGTTCCATGACAGGAAGAAGCATTTTCTGGTCAAGAAAATTCACCGCGAACAGCGTATCGCCTACCTTAAGAGTTTCGGTCGAGATGGGCTCCGCGTAGGTTTTAAGCTCTCGCGCTTCGAATTGCATCTTCACGCACCTCAAAGACTCCGATTCCGACTCCGTAGCGCTTAGCCCATGTACATGCCGCCGTTGACGTCGAGGACTTGGCCGGTGATGTAGGCGGCTTCGTCGCTGGCGAGGAAGACGACGGCGGCGGCGACGTCGCGGTCGAGACCGAAACGGCCGAGCGGGATCATGGATTTCAGTTTGTCTTTGATTTCCTGCGACAGCGGGTCGGTCATGGGCGATTCGACGAAGCCGGGGGCGACGGCGTTGACGGTGATGCTGCGCGAGGCGACTTCGACGGCGATGGCGCGGGTGAGGCCGATGAGGCCGGCTTTGGAGGCGACGTAATTGGACTGGCCGGCGTTGCCGGTCTGGGCCACGACTGAGCTGATATTAATGATGCGGCCGGAGCGCTGCTTGAGCATGGCGCCGAGGGCCTGCTGGATGCAGAGATGCGCGCCGGTGAGATTGGTGCGAATGACCGCGTCCCAATCATCGAGTTTCATGCGCAAGGCGAGCGTGTCGCGGGTGATGGCGGCGTTGTTGACGAGGATGTCGAGCTTGCCGAATTTGCCGAGAACCTGCTGGAAACCGGTTTTGATTTGGGCGGCGTCGGCGACGTCCATGGGCACGGCGAGGGCTTCGCCACCGGCGGCTTCGATTTCGGCGACGAGGCTGGCGAGTTTTTCGGCGTTGCGGGCGGCGACGGCGACTTTGGCTCCGGAGGAAGCGAGAGCGAGTGCAGTGGCGCGGCCGATGCCCTGCGAGGCGCCGGTGACGATAGCGATTTTATCTTTCAGTGAAAACATAGCTGGCGTTCCCTTGTAAATTCGTGACTTCAGGGGCTAAAGCCCCTACTACTCATTCAATGCTTTTGACGGGGCTGAAGCCCCGCCCTTCCGGTTAGAGTTTGCGGTTATTTTGCTAAAGCCGCTCATCGGTACAATTCGTAAAGTCAAAAACGAAACGTGGCTTCGGGTCAAAGCCCATTTTAGGCCTCGCGGGTTTCGGTGCGGGCCTGGGCAATCTTTTCCAGCGTGTTTTTCAGGCTGGCGGAATCTTCGACGTTGAAGACGCGGACACCGCGATCGATCTGGCGGAGCAGGCCGGTAAGGACTTTGCCGGGGCCGACTTCGACGAAGACGTTGACGCCGGCTTCGATCATTTCGTGAATGGAATCGAGCCAGCGGACCGGGCCGGTGACCTGGCGGATCAACGCGTCGCGGGCTTCATCACCGGTGACGATGGCTTCGGCATCGACATTGGTGATCAACGGAAATTTCAAGGCGGTGAAGCGCGCGGCCTTCAGGTCGGCTTCGAGGCGCTCTTGCGCAGGCAGCATCATGGCGCAGTGGAACGGCGCGGAGACCGGCAGAATGACGGCGCGTTTGGCGCCGGACTGCGAGGCGATTTCGACGGCGCGTTTGACGGCGGCGGCGGCGCCGGAGATCACGGTTTGTTCGGGCGAATTAAGATTCGCGGGCGACAACACTTCGCCATTCGCGGCTTTTTTGCAGACTTCGGCAACGTCGCCGGGAGACATGCCGAGAACGGCGGCCATGGCGCCTTCACCGGCGGGAACAGCTTCCTGCATGTAGGTGCCGCGAGCGCGGACCAATTTCACGGCCGACGCGAAATCGAGGCCGCCGGCCGCGACCAGCGCGGAATATTCGCCGAGGCTGTGGCCGGCGACGAAATCGGGAACGATGCCCTGCTTGGCCAGCGTGCGATAGGCCGCGGTGGAGACGGTGAGGATGGCTGGTTGGGTGTTCGCGGTCAGCTTCAGGTCGTCTTCGGTGCCTTCGAAGCAGATTTTCGAAATCGAAAATCCCAAAGCTTCGTCGGCTTCTTCGAAGACACCCTTGGCTTCGGGATAATTATCGGCGAGGTCGCGGCCCATGCCGGAATACTGCGAGGCCTGGCCCGGAAACAAAAATGCGAGCTTTCCCATAAATTATTTTCGCGAAACTTTCCGATGGCCGTGTTCAGGTGCGGACAGCAGCGGCGGAAGCAGCAAGCTCCTGTTCGATTTTCTGATTGAAGCGGGTGCGGCACAGTTCGCTGGCGACGCGAATAGCGTTCTTGACGCCGAGTGCGTTGGAACGCCCGTGGCCGATGATGGTGATGCCGTTCACGCCGAGGAGCGGAGCGCCGCCGTATTCGGACGAATCGGTGCGCTTGCGGAAACTGTCGAAGGCTTCCTTGGACAGGACGTAGCCGACCTGGGAGCGCAGGCTGCTTTTGATGGCTTTTTTCAACATGCCGCCGATGTGCTCGACCAGGCCTTCGCTGGTCTTCAACACGATGTTGCCGATGAAACCGTCGCAAACGATGACGTCGACATCACCGCGGAAAACGTCGCGGCCTTCGACGTTGCCGACAAAATTCAGCTGCAGCGGCTTGATGCGCGCGGCGGCTTCGCGAACGAGGTCGTTGCCTTTCATTTCTTCTTCGCCGATGGAAAGCAGCGCGACACGGGGGCGCTTGGCACCCCAAATGGTGCGGTAGTAAATTTCGCCCATGATGGCGAATTGCTCGATCTGCTCGGGTTTGGAATCAACGTTGGCGCCAACGTCCAAAATCACCGAGACTTTTTCCTTCATGTTCGGAAAAGCGGCGGCGAGCGCGGGACGATCGACGGCAGCGAGCGTGCCCAAAATAAAACGCGCGACGGTCATGACCGCGCCGGTATTGCCCATGCTGACCATCGCATCGGCCTGGCCTTCTTTTACCAAACGCGCCGCGACGTGGATCGAGCTTTCCTTCTTGCGCCGGAAGGCGTGCGAAGGCGAATCGGTCATGGTGATGACTTCGGTGGCGTTGACGACGTCGATCGGAAGCCCGCGATGGTGGCGGTGACGGGCCAGTTCCTGGCGGACGGTGGCTTCGATGCCGACGAGGACGATGCGCACGCCGAGTTCGCGGGCGGCCAGAATGGCGCCTTCGACTTCCGCACGCGGGGCATGGTCGCCACCCATAGCATCCAAAGCGATGGTGGTCATCTATACACCACTAGAAACCAAATGGGCACCAGAACGGGAAATGGCTGCGATGGGAATCTAGGCTGTCTTGCGTGAAACGTCAATCACTTCGCGGCCGTTGTAGAACCCGCAGTGAGGGCACGCATTGTGGGGCAGCTTCTTCTCGTGGCAGTTGGAGCAGGTGGCCAGGGAGAGAGGCGTAAGGAAATCGTGTGCACGACGCTTGTTTTTGCGCGCATGCGAGTGACGTCGTTTTGGATTGGGCATTGCTCAAAGCTCCTAATTTGGCAGGCCGGTCGGAAAGGCCTAAACACAGTTGATTAGTGTACCGTTTTATTGCTTTTTGAACCAGTCCTGCTTGAGCCGGGCCAAGGGGGCCAGGCGAGGGTCGGATGCGTGCTTCTCGCAACGACACTCTTCATTATTCAAATTGGCGCCGCAGTGCGCGCATAGGCCGCGGCAATCGCTGCGGCAGATGACCTTCATGGGCAGGGCTAGAAGAACCTGTTCGGCCAGGATGTCGGCGAGGAATAGGCCGTCACCTTCGAAAAAGGCTACTTCGGTGTCGTCGAGGTTCAAGTGGTACTCGTCATCGGCGGCGACGGAAGTCATCGGCTTGTAGAACAGGTCGAAATCGCGGCTGATTTCTTCGACGACGGTATCGAGGCAGCGGGCACAGACCATTTCCACCCGAGTGTGCAGGTTTCCGTAGATGCGGATCTGCCCTTCGACCAGCTCGGCGGTCGCGCGGACCTCAAGCGGTTCTACCTGATGGAATTCGCCGGAATGGAAGTCGAGCGTACCCGGAAGATAGCTCTTCCGAATGCGGGCTTTCCGGACGGCGAGTTCATTTACATCCAAAAACATGTTCGGCCCCGTTTTTGTGGATCAATTTCAATTATAGGTCGGTGTTGCGCGTTGTCAAGGAACGCGCGGCGAGGCTTGCTTCGTTGACACCTAACGAGCAATGACAAATTTGCGCTGAGAACCAATGTGAGGGGCGCGGTCAGGTGGAGGAGGCGAGGAGTTCGCGGCGCTGGCGGAGGAGGAAATGGTCGGTCATGCCAGCGATGTAATCGCAGACGACGCGGTGCGGCGGAGTTTGGCGGGCCTGTTCGGCGTATTGGGCGGGCATACGTTCGGGATGCTGGAGGAAAAAAGTGAAAAGCGAATCGAGCGCGGCGACCGAGCGGTCGCGGTCTTCAGCGATCGTGGGATCGGAGTAGAGGCGGGCGAAGAGGAAGCGTTTTAGCGCGCCATTCTGCTGGGCGATGTCCGGTGAAAAGGCGACGAGGCGTTTGGGCTGGCGGCGAACGTCGTCGACAGTTTGGATTTTGGCTTCGCGAATCTGGCGGCGCGTGTTTTCGATCAGGTCGGTGGCGAGGCGATCGAGAATTTGTTTCAGGGCTTCGTTGAATTTGAGTTTGGTCTTGCCGTCGGGATAGCGGCGATCGATTTCGCGGTAGGCGGCGTCGAAGAGCGGCACTTCTTCACGGAGCTGCTCGAGGCGAACGAGGTGGGCTTCGAAGCCATCGTCGAGGTCGGCGGTGTTGTAGGCGATTTCGTCGACGAGGTCGATGAGCTGGGCTTCGAGCGGCGGGCGATAGTCGAGAAGATATTCGGCTAGCCCGGGATGTTCGGCCGCAGAGTAGTCGCGGGAATGCTTGATGATGCCTTCGCGGACTTCGAAGGTGAGATTCAGGCCGGGGAAATCGAGATAGCGCTGCTCGAAGTGTTCGACGATGTAGAGCGCGTGGAGATTGTGATTGAAGCGCTCGCCAAATTGTTTCATGCGCAGGTCGAGCTGTTTTTCTCCGGCGTGGCCGAAGGGCGGATGGCCGATGTCGTGAACGAGGGCGAGAGCTTCGGTGAGATCGGTATTCAGATTTAGCGTGGCGGCGACGGTGCGGGCGATCTGGGCGACTTCGAGGGTGTGCGTGAGTCGATTGCGGAAGTGATCGGAGAAGCGGGTGGTGAAGACTTGGGTTTTGGCTTCGAGGCGGCGGAAGGCGCGGGAGTGTACGACGCGATCGCGGTCGCGGGCGTAATCGTTACGGTAGGAGTGCTGCGGTTCCGGGTAGCGGCGGCCGCGCGAATGGCGGACGTCCATGGCGTAGGTGGCGAGCATGGTTCGGCTCCATCTTAGAGTGTTTGGCGCGGGCGGCGGATTGTTTTCTGTGATGCGCTACGAATTGCGCGGCGCGCGGACTGGTATCATCGGCGAATGCTTACCGCAGACGCAATATTGAAACGGCTACGAAAGATTTGCCTGGGGCTGCCGGATACGACCGAGACCTTTACGTTCGGGCATCCGTGTTTCCGCGTGGCGAACAAAATGTTCGCGGTGCTGGAGGAATACAAGGGCGAGCTGGGAATTTGCTTTACCGTGGGGAAACTGATGCAGGGCGTATTTCTGGACGACCCGCGATTTTTCCGCACGCCGTACGTGGGACGATACGGGTGGGTGACGCTGCGGGTGCACGCGGCGAAACTCGACTGGAACGAAATTCGCGAACTGGTGAAAGGGAGTTACGCGCTGGTGGCGTCGTCGAAAAAAGCGCAAAAACGAAAAACCGCCCGTTAGCCGGGCGGTTGCGGTTTAAAGATTTGATTCGGTGAAACGCCGGTTCAGGACTTACCGGGAAGCTGGCTCATGGCCTGATCGGCCTGGGTCGCGATCGGCGTATCGGGATAATCCGATTTGATCTGCGTGTAAAGTTTCGAGGCTTCAGCGGCGTTGTTCTTCGCGCTGTAATGCTCGGCGAGCGTCAACATGACCACCGGCTTCGGAACCAGGACCGAAGGCTTGGTGATGAGATCATTGTAAATCTTGACGGCTTCGTCGCTTTGTCCGGCGCGGTCGTGGACCTGGGCCAATTCGAAACGGGCCATGGCGGCGAGATCGTAATCGCTGCCGTCGGAAAGGCTTTGGAGCCATTTCTTGGCGTCGTCGGTTTTGCCGAGGCGCTCATCGCTGAGACCGGTGTAATATTCGGCGAGCTGGCCGGGACGCGTGCGCGGATACAGCTTGGCCAAGGCGGCGAATTTGTCAGCGGCCTGGGTGAATTTGGTTTTCTCGTCGGTGAAGGTGGTTTCGCCGGGCTGCGCGGGTTCGCCGGGAGCGAGAACGCGCGCGCTGAAAATTTTCATGGCCTCATCGTAAAGGGCGGCGGCTTTGATGGTCTGGCGCTCGGTGTAGGTCTTGAAGCCAAAGACGGCGAGGCCGACGGCCAGCGCGGCGATCAGGATATAGATGGCCAGAGACTGGTGCGAGAGGACGGCGTCGGCGCCCTTGGCCAGGGTGTCGCGAACTTCGTCGTGCTTCAGATCTTTGCGGGAAATATGCTCCGACAACGGCTCACCTCAACGTAGATCAATGAAATCCAGCTGGAAATAGTAACACAAATGGCGGATCGAACGTCGGCGGGCGAGTCGTCGACGGATCCGAAGGCTGGCGGGTTAGTGAGGTGCAGGCCGGTGAAGGAGCCGATAGAGTTGATGGAGGAGCGGTAGGAGAATCGCCAGCGCGATGGCGAAACGCTCGGGGTGCTGATAATGGCTCAACGTCGTGATGACGTTGCCGCCTCCCGGCATGGACTCGATGATTGTGGTTCGGGGCCACGGCATCGATATGCCACCGAGGAGGCCGACTACGTAGCCGAGTCCTCCCAGAAGTGAATCCCTTCCAAAGCTCTCCCAATGCGAGTTTTGCAATCAACGAAAACAGTGCGCCGGTGACGATGCCGATTGCCATTCCGGCTGCGGCGTATGCCAACCAAAACATGGCGGCGACATAGGGTGTCGGGTACATGAGGTCACACTTGCAGAGCAGCTCTTCAGACGCCGCTGATCTGGCCGGAGTCGTCGACGTCAATGGAGGCGGCGCGGGAAACTTTGGGTAGGCCGGGCATGAGCATCATGCTGCCGGAGATGGCGACGATGAATCCGGCGCCGGCGGATAGAGAAGCGTCGGTGATGTTCAGGGTCCAGCCGGTGGGAGCGCCGAGGCGTTTGGGATCGTCGCTTAAGGAATATTGCGTTTTGGCGATGCAGACCGGCAGGTGGCCGTAGCCCCAGGCGGTAAATTGTTCGAGTTTCGTTTTGGCCTGGTCGCTGAAGGTTACGCCGTCTGCTCCGTAGATCTGGCGCGCGACTTTCGAGATTTTTTCCGGCAGCGGTTCATCGAGAGTGTAGACAGGACGCACGGCGGGTTTGGGATTTTCTGCGATGGCTTTCACGACCACTTCGGCAAGGCCCCTGGCGCCAGCGGCACCCTTCGCAAAACCTTCGGACAACGCGCTGGTGACGCCGCGCTCGGCGCAAAACGCGGCCAAGCGTTCCAGGTCTTGGTCGCTGTCGGTGGGGAAACGATTGACGGCGGCGATGACCGGGACGCCAAAGCGTTGGAGATTTTCGATGTGCTTGCCGAGGTTGGGCAGGCCGCGTTCGAAATCTCCGGCGCCCTGAGTTTTCATGCTCTGCACGGTGGTGACCAGAACAGCGGCGGAGGGCGTGATGCCGGATTGCGGCATGACGATATCGAAATACTTTTCGGCGCCCAGGTCGGAGCCGAAGCCGACTTCGTTCACGACATAATCAGCGAGGCGCAGAGCCATCTGCTGCGATACGACGCTGCTGGTGCCGTGCGCGATATTGGCGAACGGTCCGGCATGGACGAAGGCGGGAGTGCCGTCGGTGGTCTGGGCCAGATTGGGGAGGATGGCGTCGGTAAGCAGCGCCATCATGCCTCCGGTGGCGCCGAGATCGGCGGCGGTGACCGGTTTTCCGGCGCGGGTGACACCGATCACGATCGCCTCTAGGCGTTTGCGCAGATCTTTACGGTCCTGGGCCAAGGCGATGATGGCCATTATTTCGGAAGCGGCGGTGATGACGAATCCGGTTTTGCGGCTGCCGCCATCTTTCTTGCTGTCGAGCGAAACGGCGATGCGGCGCAGCGCGCGGTCGTTCATATCCATGGCGCGCGGCCAGGCGATGCGATCGGGATCGAGACCCAAATCATTGCCGTGAAAAAGATGCGCGTCGATCAGCGCGGCCAGCAGATTGTGCGCGGACGAGATGGCGTGAAAATCCCCAGTGAAGTGCAGATTGATTTTTTCGCTGGGCTCGATTTTAGAAACTCCGCCGCCGGCGGCTCCGCCTTTCATACCGAAGACGGGACCGAGCGAGGGTTCGCGCGAAGTGATGACGACTTTTTTGCCGAGCAGCGCGAGGCCCTGGGTGAGGGCGATGGCGGTAACGGTTTTGCCTTCGCCCGAAGTGGTGGGGTTCGTGGCGGTGACCAGAATCAGTTTACCGCGGTGCTTCAGCGCGGGATCGGCGAGGAGTTCCAGCTTAACCTTGGCGGTGTAGGGTCCGAGCTGCTCGAAATATTGGCTGGGAACTTCCAGTTTGCGGGCAATGTCCTGGATCGGAAGAAGAGGCTTGCTCATATATAAGATGGACACCTTTCAGGATTTTGCGGCGCTTGCGAGATTACCACACGCGGGTTAGCGCACGACCCTCGCGGGTGCTGGGAAATTTTCGCGCGCGGCGCTTTAGGACTTGAAACTGCGGACGGCGTTGCCTTCGTCGGACTGGACGTCGAAGACGGTGAAGAGGCGGGTGATCTGCAGAATGTCGTGCACGCGCTTGGTGAGATGGAGGAGCTTCAGTTCCCCGCCCACGCTGCGCACGGTGGTGAATCCGCTGACCAGCTCGCCGATGCCGGAGCTATCGATGTAATCCACGTCGGAGAGGTTGAGGACGATTTTCTTCTGACCGCCCTCCGCGAGTTCGCGGATGGTCTTGCGCAGAGTCGCGCTGCCTTCGCCGAGGGTGATCTTGCCGCTCAGGTCAACAATCGAAACTTCGCCGATTTGACGGCAGGTGCCTTGAAGGGCCACGGGAACCTCACTAACCTAATTCTACTCCGGTTGATGCGTGCCGTTGTCGGAAAGTACGTGGGGCAGTTTCTTGATCATCACAAGCTGGGCGCCGCCCTCGGGGCTGCGTTCGACCTTAAATTCGTCCATGAAAGCGCGCATCAGGAACAGACCGCGGCCGGAGGTGCGCAGCAGGTTTTCCTCGGCGAGCGGGTCGGGAATCTCGGTGAGCTCGAAGCCCTGGCCCTGATCGATGACTTTGACGACCATGGTGTCGGGCGCGAGCTCCACGGTCATCAGGATTTTCTTCTGGCGGTCCTGCTGGTTGCCATAATTGTAGGCGTTGATGACGCCTTCACGGACGGCCATGCCGATTTTGTGGATTTCCTCGTCGGGAAATCCGGCGGCTTCGGCGATCCGCATGGTGATGCTCTCCGCGAGGTCCACGCTCTCCAGCAGGGTTTCGAGCGTGACTTCGATCCGTTGTGTGTTGGCCGCCATCCGAATTCGATAAATCCTTCGCCGAAAGAACGTTATGCGTATCACAGCGGTAGAGGGCAAGTCAATGAGCCGGGTTGTCGGGCCTGGGGCGGCGTTCGGGCTCGATTCGCGGCCGGCTTGGGCGGCGGCTTTTGGGCGCGGATGAGGAGGTCCGAAAACCGCGAGTGCGGGGCGGCCGGGCGTGAGAAAATGCGTTTATGGAGCTGCCGGATCGAGAGATTTGCTATCGCGCCTTGCGTAGCCGCGACGCGCGGTTCGACGGTTTGATTTTCGTCGGAGTGACTTCGACTGGAATCTACTGCCGGCCGGTGTGCCCGGCGCGTTCGGCGAAGTATGAGAATTGCCGGTTCTTTGGGTCGGCGGCGGCCGCGCAGGAGGCGGGGTTTCGTCCTTGCCTGATCTGCCGGCCCGAGACGGCGCCGGAGATGGCTTCGTGGCGCGGCACATCGAATACGGTTTCGCGGGCGCTGGCACTGATCAGCGACGGGGCGCTGGATGGCGAGGGCGCTTCCGTGGATACGTTGGCGGAGCGGTTGGGGCTGGGTGAACGGCAACTGCGGCGTTTGTTTTTGCAGCATCTGGGCGCATCGCCGGTGGCGGTGGCCCAGACGCGGCGGGTTCTTTTTGCCAAGCAGCTGATTCACGAAACGCGCATGCCGATGACGGAGATTGCCATGGCTGCGGGATTCGGCAGCGTTCGACGGTTCAATGAAGTCTTTCATGAGTTGTTCCGGCGGCCGCCGAGCGCGCTGCGGCGGAAGACCTCGGGCGGAACGGCTCGCGCGGCGCAGGCGGGGGTGACGTTACGGCTGCGTTACCGGCCGCCGTATGACTGGGACGCGATGCTGGGTCATCTGGCGGCGCGGGCGATTCCTGGCGTGGAAATGGTGGAAGGTGGAATTTACCGGCGTACGGTTCAGGTGGACGGATTTTCGGGAAGCGTCGAGGTGCGGCACGAGCCGAAGCGGCAGAGTTTGGGCGTGACGATTCGTTTTCCACGGGTGGCGTCGCTGCCGGCGATTGTTACGAGGGTTCGCCGACTTTTTGATGTGGGCGCGGACATCGAGACGATCGATGAGCATCTGTCGCGCGATCCGGTGCTGGCTCCGCTGGTGGCGCAGCGTCCGGGATTGCGTGCGCCGGGCGGGTGGGACGGTTTTGAATTGGCGGTGCGCGCGATTCTGGGGCAGCAGATCACCGTGACCGGGGCGTGCCGTCTGGCGGGACAACTGGTGGCGCTACACGGCGAGCGGGTGCCGGAAGGCGAACGCGTGCATCCGGATTTGACGCATGTGTTTCCCACGCCTGCGCGTTTGGCTGCGGCGAAGTCGATTGGGTTGGGCATGCCGGGCGCGCGGCTGGCTTCGCTGAAGGCGCTGGCAGAGGCGGTGGTGGCGGAGCCTAATTTGTTCCGTCCATTTGGAACGATCGAAGAAGCGATTTTGCGATTGCGGGCGATACGCGGCGTAGGTGAATGGACGGCGCAGTACATCGCGTTACGCGCGCTGCGCGAGACGGATGCGTTTCCGGCGTCGGATATTGGATTGTTGCGTGGGGCGGAGAAAATCGATGGAACGCGGCCGACTTCGGCGGGATTGCTGACGCGCGCCGAAACTTGGCGGCCGTGGCGGGCTTATGCGGCGCAGCATTTGTGGGCGGCGGATGGGCCGTTGGGTGCGCCGGCCTCGGGGAGCACGCAATGAGCGAAGTATTGCAATTTTTGGTCGACCGCATTGCAACGCCGGTTGGCGCAATGTTCGTGGTCGCGGACGACGAGGGAAATCTGCGTGCTTTGTATTTTGCGGATTACGAAGAGGGGATGCATCGGGCGCTGAGCCGCCACTACGGGAAAAATGGGTTTGCGCTGACGCAGGCGCGTAACCCACACGGATTGTCGGCAGCAATTGCTGAATATTTTGCTGGGGATTTGAAAGTCATTGACAAATTGCCGGTGAAAACGGCAGGGACGAAATTCCAGCGCGAGGTGTGGCGTGCGCTGCGCGACATTCCGTGCGGGAAAACGATTTCTTACGGTGAACTGGCGCGGCGGATTGGTCGGCCCAACGCAGTGCGCGCCGTGGGACTCGCGAACGGCTCGAACCCGATTGGCGTGGTGGTTCCCTGCCATCGCGTGATTGGGTCGGACGGCTCGCTAACCGGTTACGGCGGCGGGATGGAACGCAAGCGCTGGCTGCTGCAACACGAAGATGCGCTGGCCGAAGAAAAATCACAGAAAAAACTTCCGTACTGATTCTTCGTAAATTTCCGACTGTTACGTACCTCACGCTAAGTGAACTGGCTTCTCCGTTTCCGGTAGTAAATCAAACAGCAGAGCCAGAAAAGCAGTAGCTCGGCTTCGCCCATCGCGCTTCCGCGGTCGCCGGTGTCGCGATAATGAAGAATCGCAATGGGCAGCTTAATGCCGACCAAGAGTAGCGTGAGACCGAAGGTCAGGTAGACGAGGGGGAGAGCAAATTTCTTTTTCTGCAGCAGACCCGCGGCCAGCGGAAACCCAACTAGCGCCAGAAGGACTGTGATGATCGAGAGGTACAGCGGCTCGCGATCAGGCCGATGCCATTCCATCCAGGTCGCAATCAGCAGGAATAAGGACCAAGGAATTAAAATCGCGCCGTGAAAATATCCCCAGCGATACGGGAGCGTGGCTGACTCCGCTTCAATGCGCTCGGCCATTCTTTGGTGCCGGTGATTTTCGAGTTCCATGCGGTTCACGCCCAGTAGGTGCGGTCGAGAGTCCGGTATTGGATGGCTTCGCTCAAATGTTTTGGGGCGATGGCGTCGGCGGCTTCGAGGTCGGCGATGGTACGGGAAACTTTGAGGATGCGGTCGTGGGCGCGAGCGGAGAGGCCGAGGCGCTGGATGGCGGTCTCGAGGAGTTTTTCGCCATCGGCGCTAATGGCGCAGTGTTTGCGGATGAGTTTGGGCGGCATCTGCGAATTGGAATAGATTTTCTTTTCGGTGGCGTAACGTTTGGTCTGCAGATCGCGGGCGCGCAGGACGCGATCGCGGACGGCGGCCGAGCTTTCGACTTCGACGTCGCCGCGCAGTTCCTTGTATTTCACGGCGGGAACTTCGATGTGGATATCGATGCGGTCGAGCAGCGGGCCGGAGATTTTTGAAACGTAGCGCTGGATCTGCACCGGCGAGCAGTGACATTCGCGGGTGGAATCGCCGAAGAAACCGCAGGGGCAGGGATTCATGGCGGCGGCCAGCATGAAGCGCGAAGGAAAATTTACGGAAAGCGCGGCGCGGGCGATGGTGACGGAGCCGTCTTCGAGCGGCTGGCGCATCACTTCGAGAACGTTGCGCTGAAATTCCGGGAGCTCGTCGAGAAACAGGACGCCGTTGTGGCCGAGCGAAACTTCGCCGGGACGAGGAATGGCCCCGCCGCCGATGAGGCCGGCGTCGCTGATGGTGTGGTGCGGCGAACGGTAGGGGCGCGTGCCGACGAGGCCGCGGGCGTCTTCGAGGACTCCAGCGACGCTGTGAATGCGGGTGGTTTCGATGGCTTCCTCGAGCGACATCGGTGGCAGGATCGTCGGGATGCGTTTGGCCAGCATGGTTTTGCCGGCGCCGGGCGGACCGATCAGCAGAATATTGTGGCCGCCGGCACAAGCGACTTCGAGGGCGCGTTTCGCGGACATTTGACCGCGGACGTCGCGCATATCGACGGCGTATTGATTCGCCTCCGAAAGCATTTGTGAAGTGTCGACCGTCACGGGATGAAAGGATTCGGGCGCGTTGATGAGATCGACGGCTTGGGGCAACGATTTCACGCCGAAGACGCGAATGCCTTCGACCACCGCGGCTTCGCGGGCGTTGGCTTCCGGCACAACGACATTTTTGATGCCGCGTTCGCGAGCGGCGAGCGCGGCGGAAAGCGCTCCGCGCACGGAACGCACACCGCCATCGAGCGAAAGTTCGCCGAGAAAAACGTGGGTATCGAGAATCTTGCCGAAGAATGTGCCCTGGCAACCGGCGAGGCCGAGAGCCATGGGCAGATCGAAGGCCGAGCCTTCCTTGCGAATATCGGCCGGCGCGAGATTGATGGTGACCACGTGGGTGGCGGGAAAATCGAAACCGCAATTGCGCAGGGCGGCGCGAATACGTTCGCGGCTTTCTTTTACGGCGATGTCCGGCAAGCCAACCACGGTGAAGTGGCCTTCGTAGGCGGGCGCGACATCCACTTCGACTTCGACCAGGTAAGCGTCGATGCCGAAAACGGCGGCGCTGAAAGTTTTGAATAACATTCGAGAAGGGGTGCGGGATGCCCGATGCAGCCTAACGCAGAATGTATGGTTTCGCCATAGGCGATAGTGATTACTAAGCGTGAATGCTTCTTGCGCTGTGCTTGGTGCGCTTTTGCGAGGATGGCTTCGTGATACTCTGCGGCTCAGTTTCATTATCGTGAGAGGCGAGCATGGGCCATTCTCTTGGACGGTGCAGGCGGGTTTTCGTAAATGGCGCAATCGTAGCAGCGCTTCTACTGTGTTGGACTTGCGGCGCGCGCGCGCAGGAGCGCTTGGCTCCGCAGGCCGTCGGCGATGCGGTGGCGTTGAATAACCGCGGACTCGCGCTGTATCAAAAAGGCAAAGTCGACGAGGCGATCGCGCTGTTTCGTCAGGCGATCGCGTTGAATCCGGGGCTGGAAGAGGCGCTCAGCAATTTGGGAACTGCGCTGGATGCCAAAGGGCAGGACGACGAGGCGGTCAGCGACTTTAATAAGGCGCTGGCGCTGAAGCCGACGGATTCGGTTTCGGCCAGCAACCTGGGCCTGGCGCTGTATCACGAAAAGAAGTATTCGGATTCGATCGCGGCATACCGCAGGGCCATCGAGCTGAATCCGAAATTTGCGCAGGCTTACAACGGGCTGGGCGCGGCGCTGGCCGCGTCCGGAAATTCCGCCGACGCCATACCCGCCTATCGCCGGGCCATCGAACTTTCACCGAAATACGTGGATCCGATGAACAACCTGGGCGCAGTGCTGGTCACCACGCAGAAATGGGATGAAGCGATTCCGATTTACGAGCGCGCACTGGAGCTCGAGCCCAAGGCGACAGACGTACGCGGGAATTACGCCACGGCGCTGCAGAATGCGGGTCGGTTCGACGATGCTATCGCGCAGTTTCAGCAAATCGTGGCGATCGATCCAGACGACGCGCACGTCTGGTTCGAGCTGGGGCATTTGCAATACAAGCAGGGGCACCTTGACGACGCAGTGGCGAGTTTCGAAAAAAGCCTGGCGCTGAAGCCGGACCGTCCCGACGTGAATTTCAATCTGGCGCTGGCCTATCACGATCAGGGCAAGTTGCCGGAAGCGATCGCGCAATATGAAAAAGGTTTGGCGCTGAAGCCGGACGATGCGCACGCTTTGTACAATCTGGCAAATTCGTATCTGGTGGCGAAGAATCCGGCGAAGGCCGCGGAATATTTCCAGAAGGCTCTGGACGCCAAACCGGATTTCACCGAGGCGCTGATCGGACTGGGAGCGGCAAAGATGGACGCGGGCGATCTCGATGGGGCGCAGGCGGCTTTCACCAAAGCAGTGAACGAGAAGCCGGACAGCGCGGACGCGCGGTTCAATCTGGGCAACGTGCTATTCAACAAAGGCAAATTCGGTCCGGCGGCGGACAGTTATAAGGAAGCGATCCGGCTTAGCCCGAATTTTGCGCGCGCGCATTACAACCGCGGCATGGCGATGGCACGGGCGGGCGATGCTGAAGGCGCGAAGGCCGAATTTCAGGAAGCGAACAAGCTCGATCCTGCTCTGACTATTCCGCAGTAAACTATTCGCCACGCGTCGTGCAGAGATACGTTTTCGGCCGTGTATACTCCTGCGCAATGAGCCAACTGGTGTCGCCTCGCCCTCGCGTTGTAACGGCGGCGGCGATTCTCACCGCGGCGACGGGTTTGTACTGGTTTGGGACCGGAGTGCTTTCCCTTTTGGTGTGTCTCCAAGCGAATTACCGTATCCGCGTATCAACCATACTTGAATTGATCGTCTTTCCGGGGTGTTTGGGCGTAGCTGGGCTGGTTGCGTTTTTCGCGCTCTGGTTACGCCAAAACTGGGGAAGAATTCTCGCCGTGGCGCTGAGTGTTCCGTCGATTCTGTTTGGATTGTCTTACTTGAGACCCTTTCTAAACTTTAATTCTTCAATCAAAGATCTTCTGCTTCTTATGGCGCTATTCGCGTTCCCGATCATCGCGGGATTTGCCATCCTCCCGTTGCTCGCTGGTGAAAAAATCAGGCAGGAAATGCTGCCGCCTGCCATCGTTTCCATGTACGTGAATTTGCTGGATGAAGGCGCCCCCTGCGCCAGACCGACCCGCGCGGTGGCATTGGGAGGCGGACTTTTTGAGCTTCTGGCGACAGAGGACTACGATCCCAACGAAGAGCATTGGGAAATTTCTCCCGGATCAGTTGTTCGCGGCGTTGAGTCGGACTTGAAAGGCGAGACTCATCTGTCGGCGGTTGCGCTCGGGTCCTGAATCTTCCGCTTACCGGAACTGAGCGTCGCGGAGTCTTTCACGCCTTTACAGGCCGCGCTGACCGCCGTATGCTTGCGCGCAGAAAAGTTTGGCTGGTCGCGTTTCCGCCTGTGCGGGAGGCCCGGATGGTGATCATCGGCATACTCGTAGTTCTGGCGCTGATCGTGATTTTCGTGATCGGCAGCTACAACAGCCTGGTGCGGCTGCGGGTGCAGTGCGACAACGCGTGGTCGGACATCGACGTGCAGCTGAAGCGGCGCTACGACCTGATTCCGAACCTGGTGGAAACCGTGAAGGGCTACGCGGGGCACGAAAAAAGCACGCTGGAAGGCGTGGTGGCGGCGCGGAATCAAGCCATGAATACGCAGGGTCCGGCGGCGAAGGCCGACGCGGAAAACGTGCTGACTTCGGCGCTGCGGCAGGTTTTTGCGCTGGCGGAAGCGTATCCACAACTGCGCGCGGTGGAAAGTTTCCAGCAATTGCAGAATACTTTGAATCAGGTGGAAGACAGCATTCAGAATGCGCGGCGGTATTACAACGCGGTGGTCCGCGACCTGAATACGAAAATCGTGCAGTTCCCCTCCAGCATCATCGCCGGAATGTTCAATATTACGCCGCGGCAATTTTTTGAAGTGTCGGCTCCGGCGGAGCGCGAAGCGCCGAAGGTCAGTTTCGGCGGCGCGGCATAGCTTCGGCGGGTTCGTTCGTGATGCGCAGAGCGATTCACCTTCTCGGTCTTTGGTTTTTCGCGCTTTTCTTCGCTGGTCTATGCGCCTTCCCCGCGGCGGCGCGCACGCTGCGGATCAAGCACTTCGACGAGCAGATCGAGGTGCGCACCGACGGCACCATCGACGTCACCGAAACGATCGAAGTGCAATTCACCGGGGAGTGGCACGGAATTTACCGCACCATTCCGGTGAAATACACCACGCCGCAGGGCTTCAGTTACACGCTCTTCCTCGATCCCATCAGCATGACCGACGAAGGCGGACGGAAACTGAAATACGAAACGAGCAGCGAGGGCCGCTACACGAAATTCAAGATTTACGTTCCGGACGCGGAGGACGCTACCCGCACGGTGATATTTCATTACCAAGTACAAGATGGACTGCGTTTTTTCGAAGACCATGACGAATTGTATTGGAACGTGACCGGCGACGAGTGGGACGCGCCGATCGATTTGGTCACGGCGCATATCACGCTGCCCGCAGGAGCGACCGGGATTCGCGCGATCGCCTATACCGGGGCTTTTGGTTCCAATGCGCAAGACGCGAAGACCTCAATCAACGGCGATGGGGTCGATATCGGAAGCACGCGGCCGCTCGGGTTCCACGAAGGGTTAACGGCAGTGGTGGGATTCGACAAGGGCCTGGTGCATCCGCCCTCGGCGGTGACGCAGTTCTTCCGTTTTCTGCGCAGCAATATTCCGCTGCTGATTCCGATTTTTATTTTTGGCGGATTGCTGTGGCGCTGGTGGACGCACGGGCGCGAGCCGCAGCGCCAGGCGGTAGCGGTGCAATACGACCCGCCGGATCAGTTGACGCCCGGTGAGTGCGGAACGCTGGTCGACAACTCTGCGGACATGCGGGACATCACTGCAACGCTGGTGGATCTGGCAGTGAAAGGATATTTGACGATCGAACAGAAAGACGAGGCGCACTTGCTGGGATTGACGCACAGCAAAAGCTTTACCCTTCATCTGAAGAAGCCGCCGGCGGAATGGACCGCGCTGCGGCCGCACGAGCAGGAAATGATCTCGGCCATCTTCAGCGCAGGCGCCATGACCGATGTGAATCTTACGGACCTGCAGAATCACTTTTATACGCATCTGCCGGAAATTCGCGAACGTATCTTCACCGCTTTGATTTCCGATGGATATTATTTGCACCGGCCGGATACAACCAAGACGGCGTATCTGGGGACCGGCCTGGGAGTGGCCATCGCGACCTTGGTCGGGGCTTCGACGCTGAGCGGGGTGATCGGATTTTCGTGGCTGACCTGGTTTATGGCGGGGATTTTGTCGGCCGTGGTGATTGGCGCATTTGGTTGGCTGATGTCCTGCAGGACGACGAGCGGCGTGCGCGCACTGGAAAAAGTTTTGGGGTTCGAGGAATTCTTGAGCCGGGTCGAGAAGGATCAGATGGCGCGACTGGAAACGCGGCCGGAGTTGTTTGAGAAATTCCTGCCGTACGCCATGGCTCTCCGCGTGGAGAAAAAGTGGGTGCAGGCGTTCGCGGGAATCGTGGTGCCTCCGCCGCAGTGGTATTCGGGGCCGTCCGGGCCAGGGGGCGGCTTCTATCCAATCTTCTTTGTGAACAACCTTAATTTCATGTCCTCGAATGTGAGTGAGGTGATGTCTTCGTCACCGCGCAGCGCCGGCGGATCGGGATTCGGCGGTGGAGGATTTTCAGGTGGCGGAGGTTTTTCGGGTGGGGGATTTGGTGGAGGCGGGGGCGGAGGGTTTTAGACTTTTTGCTTGAGATTCTTGCGGAAACTTTTCTGCGTTTTGGTGTGCTGGTAGCTTTCGCGGAGGTAGAAGGCGTGGGCTCGATCGCGGATCACGTTGGAGCGCAGGCCCACCGTGTCGCAGCCGCGGTCGCGCACCCATTCTTCGGCTCTAGCCAGCAGATGCTTGCCCACTTCCTGCGAACGGAATCGTTCGTCGACGACGAAGCCGCTGATTTCACCGCGGGGATCGACTTCCACGCTAACCAAGATGAATACTGCGATCCAGCCGGCGATTTCTCCGCTGGGCATTTCCGCGACGAATACGGCGTGATCGTCGCGGCCTTCCATGTGGGCCAGACGCAAAGCAATTTCGTTGGCGTTCGAGGGATAGGAGAGCTGGCCGGCGAGATCGGCGAGCGCGGCGTAATCCTGCGCGCGCGGCGCGCGAATCGAGCCGGCGAATTTGGATTTGGCTTTCGCGGCCGGCGTGATGGATTCAGAATTCACTGATTTGGGCGATCGCTCATTGTTTGCGTGCTGCTATTTCAGGGCTTTCTTCAGGATCGCGATTTGCCCGGCGTGGTAAAGGTCGTGCTGCACGCCGCCGTGCAGCATCACGTACAGCGTGTGGTCTTTTCCCGGTGCGATATTGTCGAGCTGCGCTTCGTTCATTTTTTCCACGTTGCCGCGGAGCCTGGCGCGCGCGGCGCGGAGGTTTTCCAGTGCTTTGGTCCAACTGGCTGCGCTGGTATCGGTCACCGGCGGCCAATCCTGTTGGGTTGTGACTTGGACGGCGGTGCCGGATGCTCGCGAAGCGAGAATCAGATTCCACGCGGCGATGTGATTGGCCAATTCCCAGATGGAATGCGCGCCGGGGATGGGATACGCGGCGGCCTGCGCCGCGGAAACGCCTTGCAGCAATTCTTCGAGGTGCGGGCCGTGCCACGCTTCGCCGTTCATGGCGCGGTCCATCTGATCGACGATGCGTTTGATTTCATTCATTGGTTGTCCCCGTGGCCAGTGGAGTTAAAAAAGTTTTTCGGAATCGAGCAGAATAGTGACTGGGCCGTCGTTCACGATTTCGACGGACATGTGGGTCTGAAACATTCCGGTGGCGACGTGCACGTCGAGCGCGCGGAGGGCGGTGACGAATTCGCCGTAGAGTGTTTTGCCCAGTTCGGCGGGGGCGGCCTGGATGAAGCTGGGGCGGCGCTGGCCGCGGGCGTCGCCGTACAAAGTGAATTGCGATACGGCCAGGACCGCGCCGCCAGTATCGGCCAGAGCGCGATTCATTTTTCCTTCGGCGTCGTTGAAGATCCGCAGGTTGTAAACTTTTTCGGCCATGCTGACGGCGACGGCCGCGGTGTCATCTTTGCCCACGGCGACCAGGACCACCAGGCCCTCGCCAATTTCGCCGATGGTGGCGCCATCGACGGTGACGCGGCCACGCGTGGCACGTTGAATGACGAGCCTCATGCGATTGCGCCGCCGCTTTCGAGACAATTCATGACGGCGTTAATTCTATTCGGGGCATGGCGCGAAAACAACCTTCGCCGCGCGGCGACGGATTCTCGCCATTTCGAGAACTGTGGTAGAAACGACTGGCTTGCTGGACAGGATGGAAACTTGAAACTGGCGTTGATCGGCACGCATGGAGTGGGCAAGACGACGCTGGCCTACGAACTGTGTTCGCTGCTGAAAAAATCGCATCACAACGTGGAACTAGTCACCGAAGTGGCCCGGCATTCGCCGTTTCCGGTGAACGCCGCGACCACCATGGACGGCCAACTGTGGATTCTGCACGCGCAGATTGCGGCGGAACTAGACGCGTCGCGCCGCGCACCGCACGTGGTGACGGATCGTGCCGTGCTCGATAATTATTGCTATCTGGTGAATAAGTTCGGCCGCCAGCCGCAACTGGAATCGTGGCTAGCGTGGTGGATGAACACATATGACGTACTGATCGGCGTGCCACCGGTAGCGGCGGAAATTCCGGCGGACGGATTTCGCTCCGAGGATCGCGCGTTTCAGCAGCGAATTCATGAACTGCTGATCGAGCTTTTGGATTCGGCACCCTTCGATCGTTTAGACCCGCACCTGCGCTGGCTGAAACCCGAATCCCGCGGCCATTGGGCCGATCGCATTTTCGCCATGATCGGGCTCGACCTGGATCGAAAGGCGGATGCGCCTTACGAATTCAGCGCGGATAACGTTTTTCTGCGAACTCTGCAGTCGGACCTGCGACATGCCATCAAATCGGGTTCACTTCGACGCGACGACCGTTGGGAGTCAATCGAGAATGTGATCGCGGATTTTGGATGCGACTTTATGGACGTCGTCGAAACGGCGCTAGAGATTGAGGAACGGACGGGTAACCATCCGCGAACCGTCGGTGAGTTTGTCGACTCGTTCGGAACTGATGATCCCGAAGGGCCGCTCTCGGCGGTTGCAAAGCAATGAGCGAGATGAAGGTTGCGCCCTCTTCCGTGGCTTCAAAAGGCTGGTTGACCCGCGGCGTTCTAGGGCTTGGCCTCGGCAGTTTGTTTTCCGACTGGGGCCACGAAATGGCGACGGCGATTCTGCCGGCATTTTTGGCGAGCATCGGAGCGCCACCGGTGGCGCTGGGTGTGATCGAAGGCGTTTCGGACGGCGTGGCAAGCTTTGCGAAGCTGGCGGGCGGATGGATCGCGGACCGTCCGTCGATGCGCAAGCCGTCGGCGGTCGCGGGATACGTAATCATCGGATTTTCGACGTTCGCTTACGCGCTGGCGAATTCCTGGCCAGCGATTTTAGTCACGCGCGCGCTGGGCTGGGTGGGCCGCGCCAGCAGCCCTTCGCGCAGTGCGCTGCTGGCCGATGCGGTGGCGCCGGAGCAACATGGGCGCGCGTTCGGTTTCGAGCGTTCGATGGACACGGTGGGCGCGGTACTGGGGCCGCTGTGCGCGACGGCGCTGCTGAGCGTGCTGAGCCTGCGCGCGATTTTCCGGTGGACGCTGCTGCCGTGCCTGATGGCAGCAGTGGTGTTTGCGATTCTGGTGCCGCCGGGAAAAACAGATCAAGCGAAGCGTGCGCCGAGCTTTGTTTCGAGTTTCAACGCGCTGCCCAAATCTTTCTGGCGGTATCTGAGCGGCGTCTTCACGCATGGCATCGGCGATTTCGCGCCGACGCTGTTGATTCTGCGGGCGGGGCAGATTTTGACGCCGCGTTTCGGATTCACGCGGGCTTCGGCGATCGCCGTGGGGCTATTTACATTTTTCAACGTGGTGAACGCGGCGACTTCGTATCCCGCAGGAGCGCTGGCCGATCGGATGGGCAAACGCGGAATTCTCGCGGTGGGATATCTGTTTGCGGTGGCGGCCTTCGCCGGATTTATTTTTGAGCCGCCCACGATTCCGATGTTGGCGCTGCTGTTCGGGCTGGCCGGGATTCACGACGGGATTCAGCAATCGCTGGAGAAGTCGCTGGCGGCGGAGATTTTGCCGTCGAGCGTGCGCGGTTCGGGATTTGGGGTGCTGGCGGCGGTGAACGGTATTGGCGATTTGATTTCGAGCGTGGTGGTTGGCGTGTTGTGGTCGAGCGTGAGCGCGAATGCGGGATTTATTTATGCCGCGGCTTTCACTTTTCTGGGCGCGGTGTTGATTTATTTCTATACGGGCACGGCGAACGTGCCGGCACGAGCGACCTAGCGGCGCTTACGGCGCAGTTTTTTGGCCTGGCGTGGTGCGCTCTTTCGCGCGCGGGTGCGCGGGGTTGGCTGGCACTTCGGACAAAAATGGGTGCTGCGTCCCGCGACGGTAGCGTGGCGAATCGTGGTTTTGCAGCGGAAGCACTTTTCGCCGTCGCGCCCGTAGACGCGATGGCGTTGCTGAAACGTCCCTTTTTCTCCCGCGATGCCCTGGTAGTTCGAAATGGAAGAACCTTTCAGGCGGATGGCGTCATTCAGAATCGTTTGCATGGCGCGGTAGAGGAGGCGCACTTCCGCGTCGCTGAGTTTCGTTCCGAGCTTTCGAGGATGGATTTTCGAACGCCACAGAGCTTCGTCGGTATAGATGTTGCCCATCCCACGCACCACGGATTGATTCAGCAGCAGCGCCTTGATGTGGGAATCGCGCGATTGGATCCGCGCGCGGAATTCCTTTTCGGAAATCTCGAGTGGCTCAAGTCCCAACCCGCCTAAAACGCTTTCCTGTTCAGCATCGGACAAAACCGCCATGCGTCCAAAGCGGCGCACGTCGGTATAGCGGAATTCGCGGCCATCGTCGAGCGCGAGAAAAACGTGAGTGTGTTTGGGAACCGGCGCTTCGGGAGAAATGATGGCGATCTGGCCGGTCATGCCCAAGTGAATCAGCAGCGATAGATTTTTGGCGGCGCCGTTGGCGCCGGCTTGTAAGTCCACGAGGAGGTTCTTGCCGAGGCGGCGAATCTGCAGAACGGTGGTGCCGGGGAGATTTAGCTCCAGCGCGGATGGATCGTCGATGAAGTCGGTTTTCTCCAGGCGCACGGAAAGAATCCGGCGGCCGGGCAGAGCTAGGCGCAATCCGCGCGCAACGGTTTCGACTTCGGGAAGTTCGGGCATTACCGACCCTCTTTGTTCTGCTTTAAGAAAACTTCTAGCTCGACGCCTTCGCCCGCATCAAGTTGCTTCAATCCGCGAGTAAGTTTCTCTCTCCAATCTAGATAAGACTTTTCGTCGCACGAAATCGATTCGGAGAATTTTTCGTTGGTTTTTGAAACGGATAGCTTGGCGGTCATGATTCAAGTCTAACTCGTGGCCCAATGGAGGCGAGAATCTAAAATGGCCTGCAAGACGGAAAATTATGGAAGCGGGATGCCGGGGGCGGCGACGATTCCGGCCATGCGCAGGATCTCGGAGTATTCCTCTTCGGTGAGCGGGCAAATGGTCATGCGGGTATTTTTCAGGAATTTAATTTTGCGCAGCAGTTTGTTTTCGCGCAGCTCGACGAGCGTCACCTGGCGCGGGAGGCGTTCGATGGCGCGCAGGTCCATGACCATTTTCTTGGTGTCGCTTTCGTGCGGGTCGGGGTACGGGTCGCGGCTGACTTCGGCGAGAGCGTAGATCGCGTGTTCGGGCTTGCCGTGGTAGGCCAGGGCGCGGTCGCCCTTTTGAACTTGCTTGAGCTGGCGCAAGGAATCCGGGCGGTGGCCGGCGTGGCGCCACATTTCCTTACCCTTCACGAACAGGGTATCCCAGTGATACACCCTCGGGTCCACAGCCAGGAGCCAACGTCTTGGTTTGGTAGGTGGTTGCGTCATTCGCGGGCAATCTGCCGGGCGAACTATACATTGAAAGTGGCAAAAAATTGCGAACTTTGTGAGCAGATTTTTTGAGGCGGGTTGGGAGGCCGTGCACTGACCCGCCGGAGAGGGATAAAGGTATTATTCTCCTACATCTACGAAGACGTCGGTGCCGCGGAGTTCAACCGCGTAGCAGGGGGTGGTGATCACTGGGTTGGTGACCAGCTGACCATTGGTCACGTCGAACTGCCAGCCGTGCCAGGGGCAGGTGACGATCTGGCGGTCGAGTTCGCCTTCGCCGAGCGGGCCGCCCCGGTGCACGCACACATTGTTGATGGCAAAGAACTTGCCTTCGACATTGGCGATAGCGACGGCTTTGCCGCCGACTTCGAACTCGTGGATTGCTCCCGACGGAATTTCGGTGGACTGCGCTGCCCGGATGAAGGCCATGTGGTTTCGTTTTCTCCCTTGGCTTGAGTGGCGGATATCGATTTAGGAGCTTTTCGTGCCGTGGACGAGCAGCGCGCCGATGGCGCGGAAAGCGGCCAGTTCCTTGGCGTCGCGGAACCAGCGACCGGTGTAGGCTTCGGGATTGGGCGTCGGGTCGGGCACGAGCTGATGCTCGACGTTGTCGAATCCCGCCTCGCGGAAAAGTCCCTTCCATTCCTCGGCGGAAAGCAGGTGGGTGGGAATTTTCAGCTCGGTTCCCCACTGATGGCAGTAAGGATTGTCGCGATAATAATTGATGAGGTTCCAGGCTGAGCCGTTTTT
>DASWVE010000114.1:0-163812 GCA_036401315.1 Candidatus Acidiferrales bacterium
TTTACTCGTGTCGTAACGCCACCATCGGATCGACGCGCATCGCCCGCCGCGCCGGCACATAACAGGCCAGCACCACCACCGCGAACAGCAGGATGATCACGCCAGCATAGGACACCGGGTCCGTCGCCGTGACGCCAAAAAGCAGGCTCGAAAGAAAATGGGTCAGACCGACCGCCACGGCGCAACCAATCCCTACGCCGATCAAACCTAGCTGAATTCCCTGACCCACGATCAACTTCATCATGTCCTGCGGTTTTGCGCCCAGCGCCATTCTGATGCCGATTTCATGCGTCCGCTGGGCCACCGAGTAGGAAATCACTCCGTACAAGCCCACCGCGGTCAGCAACATCGCCAATCCGGCAAACAGAGCTAGTAGAACAGTATTGAACCGGGGGACCGAAAGAGTTCCGTCGAGATACTCCTCCACCGTTTTCCAGGCATAGGTGGGGATGTCGGGGTCCATCGACTGCACGGTGCCAGTCAACATTTTGGCCACGCTGTGCGGCTCCTGTGCACTGCGCGCCACCAGGGTCATCGAGCCGAACGGTATCTGCGTCGACGGAAGATACGACTCGGGCATGAACTCGCTGGTCAGGTCGCCAGATTTCACGTTGCCGACGACGCCGATGATTTCGCGCATCGCGGGCTCATCCGAACCCGCCGAGATGCCCGGCTTGATGTGCTTGCCGAGCGGATTCTCACCCGGGAAGAACTGGCGCGCCAGCGCTTCATTCACAATCACGACCGGAGTCGACTTCGCTTGTTCTCTCGCGTCGAAGTCGCGCCCTTGTAGCAGCGGGATGTGCATGGTCGCAAAATAGTTTGGCGTGATATCTCGCAGCGAAGTCAGCGCCTCTTCGCTTTTCGCCACCGGCCGGCCTTCGATTTGGAAGGTCGTGCGGATTTCGTCGCCGCTCATCGGCAATGGGTAGACGGCCGCCGCCGATTGAATCCCCGGTAATCCGGTCAGCTGGGGAATCAGGGTGCGAAAAAACTCCGCCTTCTGCGGATCCGAATATTTTGCATCGGGTAAATCGATATTTGCCGTCACGACGTTTCGCGGGTCAAATCCGGGATTCACCTGTTGCATGCGCACCAGGCTGCGAATCAGCAGTCCGGAGCTCACCAATAGGATCAGCGCCAGCGCCATTTCCACCACGACCAGCGAGCTCCGCAGGCTAAATCGCGCCTTGCTTGCGGTCGTGCTCAGCGCGCCTTCTTTTAGCGAGTCGACGATGTTCGAATGGGAAACGTGCATCGCCGGCGCCAGCCCAAAAAGCAGCCCGGTGAGGATTGCGATGCCCAAGGTGAAAGCCATCACGAAGCCATCGACCTGAATTTCAGAAGTACGCGGCAGTTGCTCGGGGCTCAGCCGCACCAGAATCTCGCTGCCCCACACCGCCAGCAGCAGCCCGAGCCCTCCGGCCACCAAAGCCAGCAAAAAGCTTTCCGTGAGTAGTTGCTTGACCAGCCGGTCGCGCCCAGCACCCAACGCGGCGCGAATCGCAACCTCCCGCGTTCGAGTCGTCGCTCGCGCTAGCAACAGATTCGCCACATTCACGCACGCAATCAACAGCACAAATCCCACAGCGATCATCATTACGAACAACGCCGGACGGATTGAGCGCGTCATCCGATCCTGCTCAGAGAGCACGTGGGCGATCCAGTATTTGTTCGTGTCGGGATATTGCTTGCTCAGCGCGCTCATGATGACGTCCAGGCCCGCTTGCGCCTGCGCCACCGTGACTCCTGGTTTCAAACGTGCGATGCCGCGCAGGAAATGTGCGCCGCGCTCCTGCGCCATGGTCGGTGAGTTGTCTGGCGATTCGAGCTGCGAGGACATGCTGGTCCAGATCGTCGCGGTCTGGCGTTGCAGCGGAAACTGGAAGCTCGGAGGCATCACGCCGACCACGGTGTAGCCGCTCTTATCGAGCAGGATGGTGCGCCCGATGATCTGCGGATCGCCCGCGAATCGTGATTTCCAAATCTGGTGGCTCAAAATGACGACATGATGGTGCGGTTGGTCTTCTTCTGCGGTGAATGTCCGGCCCAGTTCCGTAGTCGCGCCCAACACGTCGAACAGGCTGGCCGACACCTGCGCGCCGATCAAGTGCGCTGGCTGGTCCACACCCGTCAGGGTGACGCTGCTGTCGGTGTACGCGGCCATATTCTCGAAAACTTTGCTCTGCGCGCGTAGATCGAGAAAGTCCGGGTAGGACATAGCGCCTAAAATCGCGTGCGTGCGCGAATTCGAAGTTCCTACGCTAACCAGTTCGCTCGAATCTCGAAACGGAAGCGGCCGCAGCAGTTCGGCGTTCACCACCGAAAAGATCGCCGTGTTCGCGCCAATTCCCAGCGCCAAGGTTAGGACGGCTATGGCCGTGAATCCCGGACTTTTGGCCAGCATCCGGATTCCGTATCTCAGGTCCTGCCAGAACTTATCCATCAATTTTCCTTTTGGCCCGAACTACTCGTAGCGCAAAGCCACCATGGGATCAACGCCCGCGGCGCTGCGCGCAGGGAGCCAACCGGCCAGCACCGCAACGACGATCAGCAGGGCGGTGGCCGCTACAAAAACAAACGGGTCGCCGGCTTTGACTCCGAAGAGCAGCGATTCCATCACCCGGCCGACGGCGTAGGCGACAGTGAGGCCAACGACCAGCCCGACGGCCGCGATAGCCGCGATTTCATGCAGAACCATTCCGGCTACATTCCGCCGCGTCGCGCCCAAAGCCATGCGAATTCCGATTTCGCGCGTCCTCCGCGCGACCACGTACGCCATAACTCCATAGAGCCCGACCGCGGCCAGCAGCGAAGCTAGTAGCGCGAGGCCAAGCGAAAAATATGTGACGAGGCGATCGGTGAACACGATGTCGTCTACCTGTGCGTTTAAAGTCCGCATCCCAAACACGGATAATTTGTCGTCGTTATCACGCACCGTCTTGCGGATCGCGCTGGCCAGCGATACCGGATCCTGATTGGTGCGGACGTAAAACGTAGCATTACCAAAATGGCTGCTGTGCGAGTAAGGCACGAGAAGGTACGGCCCGACCGCCGTGCGCAGATCGACGTTCTTGCTGTCCTTCACCACGCCCACGATTTCCACGTCGAGATGTACCTCGTCCCCACTGCCAAATCCGAAATGCTGACCGATCGGATTACGGCCCGCAAAAAATCTCTGCACGAATTTTTCGTTGACGATCGCGACGTTCGGCGCGGTTGCCGTATCGGATTCGCTAAATTCGCGGCCGCTCAGCAGCGCCACGCCCATCGCCGACAGGAAATTCGGTCCCACCCAATTTTGATCCACGTCCATGTTTTCGTTTTCCTGCTCTTTGTAACCCTGCACGGTGATATTCGTGCTCGAGTCGGAACTGGCCAGCATCGGAATTTCGGAGGCGCTTACGGCGCGAACTCCCGGCAAAGCCACGATGCTTTTCCGCATGCGCTCGATCAGCGCCACCGATTGCTGCGGCGTGTAGCCGATCAATTCCGGCGCAACGGAAAACTGCAGCACGTGGTCGGGCCGCACGCCCAGATCCTGGCGGCTCAGATTCAGCAAACTGTGGGCGAACAAGCCTGCGGCCGCCAGCAGTACGACCGTCAACGCGATCTGCGACGCCAGCAGGAACTTGCGCGTGCGCACATTTTCTTTGCCCGCGGATACGTTCGAGCCCTGATCCTTCAGAATGGTTTGAATATTGCTGCGTGTCGCGCGCAACGCCGGCGCCAAGCCAAACAAAACTCCGGTGAGAATAGAAACGGTTGCTGCAAAAATAAGCACACGGTAATCCAGTTGTCCGGTTAGCCCCGCGCCCCCCGAGTCCTCGGGAATCAATTTCACAATCAGCCCCAAGGTCCAGGACGCCAGCATCACCCCCGCTGTGCCGCCGGCAAAAGCGAGTACGAGACTTTCAGCGATCAGTTGCCGCACCAAGCGCCACCGGCCCGCACCCAAGGCCAATCGCAGCGCGATTTCCTTCTGCCGTGCCTCGGCGCGCGCGACCAACAAGCTGGCCAGATTGGCGCATGCAATCAGCAGCACCAGCCCGACCATGCCCATCAGCGCCAGCAACGGCCCCTTGGTATCGTGCTGCAGAATCGGGCGCCCTTTCGATCCTGGATCCAAAATCAATTTACGATCCAGAAATTCCTGGCGCGTTTTGGAATCGTGCTTCTTGGCCGGCGATTCGGTTTCCAGCATCGCGTGATAGGTCGGCGCGATTCCCGCTTCGGCTCTCGCCGCGGACATGCCGGGTTTCAAGCGCCCAATCAGGGCCAGCCAGTGATCGTCGCGGTCAGCCAGCCCATCCCAGTTCGGCGTCATCTGCGCCTTCAGCGTCATGGGAATGAATAGGTCCGGAACTTGCCCAACCTGCACGCCCGAAAAACCCGCGCGGCTCACGCCCACGACGGTGAGCGAGTGACCATTGACTACCATCTGCTTATTCAGAATGTTGGGATCGAGGCCAAAGCGTCTTTTCCAGTATCCGTAGCTAAGCACGACGACGGAATTCGCCCCCGGTGCAGTTTCATCTTCCGGACCAAATACGCGACCCATTGCCGGCTGAACTCCGAGCACGGTGAAATAGTTTCCAGTGACGAGTTCGCCGGTGGCGAGTTCCGAAGAACCCTGCGCAACGACGCTAACCTGAGTGCTAAAGCGCGCCAGCAGCCCGGAAAGAACTGGATTTTGATCGCGCAGGTCTTTGTAGGCCGGATACGAAAAAGAAGTGCCACCCGGGCCGTCATTCCAGTTCCGCCCGGGACTCGGCCCCGGCGAACGCAAGATCACCAGCTCATCGGGTTTCTCGACGGGAAGGCGGCGCAGGAGCACCTGATCGGTGAGCGAAAAAATCGCGGTGTTGGCGCCGATGCCGAGCGCCAGCGTGAGGATCGCCACAATCGTGAAGCCTGGATTTTTTCCCAGGGTGCGAAGTGCGTATTTCAAATCCTGCGTGAAATTTCCCATCGCATCCTCGCACGAATCGGTCGACTTCGATCATCCACTGCGTCACGCAGGTCGAATTCACGCACTTCTACGCCACGGGCCAAACGATTTATCCGGCCTTCAAACGAACGATAGGTTTTGCGAACGTTGTTAGACCGCCGCAGTACGCGTGCCCAGGGTTTCCTCGACGATGCGGCCGTCGAAGAGATGAATGGTGCGGTCGGCGATGCTGGCATAGCGGGGATCGTGCGTGACCATGCAGATGGTCGCCCCGTCGCGGTGCAGTTGCTGCAGCAGCTCCACCACCGCTTCGCTATTCTTGGAATCCAGGTTTCCGGTGGGTTCGTCCGCCAGCAGGATCGAGGGCGAGCCGACCAGGGCTCGGGCCACGGCCACGCGCTGTTGCTGACCGCCCGAGAGCTGGGACGGATAATGTTTCATTCGGTGCGCCATGCCCACGCGCTCCAGAACTTCCTGCACCCGCTTTTTGCGTTCCGCGGCCGCCATGCTGCGATAGGTCAACGGCAGCTCGACATTTTCATATACCGTCAGGTCGCCAATTAGATTGAAGGCCTGAAACACGAAGCCGATTTCGCGGTTGCGGATGCGCGTCCGGTCCGACAGCGACAAATTGGCCACGGCCTGGGTGTTGATCCAGTAGTCGCCCCCGGTCGGCGAATCGAGTAGCCCGAGAATCGAAAGCAGCGTCGATTTGCCGCAACCGGAAGGGCCGGCGATTGAGAGGAATTCGCCGTTCTTGATTTCCAGGTGCACACCGCTCAACGCATGCGTTTCCACTTCGTCCGTGTAGAAGACCTTGGTGACGCCATTGAGGCGAATCAGGCCCTGTTCCGTCGTTGTCATCCCTTGCTCCTTCCAAAGTTCGTCAAATTTCGCGAGCCAGTCCCTGGCCCTGCGGTTTGATACGAGCCCAAGCCCTTAAAATGTTCCGCGGTTATTTCAGCTGCACCCGGTCGTAGTTATCCCAGGCCGACATGTCCGACAGAATCACTTTATCGCCAACCTCGAGTCCCTTCACGATCTCCACGGTATTGACGGACGAACGTCCCAATTGGACCTGGACTCGGGCCGCTTCTTTTCCGTCGTCGACAACCTTGAAGAGCCCCACAGTGCTATTCGCTTCCCCGTGTACCGGACGGCCCACAAACAAAATATCCGATAGCCGTTCGATTTCCACGGTCCCCTCCACGCTCAAATCCGGACGTGCGCCGGGGGGCAGCGCTCCTTCTAAACCAACATCCACCGTAACCGTGCCGTTTTGCACCGCTGGATCGATGCGGGTGACGTGACCGGCGATTATTCCGTTATGCGTATCGACCGAGGCTTTTTGCCCGATCACGATGTCTTTCGCTTGAGTCTCCGCAATCTTCAGCTGCGCTTTCAGGTGCGTCGGCTGGGCGACGCGCGCCAGCACCGTGCCCATCGTCACTTTTTGTCCGACTTCGACGTCGAGTTCCTGGAGCACGCCGTCAATGCCAGGCCGCACGTGCAATTGATCGAGTTGCGATTTCTTCAACTCGTACATCGCGCGCTTGGCATCCAGGCTGGCTTGCTGCACCGCGACCTGCGACCCAATCGAATTTTCAAAAGTCTCCACTTCTTTCTGCGCCAGGGTATCCTGCTTTTCAAGTTCAGCCGCGGCCACCTGCGACTTCTTATAGATCAAATCGGAAACCAGGCCATTTTCCACCAGCTTTTGGTTGGTTTCCCGATCCAGTAACGCCGTGTGATAGGCCGAACTGATGGAAGCAGCTTGAGTGCGCTTGTCCATCAACTGGTTTTGCAGCAGCGCCCGGGTTTGTTCCAGATTCGCTTGCGCGCCTTTCATTTGGAATTCGGCGTCGAGTGCCGCCTGCTGCAACTCGGGATTGCTTAGATCGAGAATGGCGGTGTCGGCTTTCACCGGCGCGCCGGCCAGGATGTAGCGTTTTTCGACGCGACCGTCGCTATTCGCCGGAATGAACAAAATGGTTTCGGGAACCAGGGTGCCCAAGCCGCGAACTTCACGGAGCATCGGCCCGCGCTTCACGGTGTCGGTCCAGATCGTCCCGGTATCCACGCTTGGTGCCGCCGGCTTCAACCGCGATAGGGCGAAGCTGACTACCGGAACCAGAACCACGGCCGCGAGGATATAGATGATGAGCCGAATTTTCTTTTTGCGCTTAATTTCAGGGCGAACTATGTCCACGGATACGAACCTCGGTTTCTCTATCGCAAATTAACTTCCGGCCTGATTACCACGCTAAGAGACTGAAACGATGGAGCTTAACGAAAGAAGTGGCCTTTCAGAGACCCTATCTTGGCCGTTGATGGGAATCACCCGTCCCGCTAGCGGACATTCTTAGCATAATCACTGCCCCGGTGGCCTCTATCAAAAGATACGGGTAGGCGGCCCGAGAAGTTCAACTCCGGAAATTGACCTTTGGGCGAATTTGACGCAGAGCAGCCGAAATAGCTCTATAAAAAGAATCGCCCGCGAGGGGCGACTCTCTCGCGAGCGAATGGAGCCGGCCTTAATCTGACCAGTGCTATTCGGTGCTGGCCTTGATTTCCTGCCAGCGCTTGGGCCGGCGCTTCGAGTCCAACACTTTCTTGCGCAAGCGGATCGATTTCGGCGTGACCTCGACGAATTCGTCGTCCGCGATGAATTCGATGGCTTTTTCCAGGGTCATGTCGCGCGGCGGAATCAGGCGAATAGCCTCGTCCGCGGAGGACGAACGCATGTTCGTTTGTTTCTTCTCTTTCGTAATGTTGACGTTCATGTCGTCTTCGCGCGCGTTCTCGCCGACGACCATTCCTTCATACACTTCGATCGCGGAGCCCACGAACATTTCGCCGCGTTCCTGAATGCCCCAAATCGCATAGGCCGTCGAAACTCCCGCCCGGTCGCTGACCAGCGCACCAGTCAGGCGCATGGCCATGTCGCCCGCGTATTCGGTCCAGCCTTCCAGCAACGAATGGATTAGGGCGGTTCCGCGGGTGTCGGTCATCAATTGGCTACGCAGTCCGATGAGTCCTCGTGAAGGAATGCTGAATTCCATGCGAACGCGGCCGGAGTTGTGATTCACCATCTTCTTCATTTCGCCGCGGCGGGTGCCAAGCAATTCCATCACGATGCCGATGAAAGTTTCGGGGCAGTCGATCACCAACAGTTCGAGCGGTTCGAGGCGGCGGCCATTTTCGCTGCGCACCACGATTTCCGGCTTGCCCACCATCAATTCGTAGCCTTCGCGACGCATGGTTTCAATCAAGATGGCCAATTGCAGTTCGCCGCGGCCCAAAACACGAAATGCGTCGGTCGTGCCGGTGTCTTCCACGCGCAGCGAGACGTTAGTCAGCAATTCTTTTTCAAGTCGCGCGCGAATGTCGCGCGAAGTGACGTACTGGCCTTCGCGCCCCGCAAACGGAGAGGTATTAATGGTAAAAACCATCGTCAGCGTCGGCTCGTCGATAGTCAGCGGCTCCAGCGGCGAGGGGTTGGCCAGGTCGGTGATGCTCTCGCCAATCTGAATTCCTTCGACGCCCGCAATCGCCACGATATCGCCCGCGACCACTTCTTCGGCCTCTTCGCGATTCAATCCGCGAAAGGTAAACAGTTTCGTGATCTTGGTCGGAACAATCGAGCCGTCAAGTTTCGCGATGCCCACTTCCGTGCCGCGTTTCAAGGTTCCCTGGAAAACGCGCGCGATCGCCACCCGGCCCAAAAATTCGCTGTAGTCGAGGTTCGTAACTTGAACTTGCAGCACCGCCGCAGGATCGCCGGCCGGCGGAGGAATGGATTTTACGATTTGTTCAAACAGCGGCTGCAGGGTAGTCGAATCATCGCCCACCGCGAGATGCGCCACGCCCAACTTCGCGTTCGTGTAGACCACCGGAAAGTCGAGCTGATCTTCCGTCGCGTCCAGATCGATGAAGAGATCGTAGATTTCGTCCAGAACTGCGGCAGGGCGTGCGTCGGGCCGATCGATTTTATTCAGAACCATGATCGGCGGAAGCTTCGCGGCCAGCGCCTTCTGCAAAACGTATCGCGTCTGCGGCAGCGGGCCTTCGCTCGCATCGACCAGCACAATAACGCCGTCCACCATGCGCAGCGCGCGCTCCACTTCCCCGCCGAAGTCGCTGTGGCCGGGAGTGTCGACGATATTGATCTTCGTGCCGTGATACTCGATTTCAGTATTCTTCGCCAGAATGGTGATGCCGCGCTCGCGCTCCAGGTCGTTCGAGTCCATGACTCGTTCGACGAGCTCCTGGTTGGCACGGAACGTGCCACTTTGGCGCAGCATCGCGTCAACCAGCGTGGTCTTGCCGTGGTCGACGTGCGCAATAATAGCGATGTTACGGATAGGTTTCGTCATCAGATCTTAGGTTCCTACTAGGGATTAAGCGGTTTTGCGGCCCTGATTGATTCCCGAATCGAGCGCTTAAGAAGGGTTTCCAGGAGCAACAACGCACGCTTATCTTATCATGCGCGGACCAGGCCTGCTACTGCGGATCGTCGCGGACGCCCTATCTGCCGTCGGCCGGCGTTTGATACCCCTCCGCTTCCCGCTCGCGGCTATGCTATTCTCCGGCTTCGCTGCTACCCGAACTGGAGGCCCTTTGCGATGAATGTGAACGCCAGCGTGAATTCGAATATGGTTACCACCGCTTTCGATCTACCGGGATATCGCGTGGTTAAAACCTTCGGGTTGGTGCGCGGCGTAACCGTGCGCTCCCGCAGCATTTTCGGTACGATCGGCGCCTCGCTCGAAACGTTGGTGGGCGGCAACATCACCCTGTTCGAGGAAATGTGTGAAAAAACTCGCGAAGAAGCGCTCGAGGTCATGATGCAGCACGCCTCCGAGCACGGAGCCAACGCCGTAATCGGCATGCGCTACGACGCGACCGAAGTTATGCAGGGCGTCACCGAAGTGCTGGCCTACGGTACCGCGGTGCAGGTCGAACGCATCACTGCTTAAGTCTTCAAGCCAGGCCAATCGAGTTACGCCACAGAGGGTCCGGCAGGCTTACAATCGAAGTGGAGGCATTTTTCTCATGAGGAAGGGTTTTCGCATTCTTGCGGCAGTTCTAAGCGTCGCGTTGCTTTTCGTCGCTCTCGCCGTCCGCGCTGACGCTCCTAAGACCGAGACGGTGCAGTTCGCGAGCGGTACCGACACCATCAGCGGTTTCCTCGCCGTGCCGGACAAGCCCGGCGTGTATCCCGGGGTTATCCTGATTCACGAATGGTGGGGATTGAACGATTGGGTTAAGGAGCAAGCTCAAAAACTGGCCGCACAAGGATACGTCGCGCTGGCCGTCGATCTGTACCGGGGAAAAGTAGCCGCCGACCCGGCCGAAGCTCACGAGTTGATGCGTGGAATGCCTCAAGATCGGGCGATTCGGGACCTGCAGTCAGCCTTCGTGTACCTGGGCACCCGCAAGGACGTCAAACTCAATCGCATTGGAGCCATCGGCTGGTGTATGGGCGGCGGCTTGGCGCTACAGCTCGCGATTCACCAACCGCGCCTCAGCGCTTGCGTCGTGAACTACGGTTCGCTCCCCACCGACCCTAATGATCTGCAGCAGATTACCGCGCCCATGCTCGGCAATTTCGGCGCGGACGATCGTGGCATAACTCCCGCGGATGTCGACGCGTTTCAGAAGTCGATGAAAAAGATAAATCGCTATATCGACTTCAAGGTTTATCCCGGCGCGGGCCACGCGTTCGAAAATCCGAACAATACCACGGGCTACCGGCCCGAAGCCGCAGCCGACGCCTGGGCCCGGACCCTGGCGTTTCTGCACAAGGCGATGTCTTAGCTTCTGCTGGGGATTGAGCGCGAGCTTCGATTCCTAACGCGAGAAAAGCGGCAGCTTCTTCATTACGAAATAGGGGAAGAGCGCAAATTCGAGGAGCGACGGCAGCGGATCGGCCGACGAAAATACCGATTCGACCTTGGTCCTTTGAATCGACTGCAGATATTTCTGCGGCGTCAGATGTCCGCCCAACAATTCCCGAACCGCCACCGGAAAATCGGTGATCAACCGGAGCCATCCAACCCCTGCTCGCGCTCGGGCTGGCTCGACTGGGTAGCCCATCTGGTCGGCGAAAAGTAAGTAGGGGAAATCCACTCCCGCCACCGGGCCCAGCGCGTGAAAACCCCAGGCGCGCGCATTTACGTCCAACAGTTTGTATTTTCCGTCGCGCACATCTCGTTTGAATTCCACTTCGCCGATGCCGTAGAAGTCGATCGCTGTCAGGAAACGCTGCCCGAGTTCCTCAATTTCCGGAAGCTCGGTCGTTTCCACATAGGTCGCCGCCCGGCCGAATTCGCGCGGATGCTGCCGCTTGCGCGTCGCCACCAGAGTGCTGTGCGCAACACCCTCGCGGAAAAATGCGCAATAGGAGAGCTGGCACTCGCCATCGCCCGGAATGATTTCCTGGATCATAATTTCCCGGCAGGGGATTTGTTTCGCCGCCGCGGCGAATAGCAGTTGCAGTTGTTCGGGCGTGTCGGCGCGCCAGGCCTTCGCGCCAGTCGCGTAGAAAAAATTCTCTTTGATCGCGGGTTTGATCGCCAGCGGCAGCCGCGGGTAAAGCCCCTGCAGCTCTTCGGCGCTGGCTACGTTCCAGGTGCGCGGGGCCGGAATCGCCAGCTCTTCCGCCAGCTTGTAAGTATTATTTTTGTCCCAGGCCCAGCGAGTGCTTTCCCAGGCCGGCGTGGTGACCCGGAAAAATTCGTCCAGCCGTTCCCGCTGCTGGGAAATGGCCATCACGGTTTCATCCCGCGTTGGAAACAAGACCCAGTCCCGAAGCCCGTACTTTTCGCCGACTTCTAGCACCGAATCCACGGTCTTCTTGGGGTCGCGCAAATCCTCGACCCGCACCACCTTGGTGGGATATTTCGAATACACCGAAATCGAATGCTGGTCGTCGATTACATAAACCGGAATCCCGCGTTTCCCCAAGCTGCGCGCGATTGCCAGGCCGGGATGATCGCCTCCGATCACGACGGCTCCAATGCCTTCGGTTTTCCGGCGACGCTCGGCGGGCCGCGCCTTGTTCGGCGATTCTTGGGGCACGGCTTGGGTCATCAGCGCACCGCTCGGCTCCGGGCCAGATGGCCAGCCAGTTCGTTCGAGGCGAATTCAGTTCCAGCCACGAAGTAGAGCAGGGGCCCAAAGGAGCGCGCCGCCGTCGCGCCGATGAAATGCAATCCCGGAACTGACGAACGGAGACCCGAACTCAATCGCGGGTATCCATCAAATTGGTCAATCTGCGCAACCAGATCGCGGCTCAAGAATGGGTATTTCGCAATGTCGACCGAATAGCCGGTTCCGAGCAATACGTGATCCGCGGAGCGTCGGCTGCCGTCGTCCAGTTTCATTTCCACGGCTCGTCCTGCGGAGGCGGCTTCGGTTACGTAACGGCTGGTCGAAACTTTCACATCTTTGAGCCGTGCCGGGAGCCATCGGGATCCAGCCGAGCGCACCGCGCGCTTGCGAATCTTGTCACGCAGCCCGAGCGGAATGTGCCGCACCACGTTGGGATAGGCGACCAGACGGCTGATTCCCGCCGGACCTACATCGTGCGAGGAATACAGCAGCGCAGAGAAGGGCCCCAGCTTGTGCAGCAAAGGCGCGCCGCCGATCCACCGGAGGATCGAGTTTCGGACCAGCAACTCCACCTCGGCGCCCGACTCATGCAACAACGCAGCACACTCGAGGGCGCTTTGCCCCGCGCCAATCACCGCAACTCGTTGGCCTCGAAAGCTCTTCATCTCGCAGCCCTGGTAACAATGCGAGACTTGCCCGGGAGACAACGCCGAGAACACTGCCGGAATTCGCTGAAAAGGTCCGATGCCGGCCGCAACCACCACGCGCTGGCACTGAAAACTATCCCCATCCTCCAATTCAATTCGAAAACCGTTATTCGTGCCGCTGACCGATTTTATTTCGCGCTCATCCAGGATCGAACCAAGCTGGCGCCGAAACCACAGGCCATAATCGACAAAAGTTTCCAGCGGCAGCGGTGCCCGCGGCGCAACGGCCGCCGAAGACTCGTACGCCTCCAGCGAATATTGATGCCCGGGATCCGAAATATTGGAAGCCACGCGCGGCGAACGCAGCAGCATTCCCGCCGGCATCTTGTTCGCCCAAAAATCCATCGGCTTGCCGAAAATCCGTACGTCCATTCCCAATTTTTTCAGGTGCGCAGCTGCGGAGAGGCCATATGGCCCGGTTCCCACGATCACCACTTCGCAGTCCGAGCTCGAACCTTTCCCGGGGCGAGGCGTATCCTTTATGATCTCGTTGTTTACGGCATTTTGAGCGTTCACGGTTGCTTCTCCAAGTTCTTATGGGTTCCAAAAAGCGGCAGCGCACGCGGGCGAATTCCCCATTTTCTCACAATTTAATTGGGATTTAAGAGCCTTCGGACGCACCGTTGCGGGTCAGTTACGCCATGACCTTTCCTTGATGGTAAGGCTAGCCAGACCGTCGTTTGAGTCATTGTGACCCAGGGTCGGCTCGATTTCACAGCCTTGCTGACCGACCGTAGGTCCAAGGGCGAACGACTTACTTCTCGGTGAATCCCGGTTCGCAGGGGGACGTGCAAGGAACCGAAGAACTCGCGACCGCTGGAAGAATGGTAGGCCCGAACGGGCTCGAACCGTTGACCTCCACCGTGTCAAGGTGGCGCTCTAGCCAACTGAGCTACGGGCCTACTGACTGGCGATCATATTAACACAGGGGCCTTACGCCCACGTTGCGATACCTCATTTTCGACTACTTTGCTGGCGTTTTGATGACTTCCCCGCCCTTCATCACGAATTGTACGTTTTCCAACACCCGCACGTTCGCGATAGGGTCGCCTTCGACCGCGACGATATCGGCGAACTTACCCGGCTCCAGTGTTCCTACCCGGTCGCTCCATCCGATCAGATCGGAAGCATTCACCGTTGCCGCTTGAATCGACTGTAGCGGAGTCAGTCCCATATCCACCATCTTCCCGAATTCGTGAGCGTTCAATCCATGCGGGTAAACCGCAGCGTCGGTGCCGAACGCAATTTTTACCCCCGACTTGAAAGCGTGTGAGAGGTTTTGCTGCGCGATCGGCAGCACCATTTTGGCTTTCTCAATCATATTCGGGGTCAGGCCCAGCGTCTGAACGTTTTCAATCAGCCAGTCTTCGAGATATACGGTCGGCACCAGATAGGTGCCGTGCTGCTTCATTAGCGCGATATCTTCATCATTGATATAGCTGCCGTGCTCAATTGAATCGACACCCGCCAGCACTGCGTATTTGATTCCCGCCGCTCCGTGCGCGTGGGCCGCAACCTTCCGGCCCAAACCGTGCGCCGTATCGACGATCGCTTTCATTTCCTCCGGGCTGTACTGGCTGAGCGCCGGGTTGTCGCCTTCCGAAAGTACGCCTCCGGTTGCCATGAATTTGATGACGTCCGCTCCATACTTGATGTCTTCGCGAACTTTTCTCGTCACTCCATCCACGCCATCCGCCACGCCGTCCGATGACCAGTCGAACTGTGGCGCCAGAAAATTTTCATCGCCGTGACCGCCGGTAATACTCAGCGGCGGACCAGAGACCAGCATCCGCGGGCCAGGGACGTCGCCCGCGCGGATCGCATCCCGCAAAGCAATGTCGGAGTAACCGCTCGCTCCCACATTCCGCACGGTGGTGAAACCCGCTTCCAGCGTCACTCGCGCGTTCTTTGCGCCGATCAGCGCTTGTCGCGGGTACGAAGTGTGGAGATCCATCGGTCCTGAGGAATAAGGAGTCATGGTCAGATGCGTGTGGCAATCGATCAGACCAGGCAGCACGGTGAAATTCGACAGGTCCACAATTTTCGTTCCGGCCGGCAACTTAGCCGTCATTTCGGCGGCGCTGCCCACCGCCTTGATCCGGTCGCCCTCAATCCAGATGATTTGATCCTGCGAATAATTTCCGGTCTTGACGTCCAGAATTTTCCCGGCTCGAATTGCGGTTTCAGTTGGAGCCGCCGGCTGCGACTGCGCCGTCGCAATTCCTGCCATCACCACTATGGCTACAACGATCCGGCACAAGTTCCTCATCCGTCTCTCCCGCGTAAAATTGTGTTGATGCGGCTACGCCGCTGGCAATCGTCGGTTCCCGCCGCGAGATTGTACATCCGTCGCCTGTAAACGACGCATCGCAAACCTTTGCGTCGACTCGACCGGTTCATCTGGAAATCTCTTGCAATATTTCTGCGACGTATGATTGACACCGCCATCTCATGTTGTATGATTATGCAGAAGGATGCATAAAGCTGCATAACGATAAAATGCCGGCACACAAACGATTTCGACAAGGACAAATATTGAAGGTTCTCGCCGCTGAACCGGTGGCCAGTCAGGATGAGCTGCGCCGCCAACTCGTCCACCTCGGTCTGCGCGTCACCCAGGCTACGCTCTCGCGCGACCTCCGCGAATTGCATTTGGTCAAAACCACTGAAGGCTACAAGCCTCTTTCCGCCGGCGCGGCCATCGAAGAATCGCCCACGGTTTCGCGTTTGGCGCGTGCGGTGACTTCTTTTCTGCTCGATATTCGGCCCGCGCAAAACATGCTGGTGCTGAAAACGCCGCCGGGCGGCGCGCAGCCGCTCGCCGCCGCTGTGGATTCCGAACGCTGGAAGGAAGTTGCCGGCACGCTCGCTGGCGACGATACCGTCTTGATCATCAGCACCTCGCTGAAGGCGCGCGCTGCGGTGCAGAAGCGCATCGAGGAGATGGTCGGATGACCGAACCTTTGCAGGTCGCCGTCGTGGGGGCCACGGGTTACGCGGGATTTGAACTTGCGCGGCTTTTGCTGCGCCATCCGCATGTGCAGAAGCCCACGTTCTATTTGCGCGACGCGCATGCCGGCGTTCGTTGCCTGACCGAATTGTATCCGCAACTTCGCGGATGGGGCGATGCGCCGTGCAAGCCGCTCTCGGTCGACGCTATCGCCAACAGTAACGCGGATGTCGTATTCCTTTCGACGCCGCATGAAGCATCGCTGGAGCTCGCGCCGGCGCTCCTCGCCGCCAACCCAGCGTTGCGGATTGTGGATCTCAGCGGCGCATTTCGCTTTCGCGACGCTGCGACTTTGCAGACTTGGTACCAACTTGAAGCTGCGGAAACCTCCGCCAGCACCTCCGTGGTCTACGGGCTGCCTGAACTCTACGCTCAGGATCTTCCCGGTGCCCAGTTGGTCGCTAATCCCGGCTGCTATTCAACTTCCGTGATTCTCGGCTTGCGTCCGCTGGTCGAAGCGGCGTGGATCAACTTGTCGCGCGGAATTGTTTGTGATTGCAAATCCGGAGTGAGCGGCGCGGGCAAAGAGCCGAAGCGCGAAACTCATTTTGTCGAAGTGAATGAGAATTTCCGCGCCTACGGGGTTTTCAGCCATCGCCACACGCCCGAAATCGCCGAGCACACCGGATTGGCCTTGAACGATTTTGTATTCACCACGCACTTGCTGCCCGTCGAGCGTGGAATTCTCTCCACTCTCTACGTCTCGCTTGCTGGAAATCGGTCCACCAACGAAATTGAAACGCTTTTCCGTAAATTTTATGCCTCGCGGTCCATGGTTCGCATTCTGCGAGCGGGGCAATTGCCGGAATTGCAGCATGTGACCCACACCAATTTCTGTGACATCGGATTCGCGCTCGACAGCAGCGGCGAGCGTCTCGTCATCGTTTCTTGTCTCGATAACCTGGGTAAGGGCGCGGCCGGCCAGGCGGTTCAAAATATGAACGGGATGTGGGGCTTTCCCGAAACGGCAGGTTTACTGTGAGAATTGTTATCAAAATCGCGGGTGCGCTGCTCGAGCGCGAGGAAAGCGTGCACACCATTGCCCGCCAGATCAGTGAACTCGCTCGTGAAGGCCACGAATTGCTGGTCATCCACGGAGGCGGGAAAATTTTTACGGCTACGCTGGCGCGGATGGGCATCACCAGCCAGTTCGTCAATGGCTTGCGCGTCACCGACCGCGAAACACGCGACGCCGCGATCATGGTTTTTGCCGGCCTGCTGAACAAGCGTCTGTCCGGCGCGATTTCGCTCGCGGGACAACCAGCCGTAGGCATCAGCGCCAGTGATGCCACCTGCTTCTTAGCGGAGCCGATGCAGCTGGACGATCGTCAGGACAGCCTGGGATTTGTAGGCTACCTCACCGGCGTGAACGTCGATTTCATCCGTTCGCTCTGGCGTGCTTCGGTGGTGCCCGTCGCCTCCTGTTTGGGATTGGGTGCGGATGGTGAAATCTACAACATCAACGCCGACCACATGGCCGCCGCTGCCGCGGAATTTATTCAAGCCGACCGCCTGATTTTTCTTACCGATGTCGAAGGCGTTCTCGACGGCGAAAAAGTTCTGCGCGTCATCGGTGGCGATGAAATCGAAACGCTAATCCGCCACAACAAGGTTTCTGGCGGCATGATCCTGAAACTGGAAGCCGCCAAGCGCGCTCTCGCTGCTGGAATTTCCGAAGTGCGTATTGTGGGCGGCACGCTGCCCAAATCACTTTTGTCCGCGACTCGCGGAGCAACCTCGCACGGCACGCGCGTTCTGCCCATCCTGCACGCCTCGGCTGAAGCCGCGCACGGTGTCGCGCCACTGCAATGAATGCAATGAAAAAGAATTCGCTAGCAGTGCGCCGGCGTTCCGCCGCGGAGCAGATCCGCGCCGAAGAATCGCGCTACCTCATGAATACCTATCGCCGTCCGGCGATGGTCTTCACGCGCGGCAAAGGCTGCCGGCTGTACGATTCCGAAGGCCGCGAATATCTCGACTTTTTGGGCGGCATTGCCGTCAATGCGCTCGGACACGCGCATCGCGACCTCGTTCGCGTCATTCGTCGCGAAGCCGGCCGCGCCATCCACATGTCGAATTTGTTTCAAAATCCCTTCCAAGGGCCGTTGGCGCGCAAGCTGGCGGAATGGTCGGGGCTCGATCGCGTCTTCTTCGCCAATAGCGGCACCGAAGCGATGGATGGGGCGCTGAAACTCGCGCGCGCCTACGCGTATGCGAAGCCTTCTAATGCGGGCAAGAAAACGCGAATCCTCGCCCTCGAAAATTCTTTTCACGGCCGCACTTTCGGCGCCGTTTCGATCACCTATCCCGAAAAATACCGCGCGCCATTTGAGCCGCTCGTTCCGGGCGTCGAATTTGTGAACTTCAACGAACTCGAGGATCTGGACCGCAAATTCGACGATACCGTCTGCGCCATCGTCATGGAGACGATTCAAGGCGAAGGCGGAATTTTCCCGGTGAGCGACGCTTTTTGGAACCGCGCCAGGGCGCTGGCCACTCAACACGATGCCGCCGTAATTGCCGACGAAATTCAGTGTGGTTTGGGCCGCACTGGCCGCTACTTTGCCTACCAGAAGTTCGCCGCCGCGCCCGACGTCGTCACCATTGCCAAACCGTTGGCCGGCGGCCTGCCGCTTGGCGCGATCATTGCTAACGAGCAATTTGCTTCCGCTTTCTCTCCCGGCATGCATGGAACGACTTTCGGGGGCGGTCCGCTGATCTGCGCCGCGGCACTCCAGGTCCTGACCGTAATCGAGAAGCGCAATCTCCTAGAAAATGTTCGCGACCGCGGCGCTCAGTTGATTTCCGGTCTCGAAAAGCTGAAAACGCGCTTTGATTTTGTGCGTGAAATTCGCGGCGAAGGCCTGATCGTCGGTGTCGACCTCGCCATCGATGGCACCCCGGTCGTGGCCGAAGCGCTCCGCCAGGGCCTGATCGTGAATTGCACTCACGAGCACACCATCCGGTTGCTGCCCGCTTTCATCGTCACCCGCGCCGATGTCGCGGAGTTTTTGTCCAAGTTTGAGCAGGTTCTTGAAACCGTTTCAAATGCGTCCAGTTCCACCGTGTCATCTGCAAACTCTAAATCTGAAACGCAAAAGCAGCCCGCCTCTCTGGCTGCGGCGAGGTAAAACAGAATGAACGCTACTGCTACATCTCCTCTCACTCAAACCAACGATCTCCTCACCGGGATGGAGTGGAGCCCCGCGCAGACGCGCGAACTCCTTCATCTCGCGGCCGATGTGAAAGCGCATCCCGATCGTTATCGGGGCGCGCTAGCCGGTCGCTTTCTCGCGCTGATTTTCGAAAAGCCCTCGCTCCGTACCCGGGTTTCGTTTGAAGTTGGCATCGCCAGCCTCGGCGGCGGTTCCGTTTTTCTCGATCACACCGTCTCGCACCTCGGTGAACGCGAGCCGGTGTGCGACGTGGCCAAAAGCCTCTCGCGTTGGGTGAATGGTATCGTCGCCCGCGTGTTCAAGCAGGAATCGCTCAGCCAGCTCGCGGAAAATTCGCACGTGCCGGTAATCAACGCACTTTCCGATCTCTATCATCCCTGCCAGGCTTTTGCCGATTTCTTCACGCTCGAAGAGCGCTTCGGCAACCTGCGCGGCCTGAAAATCGCCTACGTCGGCGACGGCAACAACGTTTGCCATTCGCTCATGAGCATTGGCGCGCGCACCGGAGCGCATGTCCGCATTGCCACGCCGCCGAGCTACGAGCCCGACCCGACGGTGGTCTCCGAGGCCAAGCGCACGGCTCGCGAGACCCGCGGAAAAATCGAACTCCTGCATTCGCCGGAAGAAGCGGTTGCCGATGCCCAGGCCATTTATACCGACGTCTGGACCAGCATGGGTCAGGAAGAGGAATCGGCTTCGCGCGCGGATGCTTTCGCCGCCTACCAGGTAAACGACCATCTCTTTTCCCACGCCGCTTCCGATGCGATTTTTATGCACTGCCTTCCCGCGCATCGCGGCGCAGAGGTAACCGCCGAGGTCATGGATTCGCCGCGCTCCATCGTTTTCGAGCAAGCCGAAAATCGCCTGCACATGCAGAAAGCGATTTTGCTGACGCTGCTGAATTAGCCGCGCGGCGGCCGATTCATTCTCGCGTAACAAATCGAGCTCACCATACAAATGGAGGAAATACCGTTGCCGAAGAAAGTTGTGCTCGCCTATTCCGGAGGTTTGGATACCTCTATCATCATTCCCTGGCTGAAAGAAAATTATGACGGCTGCGAAGTCATCGCCATGATCGGTGATCTGGGCCAGCAGGAAGATCTCGAAGCCGCCCGAAAAAAGGCCCTCGCCACCGGAGCCAGTTCCGCGTACGTCGAAGATCTCCGCGAAGAATTTGTCACGCAATATATCTGGCCCACGCTGCGAGCTGGCGCAGTTTACGAGCACAAATATCTGCTCGGAACTTCTTTCGCCCGTCCGTTGCTCGCCCAACGCCAGGTTCAACTCGCCAAACAACTCGGCGCCGACGCCGTGGCTCACGGCTGCACCGGAAAAGGCAACGATCAGGTTCGTTTTGAACTTGCCGCCAAAGCGCTCGCGCCGGAGCTGAAAATCATCGCTCCCTGGCGCGAATGGAACATCGTCTCGCGCGAAGAAGCCATCGCCTACGCGCAAAGCCACAATATTCCGGTCGAGCAGACCAAGAAAAATATCTACAGCCGCGATCGCAACATCTGGCACCTCAGCCATGAAGGCGGCGTGCTCGAAGATCCCGCGAACGCGCCGGATGAAGCGATGTGGCAGTGGGTGGTGGCTCCGGAAAAGGCTCCCGAAAAACCAACTACCGTTGAAATTGGTTTCGAAGCCGGAACGCCTGTCTCGGTTGATGGCCAAGCTCTCGGCGCCATGGCGCTGCTCGATAAACTGAACGAAATCGCCGCCACCAACGGCGTCGGCCGCATGGACATCGTCGAAAACCGCCTGGTCGGCATTAAATCGCGGGGCGCGTACGAAACTCCCGGCGGCACTCTGCTCGTCACCGCGCATCGCGAACTGGAATCGCTCGCGCTCGACCGCGAAACCGCGCACTACCAGCAGCAGCTCGCCCTGCGTTACGCCGAGATGGTTTACTACGGTATGTGGTTTACTCCGTTGCGTGAATCCCTCGACGCGTTTTTCACCGCTTCTCAACAGCGCGTGACCGGCTCGGTGTCGCTCACGCTTTGCCGCGGAAATGTCACTGTCGCTTCGCGGCGTTCGCCGTATTCGCTGTATCGCACAAATCTCGCCAGCTTCACCATGACCGGTTACAACCCCAAAGACGCCGAGGGCTTCATCAATCTTTTCGCGCTGCCCATCACGGTCCCGCAGGAAGCCGAAGTACCCAAGGCGCAAAAACCGCAGAAGGCGACCGCCGGATGACGGCCCCTGGCCAGCAAAAAATGTGGGGCGGAAGGTTCGAACGCGGACCCGATGCCTCGTTCTACGAATTCGAACGCTCCTGGAGTTTCGACCGCCGGTTTCTTCCTCAGGAGTTGGCGCTCGATCGCGCGTGGGCCCGCGCCATCGCTGCCGCCGGCATTCTTACTTCCGAAGAATGCAAAACTATCGTCGGCGCTCTGGATCAAATCGAAACGCGTGCGCAAACCGATTTGGCTTGGCTCGATTCCTCTCCGGCCGAAGACGTTCACCATTTCGCCGAAACGGCGCTGATCGAAAAACTGGGTTCGTTGGGAGCGAAGCTGCACACCGGCCGCAGCCGCAACGAAATGGTCGCCACCGAATTTCGCATGTACGTCAAGCAGGCCTGCCGCGAAATGATCGCCGCCGTCGCCGCGCTCGAAAGCGCTTTCGTCGATCAGGCGGAAAAGAATTTCGACGTCCCCATGCCGGGCACCACGCATATGCAACACGCCCAGCCGCTACTTTTGTCGCACTGGCTCCTCGCGCACGCCGAAGCGTTCGATCGCGATGCCGAACGCTTTTCGTCCGCCGCTCACAACGCGGATGTCTGCCCACTAGGTTCTGGTGCCCTCGCCGGCTGCGCCTTTCCGCTCGACCGCACCGCTCTCGCGCGCGATCTAGGTTTCTCGCGAATCACCGCCAACAGCCTGGACGCCGTCAGCGATCGTGATTTCGCTCTCGAATTCCTGTTCGCGCTATCAACCCTAGCGATGCATCTCTCGCGATTAGCCGAAGACTTCGTTCTTTTCGCCACGCCGGAATTCGCTTTCATCGAACTACCCGACGAATTCTCCACGGGCAGCAGCCTGATGCCTCAGAAAAAAAATCCCGATGCCTGGGAGTTAATTCGGGGGAAAACCGGGCGCATTTACGGTTCGCTCGTCTCCGTCTTGACCACCTGTAAAGGCCTACCGTCCAGCTATCAGCGCGACCTGCAGGAAGATAAAGAGCCTCTCTTCGCCGCGCACGATCAGGCCCTGGCCATGACCAACATCGCGGCAGCCACGCTCGCCGCTACGCGCTTCCGTGAAGGCGCCCTGAAACAGGCCGCCTCGGATCCCGCATTGGTCGCCACTGAAATCGCCGACTATCTCGTCAACCACGGCGTTCCTTTCCGCGACGCTCATGAAATCGTTGGGAAAGTTCTGCGCGCCGCCGAACAATCGGCGACGACCGTTCGGGAAATGCCGCTCGATCGCCTGAAAACTTTTTCGCCGGCATTCGGTCCTGACCTCGGCGAAATGCTGACCACGGAGTCAGCTCTCGCCCGTCGCAACGTGCAAGGCGGGACTGCTCCAGCCGCTGTACGCGCTGCGCTGGACGAGTTCAAGACCCGGCTTCAGCAACGCGGGAAACAAGCATGAAATCTCGGCCAACAAAATCGCCGCTTCCTTCCGCCGCCTCAGGTCGCATCACCAATTCAGATATTCCGCGCGGCTTCTCCTATTCGTCATTCGCCTGCGGCCTAAAAAAATCCGGCCTCGACCTCGGCCTGGTCGTCAGCGAAACTCTCGCCACCGCCGCCGCCGTCTTCACCACCAATCGCGTCAAAGCCGCGCCGGTCATAACTTCGCAGCTCCATTTGCGAAAATCGCGCACTGAAATGCGCGGTGTGATTGTCAATTCCGGAAACGCGAATTGCTGCACCGGCTCCGAAGGATTCACGGCGGCCACCGCCACGACTCTGAAAGTAGCGCGCGAGCTCGGCAAGATTCGGCCAACTCAAATTCTGGTTTGCTCCACCGGTGTCATTGGCGCGCCGCTCCGCTGGCAAAAGATCGTCAACGCTGTTCCCAAACTCGTCCGGGCTCGTAACAGCAACGCACGCGCCTTCACCGAATTCACCCGCGCCATCATGACCACGGACAGCCGCCCCAAAAGCGCTTTCGCGAAATATCGTGTAGGCTCGAAAGAAATCCGCATCCTTGGCTGCACCAAAGGCGCCGGAATGATTCAGCCCAACATGGCCACGATGCTCGCATTCCTCACCACCGACGCGGCCGTTTCCTCCTCGCTGCTTTCCCGCGCCCTGCGCGACGTGGTTACCCGGACCTTTAATTCCATTACGGTCGATGGCGACACGTCGACGAACGACACCGTGTCACTCCTGGCTAACGGCGAATCTGGCGCTCCTAAGATCACCAGCCAGGGCGCTGCCTATAAGAATTTCTGCTCCGCGCTAGAAGCAGTCTGTAAATCGCTCGCGCTGCAAATTGTCGCCGATGGTGAAGGCGCCCAGCGCGTGATCGAAATCGAAGTGCGTGGGGCCCCGTCCGACCGCGCCGCCACTCAAATCGCCCGTACCATCGCGAATTCTCCGCTGGTTAAGACCGCCTTTACCGGCGCCGATCCCAACTGGGGTCGCATCATTGCCGCGGCGGGCCGCGCGGGCGTCGCCTTCGATTCGCGCCGAGTTGATATTCGCCTCGCAGGTGTCACCGTCTGCCGTAACGGCGGCGAATATCCATTCGACGAACGCACCACGCATCAAAAAATGTTGGCTTCTTTCGTTCCGGTAATCGTTGATTTACATTCCGGACGTGGCGCGTCTCGCGTGTGGACCTGCGATTTCACCACCGAATATATTCACATCAACGCCAGCTATCGCACTTAGTTCGCGAGCCGGTCTTCTGCAGCGAAATAATCGCGATTCTGCCTCACCACGAATAAAGCTCCAAAAACCTGTCACACCAAATGCCACTTGTTGACTGCCAGGGGCACTTGGAACAAGATGCTGCCAGTTGCTGGAGCGCTCGCTTCAGACCGGGTGGGGCCCATCGCCAGATGGACGCCCGCGGCCGAAATCCTGCTTCTTCAGCTTCTCAGTGGCGCTCCGGCGCTCGCCGGAGGCCCAAGGAGAACGGCCTTGAAGAAACTGTATATCGGAAATTTGCCTTTCAAAGCTACCGAAGACCAGGTCGCCGCTTTGTTTGCGGAACTTGGAATTCAGCCCGACGCGCTTAGCTTGTTACGCGACCGCTTCACCGACCAGCCTCGCGGTTTCGGCTTCGCTGAAATCGGAAACGATGCCGACGCGACGAAAGCAATCGAAGCCCTGAATGGAAAAGATTTCCTGGGGCGCGCGTTGGTGGTGAATGAAGCACGTCCGCAACAGGAAGGTGGTGGCCGCGGAGGACGCGGTGGCGGTGGCGGAGGTGGTGGCCGAAGCGGCGGTGGTGGAGGCGGCGGGAATCGCGGAGGACGCGGTGGCGGAGGCTATGGCGGCGGGGGCGGTGGCCGCGACCGCTAATCGAATCCCAAAAATGCAAAGGGCGCGACCAAGGCGCGCCCTTTTTTGATTTCAGGCGATCGCGCTTCGCGTCGCGCTCTCGCTTTTTCTTATTTCGACTTCCGTTTCTTCGACCCGCCCATTCCTGTATTCGTATTTGATTGCCGAAGCACTCCGAATCCCGCGAGCCACGAGTTCATGGATCGGAAGGTTCGTTTCAGCGTCGGACAAATCCTGCGGCGAGGCGTAGAGCGCCGGCTGCCGCGGCAGAAACATTGGGCAACAATCGTGAAACGGTTCCGCGGAAATCGCATACGTCCCGATCGTTTTCGCGGTGTCGATGATGTCCTCTTTGTCGGTGCCCGCCAGTGGACGAAACACCACCATCCCGCTCGCCGCGTCCACCGCCACCAGATTGTGCAGAGTCTGCGATGCGACTTGCCCCAAGCTGTCGCCGGTGATCAGAGCCAGCGAGCGATCGCGCTTCGCAAAAACCTCGGCAATGCGCAACATCATCCGGCGGTACAACAATACGCGGAATTCTTCAGGAGCCGCTCTCGCGATTTCGCGTTGGATTGGCTCGAACGGTACTCGATACAACTTGGCGCGGCTTTGATACGGCGTGAGCTGCTTCACCAGTTGACTGGCCACGTAGGCCGACGATTCACCCGCCTCCGCCCCAGCCCCGTAAAAATGCACAAACGTAACGTGCGCCCCGCGCTTCATCATTTGATAGGCGGCGACGGCGGAATCGAACCCGCCGGACAACAGGCACGTCATTCGACCGGCGGTGTTGGCTGGCAGGCCGCCCGCTCCGGGATTCTTCCGCGCGTAAACCAGCGCAATCTCCCGCATGATCTCTACGTAGCAAGTCAGCTCTGGTACCTTCAGCCGCACTCGCGCGTCGCGATTATTTTTTCGCAGCTGATCAACCAAATGCCGTCCGACTGCCGCTTCCGTCTCCACGCTGGAACTCGGAAACGATTTGTCGCTCCGCTTGGCCCTCACGGCAAAACTCGAAAATGGCAGATGCTCGATTTCCTTCCACGCCGTTTCGGCAATGCTCGCCATCATCCGTTCGGCCGGCTGGGCGATCGCGTAGAAGGCAATTCCCAGGACGCGGTCGATTCGCGCGGCAGCCTCTTTGACTGCCGCATCATCCTCCAGCCACACGATCATCCGGTCGCCCAACGGTTCAACTTGCCGGACCGGAAGCCCTTGCAACGCGGTTTGCAAAGAAGTTTGCAGCTTGCGCAGGAAAAAACGGCGGTTCCGGCCTTTTAGCCAGACCTCGTGGTAGTGCACGACGATGACGGAGCTGCTCATAAAAACGTCCAAAATGTTGCGGTTTCGTTAAAGTATAGCACCACCGAAGCGCGCTCCGGCAGCCCGGGCCAAGCACCGTGAGCCTCGCTAAGCTGCCTTGTCACGGGTCCTTTTCGCTTCGACCGCGGTTCGTATCCATCACATAACTCTATCGATACACAAGATTTTCTGATGCTACATTCGCCTCCCGGTAGGGTTACTATCGGCTGCGCTCGCCTTTGGAGCTGCTCGCCGCCAGGAGAACAAAACGTCCTGGAGGCGTAATAGATTTGAGTTACCGAAAACACGGTCCCTGCATCCAATGTGCTGATTCGACGCCGGTCAAGTGCAAGCGTTGGGGGGAAACATGTGGAATCGAAGAGACTGGGATGATTTCTTCGTAATTGTCGGAAAGCGCTGGAGCGCGCACCGCCCGCCCCGGCCCGTCGATCTTTCTCGCCGCAATCGTTTGGTGCCCACCGAAGGATACAGCCTGGCTGAATTGGATGACGCCGGCTTGAGCATCGAACAAGCTGAATATTTGGGTCTCCCGGTGGACGCCGGCCGGGTCGGTTCCTATGGCCCGAACATCACCGCGCTGCGCGAATTTTACCGCGCCACTCGTTCGCGATTCTAAGGGCGCGACCGTCGTCTGGATATTCGGGGCGCGAACGCGCACAAATCCTCTTCTTCATTCTTTATTTAACCGACCAGCCAAAACCCATTGCAGTCTCACGCTTGACACCTTAAGGTAGAAACTCATTCCTAAAAATCTTCAGGGGAAATCATCGTGAAAAAGAAAATTCGTGTCATCCAATATGGGATCGGTCCTATCGGTGCTTCCATCGTTCGCCTGATGCGCCAGAAGGCCTCGATCGAAATCGTCGCGGCCATCGACACCGACCCCCAAAAAGCCGGCAAAGATCTTGGTGTAGTGGTCGGCTCACCGGACGCTCCCTGGGGCGTAACCGTTTCTTCCGACGCTGCCTCCGCGCTGGCGACACCCGCGGACGTCGTCGTGCATTCCACCTCCTCGTATTTGAAAAACGTCATGGACCAGCTTCTCGCCTGCCTTTCCGCCGGCCTCTGCGTCGTCTCTACCTGCGAGGAGCTTGCGTACCCTTTCCGCAAGCATCCCGATCTCTCGAAAATTCTGGATGCCGCCGCACAAGAAGAAGGGGTGGCGTTGGTCGGCACCGGCGTGAATCCCGGATTTGTGATGGACAAACTTCCCCTGACCCTGAGCGCGGTGGCGCAACGCGTCGATTGGGTGAGCGCCGTTCGCATTGTGGACGCCTCCAAGCGGCGCCTTCCGCTGCAGAAGAAAATCGGCGCCGGTATGACCCCTGAAGAATTTCGCGCGCAAGTAGCCGCTGGTGTCATTAAACATCACGGCTTGCCCGAATCGATCGCCATGGTGGCCGATGGGCTGGGAATTTCCCTCGATGACATTTCAGAATCCATCGAGCCGGTGATCGCGGATGAAGTTGTAAAAACGGAATTTCTGGAAGTTGCGCCGGGCCAGGTCGCCGGGGTTCATCAGGTCGGAAGAGGCACGGCTGCTGGAAAGGAAAAGATCTTCATGGAACTGAAAATGTACGTCGGCGCAAAAAATCCCGCCGATACCGTCGTGCTCAAGGGCGATCCCAATCTCACGCTGACGATTCCCGGAGGCACCCACGGCGATGTGGCCACGGCCGCGGTGGTCGTCAATTCCATTCCCGCGATCCTGGCGGCGAATGCAGGCCTGCGCAGTTCGCGCGATTTGCCCCTCAGTTTTTTCTCCGGCCTGTAACTAACCAGCCGCTCGGTTTTGTTTTCCATCCCAGAAACGCGCCACCGCCGCGTAGTCCGGGTCGTCTTTCGACGAATTTTTAACCGCAGTGTAGGTCTCATAGGCCGCAGTGGCCGCCGGCAGGTTCACGCCTTTCTCGCGCGCAAGTTCCAGCGCCAATCGCAGATCCTTCTGCATCAATCGCAGCGGAAAACTCGACTCGTATTCCTTCTTCAGCATCAGTGGCGCCTTGATGTCCAGTAGCGCGGCGCGCCCCATGCTCGATTGCAGTACTTCCACCAGCCGTTGACCCTCCACTCCCGCCGCCGTCACCAGCGCCAGGGCTTCCGCCAACGCGTCCACCTGCATCGCCAGAATCAAATTCATTCCCAGCTTCACCGACTGCCCCGCGCCGTTTGGCCCCAGCAGGAAAAACTTCTTTCCCAGCGCGTCCAATACTGGCTGCGCCCGTTTCAGCACGCCAGCCTCGCCACCGATCATAAAGACCAATTCGCCTTTCTCCGCGCCCCAAGTGCCACCCGTCACCGGAGCATCTAGAAAATCCACGCCTCGCGCCGTACAATCCGCCGCCACCCTCCGTTCCAAATCCGGCGAAACCGTGCTGGAATCAATATAGATACCTCCCCGCCGCAGCCCCTCGAGCGCTTTGCCATCTCCCCACAAAACACTTTCGAGCGCGGGAGGGTCGCTGACAATTGTGATCAGTACATCAGCTTGCGCCGCAACTTCCTTCGGATTGCTCGCGAGTTTCGCTCCCTGTTTCACCAGCGGTTCCGCGCGCGACGCTGTTCGGTTCCATACCGTCAGCGGAAATCCCGCCTTCAGCAGGTTTAATCCCATCGGCGCGCCCATCAGCCCTAAGCCAATCAGTCCCACGTTGGGTTTCATTTCAACCTCCGGCAAAAAGTGGATTTAGATGTAGCAGCAATAAAAAGAAGTGGGTAGAGAAAGTAAATGCGAACCGACTAAATCAATGCGAATTCCACGCGATGCCGGAACGGATCGATCCTCTCTGCCCGAACCTTCACCGTGTCGCCGAGCCGAAACACCTTCTTGGATCCCGCGCCACGTGATCCACGGTACGGCTCGGTCACAATCGTATGATCGCGCTCCCGATACTCACACCGCTGCCCGGTGAATTCCTCCAACCGCTCGATGCTCACCAAACCCTCGACAAATATCTCCACCAGCTCCACAAAAAATCCGAACTTTTGCACTGAAATAATCAAGGCCTCGTATTCTTCACCCAGATGGCTTTCCATAAACTGAGCCGTCTTCCATTGCATCAACTCGCGCTCCGCGGAATCCGCCCGCCGTTCCGCCTCCGAGCTTTCCGACGCGATCTCCTGCAGCTCCACGCGCCGGTAAGGGCCCAGCGCCGCGATGGACTTTTCCTCTCCGCGTTTGCCGGGAATCGTCGCTCGCACCGGCGCCGCATCGGGATGCTCCAGCGCCCACTTCAGTGCCCGATGCACGATTAAATCGGGATACCGCCGGATCGGCGAGGTGAAATGCGTGTACTCCTGCGTCGCCAGCGCAAAATGTCCGAGCACGTCCGCCGCGTAGCGCGCTTGTTTCAGCGAACGCAGCATCAGGTACGAAAGAATTCTTTCTTCCGGCGTTCCAGCGATTTTTTCGGTCAGCCGCTGATAATGTTGCGGTCGAATATCCACTTCGTCCGCCGCAGGCGTAGTCACGGTCATCGCACGCATCCGGCCTTTGCCGGCGCGCCCGGCGCGCGCTTGCGGCTTCACGCTTCCATGCCGCACCACCACTCGGCGTTCGGCCAGATCTTCCACGCCCAGCGAATAACCAAAAGCGTGCGCCACTTCCTCGAATTCCAGAACTTTCTTAGGATCCGGCTTTTCGTGTACCCGATGCAGCGAAGCCACGCCCCGATATTCCAGGTACTGCGCCACCGCTTCATTGGCCGCCAGCATGAATTCTTCGATCAACCGGTGCGCGATGTTTCGCTCGCTGCGCACGATACTCAACATTCTTCCCGCATCGTCGAATTCGATCACCGGCTCCGGTAAATCAAAATCGATCGATCCGCGCCCGTGACGCCGCTTGTTCAAAATCAGCGCCAGCTCCTTCATTCGCCGGAATCCGTCCGCCACTGCCTCATACCGGCGCAGCATCTCCGCGTCGTCTTCCAGAACCTTGTTTACGTTGGTGTACGTCATCCGCTCGGCCGAGCGGATCACTCCCGGAAAAAATTCCGCCAGCTTCAGCGTTCCGGACGCATCCATCTGCATCACCACGCTCATCACCAGCCGGTCGACCTGCGGGTTCAACGAGCAGATTCCGTTCGATAATTCCTCCGGCAGCATCGGCACCGCCCGGTTCGGAAAATATACGGAAGTTCCGCGAAACCTTGCCTCGCTGTCCAGCCGCGAGCCACGCCCCACGTAATGCGCCACGTCGGCGATGTGCACCTGCAATTCGTATCCGCCGTCCGCCAACTGGGTAACATGCACGGCGTCGTCGAAATCGCGCGCCGTCTCGCCATCGATCGTCACAATCGGCAAATCGCGAAAGTCGCGTCTGCCCTGCAAATCCGCTTCGCTCACTTTTCGGTCTTTGGCGCGCGCTTCAGCCAGAACGGCCGGGTCAAAAATGTGTGGAAGATGATGCTTGCGAATGATGATTTCGACGTCCACGCCGATCTCGCCGGGGCGTCCTAGAATCTCGATCACTTTCCCCGTCGGCGACAAGCCGCCTTTCGGGTATCGGATCATCTCAACATCCACCACCGCACCGTCGAGTTCAGGCAAACGCGTCCGCGCTTTCGTGGGCGAGGAATCATCGATGTCCAACTTCTCGCGCAGCGTTGGAGTCAATTCCTGTCCGGCAGGAATTGTGATTTCGTGATGAAGGCGCGCGTCATAAGGCAACACGACATTTCCGTGGGGTCCATAGCGAAACAACCCGACCACCGTCGGGTGTTCGCGTTTAACGATTTGAACGATGCGGCCTTCGGCCCGCCCGTCCGCGCGTCGGTGCTCGATGCGCGCCAGCACCCGGTCGCCATGCATCGCATCCCCAAGCCCGTCGCGCCCGATGAAAAGATCGCCTTCGACTCGCGGAATCGGCGTGTCCGGCACCAAGAATCCGTAACCGTCGCGATGCGCCACGATTCTTCCCGCAATCAGATTCGGATCTCGGCCGCGGCTTGACGGGGCCGAAGCGTGAGCCGGCGCGTGCTTCTCTTGCCCCGCCGCCTTGCCGGCGGCATTCCCACTCGAAGCCGCGCGCTCCGCTTGGGCGGAACGCTTCGCCGCTGCGGCCCGTCCCGACGCTTCGCTGCGCGCCTGCTTTGCTCCCGCAAGCTGAAAGCGTCCACCGTGAATTTCTTCCACGTCGCCGCGTTTTTTTAATTTTTGCAGCACTCGTGGCAGAAAGCGACGCCCGTGATGCCTCAGTCCCATGCCGTGAGCGATGTGCCGCACGCTTGATGGCTGCGAAATCGTGGAAAGATAAGCAAGGACCAGCTCCGGCGTGACTTCTTCCGATTGTCGCGGTTCGCGGGGTTCTTCCGAGTGGCGTTCGCTGGGGCTCATACGATCACGAACAGGCTAACGGATTTGCCGGAATGTAGCAAAGGAGTGCCGCAATCGGGTTGCATTTGTAAATTCGGTACCGGCCGGAGTCCATAGACTCGTCTTACATTCATTCCCGATTGATTTCCGCCGTGGGAAAATCCACGATGACGATCCTTCCGTCAGGTTGTCGCTCTAGCCCGGGTGCGTACTCTCCCAGCAATTCGCGCCGCCACCAGTTCCCGGTCGCCCGCCTCGTTGCCAAATCCGTGAACCAGTACTGATAGATAACGGTGCGCACCTGCACCGGCGCTGCACCGGAAAACGGATTCTTGGCGAAGAGCGCCAGAACGTCAGGATCGTTCTTCAGCAGCCGCTCCTCAGTCCAAACCACAAACTGAAATTCCCGCCACGACCCCAGCGACGCGAACCACAAATTCCACTCAAACCGCGGCTGATACGGCGCATAAATCCCCGGCGCTCTTTGAATGTCCTGCGGCTTATAACGAAATGGATACGCAACCCATGTTTTCCCGTCCGCGGTTCCTTGGAATTCGATTTCATATCGCTCGTGGGTCATCACCGCAAATAATCCGTAGCGATTCGCGACTCGGAATGGGTCAAGCCATCTCACTGGCCCTTCCCAAACCGGCACGGAAGGCGCCAGCATCGCGATCAGTTGAGCGGTCGTGGAGTAGAAAACGAGCGCCAGGAATATTCCGGAGATGATGCGGCGCGCCGGCGGGATAATACCCGCCCAAGTAAACTTGGACTCGGCCTCTGTCGCCGCGCGCTCTGCTGCGGCAACCCTAGTTTCAATTCGCGTCCGCTCGCCGATCCAGGCACGAGCCCGCTTCGGTATCAGCCAATCAAAAGTCCGATCATCCAACAAGAAAACGCCGAGTAGCAATACGAGGTAATTTAAGAATGTATAGTTGGCGGTCAGAATGATCGAAACTTCGAACGGGGTCACCATGCAAAAACAAACGATGCGCCACTTTCGCGGCAGAAACAGCATCCACACAATTAGAGTTTCGGTGATCAGCGTATAAAACGTCGCCGACGCGTGGAACCAGTGCGGCAGTTGCTGCGCGTACCATCCAATCCAGGTCGGCAGCGGACCATTCTGGTAGTAATCGTCCATCGCCCGCAGCGTGCGCCACGAAACGTCGCCGCTCGCCAGCTTCGCGACTCCCGACTCGAAGTAAATTCGAAACCATTCCCACTGCAGCAGGAACAGGCTGGCGCGCGAAGGTGGGTTCGCCACGCCAATTCCAGGCCGCCAACCGGGAGGCGCGAAAAACAACGCGATAAATCCCGCCTCCAGCAGCATTCCGTCCGATTGGTAGCCGGAAAAATCCCGTGCGACGCTGACAAACGACAAAAACAGCACAAAGCAAGCCGCCAACGATATGCGCGGCCAAATATTCAAGACCGCCAACGCCGCGGCGACAACACCCGCCCAGCACAACACCATCAACGCTCGATTGCTGGCATCGAACCAAAGCAGACTCGGCGCAAACCAGAATCGCTCAACGTGAAATGATCCGCGAACTGCCGCCAAGTAATCGACCGCGGGCAAAATTCCGTTTGGTCCGATTAGCCCGCGGATTTGAAACAACAAGGAATAAAACGCGGAAAAATAGATGAGCCCCAACGACCGCAGAAATATCCATCGCGGCCACAGATGCCCTGGCCGTGCATCCGTGATCGGCTCAGGACCTAAAAGCCATTCGAGCGCGGCAGGTAGGCGAATCTCCATCGAAGAGGATTGTACCCAGAGCGCCCCTGCTCGGTCACGATGCGCGCAAAACCATTCTGTTCAGCGCTGCGAAGGTGTTTTCTGTTTGCGCACACGCCTTCCTGCCTGATCCGTCGAATCTGCCGGCTGCGTTACTCTTGTTCAGAAGTATTCGGCCCTCCCCCCAACCGCGCATTGGCACGAAGTCTTGAAATTGCTTTTCGTCGGACCTCCGCCTGGGTTCGATTTAATTCGACACTTTTCGGAGGCGTGTTTCCTATGTCGCTCAAGTTGCTGCTCCGGGCCTGGCTGCCCACCATCGTCTTGTTCCTTTCCGTCGTCGCACTCGCGGGCTGCCCCGGCTACGTGCCCGAAAAAACGCCTCAAATCGTCGAGATGGACGTTGCGCCCACGGCCGCCTCGCTTGCCGTCGGAGCCACCCAGCAATTCGCCGCCACCGGACATCTCAGCGACGGCACTACCGAGGACCTGACCGCGAGCGTCACGTGGGCTTCTCAGACCACTTCCGTTGCCACCATCACCACTTCCGGTCTGGCCACGGCCAAAACTGCGGGCACTTCCACCATAACCGCGACCTCGGGCTCGGTGAGCGGCTCCGCCTCCCTCACGGTCACCGCAGTGACTCTAAAATCTCTCAGCGTTACGCCCGCTGACCCAACTGTCGCCAAGAACGCCACGCAACAATTCACAGCCACCGGCACATTCAGCGACGGCAGTACCCAAGATCTTTCCGCCTCGGTCGCCTGGTCGTCCGCCACCGCTTCCGTAGCCACCATCTCGTCGACCGGTTTCGCTACCGCCATCGGCGCCGGTTCTTCCAAAATTCAAGCCGTGTCCGGTTCGGTTTCCGGTTCGACCACGCTCACCGTGACCGGCCCCACTCTGTCTTCGATCGCGGTGACTCCCGCGAATCCCAGCATCGCCAAAGGCCTCACCAGTCAGTTCACGGCCACCGGAACCTATAGCGACAACTCGACGCAAAACATCACCACCTCTGTGACTTGGTTTTCTTTGACCTCGAGCGTCGCCACGATTACGAGCGGAGGTCTGGCCAAAGGAGTCGGCACCGGCTCGTCTACGATTCAGGCTACTTTGGGAAGTGTCACCGGCTCGACGGTTCTCACCATCACCACCGCCACGCTTACTTCGATCGCCGTGACTCCGGCGAATCCGGCAATCGCAGTCGCGGCCACGCAACAATTCATCGCCACCGGAACCTACTCGGACGCCAGCACGCAGATCATCACTAATTCCGTCGCCTGGACCTCGTCGAAAACTTCCGTCGCCACCATTTCCGGAGCCGGTCTCGCCACCGCCGTTGCCGGTGGCTCTTCGACCATTCAAGCCTCTTCCGGCGCAATTTCCGGCTCAACCTCGCTTACCGTGAACGCCGCGGCGCCGACGCTGACTTCCATCGCGGTCACGCCCGCGAATCCCTCGATTCAAAATGGCGCTACGCAGCAATTCACCGCAACTGGGACTTACAGCGACAACAGCACCAAAAACATCACGACCACCGTGAACTGGAATTCCGAGACCGCCAGCGTCGCATCCATTAGTAATGTCGCCGGTTCGAATGGCCTAGCGAGTTCGCTGAACACCGGATCGACCACGATTCAAGCCGCACTCGGCGCGATAAGCGGTTCAACTTTGCTCACCGTCACCGCCGCGAATACTCCAACCCTCACGGTTCTCGTCGTCAGTCCGCAAAATCCGCTGATCACCGACGCGAGTTCCGTCCAGGCCTTCACCGCGACTGGCCATTATTCCGACGGCACCACCCAGAACCTGACGTCTTCCGCGACTTGGACCTCGTCGAACAGCAACGTTGCAACTGTCGATGCCGCTGGTTCCGCCACTAGCCAGCCGCTCAGCTCGCCAACTGGCTACACTTCGATCCGGGCTACGGTCGGCGCGATCACTGGCGTTTCGATTCTCAGTGTTTCGAATCACACCTCGAATCCCAGCGGATTCGCGGGTGTCTTCATGCAACACAACGATATTCTCCGCACCGGTCAGAACGTCAACGAATCGACGCTGACTCCAACCGTCGTGAAATCCACCACCACTTTCGGCAAGAAATTTTCACAAACCATCGATGGCTATGCCTACGCGCAGCCGCTCTACGTCCCGAACGTAAGCATCGGCGGTGCGGTTCATAACGTCATCTACGTCGCCACCGAAAACGACAGCGTCTACGCCTTCGACGCCGACAGCAATTCCGGAGCGAACGCCGCTCCTCTCTGGCACGCCAATCTCATCGACACCTCTCACGGAGCCGCTGCCGGTGCGGTCGCCGTAACCAATAGCCAAGTCGGCTGCGGCGATCTGGTCCCCAAGATCGGCATCACCAGCACTCCGGTCATCGATCCCAGCACCGGCACCATGTACGTCGAAACCAAATCGAGCGAGGGCTCGAACTACCCGCATCGCCTCCACGCCATCGACATCACCACCGGTAACGAGAAATTCGCCGGTCCGTCTCTGATTTCCGCCACCGTCAATGTTCCCGGAGGAACGGTCTCGTTCGACGGCCTGAAACATCTGAATCGTCCGGGTTTGCTCTGGCTGAATGGCGTCATTTACATCGCTTATGCTTCGCACTGCGACATCGGTCCTTACCACGGATGGCTCTTCGCCTACGACGCGTCCAATCTCACGCAGAAAGCCGCTTTCCTTTCGACTCCGGAAGCGACTTCCAACGGCGGCCTTGCCGGTTTCTGGATGTCCGGCGCCGGCGTAGCCGCGGACTCGAACGCGAATATTTTCATCACCACCGGCAACGGCGACTTCGACACTACCAACGTGCCGGCCACGCTTCTCGGCGACAGCGTGCTGAAACTTTTCTTCAACGGCTCGTCCATCGGCCTTACCGACTATTTCACTCCCTACAATCAGGGCTCGCTCGATGGTGGTGATACCGACCTCGGTTCCGGCGGAGTGCTGTTGCTACCCGATCAGCCGGGCTCGAATCCTCATGAACTGATTCAGGTGGGCAAGCAAGGAAGCATCTACGTCATCAATCGCGATCAATTTGCGTTGAACAACCTGCACTACTGCAAAACCGGTTGTAACGGAACGGACGCTCAGATCGCGCAGGAAATTCAGGGTCAAGTCAGCGGCCTCTGGAACATGCCGGCATACTGGAATGGCGCCATCTATTTCCAGGGAGCCGGAGATTCGTTGAAAGCTTTTCCGGTCACGAATGGCGTTGTAGCTGGCACGTCTTCGGTAAACACCGGATCATCCACGATCGGATATCCCGGAGCCACGCCTTCCATTTCCTCGTCTGGCAGCTCGAATGGAATTGTTTGGGAGATTGCTCCGAGTGGCGGCAGCGCCGTCCTCGAAGCCTTCGATCCAGCCAACGGCCTCGCGTCGTTATACAGCAGCTCGAAACAGGCGGCCGACAAAGCGGGTCCCGGCGTGAAATTTTCAGTGCCGACGATTGCCAACGGAAAAGTCTACGTGGGAACGCAGACTGAACTGGACGTATACGGCACGCTGCCGTAGAACTCAAACCCTGCGAATGTTCTTTCTACTTCGATCTCTTGGCGGCGGCCGCACTCTTGCTCGCGGCTTTCCCCAGCACCGCGGGAATCTTGAAGAATCGTGAACCAGCGGGGATCTCGTTCAGGCCCTCGCGACCCTCCGCGAATCCGATCAGAAATTCCTGCACGTTAAAATGAAACCCATTCTGCGAAGTTTTCAAGGCGCGTGGATCAGTGGCGCGCACGTACGTCCCGTCTTCCAGCAGCACCCGAGTCTTCTCCGTATCCGCCAGGTACGGCTGGATCACTTCGGTCACGACTTGATTGCACAGCGCCGGATTTCGCAGTTGAAACATCACTTCCACCCGCTCGTAAATGTTGCGGTGCATCCAGTCCGCGCTGCCCAAATACACTTCCGGGTTCCCGCCGTTTCCAAAAACAAAAATCCGGCTGTGCTCCAGGAATCGCCCGATCACGCTGCGCACGTGAATCCGGCTGCTCACTCCGCGCACGCCTGGACGCAGCGCGCATCCGCCGCGCACCAGCAGTTCAATATGCACGCCCGCCTGTGACGCGCGGTACAGCGCCTGAATGATTTTTTCGTCCAGCAGCGAATTGACCTTGGCGAAAATGAACGCCGTCTTCCCGGCCTTCGCATGCTCGGTTTCCCGGTCGATCAAGGCTTCGCAATTTTTTCCCAGGTTTAAGGGAGCCACAAACAGCGGGCTGTAGTTCGGCCGTTCCGAATACGCCGTCAGATAATTGAAAACCTGATTCACGGAGTGCGTGATGTGCGGATCGCTGGTCAGCAAACTCAAATCCGTATAAAAACGCGCGGTGGAAGGATTGTAATTCCCGGTTCCCATGTGCGCGTACTGCCGGATTTGCCCATCCGCCTCGCGTCGCGCCACCAGCATCAACTTGCAATGCGTTTTCAGTCCGACTACACCGTGAAAAACCTGTACGCCCGCTTCCTGCAGATTCCGCGACCACCGGATGTTCGAAGCTTCGTCGAATCGCGCCTTCAGCTCCACCACCACCGATACTTCTTTCCGGGCCGCCGCGTCGATCAACGCCCGTACGATCGGCGAATTGTCGCTGGTCCGGTACAAAGTCTGCTTAATCGACAGCACGTCCGGATCTTTGGCCGCGCTTTCAATGAACCGCACCACGCCGGAATACGAATCGTACGGATGGTGCAGCAGGACCTCGCGTTTGCGAATCAACTCGAAAATCGACGAAGCGCCGGACTTCAGCGCCAACTCCCGCGGCACAAACGGACGGAACTTCAAATCTGGCCGGGCAATCTGATCGTAAAGATAAGAGACGCGCGTCAGGTTCGGCGGCCCATCCACGCGAAAAATCTGCCAAGGCTGCAATCGGAAATTCAGCACCAGCCGGTCGATGATCTCCTGATTCGCGCTGGCTTCGATTTCGAGGCGCACCGCTTCGCCCTTGCGCCGCCGGTGCAACTGCGCGTCCACCGAATCCATGATGCTGCGCGACTCTTCTTCTTCCATGTACAAGTTGCTGTTGCGGGTCACGCGAAATGCGGCGGCGGAAAGCACTTCATACCCGTGATAGAGCCGGTCCGCGAATGCCTGAATCACGTCCGAAAGAAAAACGTATTTGACCGGCCCATTTTCCGCCGGCAGCGGCAGGAATCGAGGCAGTGCCCGCGGCACCGTGATCACTCCGAGATAAGGCGCGCCAGCCTTGCGTTTTCTTCGCAGCAAAAATGCCAGGCACAGCGCTTTGTTCAGGACGTGCGGAAAAGGATGCGCCGGATCGACCGTCACCGGCGTCAGCAGCGGCTCGATCGATTTCAAATAAAACGATTCGATGTGCGCCCGATCCGCGGGGTTCAGCTCCTTTAACGTAACAATTCGTATCCCTTCTTTTGCCAGTGCCGGCACCAGTTCGTCCCGCCAGCAGTCGTATTGCGATTTCACGAACTCATGAATTTTCCCGGCCAGCAGCGTCAACACTTCCTGCGGAGTTCGTCCGTCGGGTCCCGCGTCCACCGCTTTGCCGTGTTCCACCTGCTGCAAAATTCCGGCCACTCGGACTTCCACGAATTCGTCCAGGTTGCTCGCGGTGATCGCCAGAAATTTCAGCCGCTCCAGCAGCGGATTGTTGTAGTCCCGCGCCTCTTCCAGCACGCGTTCGTTGAACTGCAACCAGGAAAAATGCCGGTTCAGGAAATATGCGGTATCCGCCGTTTGTTTGCTCGTTGTCATTTTCGCCTTGAAACCTATCTGAACCGTGTTACAGCAGTGTTACCGGCCATGTTACCGGAATCATCGCAATCAAGCCTATACCGCCCCACGCTGCAGGCCAAATCGCCATGTTTCATGCTAAAATTTTCAGGTTGGCTACTCCGAATTGAAGCTTCTTGCGCCTGGATTCTGTTTTCTTCCCGGAAGCATCTCGTAGCAACGATTTTGCGGCGGCAAAAGAACCGCCGCGATGGAAGTCCGTGTAATTTTACGTCTCGAGTCGAGATTAGATTGAACAAACAAAAGCGCGAATGATGGTCAGCCCACAACTCTTCAAAACCTCAACCGACTCTTTTTCATTCGGTTACGTTCCCCGCCGGTGCGCTGGATGAAGTCTATTTCCGAGCTGCATCTGAAAACCTACATCATGATTTTCTTCGTCGTCCTTTTCGCTCCCATCGGCAATGTTCTGCTGGGCAAGGGCATGAAAGTCAGCGTCGGTGAAGTAAATCTTCACAGCGCCACGGATGTGGCCCAGGTCGCTTTGCGCGCCCTCACCTCGCCATTCATCTGGCTCGGAATCGGCTTCCTCCTTCTTTTTTTCGTATCGTATCTGCTGGTCCTGTCCTGGGCCGACTACAGTTTCGTGCAACCTGCCTCCGCCAGTTCATTCGCCGTCGTTGCGTTGCTTGGCCACTTCGCCTTGAAAGAATCGATTTCGCCCGCTCACTGGCTGGGAATAATCGTTATATGCTTAGGTGTGCTGACCGTTGGTAATACCCACCCCCGCACCACGGAGCACAAGTAAATGGCGTGGGAAGCTGTACTCTTGCTCTTGATCGTCGTCGCCGGCACCAGCGGCGAGCTCTGCGTCACCAGAGCAATGAAGACCATCGGCGAGGTCAAAGATTTTCGCCCCGCCGCCCTGTTTCGCGTGCTGGTCCGCGCCATTCAGGTCCCCTGGATGTGGCTTGGAATCGCGCTCATGGCTATCGCGTTCTTTTCGCTGCTGGGCGCGCTCTCGGTTGAAAATGTCAGCTTCGTCGTGCCGGTTACGGCTTTGAGTTATGCTGCGGGCGCGCTGGGCGGCGAATTTTTCCTGGGCGAGCGCGTTTCGCGCCGCCGCTGGTTCGGCGTGTTGCTGGTTTGCGTTGGCGTCACCCTGGTTTTCATCGGACGCAAGTAGCGCTTGTGGTGAAAAACATAGGGACATCCTGTCCGCTCTTAGGTATTTGTACCCAATAGGATTGCTGGTTGATTTCGATACACTATCAGCAGTAAAAGTGGCGACGCGCGAGTGGCCAGCCCTTCATTGGCGCGGATGAGACGCGGTGGAACTTGTTCCCACCGGTAGCACCGCATCAAGCATCGAATTCTCGGAATTACGGAGTGGAGGAACCATGAAGATAGCAGTTCTGGGCGGCGACGGGTATTGCGGGTGGGCCACAGCTCTCTACTTATCCAAGCAAGGGCACGAGGTGGCGATCGTCGACAGCTTCATCCGGCGCCAGTGGGATCACGAATTGGGCGCGCAAACGCTCACTCCCATCGCTCCGCTCACCGAACGTCTGAAGGTCTGGCACAAACTGACCGGCTACACCATCGATTCCTACGTCGGCGACATCACCGATTACGAATTCCTGTCCTCGTTCATCAAGCGCTTTGAGCCCGAAGCCGTCATTCACTTCGCGGAACAGCGCTCGGCTCCCTATTCCATGATCGACCTGCGTCACGCCGTTTTCACCCAGACCAACAACGTCGTCGGCACCCTGAACCTGCTCTTCGCTCTTCGTGAACTTTCTCCCGATTGCCATCTGATCAAGCTCGGCACCATGGGCGAATACGGTACTCCGAATATCGACATCGAAGAGGGCTACATCACCATCGAACACAACGGCCGCAAGGACCTGCTGCCCTTCCCCAAACAGCCCGGCTCCTTCTACCACCTCTCCAAAGTTCACGACAGTCACAACATGATGTTTGCCTGCAAGGCCTGGAGCCTGCGCGCCACCGACCTTAATCAGGGCGTGGTTTACGGCACCGTTACCGACGAAGTCGCAATGGATGAAGCTCTCATCAACCGCTTCGACTACGACGAGATTTTCGGTACGGTTCTCAACCGCTTCTGCGTCGAAGCCGTCATCGGCCATCCGCTCACCGTCTACGGCAAAGGCGGCCAGCAACGCGGCTTCCTCGATATTCGAGACACCGTGCGCTGCGTCGAACTCGCCTGCTTGAATCCCGCCGCTGCCGGCGAATGCCGCGTCTACAACCAGTTCACCGAACGATTTTCGATTCTGGAAATCGCCGACATCATCCAAAAAGCCGGCACGAAAATCGGCCTCAACGTGGAAATCACGCACATCCCCGATCCTCGCGTCGAAGCCGAAGAGCATTACTACAACGCCAAGCATTCCAAGCTCATCGACCTCGGCCTGCAGCCGCATCTGCTCTCCGACGCTCTTCTCGATTCGCTGCTCAAAATTGCCGTGAAGTACAAGGACCGCGTCGACGATTCCCTGATTATGCCGCGCGTCAATTGGCGCCACACGCGTAACGATCATCGGCACATCCCTCGAAACGGAGACAAGCCGGCTGACGCCGCGCGGCCCAATGGAAAGGGTGCGGGTCGCCAGTTGAGCTACACCAAGCCGTAATAAAGGCTCGGTGTTTAAGTTCAGCTTTCGATGAATGGAAGCCGTGGAAATTCTGCGAGGCGCTATATTCCCTGAAACGCTGCGATGCGCCAGTCAGGGTAGATCTGCGGCGGTTAAATAACTGTACGTTTTAAGGCCTTTCCCACTTTCCCGACGAAGCCGACCGAACTACCGCTTCGATCACCGCCATGTTCGCGATTCCGTCCTCGATCGACACCGGCACCTCGCCCAGTCCCCGTACCGCCTTCGAAAACAAATCTCCCTGAATCGTGTACTGGTTCACCACCGGGAACACTTCGGGCGTAATCCCATTCCCAAAAACATCCCGCCCGTCATCGAACAGGATGCGCGTCTCCTTATCCAAAGGCGCGTTGAACGGAATCTCCACCTCGATCCGTCCCTTGGTTCCCAGAAATTGCATGCGCTGGTAGTGCACCATCTGGGTGCTGCACGTAAACGTGGCCGGGCCCGAAGGAAAATCCAATATCGCCGACGCCAACCGGTCCGTTTTGAAATCCGGATCCATTTCGATCAGCCCCACCACGCGCGTCGGCTCTTCGCCAAAAATGAATCGCGAAGTCGTGATCGGGTAGCAGCCGATATCCATCATCCCGCCGCCGCCCCACTCCGGCACGTTCCGCACATTCGCCGCGTCCCGGTTGAAGTAACTGAACACTCCCACGATCGCGGTCAGCGTCCCGATTTTCCCTTCTCGTATCAATTCCCGCGTCCGCAGCCACTGCGGATGCGTCCGCACCATGAACGCTTCGCCCATCTTCACGCCAGCGCGATCCCGCGCCGCCAGCAAAGTCTTCGCTTCCGCCACCGTCATGCTCAGCGGCTTCTCGCACAGCACGTGCTTCCCGGCCTCCGCCGCCTTGATCGACCACGGCACATGCAAATGGTTCGGCAGCGGATTGTAAATCGCCTCAATCTCCGGATCGGCCAGCATCGCTTCGTACGATCCGTACGCCTTGGGAACGCCCACACTCCGCGCCGCTTCCTCCGCCTTCTTCAAATCGCGCGACGCGATCCCCACCACCTCGCTCCACTCCCCAACCTGCATCGCCGGGATCACCTTCTTCAAACCGATGTTCGCCGCCCCCAAAACTCCCCACTTCACCTTCTTATTCGCCATGGCCCTCTCCCGAAGCGCACCATCATCCACTAGCAGCCGCCAACTCACAAACAATTTGAGGATGTTCATACTCGGACGAGAAGGAGAGGGGCCTAACGCCGTTTCCGTTTAAATCTTTGACGAGGTAATGAGGAAATCACTGCGCTGGGAAGCCAGATGTAAGCAGTCAAAACGTTTGGTGCCCGAAAGAGGACTCGAACCTCCACTCCCTTGCGAGAACTAGCTCCTGAAGCTAGCGCGTCTGCCAATTCCGCCATTCGGGCACTGCTTGCGGCAAATTACGAGGCTCGCTTATCTTGCAGCCTCGCCCCAGGTTTGTCAACGCAACACACCCTCACCATCAAAACTTGACCCTGCCGCCCCGCGGTTCTAAATTGGCTGCGTATTGTCGCGGGTAAAAGGAGACCACAACCATGGCCAGTGCCCGCGCGATGATCGAGCGGCGCCGTTCCAGCCGCGTCCTGATCCGCATTCCGGTTCAGCTTTTCACCAACGACATCCACGGCGAACCCGTCGACCGTCTGGCCGAAGCCATCGCCGTCAGCCGCAACGGGGCCCTGATCCGGGGCACCTTTGAACCCGTCCTCGGCTCGCGCATTGAAGTCCTGAACGGCCTTTCCCAGGAGATCCAGGAATTCCGGGTCATTCGCGTCACCCGCACCGACGAGCACCACACCTTCGAACTTGGCCTCGAAATGCTATACCCCACCCGCAATTTCTGGGGCGTTCAGTTCCCCGACGACATCTTGTAGCATTTCGTTCCCACCAATTCCAAAAGTGGTATACTCCGCCAAAGTAAGCCTGAAAACGAGCCCGCTCGGGCCTTTTTCCTCAGCAACTTCTCACGGCCTGCGGGCGCTGGAGGAGTCATGCCTGAAATTCACGGTCCACTACTCGGTGTGTTGGTGGTCTGGGGAGTTGTAACTGCCGCTCTGATCGCCCTGCTCGTCTACCGCGGCACCCTCGAAATCCGCGAGGACGATCAAATCTTTCTCGATAGCGCGGGAGATTCAATGGCCCGGGACCAACGCGTCCTGGTCGAACGCATCGACAAGCTTTCCCGTCCCATCAAGATGTTGATGATCACTTCCATCGTTTTACTGGTCGCCGCGGGCGGTTTCTTTCTCTACGACGGCTATCAAAGGTTCTAACTCGGCGCGTTCTTAAGAAACGAGCCGTTCCTACCTCGCTCCAAAAATCGCAAACGCTACCACTGTATCCGGGCCTAGTGTCCCCGCTGGGTCTGGCTCAGCAAGTTCACAAACAAGCGGTAAGCTCCCGGAACCCCCGCAGGCAACTCCCGGAAAAACGAAAGCCCGGTATAAATGTAGATCCCTTTTCCATCCTGCGCGTATAGCAACGCGCCGTTGGCTTCCGCCTCGCCCGGATCCTTCAGTCCCAGCACCGGTGTGTATTTCGAATCGAACGTTCCCCAGAAATACAGCCCGCGCTCCTGCACCCAACCCTCAAAATCGGCCTGGGTAATCTTGTTCGGAGAATTCAGCAGCGGATTGTCCGGCGCCAGAAATCGCACCGGCGAATTCGCATCCGTCACCCGCGAAGTAGAATCCGGCATGGTCGCCGGGTACGGTGCCGGCAATTCCTTGTTCCAGGCGAAGTCCCGCTGGTATTGCACCAGCAGCGTCCCACCCCGCTTCACATAATCGAGTAGCCGCGAATTCGAGCGAATCAAATCCGGCCGCAACTCGTACGCGCGAATTCCGACGGTGATTGCGTCGTACTGATCCAGTTCGCCGAACGCCAGCGTCACGTCGTCCAGCAGGTCCACCTGGATTCCAATCTGCCGCAGGATTTCCGGTAACGTGTCGTTGTCCGCTGCGATGTAGCCGATGTGCAGCCCCGCCGGCACGGTCAGATTCAGTACGTGAACGGTCGCGTCCGCCGGCTCGCTCCAGTTCCGCGTGGGCAGAGTTGGAATCGGGGCCAGCGACGTGCGAAACGTTTCACTCCCGACGCGCGCGTACGGCTTCAGCATGTACGCTCCTGCCGCAACACCGCTCGGCGGCTGTACCACGAATTGCACCAACTGATCGCCCGCCCCTGAAAATTCCAGCGGCCCGGTAAGTTTCGGCGTTTCAAGCCTCCAACCCTCCGGCTCGTCCGCCCCGATTTCGACCTTCACCGCTTTCTCGCCGTGGTAGCGCACCCGCGCCAGTAAATTCAACGGCGTACCGGCTTTGCTCTGCGGCATCATCATTTGCTTCGGATCGACCGTCAGCGTAACCAGCGGCACCAGTTGCAGCGGATACGTCAGAATTCCGGTCGTCGACGCCTCCACTGAATCGATCGCCCGCGTAATTCGAAACGCGTACCCATCCACCGTCACCTTCAGGTTCAACTGCACCAGCGCGGGCGCGAACGGAAGAATTCGGTCGCCCGGAGAACCCGGCGCTTGCGCTCCGGCCGGAATAGCGACCTTGAATTTCGCGTCGTCCTTCGACGCCTTGCCTTCCTCCGGCGTAACCGTCCAACCCGCCGGAACCAGTAAACTGGACGCATCAAGCGTGTACTCCGTCGGAACCGCCGCCGAACCGCTGGTCACTTCCACCGTAAAATTTTCTCCCGCCACCAATTCATGCCGGTCCGCCTGCGTCTCGATCGGAATCGCCACATCATTCGCCAGCGCGAGATCGATTCTCTCGCTCACTCGCGCCAGTTCCCACCCCGCGTCCTTCGCTTCGGATCCCCGTTGCTTGGAAATTTGTTCCCGCAAACTCTGAATTGTTTTTCCCGCTGCTGCCAGCGACCGTGCCGCCGCAGGCCGATCTACCTGCTCGATCGATTTTCCCGCGGCCGTCAAATTTTCATCCGCCGCCGTCAACGCCGGAGCCATCGCGCTCTTCAACGCGCCAAACCGGTCCGCCAAAAGCGGCAGCGGTTCCGCCAGTAGCTTCGCGTCAAATTTTCCGCTGTCCTTCGCATTTTCATTCACCAGAAAAATCGGCCGCCGGAAAAAAGGGTTGCCAAAAAAAGCCGGCGTGCCCTGCGAACGGTGCTGCGCGTGTCCTTCCATCCCGATTTCCACATAACTCTTGCCCCACAGCGCAGACATCGCATTTACCGGCAGTTCCACCGCTTCCGCCGATTGTTCCCGCGCCAGCCGCAAATCCAATCTCGCCTTCCACGGAGCCAGCCCTTCCGCAATTTGTTCCGGATACATTTTTGGGTCCGCCGCGGCCACCACCGCCTGCGGCGTCAAAATCCCGCTGGCTTGATGATGTCCATGCCCCGAATGAACTCCGCCCCACCCATTGATCACCACATCTGGCCGGTACGTCCGAATCACCCGCACCATGTCTTCGAGCGCCAATCCGTCCCACACCTTCATCGCCTGTTCCGGGCTCTTCACGTAACCCGTATCTTGCGCCCGCGTAAAAAATTGCCGCACGCCGTAGTGGCTTCCCGCCGCCAGCAATTCCTCGGTGCGAATCACGCCCAGCTCGCCACCCTGTTCCGGTCCGATCGCGTTCTGGCCGCCCTGCCCTCGCGTAATCGTCAGCAGCGCCACATCAGCATCCAATCCATGCGACAAATACGCCAACAGGCTCGACCATTCGTCGTCTGGATGCGCCGTGATGAAAAGTACTCGCGTCGTGATGCGCGCCTTGTGAATCGATTCCACCGTCTCCGGCAGCGACTGTGCGCGGGCGGCTGGAACGAACCAACCAGCCAAGCACGCCAGAAGCATCACACTCGCGAAACGCATCACGAAAGTCTTCAATCCAGTCACCGGGGAATCTCCTTGTAACCCGCCACCTCAGTCGCAGTTTCGAAAGGCCATTGGCCCAACATCCGCGCGCGAACCAAATAAACCAGAACTCCGATCGTCATCGCCGCCAGCGAGCTGATTATGGGACGCAGGCCCGTCGAAAGAAAAATTCCGATCCAGCCAGCGATCGCCAATAACACCGGAACAGGATAAAGCCACATCCGGAATGGCCAGCGTTCGCTTTTCCATTTTCGGTGGAGGAGCATCAGCCCGCAAGCCTGGCCCACGAATTGGATGAGGCACCGCATGGCCAGGATGGCGCGAATCACCTGGAATAGATCGAAAAACAAACAGATCACCGCCGACGTCAGCCCCAGCGCAATCAGCGACACGTACGGAAAGCGCTTCGTCGAATGCACTCGACCGAAGATCGAAAAGAAGTTGCCATCCAGCGCCGCGGCGTAAGGCACCCGCGAGTATCCCAGCGTCGCCGAAAATATCGACCCGAACGCCAGCACCAGAATCAGCCCGGTTCCGAAAGTCGCCCAACGCATCCCAAACGTCCGCTCCACGAACAGGCTCACCAGGTATGGCGAATCCTTCGCTTCCTGCCACGGAATCACACTCAAGATGCTGGTCTGCATCGCGAAATACAAAATCGCAATCCCGATAATCGAAATGAAAATCGCCCGGGGAATGTTTTTCTCGGGATTCTTCATCTCCCCGCCCAGGTTGCATACGTTGTAGTAGCCCAGGTAGCAGTACACCGTCTGCACGCTGGCTACTCCCAGGCCCACAAAGAAAATCTGGGAAAGATTCCACGCCCCCGCGGGATAGGTGAACACGCGGCTGGCGTCGAAATGCGTCGCTCCGCCGTAGATCAGCCACAGAATTGTCCCCAGCACGATCGCCCACAGCGCCGTCGAAATTTTCCCGATGGTCGTAATCCGCCGGTATAACAAGAAAACCACGATGGCGATCAGCGCCAACGCCACCACCCGGTTGTAATTCGCTCCCGAAACGTGGGCGCCCACCCATCCGCTCCACGAAGGAACCTTGCCAATCACATATTTCGAGTAATCCGCAAATCCCAGCGCGCCCGACGAAATGCTCAACGGCGCCTGAAATAGTGTCTGCCAGATATAAAGAAATGACATCAGCCGCCCGAAGCGCTGGACGCCGTACGCCTCTCGCAAAAAAACGTAACTGCCGCCCGCCTGCGGCATCGCCGCGCCCAACTCCGCCCAGACGCAGCCGTCCAGGAGCGCCAGCACCGCCCCGGCTACCCAAGCCAACAAGCACTGCGGACCGCCCATCGCCTTAATGATGAACGGGATGACGATGAACGGACCAATCCCGACCATGAACGTCATGTTCAGCGCGGTCGCTTCTACCAACCCCAGCCCGCGTTCGAGTTTTTCGGTTTCTGCCATGCTGGATCGCTCAACACCCGCCGCAAAAGAAGCGCAAGCATAGCAAGAAATCGCGGATACTTATGCCAGTGAGCCGGCCTCGCGCCCAGGTGAAGCCCTTCGCCAGCTTGATCGCGGACCGAAACAGATGAACTCCCGAAACTTTCGACCTCTTCGGCGTTTCACGCTTGAAATCGCTTGCTGCATTCTCGCTTTGAGCGGATGCGCTCGCGCGGTCCAGGCGCAGACTCCGGCTTTGCCTCCAGCCGCCTCGCAAGCGATGAACAAAATCTACGCCGGCGATACGCAGGGCGCGCTGGAACTGATCAAGACTTTGGAAACCTCGCAGCCCGATCATCCGCTGGGATTTTTGCTCGAAGCCGAAGACGACTGGTGGCAGATCTATTGTGCGAACTCATCCATAAAGTACGGAATGATCGACGCCTGGAAACGCGGCAAGAAACCGGAAGATGAAGCCTACCTGGCGCTCGCCGATAAAGTAATCGTGCTTTCCCAGGCCCAACTCGCCGCATCGAATTCGGCCGAAATGCACGTCTACGCCGGAAACGGTTATGCGCTCGAGGCCCGCATGTTTGCGCTGCAAGGCGAAACTCGGGCGGTGGCCCGTGCCGGAGTCTCGGCCCGCACCGAATTTCTGCTGGCGCTCGAAATCGATCCGCAGAACGCCGACGCTACGGCCGGTCTCGGCCTCTACAACTATTACGTCGACTCGCTTTCTTCCGCCGTAAAAATCCTGCGGTTCTTCATGGGCATCCCCGGAGGCGACCGCAACGAAGGAATTCGCCAGATGCAGGTCGGCATCGACCGCGGAGTTCTCAACCAGGTCGCGATGCGTTTCTATCTCGCCAAGAATCTCCGCAACTTCGATTTCCAGTACGAAAGGGCCTTGGCCGTTGCCGAACCTTTAACCGTCCGCTATCCGCTAAATCCGACCTTTCAATTGTTGCTGGGGAATCTCAACGCGGAACTTGGACGCACCGAAAAAGCTACGCGACATTTTCGTGCCGTGATGGAAATGCCGCCCCAGCGCGCGAGTTGCACCACTTGCTTGCGCTGCGATGCCCGCGTACGCGAAATTGCGAGATCATTTTCGGAAGCGAATCGCTAAGGATTGCGTAACGGAATAAAACAGGCGGGCTGCTACTCAGCTGCGTGCGGCTTGTTCTTGCTCGAAGGCGTGATACGAAGACCGGACCAGCGGGCCAGCTTCCACGTGCTTGATGCCCATTTCTTCGCCGCGAAGCTTGAATTCGGCGAACTCATCCGGATGCACATAACGCTCAATCGGCAAATGCTCCGGAGTCGGCTGCATATACTGGCCCAACGTCAAAATGTGCGTTCCTTGCGCGGCGATATCCTGCATGGCCCCGAGTGTTTCTTCTTTCGTTTCGCCCAGCCCCAACATCATCCCGGTTTTGGTCGGCAAGCCCGGCATCATTTCGCCGGCCCGTCGCAGTAATTCCAAGGACCGCTCGTACACCGCGCCCTTGCGCACCTGCCGGTACAATCGCGGCACCGTTTCCATATTGTGGTTCAGCACATCGGGCTTCGCCGACATCAAGGTTTCCAGCGCGTCCCAATTCCCGCGAAAATCCGGGATCAGCACCTCGACCCGGCAGCCCGGCACGCGTTCGCGGATTCGCGTGATCGTGCGCGCGAAAATTTCCGCGCCGCCATCCGGCTGATCGTCGCGGTTGACCGAAGTTACCACCGCGTAGCGCAATCCCATCCGCTCCACTGCTTCTGCTACCCGGTCCGGCTCATCCTGTTCCGGAGGCCCCAACGGTTTTCCACTGGGTACTGCGCAGAATCCACAAGCGCGCGTGCAGATGTTTCCCAAAATCATGAACGTCGCAGTGCGGTGTTCCCAGCATTCGCCCATGTTGGGGCAGCGCGCGCTCTCGCAGACCGTGTGCAAATCGAGCCCGCGCATAATCCGCTTCAGCTCTTGGTAATTCGGCCCGCCGCCAAATCGCACCCGTAGCCACGACGGCCGGGGATGCGCCGAAGGCGGCGGTACGTTATTCGAGAGTATGGTGAACGGGGTGGCCATGAAGGAGGTCGTCATTAATTGTATTCGCTTCGTCACCATGAATCAATTTCCGTAATCCCAACCCCGGACGCGGGCCCTAAAGTGAACGTAGACGTGGCCGATAGACTCCGTAGGAATCGACGAGGACGCTCGAAGCTGTGGACTCAGGAGCGTTTTGCTGTTGATTCTGCAAATCTTACGGTCGTAGAGGAAGTTTGCGATGGCATCACCCGGTCTGGCCTTAAGCGGCTTCGCCAATCTCGACCAGGAAGTCGCGCCCGAATATCCGAACGGGTTCACCGCGGCACCCGGATCGGCGAACCGCAGCGCCGCCGCAACTGAAATTCAGCCTCTCCCCATCGCGATCCCACACGACACCGTTACGCTATCGAGCTCCGCCGCTCCGCGCGCGACCTATCAGGAAAGCGGCACAAATCCAGCCGCCGCGCCCCTTTCCGCCCCTGCATTTTATCCACCCGGTCGCGCGAGCCGGGCCACTGCCACTGCGGCAGTTCCCGCCACCGAAAGCCCCGCAAACTCACAATCCACCGCTGCCAAGCACGGCGAATCGACCGCCCTATCCGAGACTCAGACACTTCCAAAACCAGCTCCGGCACCGCACGAAACCGACGCTTCGCAAAATGACCCGTACCGAGCGTCCACCCAAACCACCCAACAATCGCTGCTGCAATTGGATCGCACTCTGCAGCAGATCGGTATAAATCCTCAGCGCACCAGCCTGATCCGCCGCGTTGCGCTCGTCCGTCTGGCCAATGATCCGCCAGCCTTGGGACAATATTTTGGCGCATCCCCTTCCGTCACCGCGCCCGCCTCCAGCGCCTCGACCAAAACGGAATCGACCCAGCAGCCCACCCAGCGACCAGCTTCGCCTGACGCCGCCTCAACCGAATCCGCCACCGAAACTTCCCACCAGACTTTCGGAACGAACGGAAAGCGCCTGAACGTCTCGGCGTAGCTCCAGTTTCAATAAAGCCACATAGCATCGAGATCAACTGTTGTATCTTTACAACACCCTCGCGTAAAATTGTTAGGCGATCCCCGTAAGTTATTGATTATAAATAGCGAGTAGCCAGAACGAATGGCTACCAATTTGCACCGTTACAGAAGTAATCCTGGGCGAATGTCTTACCAACTTACAATTCAGCGGCCGGTGCAAACTTCCGGAGTCGGCCTGCACACGGCCGTGCGCAGCAAGCTGCGCCTGGTTCCCGCGCCCGCCGATACCGGCATCGTCTTCCGCCGCGTCGACCTCGATAATTTCGAGATCGAAGCGCACGTTCGCAACGTCGCGCGCGTCAGCTACGCCACCAGCCTGATGCGTCAGGGCGTTTTACTTTCCACGACCGAGCATTTACTCGCAGCTTTGTATTCCTGCGGGATCGACAACGTCTATGTCGAAATCGATGCCCTCGAACTTCCGATCCTCGACGGCTCTTCTAAACCGTTTATCGAGCTGTTGGCGCAAGCAGGTCTTCGCAAGCTGCGCCGCCAGCGCCGCTACATCCGCGTGGTGAAACCTCTGGAATTCTCCGACGGCGACCGGCGCATCGGAATTTATCCCGGCGAAGATTTTCGGGTGCACTGCTTCGTCGATTACGATCATCCTTCGGTCGGTCCGCAAGAAGTCGAAATGGTCGTCGACCGCGAATCATTCAGCCGCGAACTCGCGCCGGCGCGGACCTTCGGTTTCATGAAAGACTTTTCAGGATTGCAGGCGATGGGTTTGATTCGCGGTGGCTCGGTCGATAATGCGATCGTGCTGGATCAGGACAGCATCATGAACGGCCCGCTGCGTTTCCCCGACGAATTCGGCCGCCACAAAGCGCTCGACTTGATCGGTGATCTGGCGTTAATCGGACGGCCGCTCAAAGCCCGTATCGTCGCGCACAAAGCCGGGCACGCGCTGCACACGCAGCTCGTCACGCGCCTGCTCGCCGATCCTTCTTTGTGGATTGAAACGGGAGAGAAGCACAACAGCACCGCAGATTCCCGGGTAGTCGCCGCGGAATCCGCCGACGTTCAAGCCTGATCCGGCACGCGCATCGCGCTATCCGGCCTGCGTTTCAGCTTGTTCGTTGCGCAGCACGAAAAACGGAAACACCGCCCGCGTTTGGAATCCCAGTCTCTCGTACACCCGAATCGCTCCGGCATTATCTTCTCGCACGTGGAGAATCGGAGTTTCTCCGCGCTCCAGGATTTTCTCCATCACTGCGGACATCAGAATTCGCGCGTAACCGCGGCCTTGGAAATCAGGATGCGTGCACACTGCGCTCACTTCCGTATATCCCGGAAGTTTCTGCCGTTCGCCCGCCATCGCCGCGAGTCGCCCTTGCTGATGAATTCCCAAGTACAACCCCAGCTCATGAGTGCGCGTCCCGAACGGCCCGGGATTCGTCAACTTCGTCAGCGCAAGCGTCTCCTCGCTATCCGCAGCGCTCAGCACATCGATCCGCGGCTCAGCGCCAACGGTCAGGAATTCCGGCGCTTCGCAGACCATCTGCACCAGATTCGAAGTATGAATGGTTTTCCATCCCGGCGGAATCGTGATCGGGTCGTAGCAGAACAACGCCACCACATCGCTCCCGCTGATCCGAGCCAGCGACTCGAATGCTTCCGGAGTGTTCTGCTTCAGCGCAGCGAGCGCCGTTACTTCGGTGGGATAACGGCGCGCGAGGTCGTCGCCTTCCGCCAAGTAGGCCTGCCTGGTCGTCAGCGAAGTCCAGATCGGATTGTCGAGTATCTGCAATTCGTTTCTCGCGCAGCGTAGATTGGTGCACCACGAACCGCCTACGCTATCCGTTTCCGGCGCGCAGTGTCGCACCAGGAATATTGCCGTCCTGATGAGCTGCGGCCAAGAGCCAGATTGGCGTTTTCGTCGGGATGCAACAGTCTCCCGCGATTCCATTGCTAAAGCCATGTTGGGAAGCGACAATGTGACGAATGGCCGCAAGGGCTAACACAAAAGATACCGCCATCGTCATTCTCGCCGCCGGTAAAGGCACGCGGATGCGTTCGGAGCTGGCCAAGGTGCTGCACCGCGCGGGCGGGCGCACCTTGCTCGAGCAAGTGATTCGGGCCTGCCAGCCGCTGAAGCCGGCGCAACTGCTCGCCGTGGTCGGTCACCAGGCGCCGGAGGTGAGTGCGGTCGCCGAAGCTCTCGGCGCCGAAACGGTGCTGCAGAAACCGCAACGAGGGACCGGCCACGCGCTGCAAGTCGCGCGTCGCAAGCTGCGCCGGTCGGCCAGGATCGTTGTGGTAGTTCCCGGTGATGCGCCGTTACTGCGCGCCGAAACTCTGGCGGCGCTGCTCGATACGCATCGCCGCGGCGAAGCCGCCGCCACGATTCTCAGCGCTGAGCTAAACGATCCGACGGATTACGGCCGCGTGGTGCGCGACGCCGAAGGCCGCGTGCAATCCATCGTGGAGGAAAAGGCCGCGACGCCGGAGCAGCGTGCTATCCGCGAAGTGAACTCGAGTATCTACTGCTTCACGCTGGATAAGCTGTGGCCTTGCCTGAATGCGCTGCGCCCCAACAACGCCCATCACGAGTTGTACCTGACCGATGCGATTGCCCTGCTCCGTCAGCGCAACGAGCGCGTGCTGGCGCAGATTGCTCCAGACCCTAACGAGATCCTGGGCTGCAACACCCGCGCCGGGCTGGCCGACGTCGACCGCATCTTCCGCGCGCGCAAGAGCGCCGAGATCATGAACGCCGGGACGACGATCTACCTGCCGGAAACGGTGGTGATCGATCCCGAGGTTGTCGCGGGAGCGGACACGGTGATTGAGCCGTGCGTGCAGTTGCTGGGCAAGACGCGGATTGGCGCGCGCTGCGTGGTGCGCACGGGCAGCGTGCTGCACGACGCGCAGTTGGGTGACGACGTGGTGGTCGAGGCGCATACCACGATCCACGCCAGCCGGGTTGCGGATGGCGCGACGGTGGGGCCGTTTGCGCGGCTGCGTCCGGGCTCGGACATCCGCGCGGGCGCGCACATCGGGAACTTCGTCGAGGTGAAGAACGCGGTGGTGCACGAAGGCGCGAAAGCGGGACATCTTACGTATCTGGGCGACGCGACAATCGGACGCGAGGCCAACATCGGCGCCGGAACGATCACCTGCAACTACGATGGAGTGGCGAAACACCACACCTCGATTGGGGATCGCGTGTTCATTGGCAGCGACAGCGCGTTGGTTGCGCCGGTCAGGATTGGAGCAGGAGCTTACGTCGCGGCGGGATCGACGATTACCGAGAATGTTCCGGCCGATGCGCTGGCGATTGCGCGCGGAAGGCAGACGACGAAACGCGGTTGGGCGGCCAAGCGCAGGCTCGAACTCCAGAAGGCCGCGAAGACGAAACCACGAGCCAAGCCGCGAGAAGCCGCGAAACACCGCCGCAAATAACTGCTCGCAAATCCCCCGTCCGCCGTTCTTATGTTGCGATTAGACTGTACCTCCCTCCATTATTTTCAATGACTTACGATGGTTTCTAATAATTCACTTTGCGATTAGAAATTTCGGTGGGCCCCGAGTTCTTGGCTATTTGGTGAGGCGGTAGTAGGCCATGGAGGCCTGGGTGCCGAGCCAGCGGAAGGGTTCGTTGGGAAGGTAAATCAGGGTGTGGTTGACGAAGGGAAAATGCTGCCAGATTTCTCCGGCGCCGCGTTCGAGGTCGGCGATGATGCGGCCGAAAAGCGAGGTTAAATTTACGCCGTGGCCGCTGTAGCCCAGGCCGTAAAAAATATTCTGGAATTTTCCGGTGCATCCGACGGACGGCGAAAAATCCAGAGAACAATCGACCAGGCCGCTCCAAGTGGTCTCGAAGGTAGTTCCGGCGAGGGCCGGAAAAATCCGGACGAGTTCGCGCTGCAGACCGGCGAAGCGTTCCGCTTCGTTCGGCAGGTCGCGCAGGCCATCGTTGAACGAATAATCCGAAGTTCCGCCGCCGATGTGGATGCGATTATCGCGCGTCAGGCCTAAGTAGTGGACGAGCGTGCGGCTGTCTGAAAAAGGCATGCGGCGGCGCCAGCCGATCTGTTCGATGGCAGCGGCCGGAAGTTGCGGGGTAATGCCGACGTAATTGTGAATGGGCACAATCCGGTTGCGAAAGTAACCGAGGCGCGAGGTGTAGGCATTGGTGGCTAGCACCAGCGATTTGGCGCGGACGGTGTGACCGGCGAGCGTGGTCAAGTGGTGCGTGGGGCCGTCTTGTACCTGCATGACCGGCGTATTTTCGTAGATCTTCGCGCCGCTCGATTCCGCCAAAACTTTTAGCGCATGGACCAGCTTCATAGGGTGAAGCTGGCCGCTTTGGGGATCGTAGAACGCGCCTTCGTATACGCTCGTGCCCACGGCTGCAGCGGTCTGATCCTTGGTCCAGAATTCGACGGGAAAACCCAAGGCGCGGGCCTTTTCGACGTACGCTTTACAATCCGCGACGTCGGCTGCGGTGTTCAGGACTTGCAGGGAGCCGTTGGTATCGATTTCAAAATCGATGCCGGTGGCCTGCGGCAATGAACCGAGGAAGCGGATGTTTTCGGTGGTGAGGTCGTAGATTTTGCGGTCCATCGCGGGATCGGAGCTGAAATTCATGTAGCGGTCGGCGGTCAGGTTCAGAAGCATGGCGCCATTGCGTCCGGAGGCGCCGTGGCCGCAGCCCATGGCTTCGAGGACGACCACGGATTTCGAGGGAGAATTTTTGCGAATGAAATGCGCGGCGGAGAGGCCGGTAAATCCGCCGCCGATGATGGCGACGTCGGCTTCCAGGTCTTCGTTCAAGGCGGGATTCGGCGGAGGCTGGCTCTGGGCCCAGTAACTGGGATTGGGCTTGAAGTAGGTTTCTTCACGCCAAATGCGTGGGGATACTTCGTTGAGCGCGATGGCTCCAGCGGCAATGCCGGCTACGGTGGCGGTTTTGAGGAAGGACCGGCGATTGGATTTCTGCATGGTGTGGTTCGGGTAAGGCGGCGCAAGCGTATGCGAAACGGTTCAGCGGAGGCAAGTAATCCGCGAGTCAAAACGGAAAACCGGCCCGCCTAAAGGCGGCCGCTACGTAAAGCTGACCCGGATCCCAGAGGCAAGCAGGGCGTCGAAAGGCCCAGCAGCGGCGGGAGCGAAAGGCCCAAGGTGAAATTCCAATGTGCTAAAATAGTTGCGGGAGATCCCAACCAATGAAATTTGGAGTGGTCCAGTTTCCCGGTTCGAACTGCGACGATGACGCCTTGCAGGCGATACGCACGGTCATCGGGCAGCCCGCTGAATTCATCTGGCACCAATCCGAAGACCTGGGCGGCAGCGATGCTATTGTGCTGCCTGGAGGATTCGCGTTCGGAGATTACCTGCGCACCGGAGCGATCGCGCGATTTTCTCCGGTGATGAAATCGGTGGAGCGCTTCGCGCGTTCGGGCGGTCTGGTGCTGGGTGTCTGCAACGGATTTCAGATTTTGCTGGAAGCGGGTTTGCTGCCCGGGGCGATGATGCGCAATCAGGGCCTGCGGTTTTTGTGCCGGCAGGTGCATATTCGGGTGGAGCAGACCGATACGCCTTTTACTTCAGCGGCGAAGCCAGGGCAAGTACTGGAAATGCCCATCGCGCACATGGACGGAAATTATTTCTGCGAGCCGGCGACGCTGGCGGAACTCGAGCGCAACAATCAGATTGTTTTTCGATATGTGGCGGCGTCTTCGGCAGGAAAGAATTCTGAAAATGGCCAGCCCTTGGAAGCCGCGGACCAGGAAGCCAATCCGAATGGATCGTTGCAAGCCATCGCCGGGATCTGCAATCGCGAGCGCAACGTGCTGGGATTGATGCCGCATCCGGAGCGCGCGGTGGAATCGCCACTGGGCTCCGCTGACGGGTTGGTGATTTTCCGTTCGATGGTGCAGAGCCTGACCGGAAAACCAGAACAGCACGAAGCGCAGAAAATTCATTCCGCCGTACGCGTCTAGCAGTTCGCTCTTCTCAAATAACCCATGCCAGACATGATCGATACCGAAATTAAAGTCACTCCTGAAATCGCCGCCGAACACGGGTTGACTCCCGGCGAATATGCGCGAACCCAGAAAATTCTGGGGCGCGATCCGAATTTCACCGAGCTGGGAATTTTCAGCGTGATGTGGAGCGAGCACTGCTCGTACAAATCTTCGCGGGTGCATCTGAAACGCCTGCCGACGACCGGAACGCATGTGGTGCAGGGGCCGGGCGAAAACGCGGGCGTGGTGGACATCGGCGACGGCTGGGTGGCGGTATTCAAAATTGAATCGCACAACCATCCGAGTTTTGTGGAGCCGTTTCAGGGAGCGGCAACCGGAGTGGGCGGAATTCTGCGGGATATTTTCACCATGGGCGCGCGGCCGATCGCGGTGCTGGATTCGCTGCGCTTCGGACCGGTGGTGGCGGGGCCTGGGGCGGGAGACGCGACGAAGCAAGAAATCGCGAGCAACCGGCACATTCTGGACGGCGTGATTCGCGGCATCGGATTTTACGGAAACTGTTTTGGCGTGCCGACGGTGGGCGGCGAAATTGTTTTTGAGCCGTGCTATTCGAATAATCCGCTGGTGAACGCGCTGGCGCTGGGAATCTGCAAGCGCGAGGAACTATTTTTCGCCAAGGCGCAGGGCGCGGGAAATCCGGTGATTTACGTGGGGGCGAAGACCGGACGCGACGGGATTCACGGCGCGTCGTTGCTCGCTTCGGCGGAATTCAGCGAGGAATCGCAGCAGAAGCGGCCGAACGTGCAGGTGGGCGATCCATTTCTGGAAAAGCTTTTGCTGGAAGCGTGCCTGGAAGCGATGCGCACCGGCGCGGTGGTGGCGATTCAGGATATGGGCGCGGCAGGGTTGACCAGTTCGAGTTCGGAAATGGCGTCGCGCGGCGGCCTGGGCATTGAAATCGATCTGGCGCGGGTGCCGCAGCGGGAAACGGGCATGACGCCGTACGAAATCATGCTGAGCGAATCGCAGGAGCGCATGCTGCTGGTGGCCGAGCGCGGGCGCGAACGCGAAGTTTTCGACGTGTTTCACAAGTGGGGACTCGACGCGGTCGAAATCGGCAAAGTGACCGAAGACGGAATGCTGCGGGTCAAGAATCATGGCGTCGTGGCCGCGGAGATTCCCGCGCATGCGATCGCGGAAGAAGGCCCGCGGTACGAGCGGCCGATCGCCACGCCCGCGGAAGTAGCGGCGAAAAAGACGGCTGGAGCCGCGGCGCAATTCAAATTTGCGGCAGTTGGCACGGAGCTGAGCGAAAATTTCCGGAAGCTGCTGGCTGCGCCGACGATCGCGTCGAAGCGTTGGGTGACCGGGCAGTACGATTCGATGGTGCGTACGAACACGCGGTTCGGTCCGGGCGGAGGCGACGCAGCAGTGCTGCGGCTGAAGGAATCGAAGCGCGCGCTGGCGCTGGCGACCGACGGCAATGGGCGCTGGGGCTATTTGAATCCGCGCCTGGGCGCGATGCATGCGGTGGTGGAAGCGGCGCGCAATGTGGCGTGCAGCGGAGCGTTGCCGATTGCGGCGACGAATTGCCTGAATTTTGGAAATCCGGAAAAGCCGGAAGTGATGTGGCAGTTTACGGAAGTGCTCGACGGAATCGGCGAAGCGTGCCGGGCGCTGGAGACTCCGATCACCGGCGGCAACGTGAGTTTTTACAACGAGACGCTGGGCAAGCCGATTTATCCCACGCCGATCCTGGGCGTGCTGGGGCTGATGGAGGACGCGGAGTGCGCGCTGGGTTCGGCGTTCCGCACGGTTGGCGATGTGGTTTTGCTTTTGGATGGCGGCCAGGCTGAAGCTCGCGCCGGTGCAGCGCAGGAATTTGGATCTTCGGAATACGCCAAGACGTTGCAGGGCGTGGTGGCAGGAATGCCACCGGCGATTGATCTGGCCGCGGAAAAGCGGCTGATCGATTGCCTGGTTGCGCTGGCCGGCGCGCGCGCGATTGCTTCGGCGCACGATGTGAGCGACGGCGGAATTGCAGTGACGCTGGCGGAATGCTGCTTCGACACCGAAGGCCTCGGCGTACAGGCGGAAGTCAAGACGATGGCGTCAGACGAAGCGGCGGAAGCGGCTTTGTTTGGCGAACGCGGAGCGCGCGCGGCGGTTACCGTACCGAGTGCTTCGCTTGCTCGCGTGAATCAGATTGCGGCACAATATAAGGTGTCGGTGCAGAACATCGGCACAGTCGCCCGCAGCGAATTTCGCATCCAATATAATGGCTCTCCCGTGATACAAGGCACTGTCGAATCTTTCCAGCGCCCCTGGAGCGACTCTCTGCAAAAAGCGATTGAAATCGAATGAGCTGCCAAACCCATTTCATCGAAGACGATCATTTTCACGACCACTGCGGCGTGTTCGGAATTTTCGGGCATGGCGAAGCGGCGAAGATGACCTATCTGGGACTGTACGCGCTGCAACACCGCGGGCAGGAATCCGCGGGTATTGCTTCGTCCGATGGCGCGCAGCTGCATGTGCATAAATCGATGGGGCATGTGCAGGAAATTTTCACGCCGGCGGTAATTACGAAACTGCCGGGAGACTCAGCGATCGGCCACACGCGGTATTCGACGGCGGGCGATACGGTGCTGACCAACGCGCAGCCGGTGGTGATCGACTGCAACAAGGGCAAGCTGGCGCTGGGGCACAACGGCAATCTGACGAATGCGATCGAGCTGCGGAAAAAGCTGGAGCATCGCGGGTCGATTTTCCAGACTACGAGTGACACCGAAGTGATCGTGCATCTGATCGCGCGGAGCAACGCGCGGAATTTGTCGGGTGCGATCGCGGACGCGCTGAACCAGGTGGAAGGCGCGTATTCGCTGCTGCTGCTGACTCCGGACGAAATTTTCGCGATACGCGATCCGCGCGGGTTTCGTCCCTTGGCGCTGGGCCGGTTGAACGGCGCGTGGGTGGCGGCTTCGGAAACGTGCGCGTTCGATTTGATCGACGCGGAGTACGTGCGCGACGTGGAGCCGGGCGAGATGGTGCGCATCTCGCGCAGCGGGATCGAATCGATTCGGTTCGCGCCGGAGAAGCCGAACCAGTTTTGCATTTTCGAGCATGTTTATTTTTCGCGGCCGGACAGCATCGTATTTGGTAAGCCGGTAAACGAAACGCGCGAGCGGCTGGGACGTGTGCTGGCGCAGGAGCACCCGGTGGCGGCGGATATCGTGCTGCCGGTGCCGGATTCGGGCGTGCCGGCGGCGATCGGGTACGCGGCGGAATCGGGAATACCCTTCCGCATGGGCCTGATCCGCAACCATTACGTGGGGCGAACGTTCATCGAACCGAGCCAAGCGATCCGCGATTTCGGAGTGAAGCTAAAACTAAACCCGATACGTCGAATGATCGAGGGCCAACGAGTGATTCTGGTGGACGATTCGATCGTGCGCGGAACGACCAGCCGGAAGATCGTGCGGCTGGTGCGGGAAGCGGGCGCGACCGAGGTGCATGTGCGGATCGCGTGCCCGCCGACGATTTCACCGTGCTACTACGGAGTGGACACGCCGCGGCGGGAAGAATTGATCGCGGCGAATAATTCGGTGGAAGAGATACGAAAATATCTGGCGGCAGATTCGCTGGGTTATGTTTCGCTGCCGGCTTTGCGCGCGGCGATACAGGACACCAAAGGCGATTTCTGCACGTCTTGCTACACCGGAAATTATCCGACCGAACTGGTGCAACTGGAAGTGGAGGCGCACCGTGAAAGCTGACGCGGAGGCGATCGCGGTGGAGCGCGAGGCGGGAGTGCCAGAACAGGCGGCGGCTCCGGCGACGACGGGCGACAAAGTCTGGCGCGAAGTTGTTTCGTGGTTCTGGGTGATTCTGGCGTTTCTGTTCATCGAAGGAACGCTGGTGCAGGCGCGGGTCATTCCCAGCGGGTCGATGGAACGCACGGTGCTGATCGGCGACCATCTGATCGTCAGCCGAATTGGATACGACGCGGGCGTGCCCTTCACCGGCTGGCATGTGCCGCTGTGGCGCGAGCCGAAACGGCAGCAGATTATCGTGTTTCGCGCGCCGCTGCCGGAGCAGGGATTTCCGGATTTCATCAAGCGCTGCATCGGAGTGCCGGGCGACCGGATTCGAATCGAGGGCGCGCAGGTGTACGTGAACGGCGTGGCGCTGAACGAGCCGTACATCGCGCATGATCCGGAAGGCGTGATGCGGACCATGCCGGTGTACCCGCCGACGGGGAACGATGTGTATTCCTCGAGCTTGCGGCCGGAGTGGGCGGCGGAATTGCAGCAACACGTGGTGAACGGCGAGCTGGTGGTGCCGCCGGGGCACTATTTCATGATGGGCGACAATCGCAATAATTCGTACGACAGCCGCTACTGGGGATTCGTGCCGCGGGAAAATATTATTGGGACGCCGGTTTTGATTTATATGTCGATCGACGCGCCGGAAGAAGTGTGGGAGCCGGGGCACGTCGGGGAACGGTTTGGGACGTATCTGAGCGCGATTATTCATCCGGGCGAAATTCGCTGGAAGCGCTTGTTTCATCTTTTCTAGTCTTTCGGTTTTTGGCTTTTGTTTGACCCCGCGAAGTAGCGGAACTCTCCTGGAAAGCAGAAAACACACTCACCGATGCGCTATTCCGATGCAGGCGTAAATATCACCGTGGCGGACCAGGCCAAGCGGCGCATTGCGGCCATGGCGGGGAAGACGTTTCGCCGCGGCGTGTTGACGCCGATCGGCGGATTTGGCGCGTTGTTTCAGCTGGACCGCAAGCGGTGGAAAAATCCGATCCTGGTGTCGAGCGCGGACGGGGTGGGAACGAAATTGAAAATCGCGTTTGCCACCGGCATTCACTCGGGAGTGGGCGCGGATATTTTGAATCATTGCGTAAACGATATTTTGACGCAGGGCGCGGAGCCGCTGTTTTTTCTGGATTATCTGGCGATGGGCAAGCTGGACACGGCGATTATCGAGCAGGTGATTGAGGGCATGAGCCGCGCGGCGCGGCATGCGGGGTGCTCGTTGATCGGCGGCGAGACCGCGGAGATGCCGGATTTTTATGCGCCGGGGGAATACGACTTGGCGGGATTTATCGTGGGCGCGGTGGAAGAAAAAATGCGGCTGGACCCGCGGCGGGTGCGGCCGGGGGATGCGTTGATTGCGCTACCTTCGAGCGGATTGCATACCAACGGGTACTCGTTGGCGCGGAAGCTGGTGTTTGGCGAAGCGAAACTGAAGCCGGATACGTATGTGGCGGAAGTGGGAAATAAAATCGGGGCGGAATTGCTGAAGCCGCACCGGCCGTACTGGCCGCTGCTGAAAAATATTTTGGCGAAGGGCTGGGTGACGTCGATGGCGCACATTACCGGCGGCGGGATCACCGGGAATTTGCCGCGAGCGCTGCCGGCGAACGTGCAGGCGGTGATTGAGCTGGATTCGTGGCCGGTGCTGCCGGTATTCAAATACTTGGCGGAGCTGGGAAAAATCGAGCGCGACGAATTGCTGCAGACTTTCAATATGGGCGTCGGGATGATTTTGGTGGTGCCGGCGAAAAATGTGGCGCGGGTGGAAACGGAGTTGAAACGGCGGCGGGAGAAGTTCTACCGGATTGGGCGGATCGAAAAGGCCGTGCGCGGGAAGCCGCGGGTGAATTATTCGGGGCAGCTGGGTTTGTAAGTGGCGAACGAACCGGCATACCGCGGTTTGAAAGTTGGCGAACGGGCGCCGGATTTTCGGGTGTTGGATTCGAGTGGTGCGACGCGCGACCTGGCCGAGATGACTGCGGCGGGGCCGCGCGTTTTTGTTTTCTACCGTGGGCACTGGTGACCGCACTGCCTTGGCCAGTTGGCTGAGTACCGCGACCTGTATGACGGGATTCGCCAAGCGGGAGCCGATGTGGCGGCGGTGGCGGTGGATCAACCTAAGAGTTCCGCCGCCGTGCGTGAAGAACTGAAACTTGCCTACCCGATACTTTGCGACACCCGGCGAACGATGGTCCAAAGCTGGGGTGTATTCAATGAAAAGGAAAAAGGTGGAATCGCCGAGGCTGCGGTGTTCGTGGTCGAGCGTGGCGGCGTGCTGCGATTGGCGTCGGTCGACAGTATGACTGCGCGGGTGCCGGCCGCGGCGGTTCTGGAATTTCTGCAGAATGGAATGCCATCGGATAGCGCTCCAGCGCGCACGGGCCTGAAGCTGAGCCTGGGTAGTTTGGGGCGCGCGGTGCGCAACGCAATCCGGTTCAAGATTCGGTCGCCGCGGACCTAGACTCTCGGGCGCGAGCTCGCGAACCTGCGGTGCCTAATCCTTCATATAATCGACACCCACTGCTTTCCATTGAACGCCGGAGGTTTTGCCGCTCTGGCGAACTATGCTAATTTCGGGCGGTCATGAAAAAAAGGATTGGCGTGCTGCTGTCGGGACGCGGGTCGAATTTGGAAGCGCTGGGGGAGAGCATCGATGCCGGGCGACTCCCTGACGCGGAAATTGCGATCGTATTGAGCAACCGGGAAGGCGCGCCGGGAATTGAGAAGGCGCGGGCGCGCGGGATCGCGACGAAAGTGATTCCGTCGAAGGGTTTGGAGCGCGAAGCCTACGACCATCTGGTGGTGGCGGAACTTCAAGCGCAAAAAGTGGAGTTGGTGTGCCTGGCGGGATACATGCGGCTGCTTTCGCCGCATTTCGTGGCGGCATTTCCGCAACGCATCCTGAATATTCATCCTTCGCTGCTACCGTCCTTTCCGGGACTCGAATCGCAGCGGCAGGCCATCGAGCACGGCGCGAAATTCGCGGGGTGCACGGTGCATTTCGTCGACGAAAATCTGGACGCGGGGCCAATCGTGATGCAGGCCTGCGTGCCGATTGAGGACGCCGACACGCCGGAAACGCTGGCCGAGCGTATATTGCAGCAGGAGCACCGCATTTACACGGAAGCGGTGAGGATTGTGCTGGAAGGGCGGTATCGTATGGATGGGCGCCGCGTGCTCACGCGGCTGTAGGCAATCCTGGAGAGATCCTTGTCGTCAGCGAAATTCAAGCCGGTGGCCGAACAGCTCGCCTACCTGAAAAAAGGCGCGGCGGAAGTGATCCGCGAAGAGGAATTGCAGGCCAAGCTGGAGCAGTCGTACAAGACCGGCAAGCCTTTGCGCGTGTATCTGGGCGTAGACCCGACCGCTCCGGATATTCATCTGGGCCACACCGTAGTGCTGCGCAAGCTGAAGGCTTTTCAGGATATGGGCCACACCGCGATTTTCCTGATTGGCGATTTTTCGGCAATGATCGGCGATCCCACCGGGCAATCCGAAACGCGGCCGCCGTTGACGCGCGAACAGGTGGACCGCAACGCCGAGACCTACCTTCAGCAGGTTTTCAAAATCCTGGACAAGGGCAAAACGGAAGTTCGCTACAACAACGAGTGGCTGGGCAAGCTGACCAGCCAGGAAGTGGTGCAGCTCTGTGCACATTATCGACTGGCGCGAATGCTCGAACGCGAAGATTTCCGTTCGCGGCTGGAAGCCAACCATCCGATTTCCGTGCATGAGCTGCTGTACCCGCTGCTGACCGCCTATGACGCGGTATCGCTGAAGTCGGACGTGGAACTGGGCGCGACGGAGCAGAAATTCAATCTGCTGGTGCATCGCGAAATTCAGCGCGAATACGGTTTGCCGGCGCAGGCGATCATGACCATGCCGATTCTGGTGGGGCTCGATGGCGAACGCAAAATGTCGAAGAGCCTGGGGAATTACATCGGGATCACCGACCCCCCGAAGGAAATGTTCGGGAAACTGATGTCGGTCTCCGACCAGCTAATGTGGTCGTATTACGAATTGCTGACGGATTTTGGCAGCCCGGTGATTGTGCGTTTGCGTGAAGAAGTGAGCATGGGCGTACTGCATCCGATGGACGCCAAGATGCAGATGGCGCACACGATCGTCGCGGGATTTCACGGCGAGGAAGCGGCGAAGGACGCGTCGGACGAATTCCGGTTGGTCTACCGCGACCGCAAAGCTCCGACCGACATGCCGGAAATGAAGCTGGCCTGGGGCACGCGGCCGCTGCATCTGGTGCTGACCGAAACGGGGCTGGCAAGTTCACGCAGTGAAGCGGAACGGCTGATCAAAGCGGGAGCGGTGGAAGTGAACGGCGAGATCGAGAAAGACATCAAGCGCACGATTCTGCTGAATCCCGGAGACATGCTGGCGCTGCGAGTAGGCAAGAAGAGATTCTTGCGAGTAAACGGAACCTAGTCAGTAAACCCAGGCCAGTTTGCAAAATCGCGCGGCGTTAAACTTCCATCAAGACGAGTGAAACGTCGTCGGTGGCGGGTCCATCGCGCCATTCGGCGACGCGATCGAGAATCCCCTGTTTCATCTGATGAAAAGGCAGCAAAGACGTTTCGCGGACGAATTTCTGCACGCCCGGAACGCCGAGCATTTCGCCATCGGCATTGAATACATCGGTAATTCCGTCGGTGTAGAGCACCACGCGGTCGCCCTTCTCCAAATCCACGTCCAGCGTAACTTCCGGGCCTACCGCTTCGGGCAAAGCGCCGAGCACCATGCTGCGGGATTCGAGCAGGCGCGGCTCCTGGCCATCGCGCACGATCATTCCCGGAGGATGTCCGGCGCCGGCGAAAACCATGCGGCGGCCTCCGCGGTCGATGCGCGCGGCGGCGACGGTGAAGAAGAAAACCGAACTGCCGATGTTGTGCATGACGAAGCGGTTCAGGTGGCGCAACATGACGTCGAGTCCAGCGCCGGAACGAAGCTGGGTCATCATTTCGGTGTAAATGCGATTGGCGACGAGGGCCGAGCCGATGCCGTGGCCGGAAACGTCGCAGACCAGCAGGTTCAAATGATCTTCGTCGAGAGCGCTGACCAGGCCAAAATCGCCGCCGATGGTGCGCACTGGATGATAGAAGGTTTCGACGTTGACGCCGCCCCAGACGATCGATTTCGGGGCGAGACTTTGTTGCACGCGCGCGGCCAGCGTTAAGTCTTCCTGAATTTCCTGATAGCGCTCTTCGAGCTCGCGATTCACCACGCGCAGTTCCTGCTCGACGCGCTTGACGTCCGAAATATCGGTGAAGGTGACGATGGCGTAGCGGCGGCCTTCGGGGTCTTCTACAGCCCGCGCACTGATGATGACCGGCAGGCGGCTGCCATCTTGCTGCGGCAGAACGAATTCAAAACGATTTTTTCCATCGCGGGAATTGCGTTCTCGCTGGACGGCAATGAAGTCAGCTTCTTCCTTGGTGTAGACGCTGTAGATGTCCATACCAACAAATTGCTCGCGGGGAATTCCGGTCATCTCTTCGAGATTGGAATTGACGAAAACGATGGCCTGGCACTCATCAGTGATGAGCACACCTTCGTTCAAGCTCTCCAAAATGCCTTCGATTTGTAGGAGCCAATCTGGTTGTTCGACTTCCACTGACATCCCCTTACCCGCCATGGCGCGCGATGCGTATCTTACCCGCATCGAATGCCCAATAAAAATGGATTTGGCCTGTAACGCTTGAATTAGATTCGGCAGGGTGCGGGAAAGCTGCAACGTTTATGAAGCAAAGTGGGGTGGGGGCACGTATTATCGATAAGTGCCGCTGAGCGGCGCTCCTGGAGAATTCTGACCCGATGGCCAGCAGCACTACAACCGAGATACGGCTGCCCCCAGGGCCGCGCGGCGCGCCCATGTTTGGGCTGGCGTTTCAGGTATTGCGCGACCCATTGGCGACGCTGACGCGCCTGGCGCGCGAATACGGCGACATCGTTTGCATCCGGGTATTCAAGCAGTATCGAATTTTGCTGAACCTGCCGGAGTACATCGAACAAGTTTCGATCGTACAGCACGCTAAATTCCACAAAAGCACGCTGACCAAAGATGTGACCGAGCGCCTACTCGGGCAAGGCCTCTTGATCAGCGAAGGTGATTTCTGGCGGCGGCAGAGGCGGCTGGCGCAGCCGGCATTTCACCGCAGCCGCATCATCGAATACGGCGAAACGATGGTGGAATGCGCGGATCGACATTCCAAGCCCTGGCGGGACGGCGAAGTGCGCGACCTGGCGCAGGAAATGATGACCATGACGCTGGACATCGCGGTGCGCACGCTTTTCGGAACCACGTTGAGCGACCAAGCCGGGAACGTCGGCCATTCGCTGGGATTCCTGATGCGTTATTCGCTGCGCAAAGCGCGTTCGCCGCTGAAAATTCCAGAAAACTGGCCGACTCCGGCGAACCGGCGGGCACAGCGCGAAACCGATTTTCTGAATTCGCTGGTGTACCGGATCATCGACGAACGAAAAAAAGAAGAAGCGACCGGCACGCCGAATCCGCATAACGATTTGCTGGCCATGTTGATGAGCGCGATGGATGAAGATGGCACGCAGATGACGCCGAAGCAACTGCGCGACGAGACCATGACGCTGTTCATGGCCGGGCATGAGACCACGGCGTTGACGCTTTCGTGGACCTGGTATCTGCTGAGCGAGAATCCGCAGGCGGAAGCAAAGCTCTACGAAGAATTGACGCGCGTATTGGGCGGGCGCGCGCCACAGGTCAGCGACCTGGAAAAGCTGCCGTACCTGAAGGCGGTGATCAGCGAAGTTTTGCGGCTGTATCCAGCGGCGTACACAATTGCGCGGACTTCGATCGCGCCATGCAGCCTTGCCGGTTACGATTTTCCTACGGGGACGACGTTCATCATGTCGCAGTGGGTGATGCAACGCGATAAGCGGTATTTCGAGGATCCGGAGGCATTCCGCCCGGAACGATGGCTGGATGGGCTCGAGAACCGGCTGCCGGCCGGAGCGTATTTTCCATTTGGCGATGGGCCGCGGCGCTGCATCGGGCAGGGATTCGCGCTGCTCGAGTTGGGGCTGGTGGTGGCGCGCGTGGCGCAGCAGTTCCGGTTTAAATTAGTGCCGGGGCATCCGGTGGTGCCGGAACCGCTGGTGACTTTGCGCGCAAAGTACGGAATCAAGATGACGATTCACAAGCAGCCGTAATTTCCTCTACTTCACTTCTATTCGTAACTCTGCTGGTACTTCTACTTCACGAATTCGGGCTGCTCGCCTTTGGACCACGGGTCGTAGGTCAAAGCGAAACGAATGCGATCGGGAATGGCCGGGTGCGAATAAAACATGATGATGTCGATGGGATTCGGCTCCGGATTCGACAGATCGACTTCACCGAGCACCTGAAACGCCTGCGCGGCGATTTGCGAGGAATCGGGCGTAAGGCCGTGGGTAACTTCGAGGCCGTATTGATCGGCTTGATGCTCGTCGTGACGGCTGAAGGCGCTGGAAATCGGCCCGGCGATGAAGGCGAAGATGGACAAGAGCAGCAAAAGCGCCGGCAGCGAAGCCAGATCGGCAACATTGCGAATGCCCCACGCACCACCCCAACGCTCGAGCAGCCAGCCGATGGTTCGGAATGCGAGATAAAAAAGTACGAAGAGGAAGGCAAAGGCGAAGGCGAGGCCTTTCCAGATGTGGTTGAGGACATAGTGGCCCATTTCGTGGCCGGCGACGAAAACGATTTGCGGCGTGGTCATTTTGGCGATGGTGTTGTCCCAGACTACGATGCGTTTGGAGGCGCCGAGGCCGGTGACGTAGGCATTCAGCTCCGTGGTTTTTTCTCCGGCACCCATCCAGTACATGCGCTCCGGAGGAATATTCTCGCCGGCGCGCTGAACCATTTGCTCGAGGCTGGCGGTGAGCGCGGGATCTTTTTGCTGCAGCGATTCGAATTTGTGGAACATCGGATCGACCACGACGGGCTGGAGGAAGACGAGCAGCACGGCGAGGGGCAGAGAGATCAGCCAAAAATAAAACCACCAGCGACGCGGGCTGGTGCGGATCACGGCGTAGAGAATCCAGATGAGGAAGATGCCGAGGACGATGGAGATGAGTTCGCCCTTGGTCCAATCCCAAAACCAAGAGCCCCAGCCTTGAACGATGAGGCCGTATTTTTTTTCAACGGTGTAGGCGTAGACGTCCGATGGCAGGCCGAGGATCGACATGGTGAGAAGAAACAATGGCGCGAAAATCAGAACTTGCACGAAGGAGTTGCGCGAAACTTTTTCGGCCAAATCGCGGTATTGGGGGGCTAGACGGAAACGCAGGATGATCCAGATGATGAATAGGCCGTAGAAAAAACCGATCAAGTTGAAACGGAAATGGAAGCGGCCGAGGTCGACGGCTTTTTTGTACAGTTCCGGTGGCAGAGTGTAAGACGTTACCTTTTTCTGGTGGTCAGGAACTACGGCCTGAGAGGCGGCCGCGGACGAATTCTCTGGCGACGCCGCTTGGGCGTTCGTTTGGACGTTAAGGGCGTGGAGAACGGGAGAGGCCGAGACTGGCGCGAGCGGTGAGCCGTGCATTGCGGATGGCGCGAACAGCAGGAGCAGGAACAAGGTCAGGCCGGCGAAAAATTTCATTCGTTCTCCTGTAGGTGGGTGAGCGCGTGAGCCACGGGATGAGCGGAGAGTATGCCGAGGCCGGGAAGGCGGCACAAGCAAAAATTCGGCCGGACGCGGGGTGAAGTAAGTGGACGCAGCGGCGAATGGTTTGCGAACTGGCGAGGTGTACAGGTGCCTTTTTGGGCGCTGGCGCCGAGGCGAATTACCGGGGCACGCGCGCGACAGCTAAGATTAAAGGTGGTAAAACGGGTGTTTGGAGAGGCACATGAGAATCGCGCATCTGGGGTTGGGGATTTTGCTGGTGATTCCGGCGGGCGTGCTGCATGCGCAGTCGGCGGAAGGGCAGGCGAATGCGGATCCCCTGGCGGCCGCGGCTAAGCGCGCGCGCGAGTCCAAGCAGGACGCGTCGAAGCCCGCGCGGGTGTGGGATAACGACACGATTCCGAAGTCCGGGCAGACGATCAGCGTGGTGGGACAGAGCGGAGATGCGGCTGCGGACGGAACGGCTACGGCGACGGACGGGGCGAATCCAGTGGCCGCGGCGGGCGCGGCTGGGAATGCGGTGACGGCGCCAGGCGCGGCACATTCCGAGAACACCGGCGCGGACGTGCAGGGGCGGCTCTCAAGCGCGAAGGAAAAATTGGCGAGCCTGCGCACCGATTTGGATTTAATGCAGCGGACGCTGGTGCTGGATTCGCAGATGTACTACGGCAAGCCGGATTATTCGAACGACCGCGCCGGGGCGCAGAAGTTGGCCGACGAGCAGGCGGCGATTGCCAGCAAGCAACAGGCGATCGACGAACAGGAAAAGGAAATCGCGGCTTTGGAAAGTTTGCCAAAGGGCGCTCCGCAGGATTCGCAGAATAACGACGGGGCGAAAAACAATTAGGTCAGGGCGCGTACCGAGTCGGCACACGCGCCAGAATCCTGCTGTATAAATTCTCGTTCCGCTGTTTGCAGTTCGTCGTTCTCACATCTCTCTGGGGCTTCGGGAGAGGCACCCCTACTAATAGTGGATATTTTTCTTGACTCCCTAGGGCTTCGGGGGCAAAATCCCGCTCATTAACGCCGCATTTCTGCCGCGTTACGGGCTCGTAGGGAGGCTCCCATGCACACTTTGGCCGGCGGCACGGTGCAATGCTTGAACCCGCAATGCGCGGCGCGCGGCCAGTGGCTGCGCTTGCGCGATACCCCGCAGGAGTCTTGCAACCAGTGCGGCGCCCCGCTCCACAACGTGCCGCCTCCGCTAATGCCACGGTTTCGTATGCGCGCGCGCCCGATGATGAGCCACCGGCCCGGACCGCGGCGGTAAACGCGGCGATCTTCTTCGAGATTCAAAATGAAAGGCCCAAACCGTGATGAGCGGTTTGGGCCTTTTTGGTTTTTGGTGATGCTCGCGCGACTCAGTAATACAATTTCAGACCGAATTGAATGAGGCGCGGCGGGCGGGCCGAAGTGATCTGGCCGAAGGTGGCGTCGTAGCCGTTGCGGTCCGGATTATAAAACTGGCCGTGGTTGAAGGCGTTGAAAAATTCGGCGCGGAACTCCATCGATTTGCTTTCGGTGAAGCTGGCGCGTTTGATGAAGGAAAGATCGTAATTGTCGATGCCGGGACCGCGCAGCGTGTTGCGTCCCAGATCGCCGAAGCTGAATTCCGGGACATTGGCACAGTCGTAGGCGGTCGGATTGAAAAAGAAATTTCCGGTGACGGTGCCGGTATCGCCGATGCAGTTTGCGGCAGCAGTATCGAAAGTAGATAGGGTGCGGGGCTTGATGTACTTAATGGGGCCGATTAGATCGGGGCGATCGAGAAAATTATTCTGCTGGCTGGAATTCAAGTTGGAATAAATGGTGAAGGGCTGGCCCTTCTGGTAGGTAACGATGGCATTGAACTGCCAGCCGCCGATCACTTTTTCCATGACGGCGTTGTTCTTGAAGGGCCGGTCGATGGGCAGCGACCAGATGCCGCTGATGACCAGGCGCTGCGGAACATCGAAATCGGCCAGGCCGCGATCAAATCCGTAATCGACTGGGTCGGTGTAGGTGGAGGAGCGGGACCGGAAACCGGAAGTGAGGTCGATGGTCTTGGCCACGGTGTAGGCCGCGCGCAAGGCGAATTGGCCGCTGAAGCGCTTGTCCACGGTCAACTGGAACTGGTTACTGTTGGAAATTCCGTTGGAGAGGTTGGTGTAAAGTTGCAACGCGCCGGTCGGCGAGCCGGCCGGATCGATCGGTGAAGAACCACCGACACACGCGGCCAAGGGGCGGGCGCAGTCCGGATTGGTACTACCGAACAGACTTTGCTGTTCCATTAGGACGGTGGGGACGGGGTAGTTGACTTCCGCCGTGCTGATCAGCTTTCGACCCAAACTGCCCACATAAACGGCTTCAACGAGGGTGTCCTTAGTAGCCTGCCACTGAAATCCGTAGTTGAAATTTTGCGAGTAGGGTGTACGGAAATGCGGGTTAGTGACGTAGGCGTAAGGAACCGACGGAACGCCGAAGGTTCCGGTGAAGGTAAAGGGGAACACGTTGGTCTGCCCAAAAGAGCCGAACGGATCGGCGACGGGATCGCCACCGACGTAGTTGCCGCTGCCGTCGTAGGCGCTGGGGAAAATGTTGGTGACTCCGCCGAAGGGAGGCAAGCCGCCGAATTGTAGGTTCAGCGCGCCATCTTCGATGTCGTAGAAAATGCCGAAGCCGCCGCGCATGACCAGCTTGGCATTGCCCAGCATGTCCCAGGCAAATCCGAATCGGGGCGCGAAGTTTTTATAGTCGGGATAAACCAACGCACGGTTGGGTGTGCCGGGATCACCGGGGTACACGATGCCTGGAGGCGCGCCGGGAAACACGGTCGATTGCTGGCCGGGAAAGAAGCCCAGAATCTCGTTGTGCACGTCGCTGATGGGAACGTAGTAGTCGTAGCGGCCGCCGATATCTAAAGTAAGGCGAGACGTTACCTTCCAAGTGTCCTGAAAATATCCGCCGAAGGATCCGGTGCGCAGGCCGTAAACGGATTTTGAATTCTGGTAGTAGTTGTCATAGAAGCCGCCGACAAAATCAGCAAGCGGATCGCCGGTGTAGGTCCCGTTCTCGCCGAAATCAAAACCGCCGTTGTTGTAGTAATCGTAATTGTAGTTCTGGCGAATGCGGGTGATGTCCACGCCGAATTTGAATTCGTGACGTCCGTGCGGCAGGGTGAAGTTATCGGACCATTGAAAAGTGGCGTCGTGCAGGGTGGTGGGGCCTTGTACCGAAGGTCCCAGGTTGAAGTTGGTGGTAAAAATCGCAGGCGGCGCAGTGCCGGCCGGATCGTCCGGGTTCAAGTTCGTAAATCCCAAAGCAGCCGGCGAGGTGGTATCCGTCGGGATCGATTGGTCGGTGGCGACGCGATTGGTAGCGAAGCGAAATTCGTTCACCCGGCCGTCGGCGAACGCGTGGTTCCAGGTAAAAGTGGAGATCTGGCTGCGGACAGTGGTGTCGCCCCCGGAGCCAAGCGGAACGGTTCCACCGGCCAGCGGGTCGGCGATGCGCAGATCGTCGATCAAATACACAAACGACAGCGTATCGCGCCCGGTGAGGTTGTGATCGATATGGACGATGCCCTGATCCTCGTCGGTGGCCTTGCTGGGCGAAGAAATAAAGCCGTTGTTGGGAAGGTTCGGCAACGGCAGGTATTTTGTAATGTAATTCTGAATGACGGGATTCACCAACGAGCCGCCGGCCCCCGGTCCGCCCTGCCCTGGCGCGGATAAATCATTGAAGGGAACATTGGCGTCGGTAAAGGGATTGACGAGTTGGGTGCCATTGACGGTGTCGGCGCAGTTGCCGGCTCCATCGTACGAGGGGCACAATTCACCGAAATTTCCGGTTCGCTCGGCCGGCGACAAAACGGTCTGCTGCCCGGTAGTTTCGCCTTCGCGGCGTCGCGCGCCCTGGTAGGCCACGAAGAAGAAGGTCTTGTCTTTTATGATCGGTCCGCCGCCGGTCCCGCCGAAAACGTTGCGCTTGAACGATGCCTTCGCGACACCCTCGGGTAGGAAATAATCCTTGGCGTTTAGGACGTCGTTGCGGATGAATTCAAAAGCGTCACCATGAAAATCGTTAGTTCCGGATTTGGTGACCTGGTTGACGATGCCGCCGGAGGTGCGGCCATACTGCGCGTCGTAGTTGTTGGTGAGAATTTTGAATTCTTCGACGGCGTCGGGATTGGGGCTGACCACGATGTTGTTGCCGAGGAAGTCCGTATTGTTTCCTCCATCCAGCAGGAAGGTCAGAGATTCGGAGCGCTGGCCGCTGACCGAGAAAGGGTTTCCGGAACTATCGTCCTGGTCGGGGCTAAAAACGCCGGCCTGCAGCAAGCCCAATTGCAAGGTGTCGCGATCAACCAGCGGCAGGTCGACGATCATGCGCTGGGTTTCGACTTTGCCCAGGACTGCGCCGGTGGTGTCGACCTGCGCGACGTTGGCGGTAACCTCGACGGTTTGCGAGGTCTTACCGATTTTCAAGGCGACGTCGACGCGCCCGTTTTGGTTCAACTCCAAAACGATTCCCTCCTGCAGGTAAGTAGTAAATCCATCTTTTTCCACGTTGATCTTGTATTTGCCGACGTGGACCAGATCAAAGAGGTACAAGCCATCCGAACCGGTCGTGGTGCTGCGCGCGATTCCGGTGCCGGTGTTGGTCAGGGTGACCTTCGCCCCGGCCACGACGGCGCCGGACTGATCCGTGACCGTGCCGCGCATGGAGGCGTTGGTCTGGCCCCAGGCTGAGGCACTGAAGATAGCGATGATGGCGAGCAACGCCGCCGCCGACAATAATCCTCGAATGATTTTCACCACACACCCCCGTGGAAGGCGCGCCCAGGCACGCAGCGGCTCGGAAGGATTCAGCGGAAAAGAAAATTTAAGGGCCTGAGATTATTCCCGGCGCTAGACCACGCCCATTTTCCGGACCGAACACCACCCCGATGGTGGAACTCTATAGAACCGCCGCGAGGCGAAGTCAAGAAAGAATCGTTTATGCAAGGCATCAAAGGGATTCGAGTGAGTGACTTACAGTCAAGCGGCGGCGCAGATCGATTCCAACCCGCGCAAAAAAAATGAGCGGCCGGTGGGGGTGCCGGCCGCTCGTGGGCATGGGGTGATGGAGGGTGCAGACATTCGAAGCGCTTGGGGGCGGCCTCGAACACATTGATAGAGTGCCGGTGGCGCGCGGCGGCGTCGATAGGCCGGACGGTTCATTTGGTCCCGGTACGAAGGTACCTGCGCGGCGTTTCGCGGCATATTCGCTGCCAGGCCAGGCCGCGCCGCATTCCATTGAACGTGCGTGCTGGCGGTGTTAGGCTCGCCGAAGAAGGCGTAGCTTTAGAAACTCAACGCGTAAACCGAACGGCCAAGGGCCGTCCAGCAGCCCGTGAATTCAACCGGAACAAAACTCGAACGCAAGCCGGCAGTGGCGGCGCAAGCTATGGAATCGGTGCGCCAACTACTGGTGGAGCTGGGCGGCGCGCGAGGATTGGAAGAATTGGCGGCGCTCGGGCCAAAGGCCCATCTGGAACGCGAGTTAGGCCTGGGCAGTCTGGAGCGGGTGGAATTGATGCTGCGGCTAGGCGACGCCTGCGGAGTGCGACTGCCGGATCGGGTGGTGGCCGAAGCCGATACGGTGCAAGACCTGATCGACGCGATTCTGACCGAGGAATTCGGGCCGAAGCACGCGGCCGGCGCCGCAGAAAATTCCGCTCTGGGCTCCCCCGTTATGGTTTCGGGTGCGACTGCCGCCGAGGCGCGACGGGACATTCAGGAACAGATTCTGCGCGCCACCACGCTGACCGAAGTGATTCGGCTGCGCGGGCGCGGCGAGCCCAACCGGGTGCACGTCCAGGTCTACGAAGAAGACGACCAACTGCGCACGATTACCTTCGGCGACTTGTACGAACGTGCCTCGATCGTCGCGGCGGAGCTGCGGCGGCGCGGTCTGGAATCCGGGCAGACCGTGGCGATCATGCTGCCGACCTGCGCGGAATTTTTCTACACTTTCGCGGGAATTTTGCTGGCGGGCGGAATTCCGGTGCCAATTTATCCGCCTTTCCGCGCGGATCGCATCGCGGAATACGCTACGCGGCAAGCGAATATCCTGCGCAACGCCGAAACGCAATTTCTGGTGACTTGGCGGCAGGCCGAAAATCTGGCGAAGCTGCTGAAGCCGCGGGTGCCTTCGCTGCGCGAAGTTTTGAACGCGCAGAAATTGGCCAGTATTCCGGCGGCGGCTTCGTCCTCGACGGCGAACGGCGCAGCGGCACCCTGGCGGCCGGTGGAAAATTTGTCGCATCAGGCGCGCGGCGAAGACATTGCGTTCTTGCAGTACACCTCCGGATCGACTGGCGCTCCCAAGGGAGTGGTGCTGACCCACGCCAACCTGCTGGCGAATATTCACGCGATCATTTCGGGTTTGGATATTCATCCCGACGACGCCTGCGTTTCCTGGCTGCCGCTGTATCACGACATGGGATTGATCGGGGCGTGGTTCGTGCCGCTCTTCATCGGGATTCCGCTGATCGTGATGTCGCCGCTGGCGTTTTTGTCGCGGCCGGAGCGCTGGCTGCGAGCGATTCAAAAGCATCGCGCGACGATCGCACCGGCTCCGAATTTCGCTTACGAACTTTGCGTCCGGAAAATCGCGGACAAGGATTTGGAAGGGCTGGATCTGAGTTCGTGGCGCGCGGCGACCAACGGCGCCGAGCCGGTGCGCGCCGAAACGCTGGAGCGTTTCGCGAAGCGATTTGCGCCGTATGGATTCAATCCGAAGGCGTTGATGGCCGTTTACGGATTGGCGGAAGCATCGCTCGCGATTTCCGTGCCGCGCCTGGGCGACGGGTACAAAGTGGATCGCATCGAGCGCGCCACGTTCGAATCCGAAGGCCGCGCGATTCCGGCGGGCGCCGCGGAGGTGGCGCCGCTCGAATTCGTGAATGCCGGCAAGCCGTTGCCTTCCGTTGAGGTGCGCATTGTTAGCGCCGAGGGCAGCGATCTCGGCGAGCGGCAGGAAGGTCAACTCTGGTTCCGCAGCCCTTCGGCGACCAGCGGCTACTATCGCAATCCGGAAGCGACGCGCGATTTGATGCGCGATGGCGACTGGCTGAATTCGGGCGACCTGGCTTATTTCGCCGAAGGCGAGTTGTACATCACCGGCCGCGCCAAGGACGTGATCATCAAAGCGGGGCGCAATCTTTACCCGCACGAGATCGAAGAAATTACCGGACGGGTGAAAGGCGTGCGCACCGGATGCGTGGTGGCTTTTGGCGCGCCGGACGAGCGCACCGGCACGGAGCGGCTGATCATCGCGGCGGAAATTCGCGACGCCGCGCAAGCGAAGGAGATCGAAAACGCCATTTCGCAAGCAGTCGACGAAGCGATGGGCCTGCCGCCCGACGTGATCGCGTTGCTGCGGCCGCAATCGATCCCGAAGACGTCCAGCGGGAAGCTGCGGCGCAGCGATACGCGGCAGATGTATCTGGCGGGGACGCTGGGAAAAAAACAGCAGTCGGCGTCGATGCAAATTGCCAAGCTGGCGGTGCGTGGCGCGGCGCCCAACGCGTGGGCGTGGATTTCGGGAATGGTGGGCGAGGCGGTGGAGACGCTGTACGGCGTCTATGCGCTGGCCGCGGTTTTCGTGGTGCTGATTCCTTTGTGGATGGTGGTTTCGCTGACGCGCGATGCGAAACGCGCGGCGCGCTTCGTTCACGTAGGTGCGCGGTGGATGCTGCGGCTGGCGCTGGTGCCGGTGGAAATCCGCGGCGGCGAAATGCTCGTAGGGCGCGCCGGCTCTGGACCATGGATTTTTGCGCCGAACCATTCGAGCTTCGTCGACATTCTGGTGTCGCTGGCGTACTTGCCGGCTGACGTGCGCTTCGTGGCCAAAGGCGAAACCCGCGACATGCCTTTCTTCGGCCGGCTGGCGGAACGCAGCGGGCAATTTTTCTTCGACCGCGGAGATTCGCAGGCGCGGGTGCGGCTGGCGGAAGAATTGAACGCGGCGCTGCGCAGCGGCGAATCGGTGGTGGTGTATCCGGAGGGAACTTTTACGGCGATGGCCGGGATTCGCCCGTTTCAATTGGGCGCGTTCAAGGCCGCGGCCGATACGCAGCGGCCGATCTGCCCGGTTTCGGTGCGCGGCGCGCGCGAAATTCTGCGAGACAAGACGAAGCTTCCGCGGCGCGGAAAAGTTACGGTGACATTTGGGCCGCTGGTTTTTCCCGATGCTTCGGCGGGAGACGATTGGCACGAAATCGTGCGTTTGCGAGACGCGACGCGCGAAATTATCGCGCGCAATTCCGGCGAAAGCTTGCTGTAGAGAGTTATTTCTAGTTCCTTTTTTTCTCACGGTTCGTTCAGAACGAAATTCACGGTGATCAGCGTTTCCACTTCGACGGGTGTACCGCTCAGCATGGTCGGTCGGTAGCGCCACTGGCGCACCGCCGCTACGGCTGCGGCCTGAAAAAATGGGCTGCCGCTCAGCACTTCGAGCTGCTGGATTCTTCCGTCGGTGCCGATGATGGCGCGCAGCCGGACGGTTCCGGAGAGATGCGAGAGGCGGGCGATGGCCGGATACTCCGGCTGCACTTTGTAGATCAGCGCCGCGGTCATCACGCCTTCGCTGATGTGCTGCAGCGCGGGACGCTGCGGCGGCTCCGGCTTTTTGATTTCGATGGGCATTGAATTGTTTGCGTCGGCACCAGGGATGAGTGGTCCAGTGCCGTTGCCGGGACCGAGGCCCACGTCGGGAGGGCCGCCGGGCGCAACATTGTCGCCACCAGAGTCGGGAGGATGGGAAGGCGCCGCGGGCCGCGCGCAGAACAGACAAAGGTGCGACGGCTCACTCTGTGAACGGGCATAGTGCTCCGGCCGGCGCGATTGCGTGGGCGCGCCGTTCCCGCCGTAGGGAGGAACCGGCGTGACGAGGAGGCGATCGCCTAAACCTCCGGGCGAGAGCAGCGGCCAGGCCAGCAACGCCAGGACCACGGCGGCTTCGATCGCGGTGGAAGCCACCAGCGATTTGCCGCGTAGCCAACGCGCCTTCTCTTGCGTCTCCGGATCGTTTTCCAGAATGCAGCCGGACAGCGTTCCCATTTCGCTCACGGACACACCTCCACGCAAATTCCTGACGGACAAATAATTTCAGTTGATTGGCCGAAGGCCGCCTGAGCTTGGCGTTCGACTTGTTAGGCGTATGTGGGCTCGCGTTCCCTTACAAAGATAGACACCGCAAACTCGCGGCGGTTCCCGGCGAAGCGCCCAGGAAGGCTAACGCCCGGCTTTGCTGCGCCGTGCGAGTGGTAAATGGTTTGCGCTGCTCCACTTACGATTTCGTGCGTCTAGGTGCATCGAATTGGACGTGTCGCGCGTCTAACGTAGTGTGATTTTAGAGGTTGGTTCGGTTTGGTCTTGAAGGGGGAAGTCATCATGAGTAGAGAATCTTTGGAAACAGTTGGCGTTCGCTTCACCGCTTGGGCTGCGCTGAATCGCGATCCGCTGGAAGACCGGGTGGAATTCACCTGTCCGCAGTGCGGCGCGAAAGGCGCGAAAGCGGCTCGGCGCCCGCGCGCGGCGTATCACTTCACCGACGGATTCGTACAGGATCTGGAAGGCGAAGCCGCAACCTGCCGCGACTGCAAGCTTTCGCTGCGAGTCGCTCCGGTGGTGATGCTGCACGATCAGGATGAAACGCGGCGGTTCAAGGCGGTTTTCGAGCTGGAGCCGGTTTCGAATAACTAAAACGCAGAAGATTGTAACTATCGTTGCCATCGGCGATTTTCCCGAGCAACGAAAGCAAAAGGCGGAGAGCCCCAAGCTCTCCGCCTTTTTTATTTTCGCGATGCCGTTTTTACGGGCGCATGACGTTGGGAATCAGCTGGTGAGGATGTTTGCGCGGCTCGCCTTCGGAATCGAGAATCAGGTGATGCGCTTCCAGGTCGCGGCGCACATGATCGAAGGCCTCGTCGACGGAATCCGCGAACTGCAGCATCTTGTATTCCTTTTCGTTGATCATGCCGGTGCGCACCATGTGCCGCCAGTCGAGGACCTTGTCCCAGTATTCCCGTCCGTAGATCAGAATTAGGTGATGCGAGGAAAGTTTGTTGGTCTGCAGCAGGGTGAGCATTTCCCACAACTCGTCCATGGTGCCGAAGCCGCCGGGGAAGACGATCAGGGCCTTGGCCATTTGCGAAAACCAGAGCTTACGCATGAAAAAATAGTGGAAGTAAAAATTCAGTTCCGGCGAAATGTAAGGGTTCGAGGACTGTTCGTGCGGCAACTGAATGCTCAGCCCCACGGAAGGTCCGCCGGCTTCGGAGGCGCCGCGGTTGGCGGCTTCCATGATGCCCGGGCCGCCTCCGGAACAGATTACGAAACGGCGCGGTTGGTCGCCGAGCGTCATGGCCCACGAGGTGATTCGATGCGCCAGTTCGCGCGCTTCTTCGTAATAGCGCGACATGTGCACCAGCGAACGCGCGGCGGTGATTTTCATGCGCCATTCGGGGGTGCGTTTTTTGGGCGCTCTGTTTTGCACCGTGTGCAACTGCGCCAGAGCCTTTTCGCGGGATTGTAGGCGCGCGGAGCCGAACATCACGATCGTGTCGCCGATGTTTTCCTGGCGCAGGCGCGCCAACGGATCCAAATATTCGGCCAGAATGCGCAAAGGCCGGGCCGGCAGGCTCTCCATGAACGACGGATCCTGATACATCAACTTCGGAACCGGCAGCCCCTTCAATCCATTCTTGCGCCGCTTCCCTGCCTGCTTTTTCCCTCGCGCCCGCTTCTTCACTTCGTCTCCTCTTCGCTCATGTCCGACCTAACATTTTAGGAGAACCGCAGCCGAATGCCAGTGGCGCACGCGGCCTCTAGTGCTGGCTAAGCAACGCCGTCCGGCGCGTGCGAATCAGATACACTGCCGCCCGGTCATCCAGATGAGCCTCCGATGAGCGAAGAATGAAAATCCGTTTGCCTGACGGCCATTTGGCACTCCAGCGACGAACACGTTGGCGCCTGACGGCCGCTTTGTGCCTTTTCGCTGCGCTCCTGGGCTTTGGAGCCATCGCGCCCTCCGCGCGTGGCCAGGACGCTCCGGCCGGCCCCTTGCACCCCAAACCCGGCGTGCCGCCGGAGCCGATGCCTCCCGCCGAGCAGCTAAAGTACGCGATTCGCGTGCGCGTGAATCAGGTGACCACGCCAGTAATCGTGCGCGATTCTTCGGGCGAAATGGTTTTCGACCTGAAGGAACCTGATTTCAAAGTTTTCGACAACGGCACCCAGCAGAAAATCGATCACTTCGACGTGGGCGGTGATCCGCTTTCGATCGTGCTGGTGATGGAAGCCAGCTCGCACATCGCGCCGATATTTCCGACCATGAAGCGCGCCGGAATCATTTTTGCGGAAACGGTGATGGCGCAGACTTCCGAAGCCGCGGTGCTCAGTTACGACAGCACGGTGGACCTGCGCGCGAAATTCACCACGGACACCGATGCGGTGCGCGAGACGATCGAAACATTGCCGATCGGCGTCGACGATTCGCTGCTGTACGACGCCATGGCGCGGGGAATTTCAATGCTGAATGAGCGTCCGGCGGTGCGGCGGCGGGTGATGCTGGTGGTGGGCGAGGCGCAGGATTCCGGCAGCGAAGCGCGCCTGGGTGAAGTGCTGCGCCAAGCCCAACTTTCGAACGTCACGATCTATTCGATTGGACTGAGTACGGCGATGGCCGACCTACGCGCCAAGCCCGACCACGTGAATGACGCGCCCGACCTGCTGGCGCTGGCGGAGTGGCTGGTAAGAACCGGGAAGAATGCAATAACCGGCAATTCGCTGGAAATCGCGAGCAAAGCTACCGGCGGCCTGCACACGAACCCAGTGCGAGATCGCTCAATCGAGAAGGGAATGGACGCGATCGGCGGCGAGCTGCACGCGCAGTACACCATCAGCTATCGCCCGTCGGGCGAAGATCCCGAGGGCTATCACGAAATCAAAGTGGAAGTGGACCGCCAGAACGTGACGGTTCGCGCGCGGCCGGGATATTACATTGCCCCGGTGGAGTAATTGGGATTTCTATTCCGAGCCCACGCTGGGGTGCGCGCCTTCGGTATCCAGGAACTGCGCCAGTTCTCCCCGAAGTCTTGTTTGGTAGGCGGCATGGTAAATTTCACGCCCTGCGTTTGCATCTTCTCGTAAAACCGCTGCAGGTCAGACACAGTGAAGCCCAGGTCGTACGTGCCGGAGGGATTCTTGGCGCTAGCCGGGTGCAGCGCCAAAGACGTGTCACCCGTGGTGAATTCGCTCCAACCCGGTGATTCGAACTTCACCGGAAGGCCGACCACGTCCCGGTAGAATTTCACCGCGCGGTCCATGTCCGCCACATATTCAATGACGTATTTCAGTTTCGGCGCCATGGATTCCTCCGTCCTACTTCTTTTCGGGTTCGGGTTTTTCGCCCACGACGGCTGCGGCTTCCTCTTCTTCGAGGATCGACGCGGCGGCGGCGATGCGGTCGCCCTCATCGAGGCGCAGCAAGCGGACGCCTTGCGTGGAGCGGCCGGCCTCGCGAATCTCGCCGGAATGGACGCGAATCACTTTGCCGTGGCCGGTGATGATCATCACGTCGGAATCTTCGCGAACCTGCAGCGCCGCGACCACTGGGCCGTTGCGATCCGTGGATTTCAAGTTGATGACGCCCTTGCCGCCGCGCGAAGTGACGCGGTATTCGGCGAGCGGCGTGCGCTTGCCATAGCCCTTTTCGGCGACAGTGAGCATAAGCGAGGTGAGTGATTCGCGAATCTGATCGCTTTCGAGTTCGTCCAGATTGCGCGTCGAGGTTTTGAATTCCTTTTCGATGATGCCGAAGTCGGGCTGCGCTGCGTCCATGCTGACCACGTAATCGCCCTTGGCGAGATCCATGCCGTTCACGCCGCCGGCCGCGCGTCCCATCGACCGCACTTCCGTTTCGCGGAACAAAATGGCCTGCCCGTCGTGGCTGGCCAGGAAAATCATCTGCATGCCGTCGGTAAGTTTTGCGCCGATGAGTTCGTCGGTGCCGTCGAGGTTGATGGCGATGATGCCGGACGGCCGCGGATTGGAAAACTCCGCAAGGCCGGTTTTCTTCACGGTGCCGCTCTTGGTGGCGAGGAAGACGTAGCGGTCGGCCTGCTCCAGATTGCGCGCCGGCACTACGGCGGTGAGCTTTTCGTTTTCCTGGAAACGCACCAGGTTGCCGATGGCTTTGCCGCGAGTCGCGGCGGCCGCTTCCGGAATTTCGTAAACCTTCAGCCAGTACACGCGGCCCTTCGAAGTGAAGAGCAGGATGTAGCTGTGCGCGGACGCGGTGAAGAAGTGCTCGACGAAATCGTCGTCGCGCGTTTTGGCGCCAATGCGGCCCTTGCCGCCGCGGGATTGATGGCGGTAGGTGTCCACCGAGGTTCGCTTGACGTAGCCCGAATGGCTCACGGTGATAGCCATTTCTTCGTCCTTGATCAGGTCTTCGAGCTTGATCTCGTCCACGCGATCGACGATTTGAGTGCGGCGCTCGTCGCCGTAATCCTTCAGGATTTCGCGCAGCTCGGCGACGATGACTGCTTTTAGTTTCTTTTCGCTGCCCAGAATCTCGCGCAGCTCGGCGATGCGTTCACTGATCTGTTTCAACTCGGCAAGAATGTCGTCGATGGAAAGGCGCGTGAGACGGTGCAACTGCAACTCGAGAATGGCGTCGATCTGCGGAAAGCTGAGGCCGACGACTTCAGCGGGGATGCCGTATTTTTTGTTGCTGAGTTTCACGCCGGCGATGCTGCGGGCCTTGCCGTCCTCTGAAATCGAAATTTGCTTGTTGGAGAAAAAGTTGTAAAGGTTTTCGCGGGCGTTGGCGCGGCTGGAAGATCCGCGGATCACGCGAATCACTTCATCCAGATAATCCAGAGCGATCTGGTAGCCGAGCAAAATGTGCTCGCGCTCTTCGGCTTTGCGCAATTCGTATTCGGTGCGCCGGCGCACCACATCGATGCGATGCTCGATGAACAGGCGCAGCATTTCCACCAGGCCCAGTTCGCGGGGCTGCCCGGCGACGATCGCCAGCATGATCATGCTGAACGACTCTTCCATCTGGGTGAGCTTGAACAGCTTGTTGAGGATGATTTGCGACTCTTCGTCGCGCTTCACCTCAATGACGATGCGCATGCCCTGGCGATCACTCTCGTCGCGAATGTCGGCAATGCCTTCGATCTTTTTGTCGTTGATGAGCTCCGCAATGTGGGAAATCATGCGGGCTTTGTTCACCTGGTACGGAAGTTCGGTGACCACGATGTCTTCGCGGTCTTTGCCCCGCTTTTCAATCGCAGCCTTGGCCCGCATTTTGAACGAGCCGCGGCCGGTTTTGTAAGCCTGTTCGATTCCTTCGCGGCCATAGATGTAGCCGGCGGTGGGAAAGTCCGGGCCGGGAACGACTTTCATCATTTTTTTCAGGGTGGTTTCCGGCTCTTCGATCAGCAGAATCGCGCCTTCGACGACTTCTTTCAGGTTGTGTGGCGGAATGTTGGTGGCCATGCCCACCGCGATGCCGGAAGAGCCGTTGACCAGAAGGTTAGGAACGCGAGTCGGCAGAACGACCGGCTCTTTTTCGCTTTCATCGAAGTTCGGAACGAAATCGACCGTTTCCTTTTCGATGTCCGCGAGCATTTCTTCGGCGATTTTCGAAAGGCGCGCTTCGGTGTAACGCATCGCGGCTGGAGGATCGCCATCGACCGAGCCGAAATTGCCCTGGCCATCGACCAGCGGGTAACGCATGTTGAAATCTTGCGCGAGGCGGACGAGGGCGTCGTAGACCGGTGTATCGCCGTGCGGATGGAATTTGCCCAGGACTTCGCCGACGATCTTGGCGCACTTGCGGTAGGACTTGGTCGAGGTCAGGCCCAGCTCATACATGCCGAAAAGAATGCGGCGATGCACGGGCTTCAAGCCGTCGCGCACGTCGGGCAAGGCGCGGCCGATGATTACGCTCATCGCGTAATCGAGGTACGATTTTTTCATTTCCGATTCGATATCAACCGGAGTAGTAATCGACTGATTCAGTTCGTCGGCCATTCGTCCCTCGTCCTAAATTTTTGCGCCGCAACCTTGCTGCGGCCATGCGGTTCGTTCAGTTTGCTTTTGCGGCGTGTTCGACGACGTAGGCTTTCACCGTCTCGAAGGCGGTCGCGTTATTCGAAAATCGTTGCGGCCCGAAATGCGATTCCAGCTCGCGCAGGAAAGCGTCGCATTTGGCCTGCGTGGCGCATTCGAAGGCCACGCCTTTCTCGTTGTTGGGATCGTCCGTGGGGGTCGCTCGAAAATCCGAGCAACTGAGCCCGCGGAGTCCCGGCAAAATTTTCCAGACCAGTTGGTAGTTCAAAGATTTAAATGTCCAAATTGACGACGTCGAGCGCGTTTTCTTCGATGAACTTGCGGCGCTCTTCCACGTTTTCGCCCATCAGCGTGGAGAAAATGGTTTCCGCCGCCACCGCGTCTTCCAGGCGCACTTTCAGCAGCGTGCGAACTTCGGCGTTCATGGTGGTATTCCACAGCTGTTCGGGATTCATTTCGCCCAGACCCTTGAAGCGGGTGATGGTGAAGTCTTTCTTGGCGTCCTCGAGCACGTAATTCAGAACGCCGGTGGAATCTTCCTTCACCACTTTGTCGCTGCCGTGCGCGACGGTGAAGGGGCCGCGGTTCAGGTCGGCGATGGCGGAATGTAGCGTGCGCAGCCGCTTGTATTCGGGAGTGGAGGCCAGGGCCCAATTGATTTTGCGCTCGCTGCCGTTTTTCAAGACCAGCTCGTGCAGGCTGTGCTCTTCGTCGAAAATAAATTTCGCTTCCACGTCGAGCTTCGACTTTTCGATTGCCTTAGCGAGTTCCTGCAGCTTTTTCTTGTCGCCGAAGTCGGCCTTCTTGTCGAGTTCGCTTTCGGCGAGAAGTTCGACCAGCTTGGGCTCGCGTAGACGGCGGCCGAATTTGGCTGCAACCTGATCGTATTCCTGGATGTTCAGCAGGAAAGTGGTCAAGTCGCCGCCTTCGATGGCTTTGCCGTTCTTGCCCTTCACGGAGTGTTCTTCGGTGGCACGCTTCATCACTTCGCGGGCGAATTCGCCTTCGTCGCGGATGTAGCGGTCCATTTTTCCGCGCTTGACGCGATAGAGCGGCGGCTGGGCGATATAAATATGGCCGCGTTCGATTAGCTCGCGCATGTGGCGGAAGAAAAAAGTGAGCAGCAGGGTGCGAATGTGGCTGCCGTCGACGTCCGCGTCGGTCATCAGAATCACTTTGTGGTAGCGCAGCTTGTTGGCGTCGAAATCATCCTTGCCAATGCCGGTGCCGAGCGCGGTGATGATGCAGCGAATTTCTTCGTGGCCCAGCATCTTGTCGTAACGCGCTTTCTCGACGTTGAGGATTTTGCCCTTGAGCGGCAGGATGGCCTGATAGCGACGGTCGCGGCCGCCTTTGGCGGAGCCGCCGGCGGATTCACCCTCAACCAGGAAAATTTCGCAGCGTTCGGGATCGCGTTCCTGGCAATCCGAAAGCTTGCCGGGCAATCCGCTCGAATCCAGCGCCGACTTGCGGCGGGTCAGTTCGCGTGCTTTACGGGCGGCCTCGCGGGCACGCGCCGCGTCGATGCATTTGCCGATAATTTTTCGCGCGATGGAGGAATGCTTGTCGAAATATTCGCCGAGCTTTTCATTGACCATCTGCTCGACGACGCCCTTGATGTCGCTGTTCAGTTTGCCTTTGGTCTGGCCTTCGAACTGGGGTTGCGGCAGTTTTACGGAAATCACCGCGACCAAACCTTCGCGCACGTCGTCGCCGTTGATGGTGACTTCGTCCTTCTGTTCTTTGAGCATGCCGAACGAGCTGGCGTAATAGTTGATCGTGCGGGTCAGCGCGGAGCGGAAGCCGGAAAGATGCGTGCCGCCGTCGACGGTGTTGATCGTATTGGCGAAGGCGAAAACGTTTTCGGTGTAGCTGTCGTTGTACTGCAGCGCGATTTCCACTTCGACCTGGTCGCGCTTGCCTTCAATGTACAGCGGCGAATCGTGCAGCACGCCTTTGCCTTTGTTCAGGTGCTTGACGAATTCGGCGATGCCGCCGGTGTAGCGAAATTCGGTTTTCTTGCCGTTGCGTTCGTCGTCGAGCGTGATCTTCAGGCCCTTGTTCAGGAAGGCAAGTTCGCGCAGGCGCTGCGTCAGCGTATCGTAGGTATAGGCGGTGATCGTGAAAATTGTGGGGTCGGCGTGGAAGGTAATTTTCGTGCCGGTCTTGCGAGTCTTGCCGGAAGCTTTCAGCTTCGAGGTCGGAACTCCCTTTTCGTAGGATTGTTCCCAGACTTCGCCGTCGCGCCAGATTTCCAGTTCCAACCAGTCGGACAGCGCGTTGACCACCGAGACGCCGACGCCGTGCAAGCCGCCTGAAACCTTGTAAGTGTCGCTGTCGAATTTTCCTCCGGCGTGGAGCACGGTCATCACCACTTCGGCGGCAGGCTTTTTCTCCGTGGCGTGCATGTCCACCGGAATGCCGCGGCCGTTGTCGACCACGGTGACGCTGTTGTCCTCGTGCACGGTGACGTTAATTTCGTCTGCGAAATTCGCCATCGCTTCGTCGACCGAGTTGTCGACGACTTCCCACACCAGATGGTGCAAGCCCATCTCGCCGGTCGAGCCGATGTACATCGCGGGGCGTTTGCGGACCGCTTCGATTCCGCCCAAAACTTTAATGGAAGTCGCGTCGTACTTGTGCCCGGCGGCTTTTCCGCCCGCAGTTTCTTTTTCAGCCATGGGTCGTGCATCTCCTCAGATGACGGGTGCTTGTAGCTAAGCTCGGGAAGGCGGTCGCGCGGATTTGCCGACACTGGCCTTGCCCATTGGTCTCGTTCACTCGAAAAACCGGCGAAATTTCCGGCCAGTTATTCGACGGCCCTAAATGGCGCCGGTGAGACTCGAAGGGTTGCGGCTCCATCCCGCCCCTCTCCGAAAATTCGGTGGGACGCGGCGGAGCTTTTCGTTTTCCCCCGCGGAAGGGGGACATCCGGCCCACGTTTAGCCCAGCGCGTCCTGGCGCGGAGGCGCGAAATCGAGGCTAAATTGGTCCGAATGTAGTGCCGTTCAGGAGGATCCTTAAACACGCTGATTTTACATAAATGACACCCATTACACAAGGTCAAACGACGCCATTCTTAAGGATTTATCTCCATATGGATCAATGGTTTATAGGGGAGGCAAACGGGCAGAAAGTGTCCAAATCGGGACGCATTGAGCCGGTCGCTAAGTAGTGGAATTGAGGCGGTTTTCGACTGATTTTTAGGCGGATCGCACCACAGTTCTTGCGCGCCTTCCAATCAGATGCGCATCGGCATTACGACGTAGCGGTAGCGGGTGGATTCGTCGCCAGTGGGGCGGAGCTGGCCGGCGGATTGTTCGTCTTTCAGTTCGAAGCTGATCGGGCCATCGGGGGTAGCGGCCAGGAAATCGAGCAAATATTGAGCGTTAAAGCCGATCGAGATGGTGTCGCCCTTGTATTCCTTCTCGATGACTTCTTTCGCTTCGCCGTACTCCGGGCTCGAAGAAGATAGCTCGAGGCCTTCGGTCGAAAGCATGAATTTCACGGCGTGCGAGCGCTGATCGGCGAGTTGCGAGACGCGCCGCAGCGCGTCCTGCAGTTCTCCGCGTCCGAGTTGCAGGGTTTTGTTCGCGTCACGCGGCAGCACGGCTTCGTAATTCGGAAATTGTCCGGTGAGCTTGCGGGAGGTTAGCAGGCGGCGGCCCACCTGGAAAAACAAATGGCTTTCGTCCTGCGCGAATTCGACTTGCACGTCGTCGCCGGCTTTTCCTACCAGGCGCTGAATCTCGGTCATAGCTTTCTTGGGGACCAGGACGCGCGTCTCGGCGGTAAAGCCTTCAAACTTGTGTTCAGTCTCCACCATGGCCAGACGGTGGCCGTCGGTGGCCACCATGGCCAAAGAGCCCGGTTTCAGCACCAGTAACGCGCCATTCAGCGTGTAGCGAGATTCCTCGAGCGAAATCGCAAAGGTGGTCTTGGCGATGGCCCCAGCCAACAGGCTGGCCGGAATTTTCACCATCGCGTGGGGGAAGGCCGGCAGCGCCGGGAAATTATCCTTGGACATGCCCACCAGCTTGTAATTCCGCCGGTCGCTGGTGATGTGCACCCAATGATTTTCCTGCAGCTTGAATTTGATCTCGCCGTCTTCGGGCAGCAGGCGCAGCAACTCGAAAAGTTTCTTGGCCGGAATAGTGCCCGCGCCTTCTTTTTTAACTTTAGCGTCGCAAGACGTCCGGATGCTCAGCTCCAGGTCGGTCGCGGTGATGGTCAGGCGACTGCCCTTGGCTTCGACCAGCAGATTCGAGAGGATCGGAATCGTAGTCTTGCGCTCGACCACGCCCTGCGTCAGTTCGAGTTCGTCCAGGAGATCCGATCGCTTTACGCTGAATTCCATCTGGGGCAATCCTCACGATGTTTGCGTTGAATTTTGCTGCGGCTACTGTACTGCTTTTCTTTAACTACTTAAATATATAACAAACCCCGTCGCCGTCGCCGCACCTGTGGAAATCGCGCAAAACCTTTCAAGTCGTTGGCGGCGAACATGGTTGAGTTCCGCGCCGCGCTGTGGAAAGTGGCGGGTGGCTGTGCGAAATTTCGCGCGTCGAGGCGCGCCGGTCAGGTCAGAAATTACTTGCACAGGGATTGCACAGCGCGATTCTCAGGCAGGGTCTAGTACTGAAGTTAAATCTAGCCGAATGAGTCGAGTAGCCTGTTGATTTTTTTGTTCAAATCTTTATCGGTCAGCCGCTGGCTCTCAATTTTGTTGATCGAGTGCAGTACGGTGGTGTGGTGTTTGCCGCCGAACTGGCGGCCAATTTCAGGCAAGGAAGCGGAGGTGAGCTGTTTCACCACGAACATGGCCACCTGGCGCGGGAAGGCGATCTGCTGCGAATTGCTGCGGACCTTTAGATCCTGCGCGCGCAACCCGAACACTTCGCCCACGCGCTTCTGAATCTGCTCGATCGTGACTTTCTTTTCCTGGGTGTCGATAATGTTTTTCAGGACCTGCTGCGCCGTGGCCAGATTTACGGTGGCGCCGGTCAGCGATGCGTAGGCCATCAAGCGGGTCAGCGCGCCTTCCAGTTCACGAATGTTGGACTTTATGGCTCGCGCGATGTATTCCGCGACTTCATCGGGTAGTTGGACGCGCTCGCTTTCCGCCCGCTTCTGCAGAATGGCGATTTTGGTCTCGAGATCCGGTGGTTGAATGTCGGCGATGAGGCCCCATTCGAAGCGGGAGCGCAGGCGCTCTTCAATCGAAGAGATTTCCTTGGGCGGGCAGTCCGAAGAAATTACGATTTGTTTCTGCTGGTCGTACAGTGCATTGAACGTGTGGAAGAATTCTTCCTGGGTGCGTTCGCGGGTGGCGATGAATTGAATGTCATCGACCATCAGCACGTCCATGTTGCGGAAACGATCGCGAAAGCCGGCCATGCGCTCAAAGCGGATCGAAGCGATCACTTCGTTGGTGAATTTTTCGGCGCTGATATAGGTCAGGCGCAGCGCGGGATTCCGGCGCTTCAAAGTGTGGCCGATGGCCTGCATCAAATGCGTTTTGCCGAGTCCCACCCCACCGTAAAGGAACAGCGGATTGTAGGATTTCGATGGCTGCTCGGCGACGGCGACGGCCGCGGCGTGCGCAAACTGGTTCGAAGCCCCGACGATGAAGGAGTCGAAGGTGTAGCGCGCGTTGAGCTGGTTGGTAACCGCATCGAAATCCAGCTTGGCCTGCGGACTTACGGGCGCGGCGACCTGCACCGGCTCGGATTCCGCGCAGATGAACTCGAGCTGAGTCTGCGGCTTGCCGATTTCAGTCAGTACCGCCTGCAACAGCTGCCCGTAAGTTTCGGTCAGGCGCTTGCAGAACAGGCGAGTGGGTACGCGAACCGTCAAATGGTCGCCCTCGATCTTGTCCATACGAGTGGGGCGGAACCAGGTGGCGAAGCTGTGTGGATTTACACGACGCTCGGTGTGTTGAAGAATCTTGTCCCAAAGGTTCATCGAGCGAGTCAGCCCTTTAACGCGATTTCCACCGAAGTGGAAATGCTGTGGAAAATACCGCCAGCCGCAGCGGGTGAATTTTGGTCTGGCCTTCCGGGTCAGATGTTACGGCAACGCGCCCCCGCGCTGCGACTTGCTATGAATGATCGCGACTTATTTTCGACAAAAGACGCGAGGCGGGATTCTGCCTAAAGGAAACGTCCGTAGCAAGAGAAAACTGTAACGAACACATCAGCGCGCTCCACAAATAATTCACAAGTTTTCCACAGCGCGTTTTCCGCTTGCAAAATAAAAATTTTCGCGAAGCGCCGCGCCGAAATTCCTCGCGTGAATGTCGGATGAAAAAATTATGAAGCCGCCGTTAACCGGTCGTCAACCGGTCGTGAAGCGAGCGCACGGCCCAGATGTGCGGAAAGCCCCTATTAATGGGGCTGAGAGGGTGGTGCCGCATCCGACGGCTGCGCGGGAGACGACGTGACCGCCGGTTGCACCGCCGCCTTCGCCGCGCGTTGATCGAGCCGCGGAAATTCGTAGACGCCCCGCGAATCCGAAGCGACGATCAATTTGTCTGGCTCGACCACGATGGCGCTGGCGCGCAGCGGCGTGCCCTCCGGCGTGACGATATAATATTCGCCGAGGTAGCGGCCGTTTTTGTCGAAATGCGCGAGCACCTTGCCGACCGCGGCCCAAATTTCCTGCGTCAACGGATCGATTCCGACGGCGGTGATCACCGGCTTATCGTCCGAATCCGCGGCGAAATGATCGAGGTTCACCTTTACGGTAGTGGTGAAATTGTAGGCGTCGCGGCCGAAGCCGCGTCCGCCGAAACGCTGATCGCCAAAGCGATTGGAAGTCCCGGCAGCGGGCGTGCCGAGCGAATTCGTGGGTGTGGAAATCGTCTTCAGGCTGGAGGCACTCGTTTCGGACAGGCTCGGCGTTCCGGGCGAAAGATCACGCGAGAAGAATCCACCGCCGATGCCTCCCGCAATATCTCCGCCACCTACACGCCCTAAGCCGCCAAAAAATCCAGCGCCGCCCAGCGTGCCACCTCCAGGCCCTCCGCCAAAACCGCCGAAGCCGCGGCCGCCGGCCGCAAACGCGCCGGCTGCTCCGGGTAGCCCGGCCTGTTGCGCGGAAAACAAAAGCGCCTCGGCGCTGTCGTCGGCGCTGGTCGAGCCAAACGGGTCGCTCGATGAAGAGTCCTGGGCGTTGAACTGAAAATTGGCGCCGTCGCCGGACGACTGGCCGGAGCCCGAGCCGGAAAAGGGATTGTCGCTCGAATTTCCATTCGCGCTGCTGATGCCAGGCTTCCGGCCGAAATGAAATTTCAAATCGTCTCCCTGATAGGAGCCCTGCGCCGATAGCGTACCTCCGCCGGCTCGGCCGCCGGGACCGCCGCCACCGGGGCCGGTAGCCAAGCCGGTGGCCAGAATCGAATCGGTCGCGGATTGCGCGGTGGCCGGGCCGCCTCCCAAATGAGCGGCGAGACCCGGCGAAAGGCCGCCGCCGAAAAGCACGTCGCCATGATTCCCGATGGTGGCCCAGGTGTTGTAGGAGCTGGAAAAGTTGGTCTCGCTGTAATTGAAACCGACCTGCACCCGATCGTCGGGACTACGGTTCAACGCGGGAGCATAACGGCTGGCATCGAAGCGGGCGTCGGCTGCGGCGTAGCCGTAGCGGTCGAACCTGCGAATGACCGGATCGGGCAAGGTGATAAACGCAAAAAAAATGTCGCCATGGCCGTCGCCGGATACTTTGCCGAGGTTCTGCAATTTCTTCGGATCCGGCTCAATCCCGGCGTCGGCGGGATCGCCGAAGCTGCGCACCAGCGCGCCATGCTCATCGCGGATTTCGACCAGGCGCTTCGAACGCAAGGTAGAAACGGCGAACTGCTGGTCGGGCAGCGCCACGACTCCAGTGGGAGCGAACACCGAAACCTTTACGAGGAGCGCGCCCTCCGGCGAATAAATCTTGATGGCGTTGGCGGCGCGGTCGGCCACCAGGATGCGGCCATCGGGCGCGAGATCGAAATCGACGGCGTATTGAATTTGTCCCATCGGTCCGGGCGGCGGGATTTCGCCGATGCGTTTGCCATCGGGGCTGAAGATCCAAATTTCGTTGGCTGGATTGGCCAGAACGTAGAGGCGTCCGGTAGCGTCGCGCTTCATGGCGATTACGCCGGAAGTGATTTCGGGCAAAACGCGGGCGCGCGACGGGACGGCGGTCTCGAACCACTGGGCCCGGGCCGCCGGGGCGCAGACCAACCCGATTCCGGCCAGGATCAGAATTACGCCAGGGAGTTTCCCGAACTTTCTCCCGCAAAACCGCAACATGGACAAGCTCTCACCCCGCGAAACGCTAAGGACCGATGGTTGTATTGCGCTATAGAGGATGAAAAAGTTCCAAAACGTTGGTTGGATGCGGACTGGAATTGCGCGGGTTGCAGGCAACCCCTTTTGATTTAGAGCATCACACCGGCACGTGCAGGTGTGCCTTAGGGGCAGCTGTCTCTTCGGCTAATCCAGGCGAAAATTGACGCGATCGATGGACCGCGCGAGGCCGGTGGTTTCGTCCACGTCGATCTGTACGGTATTCATCTGGATGTCGTTTTCGGCGACCACAAATTTCTTGGGCATGGCGTCGAGGAAGCGCTGCAAGATCGGCTCTTTTTCCATACCGATTACCGAATCGTGCGGCCCGGTCATGCCCACGTCAGTGATGTATGCGGTGCCTTTGGGCAATACGTGGTTATCGGCGGTAGCTACGTGCGTGTGCGTGCCCAAAACCGCAGAAACTTTTCCGTCGAGGAACCAGCCCATGGCTTGTTTTTCGGACGTTGCCTCGGCGTGCATATCGACCACAATCACTTTTATGTCCGCAGGCAGGGCGGCCAGCTCGCGTTGCGCGGTGCGAAAGGGATCTTCGAGCGGAGCCATGAACGTGCGGCCTTGCAGATTCAACACTGCATACGGGACACCGTTTTTCGACGTTCCCACGTAGTAGCCCTTGCCAGCCGTGCCCTCGGGGAAATTCGCGGGACGAATTAAGCGTGGTTCATGCGGCAGAAAATCGAGAATCTCCCGGCGATCCCAGCTGTGATTTCCGCCGGTGATGACTTCCGCGCCGGCCGCGAAAATTTCTTCGGCCAGGCGCGGCGTGATGCCGAAGCCGGAGGCGGAGTTCTCCCCGTTCGCGATGCACAGATCGATTCCACGCTGGCTGATGATGTCTGCGAGGCGGTCGTGGACAATTTTCCGTCCGGGCGAACCGACGATGTCGCCGATAAATAATATTTTCACTTGGGTGTTGAACCTTTCGGCGGCATGCCATGCGCGAGCAAAAAACAAAAACACACGGAGCGGTCCACTTCGCCGTGCGCAGCTAGGTCCTGAACCCCACGAATAGGTGGGTGCCCTGCGCCTGCTTTAAGGCTATCGAGCGGCCGAAACCGATCGACGTGCACAAGGGCAGGACGACGCGGACTCCCTGGGATCCAGTGTTGGTTCAAAAGACCATCGCGACGACACCTGCGTCGCAGGCCATTCCGCACTTAATTGTAGCAGGAATTTTCGAAGTGAGCGGCCGGGTGCGGTCGCGCGTGGGGCGGCTTCCGGCGCCTAGAACAGAAACTTGAAACCGAGCTGCACTAGGCGCGGCGGATCGGCGCTGATCACATTTCCAAAGGTGGTATCGCCGATGTTTCCGTCCACGGCCAAGGGACCAAAGAATTGGGCGTGGTTAAAGACGTTGAAAGCTTCCAGGCGAAATTGCAGCGCTTTCGATTCGGTGAGCTTGACGTCCTTGAGCAACGCCATGTCGAAATTGTTCATCCCCGGCCCATAGAAGTAGCGTCGCTTGGCCGTCCCGGGAGTGCCCAGCTTGTTTTGGGTAAACAGCGAGGTATTGAAATAGGACTGACCGTTGCGCGGATTGCTATTTAGGTCGAGCGTCCCGGGCGCCACATCGGGTTCATCCACGCCGAAATTGTTGATGCCGTTCGGCGAAGTCCCCAGCAACGAATTGTCGCCGTTGTTCACCAGCGTGACCGGGAAGCCGCTGCTGAAGTGAGTGATGCCGGTAAGCTCCCAACCCTTGGTCCAACGGTTCTCCGCGCGGAAGAGTTTTTCGAACGGGATCCGATAATCGTAGCTGACCACGAAATTGTGCTTCACATCGAACGCGGAAATGGCTTTGCTCAGGGCCGGATCGATGGGATTCACTTCTTCGCCCAGGCTGGAAGATTGATCGAGCGATTTGCTGAAGGTGTAGCCGGCCAGAATGTCCAGCCTGCGGCTGGTGTGGTGCAGGATCACTTGCAGCGCGTTGTAATTCGAATTGCCGATGGTCGCCTGATTGGTGTTGCTGCCAAAATTAAAATTGAAGGGCTGGCGCGTGCCCCTAACCGTCTGATTGGTGGCCGTCGTGTAAACACTGTCCTCGCCGAAGGGACCGCAGGTTTGCGTTCCCGGCGCGACATCCGCGGGAGTGCTCAAGCTCAAACATAGGGCCGGGTTGCCGGGATTATTTTCAATCAGCACGGGCAGCCGATGCGCTTGGGTGCCCACATAGTTGACGCTCAGAACCGTATTTGCTCCCAGCGCGCGCTGCAGCGACAACGCGTATTCCTCGGTATAGGGAATTCGATTGGTGGTGGGGTAAGCCGGTATGCCGTCGATCGGCTCAAACTGCGAGAAATCCACGTTGGGATTTGGGTGCTTGCGCGTGGCGCCCAGCGGCGCAAGTTGGGCTGGAAAAGTTTGTCCATTATCGAATCCGGTCGCAGCGGTAATAAACGGCGTGGCAAAAAGCGGCGGCGCCGGGCTGGTGTAGGTGGTCCCGTAAGGCGTGTTGGCGCTGGAAACGCCGATGGTGAGCGCTTCGATCGCACTGTAAAACGTTCCGAAGCTGGCGCGGATGCTGGTTTGACCTGGGCCGCCCACGATTTTGCTGAGCCAGCCGTCGCCGCTCACGTTCGGCGAATAGGCGAGCCCGAGGCGCGGCGAAAAATCCCGGTTTCCCGGCGGCGCGAGTGTCCGCGGCACACCCGGATCGGTTGGGAACAAAATGCCTTCCGGAGCATTCGGGAACACCACCGATTGCCGGCCCGGCTCAAACACCGCGAGCTGATTATATTTTTCGTACCAGGGTTCGATCCGGTCCCAGCGCAAGCCGTAATTGAAGGTCAAGTTGGACTTGATGCGCCAACTGTCTTGCGCGTACAAGCCGAGATATTTATTGCGCCCGTAAAAGGGCTGCAGCTGGCTCTGGTTGTACTGGCTCGGAACGCCCAGCAGGAAATCAGCGAAGTCGACGCCGGTCTCGGTGCCGAAAAACAAAAACGCGCCGTTGAATTGGGCAATAGGGAACGAATTCACCTGATCGAAATGGAATTCCCCTCCGAACTTGAGATTGTGGTTTCCTACTACTTTCGAAAAATTGTCGAGAGCCTGGTAGGTATTGTTTTTCTGCTGCAATTGGTTGGTGTTGGTTCCGAACACCGCACTGTTGAAGCTGACGCTTTCGACGCCCTCCACCTTGGGAGCCAACGGAACAATCCCCGGCGTCCCGGGACCGACCACGAATCCCTGGGACGCCAGGCTGACGCCCACGCCGCCCTGTTGCTGTCCCAGGTTGATGGCGTCCCGCAAATAGCTGAAATGAAATTCATTCAACGCCGTGGAGCCGAGCGTTTTCGTATCACCCAATTCCAACAACTGCGCGCGCCCTACGTTCAGGGCATTAAAGCCGGGCACGTTGGCCCCGCCCTGCGCCACCGGATACGGATTGTTCTGCGAGAAGTCGTCCAGAAAATAGTAGGCGGAAAGCAGGCCCCAGCGAGACTGGCCATCCAGCCGAATCGCGCCTTTGTCGTCGCGCAAGAGCTGGTTGAATGCCGAAGTTTGGAACACATTGCCCGCTGCGTTGGTGCCCGCCGGGATGTATTGCAGCAAGCTCTTCGCGGGTTCCGACCAGACCGACTGCGGAATTACCGCACCGGGAAAAACGCAGGGCGCGCACGCGGGCGTGTAATACGCCTCGCCGGCGGTTACGGGACGACCCAGCTCGTTGCTGAGCTGAGTAGCAAAAGCGGGACCACTGACCACCGTCGGCATCGGGCTGCCATTCACATCCGCGGTCACGAACGGATTCGCTTGCGGATTCGCCGGGTCGAAGAAATTCCCAGCACGCTGCTGGGCCGTGGGAACGGCGATCTGCGGAGTATCGACGCCCTGGGTCAACCGCGTGCCCTGATAGTCGGCGAAGAAGAAAATTTTGTTCCGGCGAATTGGTCCGCCGAAGGTTCCGCCAAACTGATTCTGGTCAAAGCTGCCGCGCGCCGCCGAAAAATAATTGCGCGCGTCGAAATTCGTATTCCGCAGAAATTCAAATACGTCACCGTGAAAATCGTTGCTGCCGCCCTTGGTCACCACGTTGATTTGGCCGCCGCTGAACTCTCCGTACTCAGCGTCAAAATTCGAAGTCAGGATGCGGAACTCGGCGATCGAATCCAGATTCGGCACAATCGCCGTGCCGTTGTTGACGTCTTCCTCCGAATCGCTGCCATTCACGATAAAACTGTTCGCAAATTCCCGCTGGCCATTGATCGCTATGGTCCCCGGATTCAAATCGCCGGAGGGAAACAACGCCGCTGCGCCCACGTCCTGCACCGTCAACGGCGTAATCGAAGTCACCGGCGCCACGCCCGGCTGCAGCGCCAGCAAATCCGTGAAACTCCGGCCGTTCAACGGCACGGCGGTCATTTGTTGGCCGGTGATCACTTCGCCCAGTTGGGTGCTGGAGGTCTCCACGTGAGCGGCGGCTTCGTCCACGATTACCGTCTCATTTTTCCCGCCAACTTCCAGGACCGCGTCGATCAGCAGCGCAGAGTCCGCATCGATCACGATTCCCTGGCGCTGATAGGGCTTAAATCCAGTGCTGTCGACTTCCAGATCGTAGCGGCCGACCGGTACTTCTAGAAACGCGAAGACGCCTTTCTCATCCGTGGACAGCGTTTGCCGCACCCCGGTGTCGGGGTTGGTAATGGATACCGTTGCTCGGGGCACGACTGCGCCGCTGGAATCTTTCACGGTTCCCGAAATGCGGCCACCAACGCCGGCGAGAATGGATGGAGAAAACGAGAGTGCGAATAGGATGATCAAAGCCAGAACGAAACCGCGGGAAAGAAGGCGAAACACGCAAACTCCTCAAGGGGCGATTCCAGTTGAAACTGTGTATCAACTAGAGAAAGAGGATATGTCAGTTGATAAACAGTGTCAACTGGAGTTTTGTGAAAGTTAGGTAACACCTGCGGCTTTTCCGGCGCAACGTGGCTGCACCGGGCAGGCGCGGCTCTGCTCCCGCGCCTACCCAGCGTCCTTTCGTTTAGAAGTGGAAGCCGATCTCCGCCGACAGCGATCTCGGCGTCACGTAGTGCGTGCCGCTGAAGGTCGAGAGGAAGTTGTAGACCGCTTCTTTGTTGGTGATATTGATGGCCTGCAAACGCAGGCTCCATTTGTAGCGATCGCCGCGAAACAGATTGTCGTCGCCGATCGCGAGATCGAACAGGCTGCGCGCGGCGACCCGCGGTGGATTGTGGTCGTCATTCTCGGTTCCCGGAGCTGGGATCTTCAGGAATTTCGAACCATACTCCGAAGACGGGCACAAACCAGTCGGACTGATCGGCGTGCCGGTGGGATTCGTCGCGCTGGGCGGCGCGGCGAAAACTCCTCCGCAGAATAATCCAGCCTGAAACTGTTGATCCGGCGACAAGCCCGACACGTCGACAAAACCGGGCACCTGGTTTCCCGCGCAGTTTCCGCCATCGCACGGAACGGGGCCGGCGACGAGGCCGCTGTCATAGCGCCAGTTGAATCCGACCCACGGCAGATTTTTCTTGGGCTGATATTGCAAATGCGCCGTGGAGTTGAAGTGTTCGTCATGATCGATGCGGAACGGACCAACCGCGGAAGGCACCGCGCCCACTCCGCCGATTTGCGGAGTGAAGAAACGGGCGGCCACGCTGGACATCACCACCAGCGCGGTGAGGCCGTGGTAGTTCGGCAGGCTGGCGCGAATGGCGTATCCGGGAATTTTCGAATTGTTCCACTCGATCGGGAAAGTGATCGGCGTGGCGCCCAGGATGCTGAAGTCGTAGGCGTTGTGCGTGTACTTCCAGATGTACTCGCCGTCGATCACCAGATATTTTCCGAAGGCCTGCTGAAATCCGGCGTGGAATTCATTGCGAAAGCCGGGCTGCAGCGGAGTCGCGGTGCCGGAGGTGCAGCCTTCGCCGGTTTGCGCGAACAATGCACCGACGGCCGGGTTCAGGCAGCCCAGACTGGAGAGAATCAGATTTTCGTTAAACGGAGTTTCCAGCGTGCGCGCGTACGACAAACGCAAAACCGTATTGGTGGGTTTGATGTTGTACGCCGCACCCAGCCGCGGTTCGGCCTGCGTTGCTCTGGATAGTCCGTTATAGAGGTCGCCGCGAATTCCCACGTTGAACGTCCAGTTTCCCTTGGTGATGGAATCCTGCACGTACATGGCGAGCTGCTTCACGTCCGTGTGCCCGCGGAACTGCGCCTGCGTGCTGGTGGTTTGGCCCGCAGGGCAGCCGTCGCTTACCGGCAGCGCCGCAGTCCGCGTCAGGTCGTAGCAGCCGAGCAGTGGAACGAATGCGGCTACGGAGCCCTGGCCAACGTTGGGTTGGAGCGTACCGACGCACTGCGCGGGATTGGTGACGCTGGGATCCGTGAATGGGCTGAGGTCCGCGTTCAAGCAGACCGCGTTCAGTGTGGGATCGACGATGCCGAACAGGTCGTTCTCATTGAGGTAAGTCTGCTCGTACGTCACGCCGGCCTTGATGTTGTGAAGGCCTTTGACGTAGGAGACTTCGCCCCTGATTCCGGCGTTCGTGAGGTTGCGGGATTGCGAGGCCGTCTCCTGCTGCAAGTCGGAAGGCCCCAAGTCCGCGAAGGGATTGCTGCTCGGGTAGTAGTTGAACTGATCGCGGCGGACGAACGCGCCGAAGGTCAGGACGGTGGAGGAATTAACCAGGCGCGTCCAGGTCGGCGCGATGTTGAACGTTCCGATTTTGGAGCGTTGATCGGCTGGGCCGACGACGTTGCCGTTAGGATCGAGGCCGCCGTTATCGACCACCACGCCGAACCACGGCGAGGCCAACTGGGCGTCGAACGAATTCGGCGTCTGGAACCAGCTCCGGGTGTAGCCGAGATTCAAGTGGACCGAATCGCTGGTCGTAATCTGGTAGTCGACGCGGTCGAAAACATTTTCTTCATTTCCTTTGTCGTGCATCACGCTGAATTCCGGGCCATCGAGGAAGCGGCCGCTGTTCAGTCCGCTGGCGGCGATGAAGTTTCCCCATTTTTCTCCGCCGTAAGCCAAATCGAAACCCGCTTCGGATGTTCCAAACGCGCCGTACGACGCGGTGATACTGCCATGCGGCGGATTGACGCCCTGCCCCGAGCGCGTGGTGACCTTAATGACCAGGCTGGTCTTGTCTCCAAACTCCGCCGGTGGCGCCCCGGAAATTACTTCGAGCGACTGAATCGAATCGATGGGGATCTGGTTCGAAAAAACCTTGCTCTGCTGGTCGGTGATGGGTTGGCCGTCCACCGAAAAAGAATTCTCCGCGTGATCGCCGAGTCCATGAAAAAGTCCGTTGGAATCCGCCGCGACCCCCGGAGTGGAAAGCGTAACCAGCGAGCTGACCGAAGAAGACGCGCTCTCCAGCGGAAGCTTTTCAAAGAGCGCGCGGTCGACGTCGGTGTGAAAGCTGGAATCGTTCTCCAGCAGGTCCGAGCCGCTTTCCACGGTAACGGTCGAAGCGCTGCCGGCCAGTTGCAGCGCGATTTTCAATTCGACCGGCACGGAAGAACGCACGTCCACATCCTGCGCGTACGGCGCGAATCCCCCCACGCTGATGGAGAGGTGATACGGATTGAACGGCACGTTGGAAAAGCTGAAATTCCCGGACGCGTCGGTGGTCGCGGACCGCTCGAAACCGCTGACCGGGTTGTGCATGGCAACTATTGCGGTCGGGACCACCGCTCCCGAAGGATCGGTGACCGTTCCCTGCACCGTCGACGAATTGCCCGTCTGCGCCGAAATTCCGGGCGAGAGAGCGAGCAACGGCAAAGCAAGAAGCAAAGTTCCTAGAAATCGAATGAAGAAACGCATGAATGAAATCTCCCTATATGGGCGGCCAGGAGACCTGGAGCCTCCCCCGCCTGGACGAATGCGTGAATGAATGGATGAGTGGGTGCGCTTGCGCTCCGTCCGGAGCGCTGCACCTTAAATGATTAATTTTTTAGTCGCGAAGACTTCTAGGCCGGAGGACCGCGTGGAATGTAATGTGTGGAAAACGTTTCGAATCGAACGACTTTTCGGGTAGTCGGCGCAAAACGCGCTACCGGAATCGGAGCCAGCAACGCAACCTGCATCGCCGGCAGCGGAACCGCGACATGACCAACGTGGCAAACGCGACAATGCTGCTCGTCGGATTCGTGCCCGTGCCAGTGCCCGGCGGCCTGTACCGCGAACACGCCGATGCAAAGAATCAGCGCGAGAGCAATCAGCCGCGCGGTGGTTCGTCGAGCCGTTTTGGTTTCGCTGAAATTCATCTCGATACTTTTCTAATACCTCAGACCTGCAGCACGTCGCCCTCACGCGCCACCATTTCGTACAGCACCGGATTCACAAAGAATCCCAAGACCAACCGCGAAATCAACCCTGCGACGATCACGATGGCAAACGGCTTTTGCGTGTCCGAGCCAATTCCGGTGGATAGCGCGGCCGGCAGCAAACCCAGGCAGGCCACCAGCGCGGTCATCATGATCGGCCGCAGGCGCAGCAAAGATGCCTCACGCGTCGCCGTGCGAATGTCTTTGTTTTCGAGACGCAGCTTATTGATGTACGAAACCAGAATTACCGCGGTTTCGACCGACACACCCATCAGCGCCAGCAGTCCTAGCACGGACGAAACGCTGAACGGCGTGTGCGTCAGCTTCAAAGCGATCAACGCGCCGACCGGCTCGGTCATCACCACGCCGAGCGCGATAGTGACCGGGAACTTAAAATTTCCGTACAGCGCGAACAAAATCATAAAAATCAGCAGGAGCGCGAGCGGTCCGATGACCAGCATCTGCTTGCGCGCCTCGACGAATTCGCTGTATTCCCCGCCCCAACTGAGGCGGTAGCCGGCGGGCAGCGATTTTTCCACTTCGGCGATTGATTTTTGTCCCGCTTCCACGGCGCCGGCCAAGTCGCGGCCTTCAATGCTGTACTGCACGCCGATGTAACGTGAATTATTTTCGCGGTAAATAAACGACGCGCCGTTTCCCTCGCGAATATCCGAAAGCTCGCTCAAAGGAATCTGTTGCCCGGTGGGAGAGCCGACGAGAAGATTGCCGATCTGCTGGGCGTTTTCGCGGAACTCGGGACGCATGCGCACGACCAAGTCGAATAATTTTTCTCCCTGGATTACTTGCGTCGCCGCTTGCCCGCCGACGGCGGCCTGCACCACGCCTTCGACGTCCGCCACATTGATTCCGTAACGCGCGATTTTGTCGCGATCGACCTGGACCAACAGGCTGGGCTGGCCCAGTTCGCGCACCACGGTCAGTTCGGTGAAGCCCTGCACCTGCGCCAGGCGGCGTTTGATTTCGAGCGCCTTGTCCTGCAGCACGTTCAGGTCGGGGCCGTAGATTTTCACCGCCAGCGCGCTCTTCAGCCCGGTCAGCGCTTCGTCCACCGCGTCTTCGGCCGGCTGGGTGTAATTGAAAATCACGCCGGGATAGGCGGAAAGTTGCCGCTGAATGTCTTCGGTCAGCTCGGCCTTGGTGTGAAATTTGCTTTTGGCCCAGGTGTCGTCTTTGTAGGGTTTCAGTCCTACGTAAAATTCGCAGTTAAAAAATCCGGTCGGGTCGGTGCCGTCGTCGGGGCGTCCCAGCTCAGAGCCGACCTCGGTCACCTGCGGATACCTGCTCAAGATGTCGCGTACCTGCGGAGCAATCTTCGCGGCTTCTTCGTACGAAATCGTGTAAGGCATGGTTGCGCGCACCCATAACGCGCCTTCATCGAGATGCGGCAGAAATTCGCCGCCGATAAAAGGAATCAGCAGCAGGGTGGCGCCGAAAATCAGCGCGGAGATGAAGATGGTGGATTTTGGCCGGTCGAGGCACCAGGTCAAATATCCTTCGTAGCGCGTCTTCACCCATTCAAAGGGCCGGTTGCGTTTTTCGCGCACGCCTTTCTTGAACCAGTACGAGCACATGACCGGCACGAAGGTCAGAGTCAACAGCAGCGCGCCGACCAGCGCGATGGACATGGTATCGGCCATCGGATGGAACAATTTTCCGGAAGGGCCGGTCAGCGCGTAAATCGGGATGTAACCGGCGATGATGACGGCCACGGAATAAAAAATCGGCCGGTCGACGTCTTTCGCTGCGGCCAGAATCACTTCCTGCAGGTCGTACTTCTGTCCTTCGCGCAGGCTCAACTCGCGGTAGATGTTCTCCACCATCACCAGCGTGCCATCGATGATGATTCCGAAATCGATGGCGCCGATAGAAAGCAAGTTCGCGGCGACGCCGTGCGCGTGCAGAAAAATGAAAGAGAACAGCAGCGCCAGCGGAATGGTCAGGGCCACGATCACCGCGGCGCGCACGCTGACCAGGAAGAAAATCAGCACGATCAGCACCAGCGTCATGCCCAGGAGCATGTTTTCTTCCACCGTATCGATGGTCAACTGCACCAGATCGCTGCGGTCGTAATACGGCCGCACTTTCACGTCTGGCGGCAGGATGTGCTCGTTCAGTTCCTTGGTTTTTTCTTCCACGCCTTTCAGCACGTTCTGGGTCTGCTCGCCGCGCAGCATCAAGATGACGCCTTCCACGGCATCATCATTCTTGTTGAATCCAAACTGGCCGAGGCGCGGCGCATGTCCGATGGTCACGTCGCCCACATCGCGCACATGCACCGGCACGCCGTTCTGCGAGCCGATGATCACGCTGCCGATGTCGGCTTCGTCCTTGATCAGGCCCAGGCCGCGCACGTAATAAAATTGCCCACCCTGCGAGTAAAATCCGCCGCCGGTATTCGCGTTGTTGACGGAAAGCTGCTGAATCACCTGCGGCACGGTGATGTGATAGCCGTAGAGCCGCGCCGGATCGAGCAGCACCTGGTACTGCATCACGGTGCCGCCGAATCCCGAATCGTCGGCTACGCCGCGCACTTGCTTGTATTCGCGCTCGATGACCCAGTCTTCGAAAGTTTTCAGCTCTTGCGCGGAACGGTCCGGGCTTTCCAGCACGTAGCGGTAAACCAATCCAGAGGGGCTGGAGAGGGGCGCCAGCGTCGGCGTGACTCCGGCCGGGTAGGTCACTTCGCTGAGTCGCTGGAAAACGACCTGCCGCGCGAAATAATCGTCGGTGTCCTCGTCGAAGGTCAAAATTACGTCGGACAAGCCGTACAGTGAAATGGAACGCTGGATCAACATCTTCGGCACGCCGTTCATTTCCACTTCGGTCGGCAGCGTCACCAGGCGTTCGACCTCTTCGGCGGCGTGCCCCGGCCACTGCGTGATGACTTCGACCATCGGCGGCGAAAGATCGGGATACGCGTCGACCGGCATGCGTTGAAAGGAAATCGCGCCGCCGACGGTGATGAATACCACCAGCATCAGGATCAGGAAGCGTTGCTTGAGCGCGAATTGGACCAGGCCGTGAATCATTTTCTAGTTCGTTCCTCTACTGTTGAAAGGAATTTGCAAACTGCAGGAAGACGGCGCCGTTGCCGACGACTTTATCTCCCGGCGCGAGGCCCTTGGTAATTTGCGTTTGTCCGCCGCCGCTAGGGCCGATTTCGACCGGACGCCGCCCGAACTGGTTCGAGCCATTCGCCAAATAAACGAAGGGCTGGTTCTCATCGTCGCGCAGCACCGAAGCATCCGGCACGGCGATGGCGTTGTGGGTGGTGCCGGCTTTCACCGTCGCGACCACGTACATATTGTTTTTTAGTTTTTCGCCGGGGTTATCGACCACGATGCGCGCCTGCAAGGTGCGCGTATTCGGATCGAGCGCCGGCGAAATGAACGAAATTTTTCCGTGGAACGCATCGGGGTAGGAATCGGTCTGCACCGAGACGTCGTCGCCCACCTTCACGTCGGCCAGGTCGCTCTGGTAGATATTGGCCAGCACCCAAACCGAACTCATGTCCGAAATAATGAACGCCTGGGTCACGCCGGCCTGCAGCAACTGCCCGGGAGCAACGTCCCGCTCAACGATTTCGCCGCCGATCGGCGCATACAAGGGAATTTCCGCGGTGGGAGATTTTTCCAGATCTTCCGGCTTGGCGATTCCCAGGATTTTCAAACCCAGCAGCGATGCGTTCAAATCCGCCTGAGCCTGAATGCGGTCCGATTCCGCGCTCAGCAAATCGCGCTCGGCGATGGCGTGGTGGTCGTAGAGATCCTTGGCGCGGTCGTAGTTCTTGTCGGTGACGCGAAAGGTATCGCGGGCTTTCAGGTACGAGGCATACAGCAGCGAATAATCCGGGCTGCTGACTTCGAGCAGCGACTGGCCCTTCTTCACGCGCTCGCCCGGCACGGCCAGCAAACGGCTCACCGGGCCGCCGACCTGCGTGATCACCGGCGTGGTGTTGAACGCGTTGTAGGAAACTGCGCCGGTCAGCCGCAGCACACGCGGCAGGTCGGACGGCTCGACGGTTACGACCTGCACGTGGGACATCTGATCGGAAGGAATCGTGAACAGACCTGGCGTTTGTCCTTTGGATTCTTGCGACGAAAAAGACGTCATGTTGCTTGCGGTTTTTTCCGAACTGCATGCTGCGAGCGCGAGACCGCCGATCAGCGCGGCGATCCCCAGCAGCGTCCCGCGACGATGTCGATGACCTGCGATGTTCCGTCCGATCCGAATCATGGCAGGCTCCTGGTTCCCACGGCTTCGCGAAGCTGCTCCACCGCCGTCAGATAGGCCGCGAGCGACTGGCGATAGGCAAGCTGCGTCGCGCGATAGCTGCGCTCCGCGTCCAGAAAATCGAGCAGGCTGGCCGCGCCGCGCTTGTAAGAATATTCGGTAATGTCGCGCGTCTTCTGAGACGCGTCGAGATACCCGCCGCGATACAACGTAATCACCTTGTCGTTTTCGCGCACGCCTTCGTAGGCGTTCAGCACGTCGCTCAGGACTTGGTCGCTGGCCGCGAGCTGCAGTTCCTGGTTCTGAGCTATGACGTAATTTGTGCGCGCGATTTCGCCCTGGTTGCGATTGAAGATCGGCAGCTGCAAGCTGCCGAAGAACGAAGCGGCGCTGGTCGCGCTGACGTGGTCGTAATCAACTGTCCCAGTAACGTCGACCTTGCCGTTCGCTTTGGCCAGCTCGTACTGGCTCTTCGCCGCGGTCACGCCCAAAACCGCCGCGCGATAGTCCGGCCGGTTCTGCAGCGCCTGCGCCTGCAAGTCTTCCAGCTTCACGGTGACCGGCGTGTAATCGAAATCGCCGGTCACGTCGAAATCTTCCGGCACGGTTTGGTAGCCGAGCAGTTGGCGCAGCCCGACCAGCGCCTGGGTCTTCGCTAATTCCGCGGACGAAACATCACTTTGGAATTGCAGCAGTTGTAGCTTGATCTTCAAGTAGTCCACTTCGCTGATGTCGCCCGCTTTGTAGCGGATTTCGCTGATGTCCACCGTGTTCTGAAAACTCTTCATATCCTGCAGGGCCAGATCGAGCGACGACTCCGCGAGCTGCGTGGTCAAAAACTGCGACGCGACGTTGAAAGTTAGCGTGCGCTCGTTGTCCGTAACCGTCGCTTTGGTCTGCGCCGTGGCGTCTTCGGCGGCCTGCAGGCGATGCTGCCGTTTCTTGCCGCGTTCAAAAAGGTAAGAAAGGCCGACGTCGAACTGCGCCGTGGTATTGATGTAGTCGGCGCTGAATTCGTTGGGCTGAAAAATCGGCAGAAACTGGGAATCGACGGTCAGCACTGGGTTCGGACGCAGATTCGCGGTGATCTCCATCGCTTCATTCTGCTGGATGGTGGTGCGCGCGGCCTTCAGCGTGTGATTGTTCTCGAGTGCTTTCTGAATCGCTTCGTTCAGCGAAATCCTTACCGACCCATGCACCTGGCCCGACGGAACATTCTGCGGCGAAGTCTGCTGCCCCGCCGTCTTTTGGTGCTCGGGCGTTTGCGCCGGCAAACCTTGCGGCGAGCGTGTTTCCTGTGGCGTTTGCGCACCCGGCGGGGTCGCGGGCGCCTGTTGCGCGAAAGCGACAGGGCTTAAGCCCGCGCACACCAATAGAGTCAGCACTGCCGGTAAAACAGATTTGTGAGCCATAAGCTTCAACCTCGAAAGAGAAAACGAGAGTCAGTCGATGTGCCGAGATAAAAATCAGCACAGGTAGCGCGGAAATTTAGACGGAAGGTGGTGCGCGGGCCGGTAAACGGGGTTTCAGCGGGTTCGGGGTGAACCCAGGTTCTTGCAAATCAAATTGCACGCCGACCTGCGCCAAAGTTCTGGTGCTGGCGGCGGGCAGCGGCTGGTCAATGGCCTGATGGCTGAGATGACAGATGGAACAATTTGCGTCGGACGATCCGGCGTGATGATGCGAAACATTGCACAGCGTCATCCCCACCACCAGCAAAAGCAGCAGGGTCACGGGTACCACGAAGCGCCGGATTGATTTACGGTTACGCATTACCCTTAGGGCCGGAGCAAACCTCTAGAATTCATCATATAAGAGATGGCCCGGAGCGCCAACGGGTTGTGCATCAAAAGTACCGCCGTGCGCATTCAATTCGCCTGTTCCAAGGCTGTCTCCACCATCGTGACACAATTCTGGACGCGCGTGCGCAGCGGCCCTTCCAGTTCTTCCTGACGCTTGCGCATCGCGAACATTTCGTCGGCCACGTTCAGCGCGGCCAGCACCGCGACCTTCACCGAATCCACCATGTGCGTCGATTCGGCGATGAAACGCATCTTGGCGTCGACGTAGGCGGCTAGTTCTTTCAGATACTCTTCGTTTCCATCCGCATTTACGTTGTAACTCTGATCGTAAATTTGAATTTTCATGCTTCGCTCCCGGGGCCTGGCAGGCCATTGTCAGCCATTCGGCATGATTCGTGCAATGTCCAACATGCTTTCGAGGCCTTCCGCTGCCGGCGTCAGCCTGGCGAGCGGAATTGTACGGATCCAGAAACAAAGCTACAGTGTTCGCTTTCCATGGCGCCGCCCGAATCCAATCCGCTGTTTCAGGGTCTACGTTACGACGCACTGCGGCGCGTCTCGCGGACCATCGCCGCGCACCGCGATCCTCAGGAACTTTTCGACATCCTCGCGGACGAACTGCATCCCATCGTCAGCTTCAATTTACTGCGGGTTTTTTTGTACGAGGAAACGCGGCACGTTCTGCGCGCCTTTGTTCGCGAACCGGTCGCGTTGGCCGTTCCTCCCGAATTTCCGCCCGACGAGTATCCGGCTTGGTGGGTTTACACGCACCAGGAGCCGCTGGTCCTCTCGGCCGAATCGATCGAAGCCCGATTTCCGCGCATGATGCGGCTGGTCAAGGAATTCAAGATTCGATCCCACTGCACGCTGCCGTTGACTACGGCCAATCGCCAACTGGGCGTGCTGGCCATCGGCAGCGAGCAGCCCGACACCTATTCCGAAGAGGCCGTGCGGTTTTTGTCGCTGGTCGCCGACCAGATCGCGCTGGCCATCGATAATGCGCTGGCCTACACGCAGATTGCGGAGCTGAAAGAAAAACTCACCGAAGAAAAACTTTATCTCGAAGAAGAAATTCGCAGCGAAATCAATTTTGAAGACATCGTCGGCGAAGGGCCGACCCTGCGCCGCGCTCTGCAGCAGGTGGAAACGGTTGCGTCCACCGATTCCACTGTCCTGCTGCTGGGCGAGACGGGCAGCGGCAAGGAGCTAATCGCTCGCGCTATTCACCGCCGCAGCCGGCGCAACGATCGAACCTTTGTAAAACTAAACTGCGCCGCCATTCCCACCGGCTTGCTGGAAAGCGAATTGTTTGGCCACGAACGAGGCTCGTTCACCGGCGCGATCGCTCGAAAAGTGGGGCGCGTCGAACTGGCCGATCACGGAACTCTGTTTCTCGACGAAGTTGGCGATATTCCATTGGAATTGCAACCCAAGCTTCTGCGTGTGCTGCAGGAGCGCGAGTTCGAGCGCCTGGGCAGCAACCTGACCAAAAAAGTCGACGTCCGTTTGATTGCCGCCACCCACCGCGACCTGGCGCAGATGATCAACGACGGAACTTTTCGCAGCGATTTGTTTTATCGCCTGAACGTTTTCCCCATTCGCGTGCCGCCTTTGCGCGAACGCCCCGAAGATATTCCGCCGCTGGTTCGGCATTTCACCAAACGCTTCGCCGAACGCCTGGAGAAAAAAATCGAAACGATTCCGGCCAGTGCGCTGAAAACTCTGTCCCAATGGCACTGGCCCGGGAACGTGCGCGAACTGGAAAATTTCATCGAGCGCGCCGTGATTCTCACCCAGGGCACCGTCCTCGATCTGCCCATCGCCGAATTGACGGCGTCCTCGCTTTCTTCGGCTGCTAGCGGACCCTTCGCGGCTCCCGCCGACCACGCCGAACGCGAACGCATCGTTCGCGCTTTGAAAGAAACGCACGGGCGCGTTTCCGGGCCCAAAGGAGCCGCCGGCCGATTGGGCCTCAAGCGCACCACCCTGATCTCACGAATGGAGAAACTCGGAATCAATCCCAAGAAAATGTCGTAGCCCATCGACAATTGTCGAAAACAAACTCGACATTATCGACAATTTCCTTTCCCTCCCTGCCTGGTATCCCCTCAACTTATTGTAATTATTGACCTTATTGGATTTAACTTCGATCCCGATTTTGGCGCTCGTCGTGCCTCTATCGATAACGAATCGGCCAGGGATGAGACGCCGATTCAGACGCTTTCAACGGGGGGGAATCATGAATGTCCACATAAAACAAATTCCGATGTATCTGGCGATCGGCGCTTTGGCGCTAAGCAGCGCCACCGCGACGGTCTATGCCGTCAGCGCAATAACCACCCCAGGGTCGGGGGATGACACGATTCACGCGGCCGAGGAACTCTTCCGCGAGAAAATCGAACCGGCCAACAATGTCGCCTATCGCGACGGTTTGTATCAGGGAAAACTCGCAGGCGCGCGCGGGAGCGTGTCCGTCCCGGCAATCGGGCGATGGAACGCGCCGGTTGATCGCGCGTCGTTCCGCGAAGGCTACCGCCAAGCAATCGGCGAATCGCCAGTCGCGAATCGCTAGTCATCAAAAGTCCAGTGATCAGCCTTAGGATAAAAGGACGACGGCTCGCGCACTCACCGGACCAGATTAATTGGTACGGAGAGTCGCGCCGAGCTCTTGCTGCAGGGCGGTAACAATGCGCATGGAAAAATCGTTGAGCTGCGCGTCAGTGAAGGTCGCTTCCGCGCTTTGAAACGTCGCTCGAATCATCAGCGAATATTTGCCCGCGGGAACCTGGCCACCGCGGAATAGATCGAGCGCTTCGATATTCTGCAGCTCCGCGATTCCCAGCTCCCGAATCGCGGCGGCAACCTGCGCGAACGACACGCCATCGGCGAGCACCAGTGAAAAATCCCTTTCAACCGCGGGAAATCGCGGCAACGGTTTGAAACGCAAGCCCGCCGCGGCCGCTTCGAATCCCTGCAGTAATGGCTCCAGCTTCAACTCGGCGACGAATACATCTTGACGAAATTTGAACTCGTCCGCGATTTTTCGGGCGATTTGTCCGGCCGGGCCCAAATAAGTCCGTTGCGCCGCGCCAGCGGCCAGGAAAATCCGCGTCGCGTGAATATTCATCAGCCATCGCGGCCCGCCGGCTTCCCACAGAAATCCGCCGCTGAGTCGTCCGATGCTGTCGAGGTCGCCTTTCAAATCCGCGAACGTAAATTCCCGCCCGGCTTCATGGATCGATTTGTCGCGCGCCAGTCCGGTCGCGCCCAGGGTCAGTATTTGAGTTTCGACCGGCTCGCCGTTGCGTAGTTCGTAGGTTTTGCCGATCTCGAAGAGTCGCAGATTGCGCTGGCCATGATTCAGATTCCATCCCACGGCGCGCAACATGCTCACGGTGCCGCTCGAGCGCATCACCGCTGCGTCTTCCGCTAGCGGATTTCCGATCGTCGCCGGAATCCAGCCTTCTTCTCGGAAAAGTTCGTCGCGCTTGGTATCGACAATCGGAATCTCGACGATTTCCTGGTAACCCAGCGCCACGATTCTTTCGCGCAAGCGATCTTGCGCTTCGGCGTGGGCTAAGCGATGCGCCGCGATTTTCGCCGGAGGCAAGCGCGGCGGGAATTTGTCGTAGCCATAATGCCGGGCGACTTCTTCGATCAGGTCAATGCTTCGCGTCACGTCCTGCCGCCACGAAACCGCGCGGGATTCCCAGATGGCGGCGATCGAACCGTCGCTGCCGCGATTCGAATCGATCCGCACCGCATGAAATCCCAGCGCGCTGAGAATCTGCTCGATGTCACGATCTGGTACGTCCGCGCCCATCACTCGCAACAATTCTTTGCGCGACAGCTCGATCTTCTTTTCTGTTTGGCGATGGGGATAAATGTCCACGACGCCGGCCAGAATTTCGCCGCCAGCTATCTGCTGGATCAGTTCCGCCGCGCGCCGCGATGCAAGCTCCGCCATTTCCGGGTCCGCGCCGCGCTCGAAGCGATAAGACGCTTCGCTGCGCAGGCCGAGCGCCTTCGATGTCCGCCGGATCGAAATCGGATCGAACCACGCACACTCGATCAGCATATTCTTGGTGCTGAACGAAATTTCTGAATTCGCGCCGCCCATGATTCCGGCCAGGCTTACCGCGCGCTGCGCGTCGGCAATGACGCACATGTCCTTGGTTAGGTTTGGTTCGCCGCCGTCGAGCGTTTTCAGTTTTTCGCCCGGCTGCGCCCGGCGCACGATGAGGCGGTGCTCCGCCAACTTATCGAAATCGAAGGCGTGCAGTGGGTGGCCCAGCTCGAACATCACGTAGTTCGTCACATCCACTACATTGTTGATCGATTTTTCGCCGATCGCTTCGAGCCGTTGACGCAGCCAATCTGGCGAAGGCTGCACTTTTACGCCGCGAATCACCCGCGCGGTGAAACGCCCGCAAAGTTCCGGAGCCTCGATGTCCACGCGAGTTGCGTCCGAAACCTTCTCCGCACTTTCTTTCAGCGTCGGATGGAACGGCTTCATCGGCGTGCGATAAATCGCGGCGACTTCGCGCGCGATTCCCAGGTGGCCCAGGCAATCCGGCCGGTTGGCGGTAATTTCCGCGTCGAGCACTGGGCCGGCCGCGGTTTCATCGATCGCATCCACCGCGATGCCCGCTAGCGACAAACGCGTCCGCAAGTCTTCCGCCGAAGCCTTCACCTCGACGAATTCCTTCAGCTCGTTGTAAACGACTTTCATTTTAGCGGCGTCTCGATCTCTCTGCGGTTACGGAAATTGCTGCAAGAACCGCACGTCGTTTTGAAACAGCAGCGGCACTTCAGTGACGCCATATTTCATCATCGCCAGGCGGTCTACGCCCATGCCGAACGCGAAGCCCGAATACTTTTCCGGGTCGTACCCGACGAACCCGTACACCGCGGGGTTCACCATGCCCGCGCCGAAGAGCTCGATCCACCCGGATTGTTTGCACACGCGGCAGCCCGAACCGCCGCAGACATGGCAGGTGGCATCGACTTCAGCGGATGGTTCGGTAAAAGGAAAATAGCTGGGCCGCAGGCGCGTTTTCGTTTTGGGCCCCAGGAATTCGCGCGCGAAATATTCCACGGTGCCGCGAAAATCGCAAAAGGTTATGTCCGTATCCACGGCCAGCCCTTCGATCTGGTGGAACATGTAGCCGTGCGTGGCATCGGGATTATCGCGGCGATAGACTTTTCCCGGCACGATGATGCGCACCGGCGGTTTTTGCTTTTCCATGGTGCGAATCTGCATCGGCGAAGTATGCGTGCGCAGCACGTGCCCGCCGCGCGCGCCTTCGATGTAGAACGTATCCATGTTGTCGCGCGCCGGATGATGCTCTGGAATATTCAACGCTTCGAAATTGTAATAAGGAGTCTCGATCTCCGGCCCTTCGACCACACTGAATCCGATCGCCGAAAAAATTCGCGCCAGCTCGTGGTAGGTTTGTCGCACCAGATGCCGCGTGCCGATGGCGCGCTCGATCCCCGGAAGCGAAAGATCGATGCGCTCGCGCGCCGAGGCCGAATCTTCGGCGGCGGCTTCGATCGCTTTCTGCCGCCCCGCGATCGTCAGCTCGATGTGGCCCTTGAGCTGGTTCAATTCCTGGCCCACCACACGCTTCAAATCCGGCGACGCAGGTTTCAGCCAGTTGTCGGTAATGGCGGTCAGCACGCCCGCTTTTCGGCCGGTCCACTTCACGACGAAAGCTTTCCAGTTTTCGAGATCGGAGGAATGTGAGGCGACTTCTTCGTCGAAGTGGAAACGTACTTCGGCGAAACGCGAAGCAATCGCCTCGGCATTCGTCGCCTGAATTTGCGAGAGGGTCTGTGCTGTGGGATCGTTTGGCATCGAGAGGGTTTTCGGCGACCGCGCTACACTCTACACCGGCGCGTGCCTGCTGCGAACCTCGCCTTGCGAAGCGTAGCCCGCTTCCGCTAGCATCTCCCTATGGAGAACTACCGCTTTTCCGCGCTCATTACCAAGGAAGAGGATGGCTACGTGGCCCGTTGCCCCGAACTGGGCGTCACATCCCAAGGCCAGGACGTTGAAGCCGCACGGGCCAACTTGCGTGAAGCCATCGAACTCTATCTTGAAACTTGGGGCGTGCCGGATTCGCCCGCAATCAGCCAACAAACATTCTTAACGTTCGTCGAAGTCGCTCACTAGCATGCCCCGCTTGCCGAGCGTTTCGGGCGAGCGGTTGGTCCGTGCCCTCAAACGCGCGGGCTTCGTCGTGCTTCGGCAGAAAGGAAGCCATGTGGCTCTGGAAAAACGCCTGGGCGAAAAAGTACTTCGCACGATTGTCCCTTAGCACGCGACGCTCGCCAAAGGCACCCTCTCCGACATCCTAAAACAAGCCGGACTCACCGCCGAACAGCTAGCCGATCTTCTTTAGCCTTCTTCGTGATGACGAACAACGGGCGTCTTCGCTGCGGCCGCTGCGGTTTTTGCCGCGCCGGGCTTCGGCATGTGCTGCTTCACCGAACCGACCAAGGACGCAAATCCATCCGCGTCATGCACCGCCATGTCCGCCAAAATCTTGCGGTCGAGGTCGATGCCGCCGGCCTTCAGCGCGTGAATCAACTGGCTGTAGGTCGTGCCATTGTTCCGCGCCGCGGCGCCGATGCGCTGAATCCATAGGGTGCGGTAATCGCGTTTGCGCACGCGCCGGTCGCGGTAGGTATAGCGCAGCGAACGGTTCACCGCTTCCTTGGCGGAGCGGTAGAGCTTTCCCTTTGTCAGGAAAAACCCCTTGGCGTGTTTTAGCAGCTTCTTACGGCGAGCGCGGCGTTTAGTTCCACGTTTAACTCGAGGCATCGTTCATTCTCCTGGTGCAAATTTCGAATCGGAATTCGATTTCGTGCAAGGAGACAAACGCGGCGGATGCCTGCGCGAATGGCACACAGGCGCCGACGGGTTTGTCTCGATGGTTACTGCGCGCTCTACCCAAGCCGGAAACCGGCGGGCTGAACGACTGGCTGGCAGGCACCCGTGACGCACTACCCAGCGCAGAAAACTTTTATGCCGGCTCCTTTACAAGCCGTACGGCAACGCCAGACGCACGTTCTTCACGTCGGCGGGACTGACCTGAACTTTATTCAAAAGCCGGCGCATGCGGCGCGGCTTCTTGGTGCCGAGCAAGTGGCGCTTGCCCGAACGCCAGCGCATCACTTTTCCGGTGGACGTAATCTTGAAGCGCTTGGCGGCTCCGCGATGCGTCTTGGCCTTCATCTTCTTGTTCTTCTTCACGATTTCCTCTTCCGCTTCACTGCCAGCCGCTTCAATTCCCTTCGCTCACGCGAGGTAAACGCTGTGCATGCGATTTCAAATTTAACGACGTTCCCCACAACCTTGCTGCCCATAAAACTCAACGAACCTAAACCTGTGCTTCCGGAGCCTTCTGCGCCGCCGGAGTCGCTCCCGCGCCTTTCTTTGGAGCCAGCAGCGCCAACAAAATGTTCGCTTCCATGCGCGGCCCGAATTCGATCTGCGCGTGGTCCATAATCTCTTTCATCAGGCGATCCATTTTCTTGCGGCCCACTTCCTGGTGCGCCATTTCGCGGCCGCGATGGAAAATCATCGCCTTCACTTTGTAGCCTTCGCCCAGGAACCGGATGATCTGATTCTTGCGAACCTGATAATCGTGTTCCGCGGTAGAGGGCCGGAACTTCACTTCCTTGATGTGCGAACTTTTCTGGTGTTTCTTCGCTTCGTGCGCCTTCTTGCTCTGCTCGTAAAGAAATTTGCCGTAATCAACCAGCTTGCAAACCGGCGGCACCGCATTCGGCGAAATTTCCACCACGTCCAGACCCTGCTCTCGCGCCGTCTTCATGGCGTCGAACAAAGTCATCACGCCCAGCTGCGTTCCAATATCGTCTACGACGCGAACTTCACGCGCTCGTATTCTCTCGTTGACCCGGAGGCCCGGAGGTCCACTGCTTCGTTCCGCGATAAAATCACCCCTCGAGCCCTAAAAAGTGTCAGTGCAGCCCGTTTCCAGTCCTCCCCTAGGCGAAACGCCCAAACAGGGGGACGGGTCAAAAAGTATAGCACGGGTTTTCGGTATGTCGAACCTTGAAGCGCGGACACCGCAAAGTCGCCGGTTTCTCGGCAGAATTGACACCGTCACGACCCGTCAGTTACGGTAGGCGTCACCTCGATGTCCAAACGATCCACGCGCAAAAAAACGCCAGCCCGGCTGCGCCCCGCATCGTCAGCCGCGGTCGCCGGCGACGTTCCGCAACGCCGGAATTTCGTCCCAGCTTGCCTCGCGGACTTCGAACTGCTCGCGAAGCAGTGTTTCTCCCGCCCCGCTTGGGAATATATCCACAGCGGCGCGGCCGATGAAAACACCGCGCGTTGGAATGTCGAGTCCCTCACGCATTTGCGGCTGAAACCGCGCGTGATGGTCAACGTCTCGAAGATCGACACCAGCACCAGACTGCTCGGCCATGATCTGCCGCATCCCATCCTCGTCGCTCCCACTTCTTCGCACCTGTTGGTGCATCCCGAAGCCGAAATCGCCACCGCCCGGGGCGCCGGCGCTGCGGACGCGATTCTGATTGCCAGCACGCTTTCGAATTTCAGCATCGATGAAATTATCGCGGCCGCGACCGGGCCGGTCTGGTTTCAACTCTATGCCGACGACGACCGCGGCAAAACCAAAGCTTTGATCGAGCACGCGCAAGCGGCGGGCTGCCAGGCGCTCTGCATCACCGTAGACCTACCGTGGATTTACGCGCGCAACCGCGAAGCGCACATCCTGCATGAAGTTCCGCAGTTGCCTTACCCGAACATTAAATTTACGGGCGGCCCAGCCAGCACTGGCCTCAAAACCTGGGGCTATCGCAACGTGAGCTGGGCGGACCTGGAGTGGATTCGCGGCTTCTGCAAATTGCCGCTGCTGCTGAAGGGTGTTTTGAATCCCGAAGACGCCGAGCTGGCGGTGCAACACGGCGCCGCCGGAATCGTAGTATCGAATCATGGCGGACGCGGCCTCGACACCGTTCCGGCCTCGATCGACGCACTGCCCGCCGTCGCCGAAAAAATCGCCGGCCGCATTCCGGTACTGATGGATGGCGGGATTCGCCGGGGCACCGACGTACTGAAAGCTATCGCGCGCGGCGCTTCGGCCGTGCTGCTGGGGCGTCCGATTCTTTATGGTTTGGGAGTTGCGGGTTCGGAGGGCGTACAAAACGTGATTGAGATTCTGCGCACCGAATTCGAGGCCGCCATGGCGCTCGCGGGCCGAACCAGCATCAGCGCCATCGACAGTTCGGTCCTCTGGTAGGCGTTTAGCTATAACTAAACGATCGCGCGCGTCGCGATTTCCTGCTGTAGATCATTCGTAAACTGCTCTACCGGTCGCGGGCCCAAATCGCCCTTCGCCCGGTGCCGCACGGAAACCGTCCCCGCTTCCGCTTCCTTGCCGCCAATGACCAGCATGTAAGGAATTTTATTCAACTGCGCGTCGCGGATCTTTGCCTGCAATTTTTCGTTGCGGTCGTCGAATTCCGCGCGAATCCCGGCGTCGAGCAGCCGCTGATGGACTTGCTTGGCGTATTCATTCTGCTTGTCGGTGATCGGCAGAATAATCGTCTGCACTGGCGCCAGCCAGGCCGGAAACGCGCCGGCATACAGCTCGATCAGATAAGAAACCATGCGCTCCATGGTGCTGATCACGCCGCGGTGAATCATCACCGGCCGGTGCAGTTGGCCGTCCGCGCCGACGTAGCCCAGTTCAAACTGATTCGGCAGATGGAAATCGATCTGAATCGTCGAGTACGTCTCCTGGTGGCCCATCACGTCCGCCAGCTGAATATCGAGCTTCGGTCCGTAGAACGCCGCCTCGCCGGGTGCTTCGGTGTAGGGCAGGCCCAGCGCGTTCATCGCTTCGCGCAGCATGTTCTCAGCCATATCCCACATCGCATCGTTTTCCACGTACTTGGTTTTGTTGGTTTTGTCGCGCAGCGAGAGCCGGTAGGTGTATTGCGTGATACCGAGATCACGATAAGCCTTCTCCACCAGCTTCATCACGCTCGCGAATTCTTCCTTGATTTGTTCGGGCATGCAGAAAATATGCGCATCGTTCAGCGTCATCACGCGCACGCGGCTCAGCCCGCTGAGCACGCCCGACCGCTCGTAACGATACATGGTGCCCAGCTCGGCGATGCGCACCGGAAGCTCGCGATAACTGTGCTTTTTGGATTCGTACACCAGAATGTGGTGCGGACAATTCATCGGCCGCAGAACCAGCTGCTCCGTTTCCATGTCCATCGGCGGAAACATGTCTTCGTGATAATGAGCCCAGTGTCCCGACCGCTTATAAAGGTCGACCTTCGCCAGATCGGGCGAATAAACGTGCTGGTAACCGGCCCGGCGTTCCTGTTCGAGGATATAGTCTTCGAGAATCCGCCGGATCGTGGCGCCCTTCGGCAACCACAGCGGCAGGCCGGATCCGATCTGGTCGCTAACGGTAAATAATCCCAGCTCTTTCCCTACGCGGCGATGGTCCCGGCGCTTCGCTTCCTCGAGCTTCTGCAAATATTCTTCAAGCTGCTTGGGCTCGACAAAGCACGCGCCGTAAATCCGCTGCATCTGCGGATTGCCTTCTTTGCCTTTCCAGTAAGCGCCCGCGACGCTCATCAATTTGAACGCCTTAATGCGTCCGGTGGAGGGAATGTGCGGCCCGCGGCAAAAATCCACGAATTTTCCGGTGGTGTAGAAGGAAACCATCGGGTCGGTCGCTTTTTCCTCGACCAACTCGCATTTGAATTCCTGTTTGTTGTTGCGATAGAGCTCGAGCGCTTCCGGCTTCGGCATCAGCTTTCGCTCGTTCGGAATATCTTTCGCCGCCAGCTCGTGCATCTTCGCTTCGATCTTTTCCAGATCTTCGGGAGTGAACGGCTCGGGGCGCACGAATTCATAGAAAAATCCGGTTTCGGTGGGAGGCCCGATGCCGAGTTTCACCTCCGGATACAGTTCCAGCACCGCCGCGGCCAGTAAATGTGAAGCAGAGTGACGGAACACTTGCACCGCTTCCGGATTTTTCGGCGTCAAAATCGCAATCTTCGTATTCTGCTCGAGCGGCAGCGAGAGATCGACCAGTTGGTCGTCCGCGCGCGCAACCAAAGCTTCCTTCGCGAGCCGCGGCGAAATTTGGTGCGCGATCTGCGCCGCCGTCGTCCCGCGCGGCACTTCGCGCACCGCACCATCAGGCAAAGTAATCTGAATTGTTTCCGGACTCATGGGACCCTTTCGCAGCGTGTGGAAACAACCAGCTTACTGGCGTACGCCGAGGCGGTCAAGGCGGGGAGTGAAGCGACGGATTGGGCACAGAACCCTGAACAAAATGAAACAGAAGCCGCGCGGCGCCAATTACTTAAACGTTACTTCTCCGCGGGTTTGGTTCGCAGGTCCGACAATTTTGCCTGCTGCTCCGGCGTCAGTTTATTCTTAATTCGCACCAGCAGCGTGACCTGCTCCCGCTTGATGACTTTCTCCGCCGCCAACACTTTTTCCAGTTGAGCCAGGGCTTGCTGTTCGTCCACGCGCGGCTGCTTGATCAACGCCGCCATCTTTTCCATCTCGTCCTGCAGTTTCCATTGATCTTCCGTGAATTTCAGCTGGGCCTGGCGGATCTCGGTCTTGAGATAATCGCGTTGCTCGTCGCTTAGACCGATGGCCTCTTGATGTGCGAACACCAATTCCGGCGGGAAGAGGCTCTGGCCAATGGGGTCCTGGTCAGGCTGCTGCGCACGCGCCGCTCCTGCCGAGAAGAGAAGCAGTGCGCAGATGAAGAAGAGTTTTGCTTGCATTTATTTCTCCTCGAACGTCTTTCGCGGCGAGTCCAGGTAGGACTCACCGAATTTTGGCGTGGTCCGCAAGAACTCCTGTCCCGGAGTTTGCAGCAGCACGTCGCTGGGCGCCCGCCATTCCGCCAGCCGTTGCGCGGCGATCAGTTCGGTCTGGGGCAAGGCGCGGTTCTGTTCTCTCGCTTGCTCTGCATTTTGCGCCACGCGACGATGCAGAACCAAGCCCACCAGCACAAACAACACCACTGCCGCCACCGCTCCGGCCCAAACCCATACCCGTCGGTATCCTGCGCGCTTCGGTGCGCTCGCCGCTTCTGCCGCAGCCAGCACTTGCGCGCGAAATCCAGGGTGCGGCTCTGCTCCGTTGGCCACCAGAGGCAACAGGGCATCCATTTTCTCCCGTCGCGCCTGCAGCTCCTTGAATTCGTTTGCACAATCGCTGCACTGCCGGAGGTGTTCGTCGAGAAAACCATTCGGCTTTCCGGTCAGCGCCGCTTCGACCAACATCTCTTTATACTTCCTTTGGTAGTTCGCGCATTCTGTGTTCATCGCATCGCTTCCAGTAGCAATTTTCGCGCCGTGTGCAACCGCGACCGCACCGTCCCGGCCGGAATTCCCAAGACCGCGCCCACGTCTTCCGCTTCCATGTCTTCAACCAGTGATAGTTGCAGGACGCAGCGAAGTTTTTCTGGCAAGTTTTCGATTTCGCCGCGAAGCTGAGTCAGCAGGATCTGCTGCTCGGCGGTCTTCGCGCCATCCACTTCCGTTCCTAGCTCCGAGCCGTGCCACGCCGTATCTCGTGCCGATCGGCGCCTCTGCCCTCTCTGGCGGTTCAGCGCCAGGCGAAAGGCGATCCGGTTCACCCAGGCCCGGAATTTTTCCGCTTCGCGCAGCGAAGAGAATTTCTGATACGCGCGCAGAAATGTTTCCTGGGCTACGTCCTCGGCATCCGCTGGATTTGCCAGAACTCCATAGGCGATGCGAAAAACGCGTCGCTGGTTTTCGGACACGCGGGCGCCGAAACTCGACGCGCCCTCTTCCACTGCCGGCCTGGTCGTGAAAAGTGTCACACACGCGCCCGTCACGCTGCTCCTGCTCTCAACCATTCCGACATTGCTGGTTTACACTTGCCAAGAAACACGAGAGCGAGTCGGACGCTGGACCGCCCGCACCCGCTCTCGCGATCCCGCCCGATCAGAACAGCAGGATCGGCTGAAACGCCGGAAGCACTGGCTGCAACTGCACGGCAATTTGCACGGCCTCTACTTTATTCTTCTGGTCCTGGTCGAGCAGCAGAGCGAACTGCGTGACGAACGCCTGCTGGGTCTGCCCCATCTGCTGCTGCAGCGCGTGGATCTGAATCAGCAACGCGCCCGCCTGCGCCGGATTTCCTCCTGAGTTCAGCAGATTGCCAAGCTGTTGGGTCAGGGCCTGCGCTTTGGTCAGAAGCGGCACCAGCGCCGCCTGCCGTGCCTGCAACAGTTGTTCGAGTTCACTCACTTGTGCGGGCTGTAGCTGCAGAAAATCTGTGACCACCTGCAAGAACGAAGCCTCATCGCCGTCCGTTTGGACGTTGGTCGTCTGGACCTGTTGCAGGATTTTTTCAAGGTTCAGCGCCGATAGATCGGGCGAGGGGGTGGCCGGAACTACGGAACGCGGCGCGGTCCTTTGCGCGAACGCCGGAAAACCGGTGCATAGCAGTGACGTAAGCAAAACAAAAGCGAATCGGGACTTCCTCATGGTGGCTGTCTCCTTTGACCTGCATTTCGAGGGGCGCGCAGCACGCGCCGTTACCAAGCCAGACACCACCACCCGCCTTCGCGTTCAGTAAGTATTTAACCTTTCTTTCGGGCCGATTCCATCATGTCCCACGCCGCATCGGGTACATCGAGATAATCGTTGAATTCGCCCGCGCCGCGCAGCCACAAGGCCCCGTCAATCACCACGCATTCGCCATTCACGTAATCCGCCTGTTTGCTGAGTAGGTACACAGCGAGATCGGCTAGCTCGTCGTGCCGGCCGAAACGCCCCATGGGGTGATGTTTCTTGGCCTTTTCCTGCATCTCCGTCGAAGGCATTAGCCGCGACCACGCCCCTTCCGTCGGAAACGGTCCCGGCGCGATCGCGTTCAGCCGGATGTGATGCTTGGCCCATTCCACTGCCAATGAACGCGTCATCGACAGCACGCCGGCCTTGGCGCACGACGAGGGCACAACGAATCCCGACCCGCAGTCTGCCGCCGCGTAGGTCGTAACAATGTTCAGTACGTTTCCCGGCGTCTTGGCCGCGATCCATTTCCGTCCCAGTGATAGCGTGAAATTGAAAGTCCCCTGCAGCACGATGCCCACCACCGCACTGAACGCCGTCGGCGTCAGCTTCTCGGTGCGCGCGATGAAATTTCCCGCGGCGTTATTCACCAGCGTATCCACCGCGCCAAATTCTTTTTCCGCCGCGCCCACTGCTTTTTCCACCGCTTCAAAATCACGCACATCCGCCAGCGCGTAACCCGCCTTCGCGCCTTTCGCGCGGATCGCTTCCACGGTTTCTTTCAACGGTTCTTCCCGCCGCGCCACCAGAAAAATATTTGCGCCCAATTCCGCAAAGCGCATGGCCATCGAACGGCCCAGGCCGGTGCCGCCGCCGGTCAGCAAAATCGTGCGGCCCTGCATCAAATCATTCTGAAACATGAATTTCCTCCGCTAGCGACATCCTATCTGGCGCGTTCAAAATGTGTGGCGGGATGATTCGCCAAAATCGAAAGGCATAGTAACCCGCCGCGCGCTATGCTATCTAAGTTCTGCGAAATTTACGCGCGAATCGAAGCCCTGGGAGCTGATCCGAAATGAAATTCCTGATTGGACTAATTCTCGGCATCCTGCTCGTTCCGGCCGGTTTGTACCTTTATATTCGCAGTGGTTCTGCGCCGGCGGCCGCGACCGACGGCCCCATGCCCTTCGAAAAATTCCTGGCTCGCGGCGGTTTGCACGCGCGAATCGCTAAAGAAGCGACCATGCGCGACGCCGCGTCGTTCACCACCGGCGACCTGGCGGCCGGCGCCGAGGTCTACCAGAAAAATTGCGCCTTCTGCCACGGCCTGCCTCAGCAACCGCCCTCGGCCGCATCCAAAGGAATGTTTCCGCGCGCGCCGCAGCTGTTCACGTCGGACGACACGGTCACCGACGATAATCCCGGCATAACCTACTGGAAGGTGCGAAACGGAATCCGCCTGACCGGCATGCCCAGCTTTAAGGATGCCCTGACCGATCAGCAAATGTGGCAGGTCAGTGCGCTGATGGCCCGCGCGGACAATCTTCCACCGGACGTCCTCGCCGCGCTGAAGCCTCCGCCGCTTCCGGCGATGCTCGCGGCTCCGGCAAACGCCGTGCGAGCCGAACCCGCCACGCCCGCCAGCGACCCAACCAAACAAAAATAAACGCTTGGCCGCAGCGGCGGCTGAACCACAAGAAGCTAAGATTTACGGTGCCAGCAGAAATTCTTTCGGCAACGGGTTCGCCGGCGTTTCTTCCTGCCAGTAAATCGTCACCACCCACCAGCGTTTGCCGTCATAGAAAAGCTGGAAGCTATTGATGCCGCGCGCGAAGGGCTTCGCATCCGAGGCGTCGTGGCGCGATTCGTAGGTGCTGAAAATCTGCGCGATGTTTCCGTAGCGTTCCGCCTTGCGCGAGACTTCGCGCTCCGCGAATCCGTTCTTCGCGAAATACGGATCCGCCATCGTCGCGTACTCGTCCGGCGAAATCATTTTGGTGGAGAGCGTCCCATCCTTCGCTTCATCGACGGGGATCAATCGCGCCCCCGGCACGAAGAGCGAACGAAACCGGTCCCAGTCCCGCTTCTTGGTGGGCGGCCCGGAAATCACGTCGTAGGTCGCGGCCATGATCGCGTCGATCGAAGCAACGTCGGAGGGATTCGCCGCGGGCGCTGCAGCCGTAACCGACGGTGCGGCCGCCTTTGATGGCTTGGCTGCTTCCTGCGCCTGAATCGCTGAACCAAACCACCCCAACACCGCCACCAAACACAACGCGCGCCATACGTGCGACATGAAAATCCTCCCGGCACCGCCCTGAAGCGATGCGCTTACGCCTCTACCGCCGGACATCTTAGTCCTTCTCTGCCGCACTTCCTAGAAATCCACATGCAAGCGCATCCCCGGCACGAACACCGGTCCGCGCGCTTTGTCGTATCCCGGATTATTCACATGCTGCACATCGAACGACGCGAAAAATCCGCGCCATACATGCAGTGTGTAAAAGCTTTCGAATATTTTTTCCGGGCCGTAGACCAAGCCGCCGTCGCCGAGCAGAAAACCCAATCCGCCCAGCGCGAGATACTGTTGATGCGCCGCGACGATCCCATTGGCCACAAAAACTGCGCCGGCCCGGTCATTTCGCCGTTTCCACTTATCGCCTTTGGTGAAAATCCCAATTTCTCCGGTACGGTCGACTTCGGTGTAGGCGAACGATTCGTTTTTCCCGTCGCTCCAACCTACGCGTCCAAAGACGCCGATCTGCGGCGTCAGTTCCTGTTCGAAGTTCAATCCAAATCCATACTTATGCCGGCCCTGACGCCGGGTCGCGATAATGTCCGGCACCGAGCCCTGACCATTTTCGAAATCCGCGATAGCCTCGCGATAATTTCCCATGTTCGCGGTGTTCACATAGCTCAAAAACCGCACCACGCCCGGCTTGCCGAAAAACAGCCCGCCGCGCGCCTCCAGTTCCAGATTGCTCGCTCGCGCCCGCTCCAGATTCGCGTCCAGGTTGATACCGTTCGCGACTTTCGGCATCAGCACCTCGCCGAACCGCGCGCTGAACCAGTGGTCGTCGTATTCCAGAATCGCCCCGTCCGTGTACCCGCGGGTATTCGCCGCGTAGTCGTACGCGCCGTTGTTGTCGACCGTCCAGTTCAGAAATTGTAAATGGCTGTCGGTGCCGTAGGAATTCGCGTCGAAAAAATCGGGCATGGTGAATTTGCCAAACCGAAACTCAATCCGCCGCGCCGGCAAGGACGTAGCCAGTCCCAGCGGCCCGCGCTCGACTTCGATCCGCTCGCTGCTGAGCGGAATAATCTGCCGAATCATCACCCGCGCAAGGTAAGGGTTGTCTCCCAGCGTCGGATTGCGCACCACGTCGAGATTCACGAATCCCGCGATGCCCAGCGCGGAGCTCAACCCGTGTCCTCCAGCGCTCTCCACGTCCAGAATCACTTCTGTGTTTTTGGTCAGTTCGTAGCCGAGAAACATCGTGTAGACCTTCGACGTGGCATTTTCCGCCGCCGGCCCGAAACTGTTTTTGCCACTAAATTTGGCCGGAAACCCGTCGTGCCACTGGAACACCACGTTGGCTTGCCCGGAGATCCAATACCGGCTGGTTTGCGAATGGGGAAACAGAGTCACTACATCGTTGTTGGCAGAATCGTCCGCGGCGGTAGGCGTGCCTTCGGTGCTCGGCTGCGAAGGCGTGTTGCTTGGCGGGCTGCTGGGCAACTGCTCTGGCGGAACCTGCCTATCGGGCGTCGTTTGGGCCGCCAACCGGCTTGGCGCTGCCAGAGCGAGACCTATCAGCAGGACGGAGAGACACGCAATCTGGAGAAGGCGCAAAAACATTTCGACAGCCGGCAATCCTAATAAAGTAGTGAATTTAGACCAGCCAGTAGAACATAAATGAGCCCCGATTTTGTGTGAACCGCAGATGACAACCGCTGCAACCCGCCAGTACGGCGGGCGCCAAATAGCGTTCCCCTGAGCCCTGCGAGACCGCCGCTGCGGCCTGCAAACCACTAAATTCCTTTAGGACGCCCAGGCATCCTGATTGCTCGCTGGCGACATCTTTAGTAGTCTCTAGGATTGCGCAAACCGCGCTGGCGTCGACCTACAACCGAGGTGGAGAATTTTGCGGGGAAAATTTGGGCTCTCGTTTTGGACATTAATACTGATGATGATGCTCTTGCCGTCCTGCGGCTCGCAGACCATCAATTTTCCAGCGCCTACCGTCAAGTCGGTCTGTCTCGACACTCCGAATACTCCGCAATCAACTTGTGTGACGACCGTAGTGCAAAATAGCCCGGCAATTCTGGTCGCGGTTAACGGCAGCAACTTTGTGCAGGGTTCGACCGTGGGTGTCTCCACCAGCATTGCCGGCTCGCCGCTGGGCTTGCTCACCCAGTTTGGAAGCCAGAATCAGCTGATCGCGACCCTCACCGCGCAGGAGCTTGCCGTTCCTACCACCCTGTATTTCAGCGTGACCACGCCCCAACCCGGTGGTGGAACCTATCCTGCCCCCAACCAGACCAAGATCAGTTTTCCCTTCGTCATTACCCCGGCGCAGAGCCCGGTACCACACATCGCTTCCATCACGCCGTCAAGCGCGTTGGCTGCCACGTTCGGCACCGTGACGGTGTTTATTACGGGCAGCAGTTTCGTTCCGCAATCCATCGCCACTCTGAACGGCAGCAATCTTTCCACCACCTATACCGGCCCTAACGCCATTTCTGCGGCCCTCAACGGCAACGATTTGATCGCACCCGGCACCCAGCAAATTGCGGTGTTGAACCCCGCACCGGGCGGCGGCACCTCCAACCAGGTGCCGCTGAATATTCTGGATCCGATACCGACCATCACTTCCGTGACGCCGAACAGCATTCAGGCCGGCGCCACCACTTCGACTACCGTCACTCTGGCCGGAACCGGGTATGTCAACCAGTTCACCCAGGTCACGTTGAACGGAGCGCCTCTTCCAACCATCGTCATTTCGACGACCCAAGCCACTGTAACCCTGACTGCCGGAGATTTGGCTGTCGCCGGTGTGAACCGCATCGCCGCCGTAAATCCCAGCCCGGGTGGCGGGACCTCCGCGGTGGTCACGCTCGCCGTGAATCCGACCCATCTGCTCGGGCTTCCAGTACTGGTCGACCTCGCGGCGGATGGTTCGCAAGCCAATACTGGAATTTGTGGTGGAATCGCGAGTTGCCAGAACGGCGCCTTCGGCTTGACGCTCAGCACCTCCGGACCATCCACCAGCGACACCGGCCAGTTCGTCGGCTTCGCTTCGGCATCGCACAATCTGGTGCTCAGCGATACCAATCCCGGAACTGACGCCTACGTCCGCAACACCTGTCTCGGCGTCGCTTCCTGTACGCCCCTCACCAGCGTGATCAGCATTGGCCCGGGCGGCATTGCGGCCAATGGCAGCAGTTCGGAACCATCGATCGACGTTTCCGGCACCAACGCCGCATTCACTTCGTTCGCTACCAATCTGGTCACTTCCGTAGCCGTGCCCTCCGGAACATCGCAGGTCTACTGGCGCCCGGTCTGTGTGGCCACCACCTCCACCAGCTGCACCACCACCTCTTCGACCACCGCCGTGCCGCAACTCGTTTCGATTTCCGCCGACGGTTTATCCGCCGGCAATGGCGCCAGCTACAACCCGGTCATCAGCAACGACGGCCGCTATGTCGCCTTCGTTTCGCTGGCCACCAATCTGGTCTCGGACATAACTCCCGACGGCGTGATTCCGCAGGTTTACGTACACGATACCTGCGACATTTCCACGCCCACTTCGACCGGTACTTGCGTGCCCACCACTTATTTGGTGTCCACGCCCGATGGCGCCGCTCAGGGCAACGGCCCGAGCTCGCATCCTTCCGTCTCCAATTCCGGCCTGTACGTTTCGTTTACCTCGACGGCTACCAACCTGGGAGCGACCGCCCCGAATCCGTCCGGCGCTTCGGAAATTTTCGAGCGCTACACCTGCGCCACCACCATCGGTACTACCACCAACACCTGTTTGCCGGTCACGACCTTGGTTTCGACTCCGGATGGCACCACTCCCGCCGATGGCGCCAGCGATCAATCCAGCCTTTCTTCCTGCGGCGGCTCCACAACCATCGCGAACTGCGGAAGCACTACGACCGCCTCGAACGGCCGCTTCATCGCCTTCGCCTCAACTGCGCAGAACCTGATCGCCGGCGTCGGCCCAACCCAACAGATTTACGTTCGCGACACCTGCACCGGAGTTTCTACCGTCACTACCACCTGCGTGCCGTCTACCACGCTCGTATCCACCGCCAATGGCGGCGTGCCCGGCAACGGCCTCAGCGAACATCCCAGCATCAGCGCTTCCGGCACCTATGTGGCCTTTGCTTCGCTGGCTTCGAATCTGGCGAACTCCATTAACGGAGTCGAAAATATTCTCGTCCGCAACACTTGCCTCGCGACGATCACCACCTGCACGCCAGGCTTGGTGACCGCCAGCATTCCCGCTGGCACCAACGCCTCTCCCGCCAATGGCCAGAGCTATGCGCCATCCATCAGCGCCGATGGCCACACCGTCAGCTTCATTTCGTTTTCGAATAATCTGGTTCCGCGGGATACCAACGGGCTGGAGGATATTTTCCTGGGGACAACGACCTACTAATTGTTTGCGGGCCTGCTCAGTCGGCAGGTGGTATCGATATTCACTTCTAATTCATCGCCGTTGCTTTTTTCGCCAGCGCCGAACGCGCCGTCACCAGCGTGAACGTCAGTGATTCCCGCGGCACGCTGGAAACGAACGACCCGACCATCCATCCGAGCCCGGTGGGAATATCCCGGCTCAGCGAAATCGCCTGACATTCCAGATACGTCCCGCCGTCTTTTTCCTCGAACCGCCAGAATGTATTCAGCTTCCACACGAATCCTCGGTCATGCCCTGCGGGCTCCAGCTTCTCGTCGGAGCGGCCCGGATTGTCCACTTCCTGCACTCGCGTCGCCCGCGAACGGCTCCACGCGTGGGTTTTATCTACCACGTGATAATGCACTTCCTGATCGGTATCGATCACCGTCGTAATGATTTTCTTCTGGTAAAAACGCAGCAGCACCAGATAGTCGTCGCCTTCGTGTTTCAGAACTTTCGAGCGCACGATGTCCGGCTTGAAATACTCCACTTTGTGATCGTAGTCCTGCATGAAGGCCAGCGTTTGCGCCAGCGTCGCACCCGGAACGAATGCCGTGCCGATCCAGTGATGGATCATGGCGCCCGGCACCTCGATCGCTTTCCCGTTATCCAGCGTTTCGAGTTTCTCGATCACCACGTCGCCGCTACGTAACTGCGCTTCCGCCGCGATCCGCCGCGGTTCCGGCAAACGCTCGACCCACAAATACGGAGTTCCCTGCGCGATCTCCGCGGTCACTTGCGCCTGCGTCAGCGCGATGTAGTGTTCGTAATTTTGCGCCGCCGTCGGCTGCAGGTCGGCCGCGCGCACTGGAGCCACGCCAGCCAACGCCCATACCAGAAAAACCGCGACCATTTTTTGTCTGAAGTTCGCGCTGCCTGATTTCACCATCACCTGTCCTGTGCCGCCGTCGCTGCGCGGTCTCATTCGCCCGAATTCCAACGCTACATCCTTATGAAGCATATACGCAGCCAACCGCTGCCCGGGATGTTCTGTAACTCGAATATCGGCAAACGCTCGCTCGGCTTCTTTTTTGACCGACGCGCGCCCAAAACTTCGCTAAAATAATGCCGATGTTTTTGCCGCATCCGGTCGTCGATTCCTAGAATCCTACAGTCTACAATCGGCTCGAATTTGAAACAGGAGAGGTGCATGCATTTTTCGTCAAGCGCTCGTAATTGGAACCTGAAGTTCGCCTTGCTCGCCGCGGTTTTGCTGCTCGCGTTTTCGTCGTGGAGCCCCGTAATCCTCGCCCAGCAAAACTCCATGCCCGATATGCCCGGAATGCAAGACATGCCCGGCATGGACATGAGTCAGGCACCCGAATCGCCCGAGCGGCAAGCCAAGCATCTCAAAGACAAAAAAGAGAGCGAATTCAATCATCACCTGGCCGGCTTTTTGGTCATCGTCGCCGGCATTTTCCTGCTGACTCAGGACCGCCTTGCGAAGCGCTGGCCCCGCGTCCGCTACGTCTGGCCCTGGTGTTTCCTCTTGGCCGGTCTTTACCTGGCACTCTTCAGCGATACCGAAATCTGGCCGGTCGGCCACGAATCCTTATGGTTCGCCATCCATGACAATCCCGAAGACCTGCAGCACAAGACCTTCGCCGTGATCCTGCTGTTCCTGGGCGTAGTCGAACTGCAGCGCGCCCGCGGCAAACTGAAAGCCCTCTGGAGCGCCTGGGCGTTTCCGGTGTTTGGTATGGTCGGCGCCATCCTTCTTCTCTTCCACCACCATGGCGGCGGCATGCACGGCGCCCATCACATGGAAACGATGGCTCACATCAAATCCGAGCACCTCGGTTTCGCCATCGTCGGCGGTGGGGTCGCCTTGACCAAAGGACTCTCCGAAATCGACGGCGGCTGGCAGGGCCTATTTAAGAAGGTCTGGCCGACCCTGATGATCATCCTGGGCATCCTGCTGATGCTCTATACCGAATAGCGCTTTCCTACCGATTCCGTCCCGCCCGGCGCCGTGCCCTGGTCACGGCGCTTACTAGGCACTGTTGTCGCCTTTGGCACCTACCCCCCTTCCCTTCGTTGCTCCCGCTTTTTCGCGCATGCTAACCTGCGAGTCTAGGCCGCCGCTGTGCCTTTTTTGTACCTGCCCGGTATGCGGGGACGGGCGGAAGAACATCATCCATGGCGTTCAACAAAAGCAAAGCGCTGGAAAATGCGCTGAAATTCCTGAACCAGGGCAAAGTGGCCCAGGCCATCGGCGAATATCAGCTCATCCTCCGCAACGACCCCAAGGATCAGGCCACCCTGATGACGGTAGGCGATCTATTCGCCCGCCAGGGTGACATGCCCCAGGCCGTCGAATATTTCGAGCGTCTCGCTCACGTTTACCTGAACGACGGCTTCAACAGCAAAGCCATCGCGATCTACAAAAAAATTGCCAAGCTGGCGCCCAATGAACTCGCGCCACTCGAGCGCCTCGCCGACCTCTATGTGCAGCAGGGCGTCCTCAGCGAAGCGCGCCCGCTGTTCTTGCAAATCGCCGAAGCGCATCTGAAAGCCAATCATTCCCAGAAGGCGGTCGAAGTTCTGCATCGCTTGCTCGAAGTCGAACCCGAAAACCAGCGCGTGCAAATGCGCTTGGCCGAGCTCTACGGGATGATGGGCCAGAAACAGGAAGCGGCCCAAACCTATCTGGGCTACGCCCAACGCCTTTTCGAACGCGGCGAAACCGACGAAGCCGACAAGCTGGTCGATCGCGCCATCGAGGTCGACCCCTCAAATTCCGAAGCCATCTTACTGAAATCCAAAACTCTCGCGGCCGCCAGTAAGTTCGACGCTGCCATCGCCACGCTCAGTCATCATCCCGAGGCGCAGGCCGGCGGTGACGTCACCGAGCTGCTGGTCGATTACGAATTGCGTGCCGGCCATAGCGCCCAGGCCGCCGAACGCGCCCGCCAGCAATTGGCCAAGGGCCACCAGCACTTCACCCTGCTCTATGGCGTGGTCGAAGCCATGATCGAAGGCGGAGACGCTGCGAACGCCTTGCCCCTGCTTACCGAACTGCGCGCGCCCATGGTCGAAGCCGGCGCTCAGGATAATTTTGTGAAGTCGCTCACCACCCTGTGTGAAAAGATGCCGGGTCAATGTGAGCCGCTGGAAATGCTGGTCGATTTCTGCCGTCACGCCAGCGAACCTTTCCGGTTGAACGCCGCGCTTGGTCAGCTTTCCGACGCCTGCGCCGCCAAAGACAATGTCGCTCGCGCCGAGGAATTGCTGGTCGAGCTGGTCGACCGCAATAAGAACGATGAACGCCTGGTCGAACGCCTGAATCAGTTCCGGGCCCGCACCGGCACCGCGCCGATTCCCGCCGCTCCGGTCGAAACCCAAATCGGAGCTGCTGCTCTGGACGCGCCTGTCGCTGCGCCGGTAGTTGCGGCTATTCCCGAGCCGGTCGATGACCGTCCCGTGAATCTAACCCCGGTTGTTACTCCGGTGATCGTCGAAGAAACGCTCGACGAAGATACCCAGCGCTACATCGCTCAGGCGCTCACCGACGTCGACCTGTTTTCCAGCTACGGCCTCACCCAGAAGGCGACGCACCTTCTCGAAAACGTTCTGCAACGCGCACCGCGCCACACGCCGACTCTCGAACGCCTGCTCGATCTGCATCTAGGCGCCGGAAACGATCGGCGCACCGCGGAATTGTCCGCGCAGCTCGAACAAATTCATCGCGAACGAAACGATCACGTCAACGCCGACCGTTTCGGAGAGCTTCGCCGCCGCTACTCGAAGGTTGCTGGCCTCAGCGAAAGCGATCTTCCTCCCGCTCCGGCCATGGTCGCGCCCGTTGCGGGTGCGCCGGCTGTCGAACCGGCTCCAGCCGCAGGCGCCTGGTCCCACGAAGCGAATCCTCAAATTGGTGCGCCAGTTGTGGCGCCCGAACCGGTGGCTTCCGCGGTCGCCACACCCGCGCCGCCTGCAGTTCCGGCCCAAGCTCCGGCACCGCCTCAAGCTGCGGTTGAGCCGCCGCCCTTTGAGATTGAAATTGAATCAGTGCCAGTGCCGGAAGTTCACGCCACTGCTCCCGCTGTGGAACCCGCGGAATTCGAAATTCCGCTGATGGCTCTCGACGCCTCTGGACCTGAACCGCAGCAAATTTCACCGGAAGGAACTTTTGGCGAAGCGGCCGCCGCGCCCGCTGCGGAATCTGCCGCAGCCTCCGGCGAGCTGGATCTTTCCGACGAATGGGCTGCCATTTCCGACGAAGCCGAAGCGATTCCGGTCGACGCGCAACCCGCGCCCGAAGCCGCCGAAATTGTCGCGCCGCTGGAATTCGATCCCATTGTCGAACCCGAACCCGCTTCCGCCGTGCCGCAGCATTCCGCGGCGCCCTCGGAAGACGAAACTATTGCCGAGATTCGCCGCGCCGCCAACGAAGCCGTCGCTCAGATGAGCTCCGATGGCGAAGTCATCGACGAAGAGCCGGACCACGCCACCGGCGTCAAGCCCTTCGAAATTGATTCGAATCTGGCGCAGACCGATCTCACCGACGACGTGTTTGCGGCGCCGCCGGCCGAGACCGTGCAAGTCGCCGAGCCAGAGATACACGCAGCCGCCGAGATCGAACTCGATCCAGTCGTCACGCCTGCCGCGGAAATAGAAGCCGAGCCTGTTTTCGAAATTGTGGAAGAGCCCGTGGCGGAAGTTGGTTCTCCGGCCGCGAATCTGCCGGCGGATTTGCTCGACTTCCTGAACGAACCGGTTCCGGAAATCGCGGAAGCTCCCGAAGTGGCTCCAGAGGTCGGTGCCGAAGCCATTGCTGAAGCAGTCGAAGCCGCGCCGGAGCCTGAACTCGAAATCGAACTCACTCCGGAGCCTGCGCTTACCCAGAAGAACGGCGATTCCAAAACTACCGACGATTTCCTCAGCGAACTTGCCGCCGAATTCGACGACCTCGAAGCGCCCACGCCCGAACCGGTGCACGCCGCTTCGAACCAGCGCCCGACCGCGGCTCCGCCGCAGGAAATCCATTCGCAGTTGCAGGGAGTTTTCGCCGAAGCGCCGATCGCGCCTCAAGCGTCTTCAGCAACCGCTCCTCCGCCGGCAACGGGTTCCATCGAAAACTTTAACGAACTGGCTGAGGTTTTTCAGGAATTCCGCAGCGAGCTGGGCGAAATGAACGACGAGGATGAAGACCTCGAGACCCACTACAACCTGGGCATCGCTTACCGCGAGATGGGTCTGCTCGACGAAGCCATCGGCGAATTCCAAAAGGTCGCCAAAGCCATTCAGAAAGGCAAGCCGTTCCGCTACGAAATGAATTGCTCCACCATGCTCGGCCTTTCCTTTATGGATAAAGGCGAACCGATGGTTGCTTCGCTGTGGTACAAGCGCGCCCTCACCACGCCGCATCTCGAAGAAGAATCGATTCTGGCCTTGCAGTACGACCTCGGCCTCGCGCTCGAATCCGCCGGCGAAGCCGATGCCGCGCTCGACAGTTTCCGCCAGGTTTACGCCGCGAATATCGACTACCGCGACGTTGCCGACCGCATCGCCACTTTGCAAAAGCAGTAGTTCGCTGCGGCTGTTGCCACTCCCGCGATAATCCCCGATAATTGAAACCAGATGACCAGCCGGCTTCTGCGAATTCTATTGCTGCTGCTTTGGTTTGAGCTGGGCGTAGTGTTGATTCTGCTGCCCTGGTCCGACGTCTGGGACGTGAATTATTTCCTGTACCAGTATCCCAACCTGGCTTTCTTCCTCAAGAATTCCTATCTGCGCGGCATGATTTCCGGCCTCGGCGTCATCAACATTATGTACGCGCTCGAATCCCTGCGCGGCAGGACCCCCGCCGTTGCCGCCCGTTCCTGACAATTCGCTTCCCGCTTCGCCGGTGCTCTGCTACGTAACCGACCGAAACTCGCTCGCACTCCATGAAACATCCGCCACGATTCCACGCCTCTTGGAAAAGATTCGCGCCGCCATCGACGCCAGGATCGACTGGATCCAAATCCGCGAAAAGGATTTGCCGGACGGCGAGCTTCTAAGCCTGACGCAGCAAGCAGTTCAGGCGGCCCACGCACTCAGAATTCGCATCATTGTGAACGACCGCCTGGAAGTTGCCATCGCGGCGAAAGCGGCCGGCGTGCATCTCGGCCGCGCTTCGCGGCCAGTGCGCGAAGTCGTCAGCTGGTGCCGCAACGGCAACGCTCCACGTACTTTTCTGGTAGGCGTTTCCTGTCACTCGCTAGAAGAAGCGCGCGAAGCCGAAGCCGCTGGAGCGCATTACGCCATCTTCGGCCCAGTCTTCGACACGCCTTCCAAGCGCGCCTTCGGCCGGCCCGCCGGCGTCGTCCATCTCGCCGAAGCATGCGCCGCGGTCAAAATCCCAGTGTTGGCTATCGGTGGGGTGACTTTACAAAACGCGCAGGAATGTCTGCGCGTGGGCGCAGCCGGAATTGCCGCGATTCGAATGTTTCAGGATGCTCGCGATGCGGAGGAATTAAAAAATACGCTACAGTCTTTACGGCAAGAATAAGCGTTCGACGGATTGCGCTACGCGCTAAGCCAGCGCCCCACCGGCTGCAAATCTTCGTTGTGATCGCAAATCACTTTGATCACCGCCGTGATCGGCACCGCCAGAATCAATCCGGCTCCGCCCCACAGCCAGCCCCAAAATAAAATGGAAACGGTCAGCGCCAACGCGTTCAAGCGCACCCGCCAGCCCACCAGCGCCGGAATCAGCAAATTCGCGGTCACCAGATGCAGCACGGTCAAAGCCCCGAAAATTCCGATGAATGGCCCGGGCGTGTGAAATTGTTTCAGCCCGATCAGCATCGGTGGAATCCACGAAAGAACCACTCCGAGGTACGGAATCAGATTGCATAATCCCGAAACGAGCCCCAGCAAGAACGGAAATTCGAGGCCCATCCCCCAGAACAGCAGCCAGCTGAATAGCACCAGCACCAGCCCAACCAGCGCGGTTCCGATTACATAGCTGCGCAGTACCTGCGTCACGTCGGTCAGCGTTTCCTTCACTTCGGTTCGTCGCGTCGAAGGGAACAATTGCATCGTCGCGTGCCACACCTGCCGTTTCGCGGCCAGCATGAAGAACAATAAAAATGGCACAAAAGTCGCCGCCAGAATCACTTCGTACAGCGAACTCAGCCGTTCGATTACCGCCGCCCGAATCGGATGCGGCTCGACCGTAACGATCGTCTGTCCCGGTACCACCACCTGCGCCGGACCGATTTCCGAAACGTGCTCCTCGAAGGTCGACATCTTTTTCTGCACCGCCGACGCGATCTTATGCAACGGCTCGCGGTATTGCGGCCAGTCCGCTCCAAATTGATCCGCGCGCTCGATCAGGAAAACCGTCAGCAGCAGCATAATGGCAATCGTAGCCAGTACAATCAGCAGCGAACCCAGCGCCCGCGGAATGTGCCACTCTTCCATGAACGTGACCACCGGATCCAAAAAGTACGCCAGCAACACGGCAATCAGCAGCGTGACCAGCACCGACGCCGCCCAGTAGCAGAAGGCGATCACAATTCCGGCGGCGATAATTTTTCCACTGACTGAACCGGCGGAGACGAGCTTGGTTTCCTCGAGAGGCATGGCGGTACGATAACACAGCCGGCCCCAGCCAAATATGGCTGTGCCTCCGCGTGCACTGGCCTTCGGGACCACCTGTCGCCCAAGCAACCGCCGCTAAAACGCGCCGTCTCCACTACCCAATCGGGGTCTGCGAGAATGATAGAATTAAGGCCAATCAGAAATCGCCCGCGAGCACATGACCAAACAACTTTTCGGCACCGACGGCATCCGCGGATTACCCGGCAAGTTTCCGCTGGACGATGCCACGCTCGATCGCGCCGGCCTGGCGCTCGGCGAATACGTCAGCTCGCAGAGCCGCGCGCAGAATTCCACACCTCGCGTCTTGATCGGCCGCGACACTCGCGAATCCGGCCCGCACATTGCCGAACGCATCGCGCGCGGCCTGGCCGCCGCGGGCGTCGAACCGGTTTCCGCCGGAGTCGTCACTACTCCCGGCGTGGCCTGGCTGGTCAGCCACGAAGGTTTTTCGGCCGGCGTGGTCATCTCCGCCTCGCACAATCCCTACCACGATAATGGCGTGAAACTGATCTCCGCCGCCGGCACCAAATTTCCCGATTCCGTCGAAGCCGAAATCGAGCGCTTCATTCTTTCCTCGAACGAATCCGCCGAGGCGCGCAGCGACCTGCGCCTGCGCGACAACGAAAAAATAGACGACGATTACCTAGACGGCCTGCGCGCCTCCGTCCTTCCCGGCGCAAATCTAGCCGGCATGAAAATCGTAGTCGATTGCGCCAATGGCGCTGCCAGCGCCCTCGCCCCGCGTTTGTTCCGTGCCCTGGGCGCCGAAGTCATCGCCATCGGCAACACCCCCGACGGCCGCAACATCAACGCTGGATTTGGCTCCCTGCATCCCGAAAAGATGCAGCACCGCGTCGCCGAATCCGGCGCCGCCCTGGGAGTCGCCTTCGATGGCGACGCCGACCGCGCCATTTTTTCCAGCGGCTCCGGCCGCCTCGTCGATGGCGACGGCGTCCTGCTCGTCGCCGGCCGCTATATGAAATCGAAAGGCCTGCTCCACGGCGACGTAATCGTCGGCACCACCATGGCCAACCTCGGCCTCGAACGCGCCCTCGAAAAATCCGGCCTGAAACTCACTCGCACCGCCGTCGGCGACCGCTACGTCCTTGAAGAAATGCAGCGCATCGGCGCGAACCTCGGCGGCGAACAATCCGGCCACATTCTCTTCCTCGACGACGCCACTACCGGCGACGGCATGTTGACCGCCCTAAAACTCGCTTCGATCATCGCCCTCTCCGGCCCGCTCGACGACCTCGTCGCCGACCTCAAAGTCTTCCCCCAAAAAATCGTCAACGTGAAAGTAAAATCCAAGCCGCCGCTGGAGTCCCTGCCCGAAGTTTCGCGCGACCTCACCGCCGCCGAAAACGCCCTGGGCAAATCCGGCCGCGTAGTCCTGCGCTATTCCGGCACCGAACCCCTGGCCCGCGTAATGGTCGAAGCCGAGCACGAAGATGACGTCCGCCGCTGGACCGACACCCTGGCCAACAGCCTCCGCCAAGCCATCGGCGCCTAGCCCGATTTTTACCGCTGCCCTTCCCTAAAGTTTCAATTGCGTCATCGTGGCACTTCGGGTATCACTTGGCGCGGCCCGAAACTCGTCGAGCCACTTCCGGAGAAATCGGTGAGTCGATTCTGCGTTGCCACTCTTTTCCTGATCATCGCCTCGTTCGGGTCCGCTGCCCGCGGGCAAACTCCACCGGCTGCTCCATCCGGTTCAACGATTTCCGTGGCTCCGGTTGCCCCATACCCGGATACGCCCAAAGGTTTGCAAGACCTGATGCGTCAGATGATGAAACTCAAGGGGGAGGGCCAGGACCAGGAATTCACGGCCCTGGCCGGTTCTCTGGTGCTCCCAAATCCCGACGATTGGTTTAACGCGGTGTTTGGAAAAGACCTAGGCCCAGCGTATGTAGTCGCGTCAGCACGACAGCGCGCCGAGGTAGTCGCTTCTGCCGCCGGGGCCTTCCGGACCCTGTTGAATGACAAGAAAACAACGATTGAGGCTCACAAGTTTGAGAATTCCTGCGACGAGAGAGCCACCGCGACCGAATACCCTTTGCTGATTAAACGCGACAGCTTGGTGCCGCTATACGACGTTCGTTTTTTCAACGCTGCGGGCGAAGGCACCGCCTTCATGTACTTCGCCTACGTGAACGGCGGTTTTCGTTATGTCGGAACTCTTTCCTCGCAAGTTAAACCGCTGCCCAAACCCCGCATTGCCTCGGGATCGGACCAATCGGCTGACGTTCCCAAGCGCTTGCAGGGCGGAGAAGTCAAATCCGCCCGACTTATTCATCAGGTTCAGCCGCGATATCCGCGCGACGCAAAAAACGCGCACATTTCGGGCGACGTCAAGCTCCACGCCATTATCGGGAAAGACGGCAAAATCAAGAGCTTGTCGGTCGTCGAGGGCGTCTGCGTTTTGGCTCAGCCCGCTCTTGATGCGGTGAAAGACTGGCGATACGAGCCAACTTTGCTTCGTAACCAACCGGTCGAGGTCGACACCACGATAACCGTTACATTTGCTCTTCAACCCTGAGTCGCCGCAGCCCGAAAGCGAGCGCCGCCTTCCAAAGACCATAGAAAAAACCATAGTTGGGTTTCAGAAATTGGAGATTGACCGGCGTTATTGAGCCGCAGGCCTGCCGAGCGCACGCTTAACTCCCATATTTATCAGCATATTGTATTAGTCAACGCCAGTGACTCCCCGTGGCCCTCCGCGTGCATCCTGACTAGCGGCTGTCTCTAATCCCGGGGTGGACCGGTGTCACCGCGCTGAGACCGGATTCTAGGGGTTGAGCATAAAAGGGGCCCGACGGGGCCCCTTATTTTTTTGCCCGACGAATTTTGCCCTCCGCCACTCGCTCGCGCCCAAGGCCGCGCGCCCGTCTGTCCGGTCAGTTGCCGCTTCGCCGGCAGGTGCACTCTGAACGTATTGCTCCCCGCAAGTGACTATGATGTACTAGCGGCGAAAACGCTCCCCCTCCACCTATGAACTCAGATGCCGTGTTCTTTGGCCTTCTCGCGCTCGCGATTGTGATCGGGGGCCCGGTGCTCGCCGTGGTTGCCATGGCGAGGGTGGGAGCGCTCAGCCGCAAGCTGGACGGCGAAGCGCCGCACCTGATCTCCCGGATTTACGGCCTGGAGAAACGCGTCGCGCAGCTCGAGGGCGCTCTTGCCTCAGTGACTCGGGTTACAGAAACCCAGCCGCCTCCGCAACCGGCGGCAGTCCCGCCCTCGCCTGCGCCGAAAATACCGGACCCCTTTTCCGCTCCGCTCACGTCTCAGCCCGTAGCCTTCGTTCCCCCGTCGGTCGCAGCGATTCCGAAGTCTCCGCATGCGCCTACTCCCGCCTTGTCGCTTCCGCGTTCCTCGGCAGTGAATCCCAGTCAGGCCCATAGCGAAAATTTCGAAGCCGTGGTCGCCGGCCGCTGGCTGAATTATGTGGGAATTCTGGCGTTACTTTTCGCCGTCACTTTCTTTTTGAAGTATGCCTTCGACAACGACTGGGTCGGCCCTCGCGGCCGCGTCGGCATCGGCTTGCTTCTCGGCAGCGCGCTCTATCCCTGGAGCCAGCGCCTGCTCAGCAAAGGCTACAAATATTTTTCCGAGGGCATCGCCGCGCTCGGCGCCGCCGTGCTCTATCTATCGCTGTGGGCTGGCTGGCACTACTACCAGATTTTCTCGCAGTCGACCGCCTTCACCCTGATGATCGTGGTCACCGCGGCAACCTTCGTGGTCGCCGTCGGCCGGAATTCCGAACGCATCGCTCTGCTCGCGCAAATCGGCGGGTTGATTACTCCGCTGCTGGTCAGCACCCACGAAAATCACGAAGTCGCGCTCTTCACGTATTTGCTCATCCTCGGCGCAGCGGTACTGGGCCTGGCTTGGGTGCGCGTCTGGCAGTGGCTGCTTCCCGTCCAATTCGCGGCCACGCTGATTTTTTTCTGGGGATGGTACGCCGATTTTTACGGCGAGCCGGCCCTCGCCATTACGATTTTCTTCGCCACCCTGTTTTTCCTCTTGTTCGCAGCCATTCCTGTGGTGCGCAGTTGGCGCGATGGCGAACTTTCCGAATCGGAAATCGGAATTGTGGTCATCAACGCGATTTCCTTTCCCATCGCGCTGCACCAGATGCTCTGGCCGCAGTATCGCTGGACTCTGACGATTGCCATCCTGGCGCTCGCCGCCGCGCACGTGGGAGCCGAGCGTTTGTTGCCCGCTGGCCGCACCGTGAATACGCGTGTCGCGCGGATTCTGTATGCGGGATTGGCGCTCACTTTTGCCACTCTGGCCATCCCCATCCGCTGCGACGGTAAATGGATCACCATCGCCTGGGCCGTAGAAGGTCTGATCCTCATCTGGAGCGGCTTGAACACAAAATTCCCGCTGATGCGTTGGGCCGGATTCTTGCTGTTTGCGATTGTCACCGGCCGCCTGGCCGTCATCTCGATCCCAACCGATGCCTTCGTGCTGAATGCGCGGTTCGCTACCTTCGTCTTTGCCGTCGCCTGCTTTTTCGCCGCCTGCTATTTCGCGCGAGAGCAAGCCGCCGAAACCGGCGCCGAAGAAAAAACGATGTACCTGCTTACCGCGATCGCGGCCAACGTTCTGCTCATCGCCGCATTGTCCCTCGAAGTCTGGGACGTTTTTGGCCGCATGCCGTCGCTGGGCATCGATACCGGTCACGCGCAGGAACTAGCCTTGTCGGCGCTTTGGCTGGTGTACGCGCTGATCCTCCTGGCAGCGGGCGCCCTGAAAAAATTGGCAGTCGTGCGTTGGCAGGCCCTCGTCTTGCTGGGCGTGGTGATCGTGAAGGTTTTTGTCTTCGATCTTTCGTTCCTCGAGAAATTCTATCGGATCGTTTCCTTCTCCCTGCTCGGCCTCGCGCTGCTGCTCATTTCGTTCTACTACCAGCGCCAACTGGCCGGCCGCGGCACGGAGAATAAATCGTGACCGCGCGATCGCGCGGCCTTCGCGCCTTCGCCGCAGTCACCGTAGCGCTCGCGGTAACCGCGGCCACCGCGCTGGCTTTTTCCAGCCTGCCCGCCGCCTGGAAAAACTGGCATTATTTCCGCGTCATCGACCTTCCGCCTACGGAACTGGACATCCCGCGTCTGGTCGAAGTTACTGTCCCTGACGGGATTTTCTTACACGCTAAGCTCTCGCTGAATGACCTGCGGGTCATCGACGGCCAGGGCGACGAAACTCCGTACACGATATTTATCTTGGACGGAGCGAAAACCACCGAACACCTTGCCGCAACCATGCACGAGAGAAGCTTCGCTCCCGGGGACTACACCCAGGCTGTAATCGAGATCAAGGGCGACGCGCCCTTCCACAATTCGCTCGAAATCGAAACTGACAATCAGAATTTCATTGAGTGGGTCAGCGTCGAGGCTAGCGACGACGCTCGCACCTGGCGCATCGTGCAGGAACGCGCCCCAATTTTCCGCTTCACCAAAGACGGCCGCGAAGGCACCCGCATCGTCCACTATTCCGAAAATAATGCCCGCTACCTGCGCCTGCGCATTCTGGATGGAGAAAAAGCCTTCCCGATTGCCGGTGCCGTGGTCTTCCATGAAGTTGCCGAAGCGGAGGAGCGAGTGCCACTGGAAGCGGCCCAAGCTACGCCCGATCCCCGCACTCCACATGGAAAAAGCATCTGGACTACTGACTTGGGTGGGACCGGACCCCCCGTTACAGAAGCGATCTTTGATGTGGCGCCCATGGAATTTGTTCGTTGCGTGGATCTGGCGGCTAGCGCCGATGGAAAGGAATGGCGAAATTTCGCCTCGGGCCAGATCTACCGCTTTCATCAGGGCGACAAAGTGCAGGAACAGTTGACTGTTGCGATTCCCTACGGCGGCGAGCAGGCGCGCCACTGGCGCATCACGGTCGAAAACGGAAACGACGCGCCGCTGGCCAACGCTACAGTTCGGCTCTACTCCACGCCTCGTCATGTCGTGTTCGAGCAGCAACCGGCCAAAGCCTACATGCTGATTTATGGCCAACAAAGAGTCGACGCTCCGCAATACGATTTGGCCCAGCGCATAAATCTGAAGCAGCTCCGCCCGGCCATGCCGGGCAAGCTTGGCCCGGAAGAAATCAATTCAGCGTGGGTCGATCCTCGTCCATGGACCGAGACCCACGAAGTTTTCCTATGGGGCGTACTGCTCATCGCGGTTTTGGCCATCGGATTTACCGCGATCCAGTCGATGCGCCGGGCTGCGACCCAAAGCCCCGACCCTCGATAACGACCCGCGATTCGTCCACCCGAAAAAAAAGGGCGGGTCCGAAGACCCGCCCTCACCATTCTGAGTTTTCCCTGCCGTTCGTGCCTAACTGCAGCCTGACGTGCCGCCGCAGTTCGAACACTTGTAGCAGCTGCCGTTCGGCGTCATCAGCATCCCGCATTCGGAGCAGGACGGCGCATCGTCAATCGTCGCCCGATGCCGGTTCGAGGTTTCGTTGTCCGTCATTTTCGGCGCCATCGCCGGCTTGACCGCAACCGCCGGAGCGGTCGCCCCCGGTGCGCTTGCCGGTGCCGCCGCCAATGCTGGTGCATTGGCCGCTTCCGCTTCGCTCGCATCCGTATCCAGGTAGCTCGACGAAATAAATTTCGCGCCCAGCCACCGGCCGATGTAATCCACGATCGATTTCGCGTAGCGGATGTCGCGATTCCCGGTGTAGCCCGAAGGCTCAAACCGCGAATTTACGAATTTTTCCACCAACGCCCGCAGCGGCACGCCGTACTGCAGCGAAATCGAAACCGACAGCGCGAAAGCGTCCATAATTCCCGAAAGCGTGGACCCTTCCTTGGCCATCTTGATGAAGATTTCGCCCGGCGTTCCGTCCTCGTACTTGCCTACGGTGATGTAACCTTCGTGGCCGCCAATCGAAAACTTGTGCGTGATCGAATCGCGTTCCGGTTGCAGCTTGCGCCGCGTCGCACCGCGCGCGAAAAGTTCATGCTGTTCCGGAGCAGGCGGAGCCTGCGTCGTCGAAGCAACAACTTCCACCGGAGCCGCGACTGCGGCCGTGGTCCCAGCCGTTTTCCCGTCGTCCTTCTTCGACGCCGCGGACATCGGCTGCGAACCCTTCGAATTGTCGCGGTAGATGGCCACCGACTTCAGCCCTAGCTTCCACGATTCGATGTAGGCCTGCATGATGTCTTCAATCGTCGACGCTTCCGGCATGTTGATCGTCTTGCTGATCGCGCCCGAAAGAAACGGCTGAGCTGCCGCCATCATGCGCAGGTGGCCCTTCCACGAAATCGAACGCCCGCCGCCGATTGGCGTGAACGAGCAGTCGAAAACCGGCAGGTGCTCTTCCTTCAGGAACGGCGCGCCTTCGATCTTCGCGTTGGCGTCGATGTAATCGACGATCTGCGCGACTTCCTCCGGCGAATATCCCAGCTTCATCAGCGCCTGCGGCACGGTGTTGTTGACGATCTTGATCACGCCGCCGCCCACCAACCGCTTCTGTTTCACCAGCGCCAGATCCGGCTCGATTCCCGTGGTGTCGCAATCCATCATGAAACCGATGGTTCCGGTGGGAGCCAGCACCGAGACCTGCGAATTCTTGTAGCCGAACTTTTCGCCCAGCTCCAGCGCGTCATCCCACGATTTCTGCGCCGCGCGCAGCAAAGACGGCTGCACGTTGTCTTCTTTAATCGGCCGCAGCGAATCGCGGTGCATGCGGATCACGTCGATCATCGCTTCGCGGTTGCGCGGGTAGCCGCCAAAGGGCCCCATGCGTTCCGCGATGCGCGCCGACTGCGCGTACGATTCACCAGTCAGCAGCGCCGTAATCGCGCCGCAGAAATCGCGTCCGCCATCCGAATCATAAGGAAGCGCCAAAGACATCAGCAGCGCGCCCAGGTTGGCATAACCAATTCCCAACGGCCGGTAGTCGTGCGAATTCCGCGCAATTTTTTCCGACGGGTAACTCGCGTTATCCACCAGAATTTCCTGCGCCGTAATCACCACGTCCACCGCGTGCGTAAATCCTTCGCTGTCGAAGACGCTGTTCGTGCCTAAAAACTTCAGCAAATTGAACGACGCCAGGTTGCACGCCGTATCGTCGAGGAACATGTACTCCGAGCACGGATTCGAGGCGTTAATCCGCTCGGTGGCCTTGCAGGTGTGCCAGCGGTTGATCGTCGTGTCGTACTGCATCCCCGGATCGCCGCAGCGCCACGCCGAATCCGCCATTTCCCGCAGCAAATCCCGTGCGCTCATCTTCTCGCACGGCTTGCCGTCGTTCACGTTCCGCGTCCACCAGTCGCGATCCTCTTCCACCGCGCGCATGAAATCGTCGTTTACCCGCACGGAATGGTTCGCGTTCTGGAAGAACACCGAAGAATACGCCTCGCCGTCGATCGAAGGATCGTAACCCTGCTCGATCAGCACGTGCGCCTTGTGCTCTTCCTTGGTCTTGCACTGGATGAATTCCACGATGTCCGGGTGTTCGGCGTTCAGGATCACCATCTTCGCCGCGCGCCGCGTCTTTCCGCCACTCTTGATCACGCCCGCAAAAGCGTCGAAGCCCTTCATGAAGCTCACCGGACCCGAAGCGATCCCTCCGCCCGAAAGCGATTCGCGGCTGCCGCGCAACGTCGAAAAGTTCGTCCCGGTGCCGGAGCCCCACTTGAAGAGCATCCCTTCCGTTTTCGCCAGGCCCATGATCGATTCCATGTTGTCCTGCACGGAATTGATGAAGCAGGCCGAGCATTGCGGCTTGGCCTGCACGCCCACGTTGAACCACACCGGCGAATTGAACGCCACCTTCTGCTCCAGCAGCAGGTGCGCCAGCTCGTCGCGGAAAATATTCTTCGCGTCGGGCGTCGCGAAATAACCGCCTTCTTCGCCCCAACGCACGACCGTATCCACCACCCGGCCAATCAGTTGCCGTACGGAGGTCTCGCGCTCGGCGGTGTTCGGCTTGCCATGAAAATATTTGGAAGCGACGATGTTCGTCGCCGTCATCGACCAGGTCTTCGGCACTTCTACGTTTTCCTGGCGGAAGATTACCTGACCCTTATCGTTTCCTATGAGTGCAGTGCGGCGCTCCCATTCGACCTTGTCGTACGGAGAAATTTTTCCATCCGTGAACCGGCGCTGGAATTCCAGCCCGGTCGCCCGGCGCGTCATTTGATTTGTTTCGGTCATGCCGTTCATTGCCGTCCTTGTTTCAGCCATCTGTTTGCCTCCGCGCAGGCAGTGTTGCCGTCATACTGTGGGCGGGTGGTAGTTGAGGTGGGATCTTCTATTTTACTCCCAAAATCTTGAACCCTCAAATCTACGGCCCGGTATTGAGGTTCTATGTGCCATCCGGCACGATGAAATTCGGTTGTGAGGTGCCGGCCGAGCTTTCCGCGGTAAAAATGGCCCACTCGACCGAAAAAAAAAGACAAAAGCCCAGCTAAGCCGCGCATAAAAACTGAGTCGCGGTTCTAAGTGGGGTCTTGCCCCTCTGGATTTTCAGTTAAACTTCAGTCCGGCTTTGCGGTTCGTTGGAGCGTCGAAAAACGGCGCAGCCAATAAATCGTCCCCCGAGCTTGGAAACGAAGTATCGGGGCATGTGGAAAAGTTGTCAAGAAAAATTCATACTCGGACCGCAAAATCTTCGGTTGTTGGTGTCGTAAGCGTCTATCTGTAGTGGTTGCTATACCGACACACACCGGCGACGATTAAGAATTCGGAGACAAGCAAAGCGTGCATGTGAAATTTTATTCGCGTAAACGTTTTCTAATCACGCGCGTGCCTTCTTTCCTCCGCGCCAACCGAAAAATTTCCGCGAAAAGCTCTGCATTCTTCCGCAATTTTCGTGGCCGCGTTCTTCGCTCACAAATAACGGCGCGGCCGCCGAGCCGTGAGATGCTTATCCCAGTGAGGCCCTAACAAAAATGGTCGATCCTCTGCTCATCGCGCAAAGCTCGCACCCGCTGTACCTGCTTCCCGGCATGGCCAATCGCCACGGCCTCGTTGCCGGTGCTACCGGCACCGGAAAAACCGTCACGCTGCAGGTAATGGCTGAAAGTTTCAGCCGCGCCGGCGTGCCGGTCTTCGCCGCCGACGTGAAAGGCGATCTCTCCGGCATCAGCCAGCCCGGCACTGACAATCCTAAAATCGCCGACCGCGTCAAGAAGCTCAAGCTTGCCGATTTTTCCTTCGCTGGCTGCCCGGTCACCTTCTGGGACGTCTTCGGCGCCGAAGGCCATCCCGTCCGCGCCACCGTGTCCGAAATGGGCCCGCTGCTTTTCAGCCGCCTGCTCAATCTAAACGACACCCAGGCCGGCGTCCTGACCCTCGTCTTCAAAATTGCCGACGACAACGGCCTGCTCCTGCTCGATTTCAAAGACCTGCAGTCGATGCTGCAGTACGTCGGCGAACACGCCGCCGAATTTCAAACCCAGTACGGCAACATCTCCGCCGCCAGCATCGGCGCCATCCAGCGCGGCCTGATCGAAATCCAGCAGCAGGGCGGAGAAAAATTCTTCGGCGAGCCCGCGCTGAACCTCGATGACCTGATGCAAACCGATTCGAACGGCCACGGCGTCGTGAACATCCTCGCCGCCGACAAGCTGATCCGCGCGCCCAAGATCTACGCCACCTTCCTGCTGTGGCTGCTCACCGAACTGTTCGAGCGCCTGCCGGAAGTCGGCGACCCGGAAAAACCGAAGCTCGTCTTCTTTTTCGACGAAGCGCATTTGCTCTTCTCCGACCTGCCCAAGATTATTCAGGACAAAGTCGTTCAGATCGTCCGCCTGATCCGTTCCAAGGGTATCGGCGTCTATTTCGTCACCCAAAATCCTCTCGACGTGCCCGAAGAAGTCCTCGGCCAGCTCGGCAATCGCGTCCAACACGCGCTACGTGCCTTCACGCCCAAGGACCAGAAAGCCGTGAAAGCCGCTGCCGACACGTTTCGCACCAATCCCAACCTCGACGTAGCCAAATGCATCACCGAGCTCGAAGTCGGCGAGGCGCTGATCTCCTTTCTCGATGAAAAAGGAACTCCCGGCATCGTCGAACGCGCCCTAGTCTGCCCGCCGAGCAGCCAGATCGGGCCCATCACTCCCGAGCAGCGCCAGCAGCTCATGAAGACCTCGATCGTCGCCGGGGTTTACGAAAACGCCGTCGACCGCGAATCCGCTTACGAACTGTTGAAAGCTCGCGCCGGCACCGCATCCACCGCGCCGGGTGCAGGGGGCGCGACAACCCCCGCTCCAGCCGGAGCGCCCAGCCAACCTTGGTACACGAATCTTCCCGGCATGGGCGCCCCGGTCAAAGGCGGCCGCCGCGGAGATAGCCTCGGCGAGGCCATGGCCAAAAGCGCGGCGCGAACGATTGGCAGCTCGGTGGGCCGCCAGATTGTCCGCGGTATCCTCGGTTCGTTGCTCGGCGGAAAAAAATAACGAAGGTGCGGGAGGCGACGCCATGAACGTCAAAATGAATATGAAAACCATCGTGAGAATCGCCGGAACGCTGGCTCTTATGTTTCTGGCGCTGCCTTTCACGGTTTTGGCTCAGGCTCCGCTGACGGAAAACGCCGCAGGGGTCGTCACCGGCGTCGCCACTTACCGCGAACGAATGGCCATGCCCAAAGATGCCGTTCTCGAAGCGACCTTGTCCGACGTCAGCAAAATGGACGCCCCAGCCGAAGCCATCGGCAGCGCCGTCATGGAAAATCCCGGTAATCCTCCGTACCACTTCTCCATCACCTACGACCCGCGCCGGATCGTCGAAAATCATTCCTACGCCGTCCGTGCCACCATCAAAACCGGCGGCCAGCTGGCGTTCACTTCCGACACGTCCTACCCGGTCATCACTCGCGGTGCCGGCAAAGAAGTGAACATCCTGCTGAAACGCGTGGCCAAAACAACTGCGACAGCCGCATCAGCTAACACCTCGAGAGGTCTCCGTCTGGAAGACACCACTTGGAAATTGACGCGCCTCGGCGCCCAGGACGTCGCCGCCAGCGAAAACCAGCGCGTGCCCTACATCGTCCTCGATTCTTCCAACAAACGTGTTTCCGGCTCGGGCGGCTGCAATCGCCTCAACGGCAGCTACACGTTGGACAAGCAGACCATCCACTTCGGCCCCATCGCCTCCACCATGATGGCCTGCCCCAGCGGCATGGACCTCGAAGGCAATTTCCTGCACGCGCTCGATAAATCGCATAGCTGGAAAATTCAGGGCAACGAGCTGGAACTTCAGGATGAGGACGGCGCCTTCCTGCTGCGCTTCGAAGCCGGCCCCAGCGAAAAATAAGCTCCCCGTTGTCGGCGATTCGATTCGGTCCCTCGAATCGCGCCGGCCGCCCGACCGAAAATGTTACGAAGCTAGCAACACCTCCCTATTGACATGAACTATTGCCGTTTGGAAAAATTCATAATGTACGGACATGGGCACGCCCGCGATCGAAATTGAAGGCCTCACCAAGGACTACGCCGTCGGATTCTGGCGCAAGAAAATGCGCCGTTCCCTGGATCATTTGTCCTTGCAGGTCAATCAAGGCGAAGCCTTCGGTTTTCTGGGTCCTAACGGCGCGGGAAAAACGACGACTCTGAAATTGCTGATGGGCCTGATCTTTCCCACCAGCGGCTCGGCTCGCATTCAGGGACGTTCGATCGCCGATATTGGCATGCACCGCCAGATCGGCTACATGCCCGAACAGCCTTATTTTTACGATTACCTCACCGCCCGCGAGCTCCTCGATTATTTCGCGCGCGTCTTCGGCTTCAACCGCGCCGAACGCGAGGCGCGCATCCAGAAATTCCTCGATCGCGTCGGCCTCACCGCGTCTTCCGACGTGCAGCTGCGCAAATTCTCCAAAGGTATGTTGCAGCGGGTCGGAATCGCCCAGGCCATTCTGCACGACCCGCAGGTCGTCTTCCTCGATGAACCGATGTCCGGCCTCGACCCCATCGGTCGCCGCGAAGTTCGCGACATCATCCTTGAACTGAAAAATCAGGGCAAAACGATTTTCTTCTCCACCCACATTCTTTCCGACGCCGAAATGCTCTGCGACCGGGTCTCCGTGCTGGTTGGCGGAAGACTCCAGGGCGTCGGCGCTCCGCGCGACATCGTTTCGATGGATGTGCAAGGCATGGAAATTCTTTTCGAAGCTGGCGCGGCAATGTCGCTCCCGGCGGAGATCACCGGCAAGGCCACGCACACTGGCGATCGTTACCGCATCGAAGTCCCCGAAGCGGATCTCTACGTCGCGCTCGAAAAGCTGAAAAATTCCCAAGCCCGCATTCTTTCAGTGGCCCCGCTGCGCCCTTCTCTCGAAGACTATTTCCTGAAGTTAGTCGCGCGCCAGAAAGCCGCGGCCCCGGCTCCCGAAACCGTATCCACCGGAGTCGCTTCGTGAGTTCCATTCCCGGGATCGTCGCGGTAAACACGTTTCGCGAAGCCGTCCGCGACCGCGTGCTCTACAACCTGATTTTCTTCGCCCTGCTCATGATCGCCGCCGCGGTTCTGGTCGGCGGCATTTCCATCGGCATCGAACGCGACGTCATCGTCAACCTCGGCCTCACCGCGATTTCGCTCTTCGGTATCATTATGGCGATTTTCATCGGCGTCGGCCTGGTCTACAAGGAAATCGAAAAACGCACCCTCTACAGCCTGCTGGCTAAACCCGTGCAGCGCTGGCAATTCCTGGTAGGCAAATTCGGCGGCCTGCTCCTGACCCTGGTCGTAAATACGCTCTTGATGACTGTGGGCCTCGCGATAGCCTTGTTCTACGTCGCCCACAAATTCGAATCGAGCGACGCCACCATTCTCATCGCCATTTATTTCGTCCTGCTCGAGCTGGCCCTGATTACCGCGCTCGCCCTGTTCTTTTCCTGCTTCTCCAGCCCCATGCTCTCGACCCTCTACACCCTCGGCATTTACGTTGCCGGAGTTTTCGCTCCCGACATTCGCGATATCGGCCTGTTCACCGACAATCCCGCGATAAAAACCGTCGCCAAATGCATTTACTACGTCCTCCCGAATTTTCACAATTTCAATATCATCGCCGCTGCTGCCCACAAGGAAGCCATTCCGCACGCGCTGATTTGGCAAAACACCGCTTACGCCATCCTCTATTCCACAGTCGCGCTGCTCGCCGCCTCCGCCGTCTTTTCCGGCCGCGACCTGAAATGAGCAACGTGAATCACACGCGCATCCTGCGTCTCGCGCTTGTCGCGATTCCGATTCTCTTCGTCCTGCTCGCCTTCCTGCAGCGCGATATCGACGCTGCCGCCGGCCCGCTGCAAAACCAGAATCCGGAACTCATGATCCAGTCCGGAAAAATGCTCAAGAAGATGAGCCTGGGCTACGATTCGCTGCTCGCCGACATCTATTGGACCCGCACCGTGCAGTATTTCGGCTTTCGTGTCGGCAAGCCTGGCGAAACTTTCCCGCTGCTGGCCCCGCTCCTCGACATCACCACCACGCTCGATCCCCAGCTCATCATCGCCTATCGCTTTGGCACGATTTTCCTCTCCGAACCCGATCCCGCTGGTGCCGGACGCGCCGATCTGGCCGTCGACCTGGTAAAAAAAGGAATCGCCGCCAATCCCGACTATTGGCGCCTCTATCAGGATTTAGGTTTTCTCTATTCCATTCGCTTGAAGGACTATCCGAAAGCGGCGGAAGCGTATCTCGAGGGCAGCAAGAATCCGAAAGCACAAATTTTCATGAAGGTTCTGGCCGCGGCCGTCGCGCTGAAAGGCGACGATCTCGAAACCTCTCGCGCGATTTGGGGCGAAGTCTACAACTCCACCCAGGACGAACTGATTCGCCGCCGCGCCGTCCAGCATTTACAGGCGATACAGGCCAACCTCGACCTAAAACGCCTGAACGAAGTTTCCGAAGCCTACGCGCAGAAGTTCGGCCACTTTCCCGCAACGATCCAGGATTTGCAGCGGGCCGGTTTCGTGCGCGGCGCTCCGAAAGATCCTGAGGGCTATCCCTACGTGATTGGGCCGGCCGGAGTGCCGCAGCTCGATCCCCAAAGCCCTGTTGTTCTCGATCCGGATAAAAAACAGGCAGTCAAGCCGTAGCAAGTATTCCCACGCAGACAATCAAACAGAAGTAAAAAACGGAACGAAAGCGCGAAGCCGCCTATTCGTGCCGCAGCGCTTCGATGGGATTCAACCGCGCCGCTTTCGTCGCTGGCCACACCCCGAAGATCAATCCAATTCCCACCGAAACGGTGAAGCCGATGATCACCGCCCACGCTGGCACGACTGCCTTCAGCGAACTCACCACCGGAATCAGCAGCACGATCGCGCTGCCCACTACAATCCCGATCAGCCCGCCGGACCCCGTCAGCGTCATGGCCTCAAATAAAAATTGCCAGGTGATGTCTTTGCCGCGCGCGCCGATCGCCTTGCGTACCCCAATCTCGCGCGTCCGCTCGGTTACCGAGACCAGCATGATGTTCATCACGCCCATGCCGCCAATCAGCAGCCCGATCGAACTCAGCACCACCACCGCCAGCACCACGCCGCCGATGATGTCGTTGAACTGCTTCACCACTTCGACCTGCGTTTGAATCGCGAAATTATCCGGTTTGTCGTAAGGCACCTCGCGCCGCCGGCGCAGCACTTCCTTGATTTGATCCACCGCCGCGTCCAATCTTCCCGGATAAGCCAGGAAGCGATACGCAATCTCAAAACTTCCCGGGTACAGCTTCATAAAAGTGAAATACGGAATCACCGTGCGGCGATCTTCGTCGTTGGTCCCGAATCCACCGGAAGGCTTTTCAAAAACGCCGACCACCTGATACGTCGAGCCGTCCACCAGAATTTCCTTTCCCAGCGCATCATCAATCGAAGGGAAGAACGCCTTCGCCACGTTCTCGCCAATTACCACCACATTTTCGCGATGCTCATTTTCCGCTTCGGTGAAAAACCGCCCAGCCTTCATCGTCGCGTTCGAATACACCGTCAGGTACGCCGGAAATGTCCCGCGAAAATCCGTGCCTTCGATGATGTTGCCCTGATACCGCGCCACATGGGTCAGTTGCCATTGGAAAGCGGAGACCGCGATTTCTTTCACCGCCGGGCACATCTCCCGAATCGCTTCCGAGTCTTCCAGCGTCAGTTGCTTCCGCAGCTTTTCGTCCTTCGGACGCCGCCCGCTCTTCGGGCCCTGATCGAATCGCGAAACAAATGCCGTGTCGATGCCTTCCGAGGTCAGCTCGTCCTGAATTGTCTGCCGAAATCCCTGAACAAGTCCCACGACCAGGATGATCAGCGCCACGCCGATCATCACGCCCAGAATTGCCAGAAAGCTCCGCAGCTTGTGGGCCCGGACCGTATCCAGCGCGAGTTTTAAGTTTTCGCGAAAGTCGCTTTGCATCTTCCAGTCCTAAGTTTCCGCCCGCAGTGCTTCAATCGGATCCAGCTTCGCTGCCCGCATGGCCGGATAAATTCCAAAAAACAGCCCGACCACCGTCGAAAGCAGCAACGCAATCAATATCGCAAAAATCGGAGTCGAAATCGGAATCGGACTCAACACCCGCACTAGCTGCGCGATGATAATCGCGAACAAAACTCCCAGCAGCCCGCCCGTAGCCGCCAGCAGCGACGACTCCATTAAAAATTGCAAAATAATATGGCTGCGCCGTGCGCCCAGCGATTTCCGCAATCCGATCTCGCGCGTCCGCTCCGTCACGCTGGCCAGCATGATGTTCATGATCACCACGCCGCCCACCACCAGGAAAATCGAAGTAATCCAGATCGCGATGCCGAACGCGTTTCCGGTAATCCGGTTCCACAAGCCCATGATCGAATTCGGCGCGATGATCGCAAAATTATCGTCCGTCTCGTACGGCACGTGCCGCCGCGCACGCAAAATCACCCGCGCTTCGTCCTGCGCCGGGTCCATCCATTCCGGCCCTTGGGCCTGCACGAACATCGTCACCGAATCCTGCGGCGCCAACCACTCCTTGCGGTAGGTGCCCAGCGGAATCATCACGAAATTGTCCTGGGGCTCGCCCAGCACGGTGCCTTTCGGCGTGGCCACACCCACCACCTGATATTGTCCCTGCCCCGCGCGAATCTCGTGGCCGATCGGATCGACTCCGGGAAAAAGTTTATTCGCCACGTCCGCGCCAATCACGCAAACTCCCGCGCGATGCTCTTCATCTATCGCGGTCAGCAGGCGGCCGCTGGAAACATCGATATCCCGGATCGGCGCAAACGTCGGCGTCGCGCCAATAATGTCCACGTCTTCGCTCAAGACACTTCCGTAGCGAACATCGGCGTTGGAATCCTGTTCCCCCGCGACGGAGGTCGCGAGTTTCATCCCCTCCCGCAAGGCTTCCAGGTCGTCCATGCTCAGTGGCGGCCGCTTCCGCGCCTTATTCCATTCCTGAAAATTGGTCACGATTCCGATGCGGTCCACCACAAACGCGTTCGCGCCCAGGTTGGCCACTTTATTCGATACATAAAGGTTAAGCCCGTTCAGCACCGAAATGACTGCGACAAGTGTAGTAACTGCTAGAATAACACCCAGTAAAGTCAAGAAAGTACGTAACTTATGCGCACGGAGGGTGTCGAGGGAAATCCACAAAGTCTCGCGCATTGACGCGAGCGTATTCCGGGCGTGCGCGGGATCCATGAGCGGTTTCTGCACGGCTTGTACATTATAAGACGGCTGGCCCTGCAGAAAAGTTCACACTCGCAAAAATATATGCGCGCCGGCCGGGGCCAGCCTCCCGCCCTGTCCCGCAGGGCAGCTTGATTTCGGCGTTTTACGGTTAGAATGAAAGAGCGCCGCATTTTTCGTATTTGCATCTGCATGCTGCGCAGGCGGGATTGTTCTCTGTGAATAAAGCCTTTACAGCCGCGCTCCTCGTATCCGCACTGTCCTTAGACGTGGCCGGTTCAGCCGCGCCACCGTCGCCCCCCGCCCGCATCGCGACACTCCAGAATTCCCATCCTCCACAATCGAAAGATTCCGCAACTCCGCCCACCGACGCCGAACTTCACGTCCGCGCCCAAAAACTTATCGCCAACCAACATCGCAACGATGCCGCACTCGAACAATGGGAGCGCGTCGAACATCAAGTTTCGCGCACCGGCGGCGACAATCCTCGCGTTCTCGAAGACCGCACCTTTCGCGTCGTGCCCACCGGCAGCGGCACCATGAAACTTCTGCTCAAAGTCGACAGCAAGCCATCCGATGCCGCCGACTATCGAAAACAACTCCAGGCCTGGGCCGATCTGCTCGCGCTGATGCTCAAGACCGACGATCCCCGCACCAAGACCGCCCTGGCCAAATGGCAGAAACGTCAGCAGGAACGCGCCGAGCTGGTCGATTCTTCGCCGCTGGCTTTTTCGTTAAGCTGGGTCGGCATCGAAAATCGCAACGGCCGCCGCTGCGACGTGCTCGATCTCCAGCCCAATCCGAATTTTCATCCGCACACCATCCTGCAGGAAGCCATCTCGCACGTCGTCGCGAAAATCTGGGTCGATCATGACGCTAATCAAATGGTCCGCGCCGAAGCGCATTTGCTTAAGGATGTTTCGTTCGGCGGCGGAATTCTCGGCAAGCTCTATCGCGGCGGCGTGTTTTCCATCGAGCAGGCCGAAGTCGCTCCCGGCGTGTGGCTTCCTTCGCGTTACCAATACGACTTCACTGCCCGCAAATTTTTGTTCACCTTCGAAGAACACCAGTACATTGAAGCTAGTCAGTATCACTGGGACGGGCCGCCCAAACAGGCCCTGGCCATTGCTCAAAATGAATTGGCCACCGGCAAAACGGCCTACGGAGCGCAGTAACTTTTTCGTCTGGCCGGGGTTTAACTAACCAAGGATTGGTTCATTCCGTTTCATCGCGCCCGGCGCGTCTCGGCTTTTTCCATCGGCCACGATTTCGCTCACGGAGGTCTTCATGGCTCGCAACGAACTACGCTCCCTAATCTTCGCCGCACTTTTGCTCGCGCTGATTCCCGTCGCGCACGCGCAGGAGCAAACTGCTCCACCGGCCAACGCTCCGGCAGCACAGTCAGCTTCTGACGCTGCATCTACCACGACTACCGCGCCGGCCCCGGTGCCTGGAAAAAGAGTTTGGACCAACGATGACATGGGCGACATCCACAAAAATTCCACCATCTCCACTTTTTCAGCGCCCAACGCCAAGTCTGCAGGCGCAAACGCCAAGCCGGCTAGCGCCGCGAAATCCAAAGACGCGAAGCGTTATCAGGATCAAATCAACGCTCTGCGCGCGAAAGAGCCGCCGATCGACGAAAAGATTGCGCAGCTGAACGCTGTGCTCAGCGGAAAAACCGTGCAGGAAACCCGGACCTACGGCGGAAACCACATTGACGATTGGCATGAAGAATTGCTGAAGCTACAGAAGCAGCGCGAAGACCTCGAAACCAGAATCAGCGCGATTCAAGACCAGGCCCGCCACAGCGGCATTCCTGACAACGAAATCCCGCAGTAGCACAGACAAAAATGAAGGGGAGCAACTTCGCTCCCCTTCATTTTCAATTTTCCAGTTTCAGTTCCGAGCCGCCGCTGCGGTCCCTTCCTTCTCGATCGGCGCGCCCACCAAATTCCCCCACTCGGTCCACGAACCGTCGTAGTTCTTCACATTCTCGTAGCCGAGTAAATATTTCAGCACGAACCACGAATGTGAACTGCGCTCTCCAATCCGGCAGTACGCGATGATCGGATCCTTCCCGTCGACCCCTTTCCCGTCATAGAGCGCCTTCAGCGCATCCGCCGACTTGAACGTCCCGTCTTCATTCGCCGCCTGCGCCCACGGAATGCTTGCCGCTCCCGGAATGTGCCCCGCGCGCTGCGCGGTTTCCGTCATCCCCGGAGGCGCAATGATCTTCCCGGTAAATTCATCGGGCGATCGCACATCGACCAGCTTCCCCGCCTTCTTTTTCTCCACGAACGAGAAAATCTCTTCCTTGCGCGCGCGCAAAGACTCATCCGGCGCGGTCGCGTGATAGGTCGTCGGCGCCACCTTCACCGCGTCGGTCGTCAGCGGACGCTTTTCTTCCACCCATTTCTTCCGCCCGCCATTGATCAGCCGCACATCCTGGTGCCCGTAATATTTCAATTGCCACAGCGCGTACGCCGCGAACCAGTTGTTGTTGTCGCCGTACAACAAAATCGTAGTGTCGTTCGAAATTCCGGATTGCCCCAGCAGCTGTTCCAGCGTGCCTTTATCGATCAGGTCGCGCCGCACATGATCCTGCAGTTGCGATTGCCAGTTCCAGCCCACCGCGCCCGCGATGTGCCCTTGGTCGTAGGCCGTGGTATCCACGTCGACTTCCACCAGCCGAACCTTCGGGTCGTTCTGATGCGCTGCCGCCCACTCCGTCGAAACCAGAACTTCGGGATGCTTGTACTCGGTCATGTGCTCTCCTGTTGTTTTGAGACGCTCGAAGATCGGTGATCCATTCGATGCTCCGCAAATTTCGCGGATGAAAATAAAAAACCCACCTGCCTCGGGAATTTCTGGCGGTGGGTCGGGAAATTTTGGCTAGATGTTTGCTGCTGAGCTGCTTAGCCTCCCGCGCCAGAACACACGTGTGTACAACACAGACAACAACACGCGGTACAGGTCTGGACGCAAGGTTTCATGGACTTCAGGCTACACCCGAAGCCCAGGGATGGCAATCGCAAGTTCCCGCAGCCGTGCCCGAGCCTGCGGATTTACGAGATTGCATTGAGCGTGCCATCGGCAGCGGTTTCGTATTCCAGGCGCAGCAGCCAGTCGAAGTGAAATTTTTCCGCTGCCAGCCATTTCTCCATCTCTTCGCGGCTGGCCGCTTCGAACTCCGCCACCATTTTCCCTTCCTGCATATTCACCAGCACGCGCCGGCCGGTTACCGTCTTCGCGCCGAGGATTTTCTTGCAAAGCTCTTCCGCGCCCTGGCGCGTCAGACAGGCCAGCGTGTGCTGCGACATGTAACGAGGCATTCCGGCTCCTGTTCCGCTAGAATCATCGGCGGTGAAAACGGCGGTTCCAATATATAGCGCGACCGCGGAGAAATCGAATGGCCGAGATACGCACTGAGCATCCCTATCACGCTTATGAAGCAATCCTGGCCCAGCCGGATTTGATCGAACACGTCTCGACGCAACGCGAAATCATCGAACGCGCCGCCCACGCCGTCGCCCACAAAGAACGCATCACCTTTGTGGGCATTGGAACGTCACTGCACGCCGCGCGTGTGGCCGAAAGCTGGTTGCGCTACTTCAGCCAGGGCCGCGTGCTGGCTCACGTCGAACAATCTTTCGAATTGATCCATCATCCTTTCGCTTTCGGTCCCAACGATGCGGTCGTCGTCATCACCCACACCGGCACCACCACCGCCTCGGTCGGGGTTTTGCGCCTGGCGCGTGCAGCCGGAGCCGTGACCGTAGCCATCACCGGAAAAATGAGCGGCGAGGGAATTCGCGGCGCTGATTTTCACATTGAGACCTGCGAGCAGGAAATTCCTTTTGCCTATACCAAGAGCTACACCACCGCGCTGGCCGCCCTGGCGCTCTTGACCATTCGCATCGCCGAACAGAAAAACAAGACTGCTTTATCCGCGCGCATCGCGGACCTGTCTCACGTTCCGGATCTGATGCGTGAAGCGCTGGGCCTCGCGCCGCAGGCGCGCGGCTGGGCGGCGCTGATCGCGCAACTTCCTCGAATTGAGATTTTTGGCGCTGGCGCTGCTTGGGCCACCGCCAGCGAAGCCGCCCTCAAAATCAAAGAAGCCTGCTACATCGCCGCCGAAGGTTTCGAGACTGAAGAAATTCTGCACGGCCCCTTTTCCGAAACGGACGCGCGCGGCTCGCTGATCGGATTGTTTGCTGGCGACGCTACCGACGATCGCGGCCGGCAAATTCTGCGCGCGGCTGGCGACCTGAAGATGCTGCGTGCCGCGATCGTAGTCCCATCCGCAAATCGCGACATTGCCGCCCAGGAAATTTTCGTCGTTCCCGAATGCCACGTCTGGCTCTCCGCTTTCGTGCATCTGGTCCCGCTGCAATTGCTGATGTATTACCTGGCCATCGAGCGTCGCGCCAACCCCGACACCGGCCGCATGGAACAACCCGAACATGCCGCGGCCAGCAAACACTACAAATACTGATTCCCACGCCAGCTTAAACACCGAAACACGGCTGTCCGTTGTGCCAAACCTTCGCTGGACCTCCGAACAGGAGTTGCATTTCGAGAACATCGGAATGGTTCATCGGGCGCTCGCGTCCCGGCCCCGCGTAACATTGATAGTCGAAGCATTGTGAGGGCCCGAATGAAATGGACTTCTGCCGTTTTCGCGGTATTAGCTCTGGCCACCTGCATCGCTGTGGGATTTAGCGGTTCCGCACACGCGCAATTTGCCGGCGGCCTGGGTGTTTTGAAAGGCACCGTGGTGGACGACCAAGGCAAAGGCGTCTCCAACGCCAGCGTGACGATCCAAACCTCCGACGGCCTGAGTCCGCATGCCACCCATACCGATGCCGCCGGCCATTTTGAATTCACCCGCTGGGACGCCGGGCAATACGATGTGCGCGCCTACTCCAACGGAGTTTTCTCGGTGTGGATGAAGCGAACCGTGATCCGGCCCAAAAAGACCACCGAAGTCACCCTGCACATTCCTTCCGCTGATATCGCCCCAAAATAGGCTTATAAGCGTGGCGTCAGGCGGCGGACCCAGAGCATCGCGCGTAAATCCCTGCCTTTCATGACCTTCCGTAGTACCAGGTACTAAAACCCCGGTACCGGAATTATTGAACCCGATGCCCCATTGGTTGCGCCAAAGCATTCGGCGAAGCTACAGGTGCGGGTTGGAAGCTGCGATTGCGGGGACGACGGTTCCACAAACAAAAGGAGCCGGGGCATCTATCCAACCCGTCCAAAATCCGCTGGCTGGCGCCCCTACCTGCAGTTCCGCCGGCAAGCGGGCTTCGGATTCCCGCCGTTGCCACCTGCCCGAAATCGAAAACCACTGACAGAATATTTGGGGGGATTTAACCGCGGATGCTTTCTTCGGACGATGCGAGAGGGAGCAGATTTTGCGTTGCGCCCGTTGCCCAGCACGCCGACATGCGGACTGGAGCGTACGAAAAACGGTGCAGCGGAGTGGGGCCGTGCACGCGCAGAGCTTCCAGATGGTCGGGCGTTCCGTAGCCTTTGTGCTGCGCAAGACCATACTGCGGATATTCGAGGTCGAATTCGTGCATGCGCCGATCGCGTTCGGTCTTGGCTAGAATTGAAGCCGCTGCAATAGAAACCGATCGCGCGTCACCGTGAATCAGCGCCTTTTGCTCGATCGGCAGATCGATCTCGATGGCGTCAAGCAGCAGATAGTCCGGCAGCGGATTCAGCTGCGACACGGCCGCGAGCATGGCTTGCCGGCTGGCCTGATAAATGTTCCAGGCATCGATGCGGGTGGAATCCACTTCGGCGGTGGCCCAGGCCAGCGCGTGTTCGCAAATCCGGGAGGCCAGTTCCTCGCGACGTTCGGCGGTGAGTTTTTTGGAATCGTCGAGGCCGACGATGCGGCGCTTGGGATTTAGAACCACGGCGGCGGCGACGACTGGACCGAAAAGCGACCCGCGCCCGGCTTCATCCAGTCCTGCAATGCGCATCCAGCCGCATTGCCGCGCTTCGCGCTCGTACCGTGCCGAACAAAGTCTTCCCATCGGTTGCAAATTTTAGCACAAGCCGAGGAATGCAATTATCGCGGTGGTGTGTACCTTTTCACCGCCTGAGGATTTCCTGGCGTCTTACGAGTTTCTGAAACGGCCGCTAGAAATAAAAAAGCCCGCCTCGATCGCTCGAAGCGGGCTTGGATTTTTCTGTGCGAAGAATCTCGCGGAGTTATTCGGCAGCTTTGGCGGCTGCTGCGGCTTTGCGTTCGGCTGCGAGTTCCGGCCGCTCGGCGCGTTTCACACGCGACGCTTTGCCGGTCAGCTTACGCAGGTAGTTCAGCTTCGCGCGGCGCACGCGGCCGGCCTGGACGATTACGATCGAGCTGATCATCGGCGAATGTACCGGGAAGATGCGCTCCACGCCGATTCCAAAGCTCACGCGGCGCACCGTGAACGATTCGCCCAGCAGTTCCCCGCGCCGGCTCATCACTACGCCCTCAAAAGGCTGAATGCGCTCTTTGTCGCCCTCGCCTTCCTTCAAACGCACGTTGATCTTCACCGTGTCGCCCGGACGGAAGTTCGGATGGTCCTTACGGAGCTGCGACTGCTGCGCTTTATGCACGATCGGATTCATGACTAGTATTTCCCTGCAGACCCGCTCAGGTGGGGCCAGCTAGCAACGCACAATCCCCGATTATAGCTGAAGAATCACCGCTATTTCCACCTATTTTGCAGTGTCACGCTCGCTGCCAAAGCAGCCTTAGCTCGGGCGCGCACTATGGACTCAGGCGTTCAGCAGATCGGGGCGGTTCCGGCGCGTCTTTTCGATCGCCTTCTGCTCGCGCCACTTGCGGATTTCTTCGTGGTTTCCGCCGAGTAGAACCTCCGGGACGTCCCAGCCCCGGAAAGAAGGCGGCCGCGTGTAGTGCGGATAATCGAGAATCCCGCGGCTCGTCGTGCGCGACGACGGCTTGAGCGTCGCGGGTTCCGAACTCTTGACTGGCGCGCTGAACGACTCGTTCACGATGGAGTCTTCGTTGCCTAGGGCGCCGGGGAGCAGGCGCGTGACGGCATCGAGGATCATCGCGGCCGCAAGCTCGCCGCCGGAGAGCACGAAGTCGCCGATGGAAATCTCATCGGTGGCGAGATGCTCGGCCACCCGCTCGTCGACACCTTCGTAGCGTCCGCAGATGAAGACGATCCGTTCGAGCTGCGCGAAACGCCGTGCGGTTTCCTGCCGGAACATCGTGCCTGCCGCGGAAAGCAGCACAACTGCGCTGCGCGGATCCCGCCGCGCTGGCTCGTGTGCCGCAGATGCTTCCGTCGCTGATGTGGCGGGAAACAGTGATTCCACCGCGGCGAAGAGCGGCTCGGGCTTCATCACCATGCCCTCACCGCCGCCGAAGGGACGGTCGTCCACGGTGCGATGACGGTCGTGGGTGAACGCACGCAGGTCGTGAACCTGCGTCTCGATCAGGTTGGCTTCGCGCGCGCGGCGCACGATGCCGTAGTCGAGCGGACCGGCGAAGAACTCCGGGAAGATGGTGATGAGGTCGAAGCGCATTGGGAATTATCGTACCGCAACTGCACCGCAGTTGACTGGACCACTACGGCTTGGAGTTCAGGTCGAGCAAGCCTTCGGGGAGGTTCACTTCGATGCGCCGCGCGACGAGGTCGACCTTAGGGCAAATGTCTTGCGCCAGCGGGATCATGATCTCCGCTCCGATTGCCGCGGCGCGCGCGGCGTCGACACCGACGACAAGCACTGGCGTGCCTTGCACGTTCTCGCCGTTGATCTCTACGTCGCCAACCACGCCGACTCTCGTGCCGTTGGTTTCCACCACTTCGCAGCCGACCAGGTCAGTGATGTAGTAGCTTCCGTCGGGCAGTTTGGCGCGTTCCGCCAGCGGAATGCGCACTTCGAATCCGACGAGTTTCTTGGCGTCGTCGACGGAATTGCTGGTGGCGAAGTGGAAGATGGCTTGGCCGCCGTGGCTGTGCGAAAGCCAGCAGCCACGCACTTCCACGCTGCGAGGCGTGGCAATACCGTTCCACAAAGTGACGCGCGATAATTTGGTGAGGCGTTCAGGAAAATCGGTGAGGATTTCCGCGGCGATCTCGCCGCGGACGCCATGGGGGCGGACGAGGAGCGCAACGGTAACGCTTTCATCCCGGTCCGCGTGCGTTTTGGAAGTGATTGCTACTCCAGAATTTCCAGCGTGAAACGTTTTTTTAATTTCATGCCGGCGGCGCCGAGCAGAGTGCGAATCGACTTGGCGGTGCGGCCCTGGCGGCCGATGACTTTGCCGAGGTCGTCGGGCGCGACGCGCAACTCCAACACGGTGACCTGCTCGCCTTCGACGGCGTTGACGACTACCTGCTCCGGATGATCCACCAGAGCTTTGGCGATCTCTTCGACCAACTGCTTCATTAGGCCCCCTCAGCGAAGGAAAAAGTGCTCAGCATGAAATTTCGCATGAACGCAGAATGCGGACAATACACTCTTTGCTGGGCTGGGGAGGTTAAGACGCTCTAGACGGCTTTACGGTTACCCAAAAAGCTGCGGACGGTATCACTGGGCTGTGCACCTTTGCTGAGCCAATAATCCACGCGGTCGCGTTTCAGGTCAATCAGCGCGGGGGTCTTGAGCGGGTCATAGGTGCCCACAATTTCGACGAAACGGCCGTTTCGCGGACGAGTCTTCTCGGTGACAATCACGCGGTAAAACGGGCGCTTCTTTTTGCCAATCCTGGACAAACGAATCGTTAACAAAGCTAAAATCCTCCTGAATCATTTCCGCCGTTAGCAGAGCCCCTAAGTATAACGAATTGGGGCCTATTCACCAACGGCTTTCCTCGTGGCCCGCCGGGGCCGCCGTCCGTCAGTTGGTGCCTTGGGGGCCTTTCAGGCCGGCGAATTTGCCCAGGCCGCGCATCTTGGTTTTGGCCATGGCGCCGTACTGCTTCATCATTTTGCGCATGTCCTGATACTGCTTGATGACCTGATTCACTTCCTGGACGGAGGTACCGCTGCCGAGGGCGATGCGTTTGCGGCGTTTGCCGTCGATGAGGTTGTGGTCTTCGCGTTCCTTGGCGGTCATGGAATTGATGATGGCTTCGACCGAGCCGAGGCGCTTTTCGTCGATTTCGGGATTCTTAGGAAGGTTGGCGAAGGGGCCGACTTTGGGCAGCATGCCCAGGATCTGTTCCATCGAGCCCATCTTCTTGATCTGGCGCAACTGGTCGCGAAAATCTTCGAGGGTGAAATCGTCTTCGCGGAGCTTGCGTTCGAGCTCGCGGGCCTGCTTCATATCGACGGTTTTTTCGACGCGTTCGATCAGGCCGAGGACGTCGCCCATGCCGAGAATGCGCGAGACGACGCGGTCCGGCAGGAACGGTTCGAGCGCATCGTATTTTTCGCCAACGCCGACGAATTTTACCGGGGCGCCAGTGACTTTGCGGATGGAGAGGGCCGCGCCGCCGCGGGCGTCGCCGTCCATTTTGGTGAGGACCACGCCGGTGATGCCGAGGCGCTTGTGAAATTCGCCGGCGGAGCGGACGGCGTCCTGACCAATCATTGCGTCAGCAACGAAGAGCAGCTCGGAAGGGTTGAGTTCTTTTTTCAGGTCGGCGAGTTCTTTCATCAACTCGTCGTCGATGTGCAGACGGCCGGCGGTGTCGACCAGGACCACATCGCAGGCGGACATTTTCGCTTCGCGAATGGCGCCGCGCACGATTTCGAGCGGCTTGTCAGTGCCGGTGCCGGGCCAGATGGGAGTGCCCGTAGCTTTGGCTACCTGCGCGAGCTGCTCGCGGGCCGCGGGGCGGTAGACGTCGGTGGAAACGACAAGGGGGCGATGGCCATGCTCGGCGAGCCACTTGCCCATTTTCCCGGTGGATGTCGTTTTGCCGGAGCCTTGCAGGCCGACGATCATCCAGACCGAAGGCGGCTTGGAGTGATATTGAGGCTTGGCTTCTTTGCCGAGAAGTTCGCCGAGTTCGTCGCGGACGATTTTAACGACCTGCTGATCGGGCGAAAGCTGGAGCAAGACTTCGGAGCCGAGGGCTTTGGCGCGGACGTGGGCGACGAAATCATCGGCGACGCCGACGTTGACGTCGCCGTCGAGCAGGGCTTCGCGGATTTCGGCGAGGCCGGCGTCGAGATGCTCTTCGCTGAGCTTGCCCTGGCCGCGGAGATTTTTGAAGGCGCGTTGGAGCTTGTCGGTGAGTGTTTCAAACATTATTTTTTGGCGGTCCTATGGAGAGCGCAAATTTCATTGTAGGGGAGGCGGGAGGGGCGGTCAACGCGGGAGGGCGGGTCGTTTCGCTCGCTTTCCAGTTGGCGTTTGTATCAACTGGAAGGGCGGAACTCCATAAAAATTGTCGATTAGAAATCACGGTCGCCCTTTGTTTTGCGGAAGATAGAGGGTGTTTTTAATCGCGCGAGATTTTCCAGAAATTGTCGATTAGAAATTGGGCGAGTCATGGATGGGTGAAAAGGTTACCAAAAAATTGTCGATTAGAAATCGATCAAAGTGTTGATTTTGTTGGAGATAAGGTCGATTTCTAATCGCCGTTGTGTCGATTAGAAATTCCGGGCAGGGTGGCGCGGATCGAGCTTGCCGAGGGCGGAATCGACGATTGGCGATGGGGAGGGTGCCGGTGCCCGAGTTGTTGGTGGTGCGAACCATTGGCGATTACTATTTTATCATGTATCGGAAGTGAGAATCAAAAGTGAGGGTGTGGACACGCGTCGAGCGGGCCATTTCGGTCTGGGCAAGAAGTGGGGATCGAAGAGGGGTCCCTCGTCGCGAAAGGCGCTCTGTCGGGATGACAACGTAAACCGAAGCGGGAGCAAGGCCCCACCCTTCCTGAGGCGGGAAGGATGGGCCACCCTCCACGGCCAAAGCCAAGGCGGAGGCTCGGAGATTGGTTTAGCTTGACAGGTATTGGCTTCCGATCAACGATCCGGATCGTGCCGTGGATTTCGGCGGCGCGCCTCCTTCTTGCCCAAAATGAACAAAACTTCCGCGGTTTCTTTGGTTACGGCGGTTGCGCCGGAATTGCCTGCGCCGGTATTTCACGATCCGAAGCACCACATCAAGATTTATCAAGGTGATTGCCTGCAGGTATTGGCGGCGATTCCCGAAGGCGTGGTGGATTTGATTTTTGCCGACCCGCCGTATTTTCTCTCGAACGATGGGATTACCTGCCACGCGGGGAAGATGGTCAGCGTCAATAAGGGCGCCTGGGATAAGTCGCGTGGCGCGGACGCGAACCATGAATTTAACCGGGCCTGGCTGGCGGCTTGCCAGCGGGTGCTGAAGCCGAACGGCTCGATTTGGGTGAGCGGGACGAGCCATGTGATTCATTCGGTGGGATTCGCGATGCAGCAGCTGGAGTTCAAGCTGTTGAACGATATTTCGTGGGTGAAGCCGAATCCGCCGCCGAATCTTTCGTGCCGGTATTTCACGCATGCGACGGAGACGATTATCTGGGCGGCGAAGAGCAAGAAGAGCCGGC
>DASWVE010000115.1:0-11684 GCA_036401315.1 Candidatus Acidiferrales bacterium
CGTCTGTTTTCCGGCGCCAGCGGCGAGTAAACGTGGCCCAAAAAGAAGAATGGACGAGAATTCGCGAATTTTGTGCAAATAAGTTGGACCACAACAAAAAAAAATACAGAGGCCTGATTTTTAAGAGACTCGTTAGCTCATTGGAAGGCGGCCCGGCTGCGTATCCCACCAGCCCCAAGGAAAGACAAACCGGAGTCAGTACCAACAATAGCGGGGAGACAGCGTTTCAGCGCGCTCTCGTCAACTCTAAGTCGGCGTTGATGGGTTTTGATGGCTACGAAGAATACATTTCCTGGAAAGACTACGAACTTCCAATCGTCTTCTCTAAACGTCCTCGCCGTGCATGCGTCGATTTGATCGGGAGTAGCGAGCGGTTGGGAACGTTTATCTGCGAGCTCAAGTACAAAAGTGAGGGAAGCATTTCGGGAAATCGGGCGGACTACGCGATTTTCCAAGCGCTCTTGTATTACGCGGCCGTCAAGCGAGACGCGGCGTTGCTCGACGACAACTGTGTCTACCGTATTCAACCTCCAACCTTCCGCTGGGCGGAAATTGCGAGAGGTAAAACGCTCCTCGTATTGGGGGCCGGTGCCGCCATATGGACAAAGGCCCGAAGCGGAGAAAACGCTGATAGGGTCAAATCGCTTATAGCGGATGTGCAGCGGACGCTTGGCGTGCGATTAATCTTTTCTGTTATGAGCAGCGCAAGTTTTGCGCCCGCACACAAAGGCAATGGAAGGTACCTTCCTGCGTTTCGTGGCCTCGCTGAAAAACTGCCTCGTCTTAGTATCGTCGATTTTGCGTAATGAGTCCGGCGACGGCAAGCCGCAAGACGGGTGAGGCGTCTCTAGCGGGTCACGCAGCGTTCACACGCTTGTGATACGATTACTTCGCTATAAAACAATTTACATGAGCCGACCTTCATCTTGGGTGCTGCGAATTATTACCTTTGCATCTGTAATCCCGTTGGGCGCGCCAGGCCGTAGGGCCGGAAGAGACAATTGAGCCAACCATCGTTGTGGGCCATTCCGCTAGGCGGATTGGGCGAATTCGGTATGAACATGATGGCGCTTCGCTGCGGCGAAGACATCATCGTGATCGACGCGGGACTGATGTTCCCGGAGCAGGAACTGCTGGGCGTGGACATCGTGATCCCGGACATCAGCTACCTGAAGCAGCACCGCAATAAAGTGCGCGCGATCGTGCTGACCCACGCGCATGAAGACCACATCGGCGCGATTCCCTACATTTTGCCGGAGCTGAACGTGCCGATTTACGGCACGGAATTCACGCTGGCCATCGTCAAGAAAAAGCTGGAAGAGCACGGCCTGCTGGAAAAAGCCAAGCTGAACGAAGTGAAGGCCGGCGATACCACCGTGCTGGGCCCTTTTTCGATCGAATACCTGCACGTGACCCACTCGACGATCGATTGCGTGGCGCTGGCAGTGCGGACTCCGGTGGGCGTGATCATTCATACCGGCGATTTCAAGATCGATCACACCCCGGTCGACGGCAAGCCCTTCGATATGCATGCCTTCGCGCGCTACGGCCGCGAAGGAGTGCTGGCGCTCTTCAGCGACAGTACGAACGTCGAGCGCGCCGGTTTCACGCCCTCTGAACGCGCAGTGGTGGTGCGGCTTGAGGAATTGTTCCGGGCGGCTCCGGCGAAGGTCGTCGTTTCGTGCTTCTCCAGTTCCGTGCATCGCGTGCAGCAGGTCATCGATATCGCGCGCATGGTCGGCCGCAAAATCGGATTCGTCGGCCGCAGCATGGTCGACAACGTAGAAATCGCCCACGGCCTGGGCAAATTGCGCGTGCCGGACGGCAGCGTGGTGCGGCCGCAGGATATTCGCGGGTTTGACCCGCGCAAGCTGGTGGTGCTGGCCAGCGGCACGCAGGCCGAGCCGCTCTCGGCGCTGTCGCGCATCTCGGTCGATAATCACCGGCTGCTAAGCATCGCCGAAAACGACACCGTGATTTTGTCTTCGCGCATCATTCCCGGAAACGAGAAAGCGATTTTCCGGATGATCGATCATTTCTTCCGCCGGCGCGTGCTGGTGTATTACGAAGGCTCCAACGCTTCGCCAATTCACGTTTCCGGGCACGCCAGCCAGGAAGAAATGAAAATCCTGCTGCAGCTGGTGCGGCCGAAGTATTTCATCCCCGTGCACGGCGAATACCGGCAGCTTTTCCGCCATTCGGCGCTGGCCGAGCAACTGGGCGCGGTGGGTTCGCAGATTTTCCTGCTGGAAAGCGGCCAGCCGGTGGAATTCACCGCCGATGGCGGCGCGCACCGCCGCGATCCGGTGCAAGCCGGCCGCGTGATGGTGGATTCCGGGTCATTGGAAGAGATTGAAGAAGTGGTGGTCCGCGACCGGAAGCATTTGTCGGAAGACGGCGTGGTGGTGCCGATCATGGTGATCAACAAGCACACCGGGCTGCTCGAAACGTCGCCGGAAATTGTAACGCGCGGATTTTTGCCCTCGGAAGATGGCGCGGAAATTCTGAATTCGGCGCGCGAAGTGATTTTAAAAACGCTGGAGAATTCCACGCCTGAAGAAAAATCGGACTGGAGCGTCATCAAGGAAAAAGTTCGCTCCGATTTGAAGCGCTACCTCAACAAGCAAACCGCCAAGCGGCCGCTGATTCTGCCGGTTATCCTGGAAGTCTAATTCGTGCGCCGTGAATATCACTCTGCGCAGCTATAAACCAGCCGATTTCGAGACGCTGCATGAGATCGACCAGGTCTGCTACGAAGCCGAAGTCGCCTACTCCAAACGCGAACTCCGCGAATATCTCCGCCTGCGGGGCGCCGATTGCGTCGTCGCCGAAGCCGACGGCCGCATCGCTGGTTTCTGCATCAGCGCCCAGCAGGATCATTACGGCTACATCGTCACCATCGACGTCCTCGAAGAATTTCGCCGCCACAAAGTCGGCACGGCGCTGCTCGACGAAATCGAACGCCGCCTCATCGCTTCTGCCGTGCACGAAGTCCGCCTCGAAACCGCAACCGACAACGACTCGGCGGTTGCGTTCTGGCAGAAGCATGGCTATCGTAAACGCGGCGTCCGCAAAAATTATTACCCAAACGGCCGCGACGCCTACGCTATGACCAAGCCCCTGGCCCTGCAGGCCAAGGTCTGATCGCGTCGGCATTTGCTCTTCGATTTCAGTGATACTAAGTTCCTGACCCGGGGTGACTAACGATGTGGCTTCTGCACGTAATCTTGCTGGCGATTGTCCAAGGCTTCGCTGAACTCCTTCCGGTTTCGAGCTCGGCTCACGTGATTGTCGCCGAAAAATTACTGGGCATGGACCCGACCGCGCCAGCCACTACCCTGCTGCTGGTCATGCTCCATACCGGCACTATGTTGGCCGTAATCGTTTATTTCTGGAACCGGTGGCGCAGCGCGTTCCTGCAGAGCGCTGCCGACTTCAAACAATTTATCGTGTCGCTGTTTCTAGCCACAGCCGTAACCGGCGTAATCGGTTACGGGTTGATCAAGGTGATCGAGCACGTCGCCTTCCCCGGCAAACCGCATGCCTGGGTCGAGGATCTCTTTGGCCGCCTCGATCTCATCGCCGCTGCGCTGGCTGCCGTGGGAATTCTGATCCTAATTGCCGGCCTGATGGAAAAACGAGCCGGTGCCACGCGAGCCGCGACCAGCCAGGTAGACAACAAACAAGCCGTCGCGATCGGCGCGATGCAAGGCGTATGCCTGCCATTCCGCGGCTTTTCCCGCTCCGGCGCGACGATCTCCACCGCTATGCTGGCCGGCGTGCAGAAAGTGCGGGCGGAAGATTTCAGTTTCGCACTGGCCGTGATCCTGACGCCCCCGGCCATCGCCCGCGAAATCCTGAGGCTGCACCAGACCCAGCCCTCCGGAATGGTATCGGGAAGCTTGATGCCGAGTTTGGTCGGCGCCGTGTTTGCCTTTCTGGCAGGCTTGCTGGCGCTCAAATGGCTCAGCCGCTGGCTGGAAGCGGGCCGTTGGTATCTCTTCGGGATCTACTGCATCGTCGCGTCACTGGTCGTCGCGTACCTTTACCACGCGGGCTACTGACGAAGTGCAGGAACCAATGTTTCTTTGACCTCAATCTCGTTTTTCGTCGATCTTCTGTTTGCCTTGCTCAACGATTTTGTAAAGCCGGCCGCTCTCGAAGTAGCGCCCATTCAAAAACACGCCGGCAATTTTCCGCGTATTGCCTATATTTTCCGTGGGGTCGGCGTCGAGCAAGACTAAGTCCGCGATTTTCCCCGGCGCCACCACGCCAAAATCCTTGGTAATCCCCAAAAATTGCGCCGGATTTATGGTGGCCGTCTGTAGCGCTTGCAGCGGAGTAAAACCAGCATCGACGAAGCGCTGCAGTTCGTGATGCAAACTCGCGCCCGGGATTACGTCAACGCCCGCCGGAGTATCGGTTCCGGCGATTAACGGCACGCCGGCGGCTTGGAGTTTCCGGACGATGTCCAGTTCGTGCTCCACGAATTTTTCCCGGACCGGCAATGGATCGGTGTCGAGTTCCTTGATGATCGATTCCGTAAAGTGCGGCCAGGTTTTTTCCCGCCAGTAAGCCGGAACGTATTTTGCGTCGGGATCGTTGCGGATATCGATGGCGTCGACCAGCCACTGGCCGCGCTCCCAGAAAAGCGTCGGACATTGCCAGGTCTGATTCTTGGCCAGCAGCGCGATCAGCGCGGCTTCCTTTTGCGGGTCGTAGGTCTCCAGGAATCTTCCCGGAGTTTTGGGCGACGTCAATAATTCGTCCTCGGCGGTCGAGCTTCCTTCGAAAATACCGATGAGGTGCTCGAAACTTTTTTGGCCGGCATTCGACGCTTCCGACGCGCGAATGGCATCCGGGACGTGCCCGACGAAAGTGATCCCCTTCTTTTTGCACTCGTCGGCGATGGCGAAGTAGGCGTCGCGCGGCACGTAGGACTGAATCTTGATGAAGTCGACTCCGCGCGAGACCAGCATATCGACGGCGCGGCGGCCGTCTTCCGGCGTCGCCACGGCGATGGAAGCAGGAAACTGAGTCTTGGGCCCATCGAGCATCGGGCCGGCCACAATCATCCGCGGCCCAATCAGTTTTCCGGAGGCGATGTCGGCCCGCGCCTGCAGGATCAAATCCAGTTCGCTGCCCATATCGCGCACGCCGGTAATTCCATTGGCGGCATACAGCGGAATCGTGACCTCCCTGCCCCCCGGCACCCAAGTTCCGAAAAATGTGTGGACGTGCATGTCCCACAGCCCCGGAATCAGATATTTTCCGGCGGCTTCTACGACCTTAGTGCATTCGTCTCGCTGGTCACTCTTATAGGGCACGATTTCGGTGATGCGCTCGCCGGTGAGCTTGACGGTCATGTGCCGCTGCTCCGCGCCGGTCACGACGTCGATGACGGTAACGTCGAGGATGTTGATTCCAGAGACGGTCGATGGCGGGCAGGGCGCCTTTGGTGCTGCAGCTAGGCTGGCGGGCATCAGCACTGCTGCGAGCACAAAGGATAGGAGGTAGCGCATCCGCGGATTGTACTTGCTGACCGCCGCTATGCGCGGCGAATTTGGGGATTCAATAGGTATCATCGGCATGACACATCACCCGAAATATCCTTTCTAATTCCGTAAAATCGTTTGCTATAGTCCCATCGTTGGTCGCGTTCCTCCGCCTGGGTTTCGCGCGTTAGCGCCCGCCCAATCCAGGTTCTACGCGGCGGCCTTCCCCTTTGCTTTCTTTGTAATTTGCTCAGCCTCTGGACGCCATGCAGCGGAGTCCCGGCTAACCTGTTCGCTTGCGCCTTCGCGCCGTTCTCCGGCAGAGTGCAAGTGACAGCGACCGGTAAATTTTCGCGCACTCGCTCCAGGGTAAAAAGGGGAAATCGTCGTGCGGATCCTTACACCTTCGGACAATAAGAGACTCAATGAGATGGTCGGTTTTGTCGGCCTGAGTCTCGCCATCCTGCTTGCGCTCAGCCTGCTTTCCTATTCCCCGCACGATGCTTCGTTCAATGTGTCCGCTCCCATGCCCAGCGGCGCTCCGGCGCGGAACTGGATTGGTCCGGTGGGCGCGCACATGGCCGACATTTTTTTCCAGTTCTGCGGATTCGCGGCGTTTTTGTTTCCGATTGGCATGTTTGTGGTGGCTATGCGCTGGTTCCGCAGCCAACTGCTGGAAGCGCCGGTAACGAAGATGGTGGGTGGGGTGATGCTGCTGGCGTCGCTGGCTTCTGAGCTGTGCTTGATTCATATGCCGGAGGTGCGCGGCGCGCTGCCCGCGGGCGGTTTACTGGGGACGGTGCTGGCGGAGGGTTTGCGGGCCGGATTCAATCCGATCGGCGCGCATTTGGTTTCAATCGTTACCTTTTTGACGGCATTGTTTCTGACGACTAGCTTTTCGTTCCGCTCCGCTGGTCAGTGGCTGAAGAAGCCGTTGGGAGAGGAAGGCTATATCGGGCAAATGATCGCGCGCGCCAAGGAATGGCGCGAATCGAAGGAATCGGACCGGCTGCGCAAGCGCGTGGAGGAAATCAAAATCGCCGGCCGGCCGGCGGTGGCGCAGCAGCGCGTGTCGACCAAAGAAGCTCCGGTGAAGGAGCTCGAGGAAGATGAAGAAGAGGAAGAAGACGAGCCGAAGGCCAAGGGCGGCTTGCTGAGCCGCGTTCCGGCGATCATCAAGTTCCGCGACGACGAACCCGCTCCAGCGCCGAAAAAGAAACCGGCGCAGGAAATGAGAATTTCGCTGGGCAAGACGAATTACAAACTGCCGCCGGCTTCGCTGCTGACTCCGGCCGAACGCGGGCAGAAGATGGATGAGGGCGAGCTGAAAGAGCGCGCGCGGGCCATCGAGCAGAAGTGCCTGGAATTTGGCATCGGCGGACACATTACGCAGATCAATCCTGGTCCGGTGGTGACGACTTTCGAATTTAAGCCGGAAGCCGGAATTAAATACAGCCGCATTACCGGGCTGGGCGACGATCTTTGTTTGGCGCTGCAAGCTGAATCGATCCTGATCGAGCGCATCCCGGGCAAATCGACCGTCGGCATCGAAGTACCTAACGTCCATCGCGAGACGATTGCGCTGCGCGACATCGTAGAAGCGCCGGAATTCAGCCACTCGCCTTCGAAGCTGACGCTGCCGTTTGGTAAGGATTTGATCGGGCGCATCCGCGCCGGCGACCTGACGCAAATGCCGCATTTGCTGATCGCCGGTTCGACCGGAACCGGCAAGAGCGTATTCATCAATTCCCTGTTGATGGGCATGCTGTTCAAGGCCACGCCGGACGAATTGAAACTGGTCCTGATCGATCCGAAACAGGTCGAACTGGGCATGTATGCGAATATCCCCCACTTGTTGACGCCGGTAGTGACCGACGCGAAGGTCGCGGCCAACGTTATGCGCAATGCCACGCGCGAAATGGAGCGCCGGCTGAAACTACTGGCTTCGCGCGGCGTGCGGAACATCGAGCAGTACAACCGCAGCTTCGATAAGGGGCAATCGCTTTCGCTCTTCGACGGCACGGAAGAGGAAGAACACAAGCCGCTGCCCTACCTGGTGATCATCATCGACGAACTCGCGGACTTGATGATGGTGGATACCAATGGCGTGGAAGAATCGGTGACGCGCCTGGCGCAGATGGCGCGCGCCGTGGGCATCCATTTGATTCTGGCGACGCAGCGGCCGTCGGTGGACGTCATCACCGGATTGATCAAGGCCAACTTCCCGGCGCGCGTTTCGTTCCGGGTGGCCAGCAAGGTCGACTCGCGGACGATTCTGGATGCGAACGGCTCGGAGTCGTTGCTGGGCAAAGGCGACATGCTTTATCTGCCGGCCGGATCTTCGCGGCTGCACCGCATTCACGGGCCCTATGTGAACGAGCGCGAAGTGGAAGCGGTTTGCGATTTCTGGAAGGAACAGGCCAAGGCCGTCTTCAACGACGATTTGCTGAAACCGCCGAAGGAAGAGAGTTCTTCCGGCAGCGGCGGAGGTGCGGCGGACGGCGGCGAAGAGGTCGACGACGATTTGTATCAGGATGCGGTGCGGGTGGTCTGCGAGATGGGCCGCGCTTCTACCTCGACTTTGCAGCGGCGCTTGCGCGTGGGCTACGGACGCGCGGCGCGGCTGATCGACTTGATGGAGAAGGACGGCATCGTGGGGCCGCCGGATGGCTCCAAGGCGCGGGAAGTTTTGAAGACGCGCGGATGGATGAAGGAATACGACGACTCGGTGAAGTAAAGCTTCGCTTCGAGGTACTCTTGTAGAATGAGCACGATCGGGATTCGGCCTGCTGTTGCTAGCGACCTTCCGCGCCTCACTGAAATTTACAACTACTACGTCGTGAATACCCCAGTTACGTTCGACCTGGAACCGTATCGGGTCGAGGATCGCGCGGCCTGGTTCGCGCAGTTTAAGGATTCCGGGCGGCATCGGCTGCTGGTGGCTAAAGAAGACGGCGTGATCCTGGGATACGCCGGAACGACGGCGTGGCGAGCCAAGGCGGCGTATGCGCCGACCGTGGAGACCACGATTTATTGCGCGCCGGAATCGACCGGGAAAGGAATCGGCGCGCGGCTGTATGCGGCGCTGTTCGAAGCGCTGGCGGACGAAGACGTCCACGCTATCGTGGCTGGATTCACCATGCCCAACGCGGCTTCGGCGGCGCTGCACGAGCGATTCGGCTTCCGGCACGTCGGCGTGTTCCAGGAAGTCGGCCGCAAGTTTGGGAAATACTGGGATGTTTCGTGGAACGAGCGGCCCCTGCTCCTGAAATAATGCCGCGTCGACGAGATGCGGTTTTCGTTTGTCAGCGTGGCGCAATTTCCGTAGAATTGAAGGCTGTACCGGTGCCGAGGTAGCTCACTGGTAGAGCGCGGCCCTGAAAAGGCCGGCGTAGCCAGTTCGATTCTGGCCCTCGGCACCATCTCCTCTGACACAGTTACTCCCCAGAATATTGAATTCCCCTTTGTACTTAGTGGCTCCTGCATCGTCCGGCCCGACTGTGATTGCGTTGACATGTCTAGCGAGGTGCCGTCAATTACCTCCACGAGAATCGCGTCGAATGGCCGCGGCGCGATCTCTGCGGCCGCGAGCAAACCCGCCGCTCACGCCCATTCCCTCGTTAGCAGGTCACCAGCGCGGTACCCGCCGATTCTCGTCCCGCCTGCTTGCCTCTGAACTCCTCGCCTCCAGATGCCGTTCGTCGATTCCCCATTCAACCAATTGACAACAAAACCCGCATTTGCCATAGTCTCAAAGCGGTTAGACGCATTCGCTCTTTTTGCCGCGTTTCATCTCACACTCCACAACGATTGTGCCGGGGGCGACGTGAGCGAAGGCAGCTTTCTCCACCATTCCTCGAACCTGCCGCCGGGGCAACCTGGGCAACTTGTCGATTTGCCTCGGGCTAAGGCCGGCTGGGACTGGATGAGTTTTTTCGTTCATCGCCTCGTGCCCGGTCAGAAATTCGAAACTGCCACCCCCAACGAAGAAGCCGCCTTCGTCGTCCTCGGCGGGAACTGCACCGTCGACTGGGGAGCGGGCCTCCAGCCGATCGGCCGCCGCCAGAATGTCTTCGATGGCTTCCCCTTCACTCTTTATCTCCCCGCCGGCCATCGCGCGCGTTTTGTAGCCGAAACGGTGTGCGAGATTGCCGAATGTCGCACGCCTTCCCAAGCGCGCCTCGAGCCCCGGCTCGTCACCCCGAAGGATGTCGTCAGCAGTCTGCGCGGCGGAGGAAACGCTTCGCGCCAGATTGTGGACATCATCGGCCCCGATTTTCCGGCCGATAAACTAATGGTTATCGAGGTTTACACGCCCGGCGGAAACTGGTCGAGCTATCCGCCGCACAAGCACGACGTGCACAACCCTCCCGCCGAAGTCGACCTCGACGAAATTTATTATTATCGGATTCGCCAGCCGGGCGGATTTGCCCTGCAGCATTTATATTCCGGCAAGCACGGTGCGGATCAAACTCTCCAGCCTAAAGATGGCGACACGGTTCTCGTCCACAGCGGTTATCATCCCGTAGTGGCCGGCCCCGGGTACGATGTCTATTACCTGAATTTTCTTGCAGGATCTTCGCGCGCCCTCGCCGTCACCGAAGATCAGAACCATGTTTGGATCCGGTCCACCTGGAAGGAGACTGATCCTCGTCTCCCGCTCGTGAGAGAATAACCGTAACGCTTGGAGACCCGGAACGCATGGGCATGCTCGGCCTGCACGCACTCGACTCTGACCCCGGACCGAATTTCCGCTGGCCCGCTTTCGAAGCTGCCTCCCGCCCGCGCCACCTAACTCGCGCTAATCGCTTAGAATTAATAGCGCAGTTTCCGCCTGCAACCGCCGCCCGCTCCTCTGCGTTTTTCTCCCCGCGCGAATCTCGCTCTCCGGATCTGGGCTCATGAGCGCCCGCCTCACCGCGGCCCAGGCCACCATTCGCTATCTCCACGGCCAATTCTCCGAACGCGATGGAAAGAAACAGCAATTTTTCGGCGGCTGCCTGGGTATTTTTGGCCACGGCAACGTCGCCGGAATTGGTCAGGCCCTTGAACAAGACCCTGCCCTACCCTACTTTTTGTTCCGCAATGAGCAGGCCATGGTTCACGCCGCCTCCGGTTTCGCCAAAGCCAGCTTCCGCCTGCGCGCTCTGGTCTGCACCACCTCCATCGGTCCCGGCGCCACCAATATGATTACCGGCGCGGCCACCGCTACCGTGAATCGCCTCCCGGTTCTGCTGCTGCCCGGCGATATTTTCGCGCGACGCAATGTTGCGCCAGTGCTCCAGCAGCTCGAATCGCCATCCTCTCAAGATATTTCGGTGAATGATTGCTTCAAGCCCGTCTCCCGCTACTGGGACCGCATCGAGCGCCCCGAGCAGTTGCTCACCTCGCTGCCCGAAGCCATGCGCGTCCTCACTTCGCCCGCCGAAACCGGCGCCGTAACCATCAGCTTTCCCCAGGACGTGCAGGCCGAGGCCTACGATTTCCCCGACGAATTTTTCCGCGAACGTACCTGGACGATTCCGCGGTCTCGCTGCGATGCGACCCTGCTTGCCGAGGCGGCTACCTGGATCAAATCCGCCAAAAAGCCTTTAGTCATCGCCGGCGGCGGCGTCTTGTACTCCCAAGCCTCCGAAGCGCTTTCCAAATTCGCGCGCGCGACTGGCATTCCCGTCTGCGAGACCCAAGCTGGCAAAGGATCACTTCCCTTCGATCATCCGCAGCAGCTCGGAGCCGTGGGTGCCACGGGCACTCCCGGCGCAAATATCGCCGCCCGCGAAGCGGACCTCATCATCGGAATCGGCACGCGTTACAGCGACTTCACCACCGCCTCAAAAACCGCATTTCAAAATAGCGGCGTCAGATTCATCAACATAAACGTCGCCGAATTCGACGCCTATAAGCATGCCGCTCTGCCGCTCACCGGCGATGCTCGTGTAACGATCGAAGAGCTGCAGAAAATAATCGGCGCCTGCCGCGTGGACGACGCCTATCAACTGCAAATCGAGAAATTCCGCGCCCAATGGGAATTGGAAGTCGACCGCATCTACGCGCTGGCGAAAGACCCTCCCATCACCCAGGGCGAAGTGATCGGCATCGTCAACAGTTTTACCGATCCGTCGGATATCGTGGTGTGCGCGGCCGGGAGCCTCCCCGGAGACCTGCACAAACTCTGGCGGACGCGCGAGC
>DASWVE010000116.1:0-29147 GCA_036401315.1 Candidatus Acidiferrales bacterium
CATACGGCGCGAATACCACATCGAATTTCGGATTTTCCAGCTCGAGCCAGGCGATGTCGCTCGCGTAGTAGTCGTCACTCAGCAGCGCATCCGCGCGCAAACGTAAAAATTGTGCAAACGCTGGATCGTCGCTGAGCCCCGCCGCCTCGCGCAGCGCCTTCGCCGCCGGCTCCAAAAATTTCGCAAACGCCACGTGGTACGGGACGAAATCCGACGCCGCGATCTGGCTCGCCTTCGTCGGCGTCGAAGTCTGCACGATGGTGTAAGGCGAATCGATCTTTTCGCGAGCGCCCGGATTTCCTTTCAGCAACGCATTTATGTCGTTCTTGGTCATCCCGCCGTAAAACCCGCGGCCCAGCGGCATCGGCTCCGTCCCCACAAACGGCTCGTCGTTGTTAATCAAGTCGAACCGGCTGCCGTTGATCTTCAAATATCTCCGCACCAGAACTTCTTGCGGCTCCTGGCTGTTCGCCAGCGCCAGATACAATCTCAATCCTTCCGGGTCGCTCTGCCGCCAGTAAATGCAATCCAGCAGCCCGGAAGCATCCACCAGTTTTTTCACCAGTTTGATTTCGCGCGAGCTCAGCCCCTGCGAATTGAACGGCATGTGTACGGTCTTGAATTTCGCCACCCGCGCCGCCAGGTCCGGCACCACCACCAGCTTGGTGGTCAGTGAACCTTCGGTAGCCTGCTGCAGATTGGTCGGGCGCAGTCGTGCAGAAAATCCGGACACCACCACGGCCGCGCCGAGAACAACGGAAACGGATAAAAAAGCGAATCTCATTTTCATCATGCGCAGGATTCTATCGCGGCATGCGAACGCGGGGAAGCGCGGAGTGCTATGCTCGGCCAATGAGCGCTCCGGACGATCGCAAACAACAAAAGATCCGGATCGGACTATGCCTCGATTGCGAACACGCCCGGCGAATCGAGTCGGACCGCGGAGCTACCTTTTTTCTCTGCGAATTGGCCAAAGTCGATCCATCATTCCCGAAGTATCCGGCCTTACCAGTTCTGGTCTGCGCTGGATTCAAAAAGAAGCCCGAGTGTTGACGTCCCGGACCGCGGCTCCACGCTCCCGCTTCCGGTCGGGTGTTATACTTCGCCCGCTATGTACGCCAGAAAACTCGCGGCAGAAATGATCATCGGCGACGAGCGTAAGCCCGTCCCCGTCGAGTGGCTGGACAGTTTCTGTATGCGGAATTTCACCGGCTCCGGCGAATTCGACGACACGCTGCCCACTGGCGAAGGCCTGCTCGAAGCCGGGCTCTCGATCGATCCGGACCGCCTCGCAGCGGCAATGAGTGAGTGGTTTACGAAAAGAGGTAAGGGAAACGGAAAAACGGTGAAAATCGAACTGCGGATTCTAAATCCTCGTTGAGTCTTAAACGCTTTTGAAACGTCCTGCCCGAAATATCCTCGGAACTACGTTGGCGGAAGAGCCGAACTCACCCTGCGTATGATTGGGGCGTTGCAGCGGTCATCGCAGGAGGAATTCGGCTCCTCACGATGCTTTGGACGAGCCGCCCGAAAGATGGTTAGCGCGAACTCCGCGAAGTAGCCTCGACCGGATCGGAGCCGCCCACTGGCCGGCTCAGTAGAGCTTTGATTTGTGGCATCGCCGCCCGCCCGCACTCTTCGCCCGCCACAATCAGTTGCGGCGATTTCAGAAATTCGTCCCACAGCACGTGATGCACGTTCGGTTCCAGCAGCACATCCGTCATTCCGCGCCACGACTGCAGCGCCTTGGTCTGAATGATCGAAAACGAACGGCTGATGACCTCGATCGTATTCCGCGGTTTGGCGTCGAGCAACCCCGGCTCCAGATGGACCGAAATTATAATTTCTGCGCCCATCTTCCGCAGCGCCGGCGCCGGCACCTGCTCCGTCAGAAACCCATCCACGAGGAAATGCCCGCGATACTCAACCGGAAGAAACAATCCCGGATACGCGCAAGAAGCGCGCAAGGCTGGCCCAACCTCGCCAGTCGTAAAATGCACCGACTCGCCTTTCAGCAAATCGGTCGCGACGATCGCCAACGGAATCCGCATCTCCTGAAAAGTGTGCGCCGTAGCCATGCGCGACAAGAAATCTTGCAGGCGGTCGTTCGAGGCCATGCCCATTCGCGATAACGTCCACCGGCCGAAATCGCGGAAACGCGTCAGGCTGGCTTGGCGGGCCATGTCGTCGAGCGAAGTGCCGCTGGCGTAGGCCGCCGCGATCAGCGCGCCGACGCTAGTCCCGGCGATGTAGTCGATGGGGATTTCATTCTCTTCCAGCGCGCGCAGTACGCCCACGTGCGCGATGCCTCGCGCAAACCCGCCGCCCAGCGCTACTCCGATTTTCGGCCGCGGTCCGTCCGAGTTATACGCAAACGAGCGCAAGCCCCGGATCGCTTTTCCGAGCCACTTCGTCGTACTCATGCCCACCCACCCTGCTGTTTCGCCCGAGGACCTGTAAAACATGACCTGCAACTACTCTAACTCAAATGGTGCGCCGCCGCGTTTGAGGTTGACCGTCTCGTACCGCTTTTGTAACCTCGCTTGCTGCCTTTTTAGCGAATGAGGTGTGTCATGAAGCGTCGTATCGAAAAAGCCGCGGTGCTGGGCGCCGGAACCATGGGCGCGCGAATCGCCGCGCACTTTGCCAACGCCGGAATCCCGTGCTACCTGCTCGATATCGTTCCGCCGGAGTTGAACGCGGATGAAAAACGTAAAGGGCTGACCCTCGAAAATCCCGCCGTGCGCAATCGCATCGTGAACGCCGGCCTGGAAGCCGCCAAAAAATCGAAACCCGCCGCATTCTTTACGCCGGAGACCGCGCGCCTCGTAACGCCTGGCAATTTGCAAGACCACCTCGGTTGGTGCGCGGAAGCGGATTGGATCATTGAAGTCGTAGCAGAAAATTTGGAAATCAAGCGCAGCCTGCTCGAGCGTGTCGAAGCCGTGCGCAAGCCCGGGACCATCGTCACTTCCAATACTTCCGGCCTTCCCATTCATCTCATCGCCGAAGGCCGCTCCGAAGATTTTCAGCAGCACTGGGCCGGCACGCACTTCTTCAACCCGCCACGCTACATGAAGCTAGTCGAATTGATCGCCGGGCCAAAAACCAAACCGGAAGTTCTCGCGTTGCTCGACGAAACCTGCGATTCGCGTTCGGGTAAAGGCGTGGTCCGGGCCCAAGACACTCCGAATTTCATCGCCAACCGAATCGGCACGTTTTCCATGTTGAACGCGCTGCATCAGATGCAGGCCCTCGACATGACCATCGAGGAAATCGATTCCTGCACCGGCCCTGCGATCGGTCAGCCGAAATCGGCCACGTTTCGCACCGGCGACTTGGTGGGTCTCGATATTCTCGCGCACGTCGTGCGCAATATTTACGAGACGGCTGCCGATGACGAAAAGCGCGAGGTGTATCGCGTCCCCGCCTTTGTCGAAGACATGCTCAAACGCGGCTGGCTAGGCGACAAAACCGGCGGCGGCTTCTACAAGAAAGATCGCACCTCAGGCGGAAAGGAAATTCTCACTCTCGATTGGCAGAAAATGGAATACCGCCCGCGCCAGAAGTCCAAGCTCGGCTCCATCGAAGCCGGAAAGGGAATCGAAGATACCCGCGAACGCGTCCGAGCGCTGGTCGCTCCGGCACTCGATGGCAAAGGTGGAGATAAGGCTACAAAATTACTCTGGGCGGTCCTGAGTGAAACCTGCCTTTACGCCGCGCGCCTGATGCCCGAAATCGCCAACAACATCGTCGACATCGATCGTGCCATCCGCTGGGGCTTTGCCTGGGAACTCGGTCCCTTCGAAATGTGGGATGCGATTGGCGTCGAACGCATGGCCAAAGCTCTGGAATCAGAAGGCAAGAAGCTGCCGGTCCTGGTCCAAAAAGTTCTCGCGTCGCCCGGAAAATCTTTCTACGAAACGGAAAAGGGCTACACGCGCTACTTCGATCTCCCGTCGCAGTCCATGAAGCCCGTCGAAGAACCCGGCGGCATCATCATCTTGAAATCCCTGAAAGACCGCACCCCGGTAGTCCAGAAAAATGCCGGAGCCAGCCTGATCGATCTCGGCGATGGCGTAGTCTGCTGCGAATTCCATTCCAAGATGAACGCCATCGGCGGCGATCTGGTAGCCATGCTCCACGCTGGCGTAAATAAATTAAATACCGAATTCGAAGCCATGGTCATCGCCAACCAGGCGCCGAATTTTTCCGTCGGCGCCAACCTGATGATGGTCCTGATCGGCGCCCAGGAAGGCGAATGGGACGATCTGCATATGGCCGTCCGCCAATTTCAACGCGTGAACATGGCGATAAAGTACGCACCTCGCCCGGTGGTCGCCGCCCCGCACGGAATGTCGCTCGGTGGTGGCTGCGAAATTCCTCTCCACGCCGCCAGAATTCAAGCCGCATCCGAAACCTACATGGGCCTCGTTGAAGTGGGTGTTGGCCTAATCCCCGGAGGCGGCGGCACCAAAGAAATGGCCATTCGCGCCAATGAACAAGCCGCCAGCGGCGACAACATGGATCTGTTCCACACCCTCCGGCCGATTTTCCAGAACATCGCCACCGCGCGCGTTTCCACCAGCGCCGAAGAAGCCCGCGACCTCGGCTTCCTCCGCGCTTCCGATCAAATTTCCATGAATCGCGATCGCCTGGTCGCCGACGCCAAACAAACCGCGCTGGCCATGGTTCGTGCCGGTTATCACGCGCCGGCTCCGCCCGAAATTCGGGTGCTCGGCGAAGAATTTCTCGCCGCCGCGAAATTAGGCGTGCACATGCTGGTGCGCGGGGAATTCGCCAGCGAATATGACGCCGTAGTGGCCCGTAAACTCGCCTACATTCTCGCTGGCGGCAGTATCACCACGCCGCAGACCGTTTCCGAACAATATATGTTGGATCTGGAACGGGAAGCCTTCGTCAGCTTGTGCGGCGAGCGCAAAACTCAGGAACGCATGGCCTACACGCTGAAAACAGGCAAACCGCTGCGAAACTAGGCCGCACGAAAATTGTGCGATGTCCGCCTTTTCGCCGAGCAACTTTATCGACTCGAAAGTGTTTGAAATCGCGGTGAAACCTATCCCGGCGAATTCGTATCTAAGCATTGGAATCGGCAGTCGGGGAAGTCCGGAGTTAGCGGGTCTCATCCAGTTTTGCTGTTACGCGCGTCATCGTAAGGAATTGGAACTTTTTCCGGCTTCCAGACAACTTTGTGCAGCGGCAATAGCGGTCGTCGCGACCTTCGTGTTCGTTGATACTCGCAAGCTCGTAAGCGCAAAAATCAAAAAAAGACATATTTGAATCGGAGAACTGAAATGCGAACGAATCACAGATTCCTTCCTGCAGTCGCACTCGTAGTCCTGGCGTTCGTCGGTCTTTCGGGTTGTGGTGGCAGCGGCAGTTCCACCGGCCCCGTCACCGTTACTGTCACGCCGTCGAATCCCAGCGTGGCCGTCGGCTCGATGCAGACTTTCACCGCCAACGTCACCGGCGGCACCAGTCCGGCCACGGTCGTCTGGTCGGTGACCGGCTCCGGCACCATCGATTCCAGCTCGGGCGTGTACACCGCCCCGGCCACGGTGCCCACCACGAATGACGTGGTCACCGCGACTTCCCAAGGCGCCACCGGCAGCGCGATCGTCAACGTAACTGCTTCGCAAGCTTTGCAGATTTCGCCGGGTGGTCCGGCGATCGGAGCGGGCGCGATGCAGACCTTCACCGCCACCGCCGGCGGCACCCCAGTCGGCAGTGTCACCTGGCAGGTCAATGGACTGACCGGCGGCGATTGCGTCGCGCCGGCCAACGGCGCCACCACGCCATGCCACGGCACCATTGATGGTAACGGAAACTTTGTCGCCCCGCTCTCGCCGCCTCCCGGAGGCTTCGCCACGATCTCCGCGCTAAGCGGAACCGATTCCGGCACCACCAACGCGACCATCCTTTATTCTTCGGCCTCGCTTACCAGCAACGGCTCGACCGGCCAGTACGCTATTCAATATGCCGGTTCGGATTTCAGCACCGGTTTGCCTTTGAATGTTTCCGGCACGATCATCACTTCCGGCGCGCCGAACGCGACTTCCGGAACCATCACCGGCGGTGAAGTGGACATTAACAGCGGCGCAGTCGGCGTCGCCACCGGAGTCAGCGTATCCGGCGGCAGCTACAATCTCACCGCAGGTTCGACCACCGGTTCCGCCGATGGCCGCGTCTCGATGACCGTTCTGGTAAACTCCAACTCGACGACGATTTCATCGTTTACCTTCCAGATCGCGCTCACCTCGAACCAGCACGGCTTGCTGATCGATTTCGATAGTTTCGGCACCGGCAGCGGCACCATCGACGCGCAAAACACCGGCTCGTTTACCGGCTCGCTGAACGGCAACTATGTATTCACTTTCTCCGGGCTCGATCCCAACCTGTTTCCGCTCTTCGCTGCTGGAGCTTTCACTGCCAACGGCGGCAGCATTCCCATCAATCCCGTCAATGCTCCGACCAACACCCAGGACGTTGTCGACCAGGATCTGACCACTCCGATCGTCACCAACGACGTTTCGCTGAACGGAACCTACAGCACCACCGATAGTTTCGGCCGGGGCCAGATTGCGCTGATCAGTACCACGCTCGGCACGCTCACGTTTTCGTACTACATGATCGATCAGACTCACGCCAACCTTCTGGAGATTGACTCGGGCTCAAGTGCGGCTCTCGTTTACGGGCAGGTTTACAGTGCGCCCACCAATGCCACCGCTTTGACCGGAGGTATTGCGTTCACCGCCGGCGGCAGTTCCGGTGGCAGCGATTTCAATCCTTACGTCATCGGCGGCGTGGTTCCCCTGAGTGGAGCGACCGTCGGCACTGGCGGCTTGCTGGACATCAACACCTCCAGCAAAACGCAAACGGCCACGCCCATCACCAGTGGCACCTATCAGAATTCGGTCGCCAGCGGCAGCGTTCCCGGCCGCTACACCTTGAGCCTCACCACTGCCAAAGGCACCATCGAATTCGCGGCCTACACCACCACCGTCAACACCGCCTTGCTCGTGCAGATCGATACCAATACCAACGGTTCCACCGGCACTGCCTTCCAGCAGACTTCGCCCGTGGCCCTGCTCGGCAGTTTCGCCACCAACCTGCAAGGCGTCGGCGAATCCAAAACGCTCGGCTCCTTTGAGCAGGATGTTTCGGGCCAAGTCGTGCTCGGCACCAACTCCGGAACGCCCGTGGTTTCTAGCGGAACGTTCGACCTCAATAGCGGAGCTTCGGGACCAGTCATGCTGCCGATCAATACTTCGAAGAGCACCTTCAAGGCTCCCGCCAGCAATCGTGGAACGGCGGTGCTGCAGACTCCGAACGGCCCGTTCAACATCACCTACTACCTGGTCAGCCCGACTACGGCGCTCTACATCGATACCGATGCCAACCGTGTGGCGGCCGGTGTGTTCATCGACCAATACTAAAAACAGCCTCATCGTTTCGCGAAAGGTCCGTTGCCCGCTTCGGGTAACGGACCTTTTTTTTGCCATTTCTGGTAACCATTCTCTCCGTGGTGCGTCTGAGGATTTACCTTGCAACGGGTGTGTGATTTTTCCGAGCCGATGACCGCGCGCGTCGCGAGCCTGCTTGATTTCGGTCGCGCCTGTCGATAGCATCAAGCGCCTTCTTCGTGCGGCTTCGGCCTCGCCGCTCGTTGCTGATTGAACTCCGTTATCGAAAAAACTGAGGAGTGCGAAATGATTCTGCGCCTGATGAATCGTGTTAGCTCGAGTCGGTCTGCACGCAAGTACGCGCTGCCCATTCTATTGGCCGGTGCGCTGGCGATCGCGGCGTCTCGGCCCATGCCCGCCCGCGGCGAAGGCGGCGAGCCGCGTTATTTTGCGATCACGCACGCGCGCGTCGTCCCGGTTTCCGGCGCGGTCATCGAAGACGGCACGGTCGTGGTGGCGAAGGGTTTGATTCAGGCCGTCGGCGCCAGCGCAACCATTCCGCCGGAAGCCTGGGTCATCGACGGAAAGGGCCTGACCGTTTATCCCGGGCTGATCGATGCCGGAACCACCGTCGGCATTGGCGAAGACGCCGACCCCACCAAAGGAAAACCGGCCCCGCCTGTTTTGGGTCCCGAAGGCCGCCCCGGAACTTCGCCCTGGCGGCTAGCTGCCGACGAAATTAAAACCGACGACAAGCGCATCGAAACCTGGCGCAACGCCGGATTCACCACCACTCTCACCGTCCCCGAAGGCGGAATTCTTCCGGGCCAAGCCGCGGTTCTCGATCTGGCCGGCAATCGCGCCGGCGATTACGTAGTCCGCGTCAACGCAACTGTTCCAGTTTCTTTCAAACCCGTCGGCGGTTTTTTTGGATTTCCCGATTCGCTGATGGGCACCATCGCCTACGTCCGCCAAGTTCACGACGACACCGTCTGGTACTCGCAAGCCGAGCCCGCCTACGAAGCCAATCCCACCAAATCCGAACGCCCGGCCTACGATCGCACCGAAGTCACGCTGAGTGAAGCGGGCAAGCGCAACGAAATCGTGATGCTGCCGGCCAATAATTCTCAACAGATTTTGCGCGCGCTGCGCCTCGCCGATGAATGGAAAATTCGTGCCGTGCTCTACGGCGGCCAGCAAGGCTATGACGTAGCCGATGCGTTAGCCGCCAAGAAAATGCCAGTGCTGGTGAATTTGAAGTGGCCCGAACGCGGCAAAGATGCGGATCCCGATGCCGACCAGACCCTGCGCGAATTGCGCTTCCGCGATCGCGCTCCCGGCACGCCCGCCGCGCTGGCCAAGGCCGGAGTGAAATTCGGATTTTATTCCGATGGCTTGTCCTCGCCCAAAGACATCATGAAAAGCGTCAAACGCGCCACCGACGCCGGACTCACTCCGGAAGCTGCGCTCCGCGCCTTCACCCTCGACTCCGCGGATATTCTCGGTCTGAGCGATCGCCTGGGCAGCATCGCGCCAGGTAAAATCGCGAATCTGGTTATCACCGATGGCGACATCTTCAACGAAAAAACTAAAGTGAAGCACGTCTTCGTCGACGGCCGCTGGTTCCAGATTCACGAAGAGGAAACGCCGCCCGACAAATCGAAAGACAAACCCGAAGACAAAAAACCTTCGAACGACGACCAGTCCAGCAGCGGGCGACACGCGGAAGCGGAAGGAGTGGGTCGATGAGGCGTACCGCACGATTTGCCGCACTGATAGTTTTGGTTTTCACGCCTGCCGTAGCTCAGGCCCAAAATCCCTCGGTCATCTTCATTCAGAACGCAACGATTTTCACCGTCACCAAGGGAAACATCGAACATGGCGGCATCTTGATCCGCGACGGTAAAATCGCCGCCGTAGGCGCCGATCTGAAAGCTCCTGATGGCGCCGCGATCATCGACGCCACCGGCCAGTTCGTAATTCCCGGAATCATCGACTGCCACTCGCACATCGCCGTCGACGGCAGCGTCAACGAAGGCGGCCCCGCCGTCTCTTCGATGGCCAATATCGCCGACGTGCTGAATCCGGAAGACATCAGCATCTACGACGATCTCGCCGGTGGCGTCACGGTCGCGAATGTTCTGCACGGCAGCGCCAATCCGATCGGCGGCCAGACCATCGTAATCAAACTGCGCTGGGGCAAGCCCGCCAGCGATTTGCCTTTTCAAGGCGCGCTGCCCGGAATCAAATTCGCGTTGGGCGAAAATCCCAAGCGCTCCGGTTTTACTCCGCCTCCCGGAACGCCGGAGCGTTACCCGGCCACGCGGCTCGGCGTCGAAGAAGTGATTCGGCAAGCTTTTATCGAAGCCACCGAATACAAAAAACAATGGGACGATTACAACACCCGCAAAGCCGCCGGCGAACAGGGTTTGGTCGCGCCGCGGCGCAACGAACAATTGGAACCGCTTGTCGAGGTCATGGAAGGGAAGCGCTATGTCCATTCCCACTGCTATCGCGCCGACGAAATCCTGATGCTGATGCGCGTCGCCAAGGAATTTAATTTCAAGGTGCGCACGTTCCAGCACGTCCTGGAAGGCTACAAAGTCGCCGACGAAATCGCCGCCTCCGGCGCCGGTGGTTCTACCTTCTCCGATTGGTGGGGCTACAAAGTGGAAGCCTATGACGCCATTCCGTACAACGCCGCGCTAATGACCGAACGCGGCGTAGTAGTTTCGGTCAATTCCGACGACGCCGAAGAAGCGCGCCAGCTAAATCAAGAGGCCGCCAAGAGCATGAAGTACGGTGGCATGTCCGCCAATGACGCCCTGAAGCTGATCACCATCAATCCGGCAATTCAGCTGGGAATAGACAAGCGCGTCGGCTCCATCGAAGTTGGCAAGGACGCGGATCTGGTCATTTACAACCACGATCCGCTAAGCGTCTACGCCGTGGCTCAGAAAACTCTGATCGACGGTCAGCTGTATTTCGACCGCGCCAAGGACATCGCCGGCCGCGCCGCCCTCGACAAAGAAAAACAGGATCTGCTCGCTAAAGAGAAAAAGGCTGCCGAGGACCAAAAAGATAAAGACAAAAAGGCCGACGACGCCAAAGCCGACCCCAAAAAGAAATCAAATCAGAAAAAGAAGCCGCCAACGAACGACGCCGATAGCGGCCGGGCGATCGCCGGAGGTGCCCTGTGAGAATCCCCGCACGCTATCTCAGTCTCGTTGCCGTGCTCGCCTGTTCGGCGCTGCTGGGCCCAGCAATTTCAGCCCAATCTGCAAAGGTTCCCGCCGCATACGCTATCAAAGGCGGAAAAGTCTTCACGCTAGCCGGCGCTCCCATCGATAACGGCACCGTCGTCATTCGCGGCGGCAAAATCGTCGCGGTCGGCGCCAACATCGCGATTCCCGAAGACGCCCAGGTCATCGACGCTACCGGCCTCGAGGTTTATCCCGGAATGTTTGACGCCGTAACCCAGATCGGCCTCGCCGAAATCAGCCAGGTCTCCGCCACCCTCGACGTCACCGAACTTGGCGACTACAACCCGGAACTCGTCGCCGCCACTGCCGTCAATCCCGCTAGCGCCTATATTCCCGTAACCCGCGCCAACGGAATTACCGAAGTCATCGCCGCGCCCGGCACCGCCGGATTTGATTCCCAGGGTGGCGGCGTGATCACCGGTCAAGCTTCAGCTTTCAATCTTGCCGGCTGGACCATGGACGACATGCAGCTCAATCGCTCCGTCGCCATGGTCGTGAATTGGCCGTCGATTCAAACCCGCTCGTTCGACTTCGCCACCTTCAGCATTAAAGAAAAGCCTTACACCGACGCCAAAAAAGAATACGACAAGTCGGTCAATGAATTGAGCGACTGGATCGATCGCGCCCGCCATTACGCGCAGGCCAAAGAAAAAGGCTCGCCCGCACTTTACGAACGCGATCTGAAGCTCGAATCGCTCGTCCCTGTCGTTGAAGGGAAACTCCCGCTTCTGGTCATCGCCGACGACCAGCGCGACATTCGCAATGCCGTCGAATTTTGCACCAAACGCAACCTGAAGATGATCTTGGGGGGAGGCGCAGAGGCCTGGAAAGAAAAGGCTCTTCTGAAGGAAAAGGGAATTCCGGTAATCCTCGGGCCGACCGAACGAATCCCAGATAAAGAAGATACGCCTTACGACAAACCGATGACTCAACCGTCGGAACTGTTCGCCGCTGGAATTCCGTTTGCTTTCTCCAGCTTCGGAACGTCGTTTTCCCGACGCCTGCCGCAGTACGCCGGCTCGTCCGTCGCCTACGGTTTGCCACACGACGAAGCGCTGAAGGCCACCATGCTGAACGCGGCCAAAATCTTCGGCCTAGCGGACCAAATCGGCACGCTTGAAACGGGAAAGCTTGGCAACTTGATCGTCACCAACGGCGACCCGCTCGAGCTCCAGACCCAAGTCAAATATCTCTTCATCAAAGGTCAGCTGACCAGCTTGGATAACCGCCATTCCGATTTCTACGAGAAATATCGCAAGCGCCCGCAACCGCAACCGGCGCAGTAAAACTTCGAGCCAAATCATTACGTCGTCGACGTTCGGGCGAAATCCGTAAGAGTCGCCCGTTCCGCGTCTGAAAAATCCCGCAATCAGTTTTCGTTTTTTCTTCGTATGACTTCCCGGTTGTCCCGAACGCCAACCCCGTGTGCGCAAAAGTCCACTCCACAGTACTTTCGTACCATTCCGAATTTTCCTTGAGCCCCCGAAAATCCATATTTAACGGGTGTTTTTCATTTTCTGGGGGAAGGCGTACTGCCGCTAACATGGCGCCACTAACGAAAGACTCAATCGACGTCACATCATCCGCAAACGAAGTCTCCAGCGCACGATCCGCCGCTGCGCCACCAAAGGCCGCGCCCACCGCTGCGGGCGGCCAACTGCGCGCCGACGCGCGCTCCGTCGAAATCCCCGTCAAAGTTCACGGCTCGCGCATCAGCGATGCGCCCGCGGGCGTCGCGCCGCGTACCGAGCCTTTCGAAGAACAAACCAGCACCATGATCGTGTTTCCGCAGGGCGGCGTCATCCGCATGTCCACCTCCGTCGCCATCGGCCAGATGCTCGTCGTCACCAATTTGAAGACCCGCCAGGACGCGATTTGCCGCGTGATTAAAGTTCGAACCTTCACCAACATGCAGGGTTACGTCGAAGTTGAATTCACCCACAAGCAGGACGGCTATTGGGGAGTTCAGTTTTCCGCGAACGCTCCGGCCGCTCCCGGCGCCGTTGCTCCCGTTGCCGTTTCGTCTCCCGCGCCGCAACCGGCGCCCGTCGCCTCGATTCCCGCACCTCAACCTGTGATCGCGCCTCCAGCAGCTCCGGTCGCGCCGGTGAAAGCCACCGTTCAGGAAATCCCGGCCGCGCCCAGTGTCGCGCCTCCCGCGCCGCAACCGCAAATCGCGGCCACCCAATCGATCCACGTGGCGCCGCTGCCTCCGCCCACCTTCGTTCCGCCGCCACCGCCTCCCGCGCCGGCTGTCATTGCGCCACCGGATCCAGCGAATTTCAGCGCGCCGCCGCCTTTCGTTGCGGCTCCCAAACAAGAATCGCCGTTCGTCTGGATCGGCACCCAGGAAGAAGTTCAACCGGCGGCATCCGCCACCGAAAGAATCAAACCGGCCAGCGCCAGTCTCTCTTCGATCTTGTCGACGCCCTCGCGTCCCGCGCCGGCGGCCCCACCCGAATTGCCCGCGCTCCCGAAAATCGAGCTGCCCACGGTTGAATCTCTCAACATGCCCGCGCTCGCCGATGAAATCGCCGACCGGCTCAACTCGTTGCCGACGTCCGCAGCGCCCGCAACCGAATTGACCATGAGCGAACTTCGCGGCGACGCCGCGAGCTCCGAGCTAAACACGTTCGCCGATTCAACTTCCGCGGCCACGCTGGAAGAACCTGCGGCAGAAGACAAACCCGCCGAAAGTTCGCGCGCGGTATTCGGCAGTCTAAGTGGCGGCGCGAGTTTTGGCGCCAGCCGTTCCAGTTCATCCGACGCCCGCCTCGACAGCGCGCTGGGCTCTGCCGAAGAAGCGAAAGGCGAGTCGCGTTCCAACAACTGGATGCTCATCGCGATTTCCGTCGCGGTCCTCTTCGCCGTCGTCATCGGCGGCGTAATGTATTTCCGCTCCCAATCCAATACTCCCGGGGCCGCGTCAACTCAACCGACGCCTCAATCGCAGCAGGTAGCCGCCGAGCAAAACGCGCTGCAAAATTCAGCCATTCAGCAGTCGCCAAATGGGCCGGTCGCCACCGTTGTTCCGTCCGGCGCGCCAGCCGTCACCGTCAGCGCCAGTTCGTCGCCCTCCATCGCCAAACCCGCTTCGGCGGCCAAGCAGGCCGTCGACAAAATCGCCGCGATCTTCCAGGGCAGCACGATCGAACATCCCGTAGCACCGCAGCGCACCGACTCGGCCCCAACCGAAGCCGCTCCGGCTCTCGACCCCGGAGCCGCCGCCGATTCGTCCTCCGGCAACGCTTTGCCTGGCGTGATTTCGTCTTCAACCATGGCCGCCCCCGCAGCGCCCGAAATTCAGCCGGAAGGCCCAGTCGTCAAAGGCGGTATAGTCGCCGAGCCCAAGCTGATTTATCGCGCCTTGCCCGTCTACCCGCTGAATGCCAAGCAAGCCGGCATCCAGGGTGAGGTAGTGATCAAGGCCACCATCGACCAAAAGGGCAGCGTCGCCGACATGCACGTCGTCTCCGGCCCCCTGATGCTCCGCCAAGCCGCGCTCGAAGCTCTGCGCCGCTGGAAATACGAACCGTCGAAGCTCGATGGTCAGCCGATTTCTGTGCAGATGCTCGTGACCATCAAGTTCAGCCGTTAGAACAGGCAACTCAAATCTGCTCGACGAACCGCAACCGCAGCGCGGAGCAATTTTCCGCGCTGTTGCTTTTTCCGCCCGACTGCATCCAATATGGTCACATCACTAAGAGGTGATTCATGCATGACGCCGTAATCGTCAGCTCCGTTCGTACCGCCGTGGGCAAAGCCACCAAAGGCACCCTTCGCACCACGCGCCCCGATGACCTCGCCGCCATCGTGATCAAAGAAGCCGTCGCCCAAGCCCAAGGCCTCGACGCCAAAGAAGTCGAAGACGTCGTCATCGGCTGCGCCATGCCCGAAGGCGAGCAGGGCATGAATGTCGCCCGCATCTCTTCGCTGCGCGCGGGACTCCCCGTGGAATCCGCCGCGATGACCATCAATCGCTTTTGCTCCTCGGGCCTGCAAGCGATCGCCATCGCCGCCCAACGCATCATGGCTGGCCAAGGCGAAGTCGCCGTCGCCGGCGGCACCGAGTCGATGACTATGCTGCCCATGGCCGGAAATAAATTCTCGCCCAATCCCTGGCTGGTCGAAAATCATCCGGACACATATCTGAATATGGGACTCACCGCGGAAAATCTGGCCAAGAAATACGGCATCACCCGCGAACAGTCCGACGAGTTCTCCTACCAGAGCCACCAAAAAGCTCTGGCCGCCATCGCCGCCGGAAAATTTAAAGACGAAATCGTCCCGGTAGCCGTCGCCTACAACGTCTTAGAAGCCGCCGCCGGAAATGGTTCGGCCAGCGCGTCGAAACCCAGGACCGTAAATGTTTCGTTCGACACCGATGAAGGCCCGCGCGCCGACACTTCGGTCGAAGCGCTAGGTAAATTGAAGCCCGCCTTTCACGCCCGCGGCGTAGTAACGGCCGGGAATAGCTCGCAGATGAGCGACGGCGCAGCCGCATCCGTGGTCATGAGCGCAGAAAGAGCGAAGGCCTTGGGCCTGAAGCCGCTAGCGAAGTTTATCGCCTTCGCGGTAGCCGGATGCCCGCCGGAAGAAATGGGCATCGGCCCGGTGTTCGCGATCCCGAAGGTTCTGAAACTCGCTGGTCTCACCCTGGATCAGATTGACATAATCGAATTGAACGAAGCCTTCGCAGCGCAGGCCTTAAGTGTAATGAAGGTGGCGGGGATCGATCCGTCGCGCGTCAACGTAAACGGCGGCGCCATCGCCCTCGGCCATCCTCTCGGCTGCACCGGAGCGAAACTCACCGCCACGATTCTTCGCGAACTCGAACGCCGCAACGGCCGCTACGGCATGGTTACGATGTGCGTCGGCGGCGGCATGGGTGCCGCGGGGATTTTCGAACGCAGCGTAAACTAGAACGAAAACTAAAGTTGCTCGCGGGTCGCTTTCAGCGTCACCGTGGTCTGCAATGGATCGTCTCCGTGCGCGGCCTTTTCGACGATCGTAATCGTGCCCTCGGACGTCGCGGTCGTGGCCGACTCGATGTGCAGTTTCTCGCCGTTGAAATCGAACTCCGCGTCGAAGATCAGCGTGTTCCCATCCCAATGCCCGGTGCGCACCACGCATCCCGGAAAGCTGTTTCCAAAAATATAGCTTTTGTACGCGTTCTCTTTCGGCTCCCAGGTAGTCACTTCGTGCCCCACCTCCCGACCCTCCGGACTGGTTCCTTGAAATTCCGCAATCTGCGAAAATCCGCCCGGCCCTTCGCTGGTGATGTACGTTCCGCCACCTTTCCCGCCGTTGGGATAAAAAGGCGTCTTCTCGTACACCGAACTGTAGTGCCAGTAACCCCGCAGAAATTTTAGCTGGTCCATCTCCGGGCCCGGCGCCGGCTTCCGCGTGTCGTCGGAGGCTACCGGTTTCTTTTCTTGCGCCTGCGGCATAGCCGAAATAAATAAGAGCGCAGCTGCGACGGCGATGCCGCGCACCAAACGCGATCCGATTCGTACCCTCATCTGTTTCTCTCCGCGACCAAACCGCATGATCTACTTGCCGGCCGGCTTCCACAACCCGATCGTATTGCCTTCCGGATCCTGCAGCCACGCAAACGTCCCAGTGGGAATCGGCACCGGCGGCACCAATGTCTTCGCGCCCAGTTTCCCCGCCCGATCCAGGTAAGCCTGCACGTCGTCGACTTCCACATAAAAAATTGTGTAGTGGAAGGGCTCGTGGCCCAGCGCGGAAATATGCCCCGTCGGCCCCCCGCCCGCGTCGATCATCGCCGCCGGCCCCGCTTCGGCGATCTTCCAATCGAAAAGTTGCTTATAGAAATCCTGCGTCTTCTTGCTGTCTTTGCATCCAATTTCGAAATGGACCACCGGGTGCGCCATGGAACTCTCCTAACCTGCCTTCGTCTTCCGGAGGATATTATTCAACGAAAGTCGGGGCCGCTCGCGATTTTCGTTGCGTTTAAACCAAATTCCGATAAAATGTTGGTCGGTAATATTTGTTAGAGACTTGCACTTTGGGTTCCTCGGCGCTCAGCGCCCACCGGCAGGGAAGACTGCCCCAAACAAATTTTCGGAGGATTTGATCATGGCTACAGCACCCGTTTCCCAAGCCCTCAATCGCGGCGGCTCTTTTCTCCTCACCAAAACTTCCCATGAAGACGTCTTTACGCCCGCGGACCTCACCGACGACCAGCGCCTGATCGGTCAGACCGCCGAAGAATTCATGCAGAAAGAAGTCATCCCCGCAGTCCCCGAACTCGAAGCGCACAAAGACAATCAACCGATGGTGCAGGCCCTCAAAAAGGCCGGCGAAATCGGCCTGCTCGGTGGCGGCATCCCCGAAGCCTACGGCGGCACCGGACTCGACAAAATTTCGGCCACGATCCTCGCCGAAAAACTTGCGGGCTACGGTTCGTTCGCCGTTTCCCACGGCGGCCACGCTGGCATCGGCACCGTGCCCATCGTCTACTTCGGCACCGAAGCACAGAAGAAAAAATATCTTCCTAAAATCGCCTCTGGCGAATTGCTTTCGAGCTATTGCCTGTCCGAGCCCCAAGCCGGCTCCGATTCCTTGGCTTCGCGCACTCGCGCGGTTCTTTCACCCGACGGCAAGAACTACATCTTGAACGGCCAGAAGATGTGGATCACCAACGGCGGCTTCGCCGACCTCTACGTCGTCTTCGCCAAAATTGACGGCGAAAAATTCTCCTGCTTCATCGTCGAACGCGGCACCCCCGGCTTCACCGCCGGCGCCGAAGAAAAAAAGATGGGCATCAAGGGCAGCTCGACCACCCCGCTCTTCTTCGAAAACGCCGCGATCCCCGTGGAAAATCTGTTGCATGAACCGGGACGCGGCCACGTCGTTGCCTTCAACACCCTGAACGCCGGCCGTTTTTCGCTCGGCGCATTCTGTCTCGGCGCCGCCAAAAAAGTTCTGGAAGCCTCATCCAAATACGCCAAAGAACGCGCCGCCTTCGGTAAGCATTTGGCCGATTTTGGATTGATCAAAGGCAAGCTTGGAGAGATGGCGATCCGCATCTTCGCCATTGAATCCGAGGTCTACCGCACCGCGGGCGTCATCGAATCGGCCGTCTCCGGCCCCGATGCCAGCACCGACAAAACCAAGCAGGCCATGCAAGTCCTTGAGGAATACGCCATCGAAAGTTCCATCAGCAAAGTCGGCGGCAGCGAAATGCTCGATTTCGTGGTCGACGAAGGCGTGCAGATCTTCGGCGGCTACGGTTTCCACGAAGACTATCCCGTCGCCCGCGCCTACCGCGACAGTCGCGTCAACCGCATTTTCGAAGGTACTAACGAAATCAACCGCATGCTCATCATTCAGATGTTGATGAAGCGCGCCATGGCCGGCGTGCTGCCCCTGATTCCCGCGGGCATGAAGCTGCAAGAAGAGATCCTGGCCGGACCGTCGTTCGAAGACGCTCCTACCGGCGAATTTGTCGAAGAAGAAAAGGCGCTCGAGCAGGCCAAGAAGATTTTCCTGATGGCTTCCGGCACCGCCATGCAGAAATTCCGCGAAAAATTGGCCGAGGAACAGGAAATCATGGGCTCGCTCGCCAATATCGTCATGGATGTGTATGGCATGGAGTCCTGCGTGCGCCGCGCTCAGAAAGCATCCGCAGCGAAAAGTTCGGTCGCCGCGCTGATGGGCGATGCTACCCGCGCGTTCGTCTACGACGCCATGGATCGTGTCGAGAAAGATGCTCGCGTCGCGCTCGCCGCCTGCGCCGACGGCGACACGCTCACCACGCAGCTCGCAGTTTTGCGGCGTTTTGCAAAACACGCGCCGGTAAATACCATTGCGATTCGCCGTCGCGTCGCCGATGCCGTCCTCGCGCAAGATCGCTATCCGTTCGAAGGACGCTAACAAAAAATTTTCGCGCGCTGATGTTCACCACGTCGCGACTACAGTTTTCCACCTACAAATGCGAGGCGAAACGTGCGCTGAGAAGCGAGTTTCGCCTCGTTGGCGTTGTGCCGGTATTCACTTAGATTAGGCTGACAAAATTCGTCGGCTGGTCATCTCGATACCTGTCCAATCCCTTTGCCCTGCATGCACCTGCTTTTCCCTTTTTCCCGCTGTCCCACTTCGGTAACGCATTCACTCCCATCTGTTTCAATAACTTACGCATAGTCCGAGTGGATGCCTCATTGCATCTAACTAGCACGAAGGTAAACGAGGGCCATGAAACGTCACATTGAAACATTGCAGTTAGCTTCCAAGCGAATTTGGGAAAAGGCGAAAGTCCGTAAAGGAATGTTGTCGATTGTCGCTGCTTTTTTCATTTTGCAGCTTTATTTCGTTCGCGAACTGCTCGCCGCCGAACTACTATTCGGCATGGGTTTCGCAGTGTTGTTTTGCCTGGGCCTGCTGGTATACGCAGTCGGTGCGATCGGCGAGCGTGGTCTGGACGTAGCCGAGGTTGGCGTTCGAGTCATTTCGAATTCAGCGCGCCGCGGCTACGCGGGCCTCGAAGAAATCAGCAGAAAATCATTCCGCAGCCCACGTTCGGAATCCGCCCAGTAAACTCAATAACTTCGCTTTTCAATATTTCCAAAGTCAGGAATCATCAGGCGGATGGCGGCTAGCAGCATGCCGCTGTCCGCCTGCCCGAACCGCTCGCCTTTCAGCCGGCGCCGAATCTCCGCCTCCCTCCGGAACAACTCCGCTGAACGAAGTAGCCGGGAAGCGGCCGTTCGGGTAAAATAAAAGGGCTTTTCGGAGATTGCATTGACGCTGACTACCATCCATGGCACCAACCACGGCGCGAAAACGCTGGTGCGTGTTCGACCCCGCGGTTTCTGCGCCGGCGTCGTGCGCGCCGTCGACATCGTCGAATTGGCGCTCGAAGCATACGGAAATCCCGTCTACGTGCACCATGAAATCGTGCACAACCGCTACGTCGTAGACCAGTTGCGCCGCCGCGGCGCCATTTTTGTCGAGACCATCGAAGAAGTTCCGGTCGGCGCAGTTCTCGTTTTTAGCGCTCACGGCGTCCCGCCCCGCGTCCGCGTCGAAGCCAAAGAACGCGACCTGCGCGTGGTGGACGCGACCTGCCCGCTGGTCACCAAAGTCCATCTCGAAGCGTTGAAGTTCGCGCGCGAAGGCCGCACCCTGATTCTCATCGGCCACCGCGATCACCAGGAGATCGTCGGCACCTCCGGCGAAGCCCCGGACCGCACCATCATCGTCGGCAACGTCGAAGAAGTCGATCAACTCGTCGTTCCGGATCCCACTCGTCTCGCGTTTTTGACCCAGACCACGCTATCGCTCTATGACACCCAGGAAATCGTCGCCCGTTTGCGCCAGAGGTTCCCGGCTATCGTCGGCCCGGCCTCGGACGATATTTGCTACGCCACCCAGAATCGCCAGGAAGCCGTCGAAGCCCTCACCCACGAAGTCGAATTGATTCTGGTGGTCGGTTCGGCGAACAGCTCCAATTCCAATCGATTGGTGGAAGTCGCCATCCGCGCCGGCGTCGCATCCCGCTTGATTGAAGACGCCAATGATATCGACGCCTCTTGGCTTGACGGCGTGAAGACCCTGGGCCTCACCGCCGGTGCTTCCGCCCCGGAAATTCTGGTTGAGCAGGTCAGCCAGCGCCTTTCCAGTTTTGGTTTCACCAACCATCGCGATCTCGATTTGATTCGCGAAGATGTGCGTTTCACCTTGCCGCCGGAACTGGCGGCTCGCCAAGGGGCACGCTAAGACCATTGTCTCTCTCCGATCCGCATTCGCGCGCAGGAGCAGTTGAGTGGCGGTAAAAATCGTCCGCCAATCGAGCAAGATCGCCATACTCGGCGCGCCTACCAGCGCGGCCGCGATGTCCGCAGGAGGCGAAGGCGCTCCCGCTGCGCTCCGCGCTGCAGGACTTCTCAACCTGCTGCGTGAAGCCGGATACGAAGTCAGCGACCTCGGCGACGATCCGGTTCAAACGTTTCAGCCCGACACCGAAAGCCCTCGCGCCCGAAATATTTCTGCCGTCCTGAAATCCATTGAAACCCTGAAACCTCGCGTCGAGCAAGCCGTGAAATCCGGCGCGCTGCCGCTCATCCTCAGCGGCGACTGCTCCATCGCGCTAGCCACCATCGCCGGCGCCCGCCGCTACTTCCGCCACCTCAGCATGATCTACATGGACGCGGACGCTGATCTCAATACTCCCGCGACAACTCCTTCCGGATGCCTCGATGGCATGGTCGTTTCGCATCTCACCGGCCGCGGCGCCCCCGAACTCGTTCGTTTTTGGAGTGAACCATTCCTGGTCCGCGAACCCGACCTGGCCCTCTTCGGCGTCTCACGCCTCGATCCTCCCGAAGAAACGGTCCTATCCACTTCGCCGTTGCGCCGTTATCTCGTCGCCGACGTCAAACGCCACGGTGCGGCCGCCAGCGCCAAAACCGCCCTCGAGCGCATCCGCGGCAATGGCAACGATTTCGTCCTGCACCTGGACGTCGACGTGATTTCCGATTTCGCCGCCACGAATTACCCCAGCTCCAACGGTCTCTCGTTTGAAGATGTTCGCGAAGCGTTGCTGGTTTTCGTGCAGCAGAAAAACCTGGCCGCGATCGAAGTCACCGCCTACAACCCGGCGAAAGATCCCGACGCCAGCGCCGCCAAGAAAGTTGTGAACCTGCTAGCGGAAGTTTTGACCGTAAGGCTCGAAACCCTGAAAGCCGCGGAGGCGGCCGCCGCAGCCGCAGCGCCTCCGAAGCCAGCACCTACACCTGCTCCCGCTCCGATTCCCGAAGCAAAACCGGCGATCGAGCCTGCCGAAGATCTTCCCAGCATCGGCCTACCCGAACCCGTTTCCGGCGAAGGCTGGTCTTCCGACTCACTCGACACCGGCGTCGAAACCGAAGACGAAACCCTCACCGAACCGGATCCCACCAAACACTCGCTCGACGGCCCCGAAGACGAGGAATCGAGCAGATCCAATTCCTAAGTCGCGCACCACACGGCGTCCGCCAAAAAAAAATCTTGGTCGCAAGCCCGCATCTAAACGTCCAAGCCGCGCCTATCCCAAAATTCTAATTTTCGATGTCGACGGCGTTCTGGTCGAAACTCGCGGATCCTTCCAGCGTACCGCGCTCGAAACCGTCCGCCACTTCACCAAAAAACGCGTCACTCCCCGCGAATTCCACGCCTGGAAAAATCGCCCGGGCTTCAACGATGACTGGAAACTCTGCACCACTTGGGCCAACCAACTCGGTTTCGACGTCACCTTCGACCAGATCAAAGACAAATTTCAGGAACTCTACTGGGGCGTCGACGGCGTCGACGGTTTCGTCCTCGGCGAACGCTGGCTGCTGTCCACCCCAAAGCTTCGACGCCTCGCGAGCCGTTCCGAACTCACCATCTTCACCGGGCGTTACTATCGCGAAATGGATTACACCCTCGACCGCAACAAAGTCCGCGACCTATTTTCAAATGTCATGACCGCCGAGAAGTCCGGACGCACCAAGCCTGCTCCCGACGGCCTGATAAAAATCCTCAACGGCCGCGATCCCCAAACCGCCCTCTACCTCGGCGACAACATCGACGATGCGCTGGCCGCCCAAGCCGCCGGTGTACCGTTTGTGGGCGTTTTGCCCCGAAATAGCGAGGAACGCCGCCAGCGCGGCGCCACGCTGAAAAAACTAGGTGCTCTCACTATCCTCGGCCATGTCAACGAGTTAGCAGCCTGGCTTAAGAAGTAACCCCGCCCCAAATCCCGTCCTAGGACTTTTCGCCCAAACTCCCTCAAACCGACGGTAGTACCGTTTAGGATACCTGTACCATTGCCCGCGCCGCCTCTAAACCCCATATTTACACCCAGAGGCGGGGCTTCAGCCCCATACACTTTCTATGAATGCCAACACTCGGCCTGCTGCGGCCCGCGCTTTCGTGCGCAGTCTGAACATCCTGCTCAAGTTCGCGCGGATGTACGACTTCGGCCACCCGCGCACCGCGAAGCAGTATGAGACCGCGTGGCAAGAATTGCATACCGCACTGGGAACGGGCACCGACGCCGAATCCGGTGTGTTGCTTGCCGTTTCGGCTGACCAACTGCTCCTCGATGGCACACCTCTCGAATCGGCTGCAGCCGAACGCAGCTTCGCCCGCATGCTTTCCGCTGCCGGCATCGCCAGCATTCACTTTGCGCCGCAAGTCACCCAGGCTAGCTTGGCTCGCTTCGTCCGCGGATTTCCCATCAGCACCGGAACCAAGCCCACTCAGCTCGTCGAACAACTGAAAGCCGCCTTGCAGGGCGATCCGCACATTCACGTTAACGAAGTCTGCTTCGTTCCGGCGGACTCCGCCGTGGCGCGCTCCACGGTTGCCGCGCAAATCGCCGCGCACACCGTCGGCATGAGCCAGGAAAAATCGGACGAGCTTTTCAGCGATCCCGAAAAACTTTTGCAATTAATCATGGCCGCCGAAGGAACCAAAGGCAATCGCGGTCGCGGAGCCGGAGATGGTGGCGGCGGTGGCAACGGCGCGGGTCACGATGGATCGGGAGATGGTTCAGGCAACGGAAGCGGGGAAGGTTCTGATAGCGGCGGCGGTGGTAACGGCGGATTTGGCTACGGCACCGGCGGTGATGGTCACGGTGGTTACGGCTCGGGAACTGCGGAATCCGGCCAGATCTTTTACGAAATGGAAAGCGCGGAAATCATTCGCGATTTTCCGGTCAACGGCATTCCCGGCGGCGAGAATCCGACGTACGTCCAAGCCTCGGCGAATCTGACCCAGGGACCCAGCTCAGGAGCTGCATCGGACGGTCAATCGCACGACGGCGGAAGTTCAGCGCCGAGCAGCTGGAACATCATAGGCGACGGCGCCTCCGAAGGCGGCGCGCCGCTCGCTCCCGACGCGGCCGGTTTTTGGTTCAATAAAGATGACGCGGCCGGAACCAGCGGCGGCCCAAAGAAAGGCAAGAGATCAAAACCAGGCAGCTCGGTTTCCGGTGTAGTCGTTAGCGGAGATGAAACTCAGGAAAGCGGCTCAGGCGGATCTGGAAGTTCGCGCGGGAATCGCGGAATTCCGGGCGCCGGCGGTTTCGGTTATGCGCCGGGCGTGCCCATGGGCGAAGGTGTTCGCGGCAGCGCCGCAGTGCATGGTGATTCCGGAAAGCGCGGCCCAGGCGGCTCCAGTGCGCGTGTCTGGAACGCAGCCGAAGCGCAGCAATCCGAAGGCAACGGCGGAGCCCCCGGACGCTGGGGTAACGCCACCGCCGGAATCCGCGGCAGCCGCAACGCCCAAGGTGGCCCGGGCTCCATGGCCGTTGAAACCGGCCTCATGTCTTTGCATGAAGACGAACTGAAAGGCATCCTGCAGATGCTCGGCCAGATCGCCCGAACCAGCGAATCCCCGAAAGACAAACTCGAAGCCGCCGCGTTCCAGTCGCGTCTCTCCACGCTCCCGCGCCGCGCTCGTTTCACCGTCAGCCAGGCGTTGTCCGCCCTGGCTTCGCAGGCTCCCTCCGAAGCCGCCGACAAGCCCATGTTGCTCAAGCTCGCCGAGCACATCGCCATTCGCTTCGCGATGGAAAGCTACGAACACGGCGATATCGAAGTGAACGCCGTGCGCCAGGTCCTCGACGAGATGAGCACCGAGCTCGAAGGCCTGCGCAAGATTCTCGGCGTCTACGAAGAAAAAATGGCCCGCCACGGCATCAACGTCCAGTCCCACGTGGACATGCTGGCCCAGCAATTCTGGTCCCAAGTCCCTGCCGAGAAGCGCAAGACCGTGCTGGAATCCGCCGAAGCCTGGTGCGTTCCCGCGGGGCAGGTGCGCGAGTACGTCGACGAATTGCTCGCCGCCGGGAAAAATGACGAAGCGGAAAAAGTCCTTTCCAACTACGCAAGCTGCATCGTCAGCAAAGCGCCCGCAACCCGCCGCCAAACCGCTACGGGTCTGGCCGAACTCGCCTTCACCTTTGCCAAGTTCGACGAACGGCTGCTCCTCACTACCATCCGCCAGGTCGGCGTACAGCTTGCTGAAGAACAAGACTCCGAGCTGCAGAGCTTGGTCGGCGCGGCCTTCGTCCGTCTTTCTCAGGAAGCCACCAACAAGCGTTCCTATCCCGCCATTCAGCGCGCGGTCGAACTTGTCGATTTTGTCGAGCAGGAACGGCCTGGCGTGGGCAAGAATCTCCGCCCCCGCATCGGCGTCGAGAATCGTTTGCCGGAATTTTTGGATGAAGCTCTAAAGGCCGGGTCCGTTCCTTCCGGTTTGACTGATCTTTTGCGCCGGATGCCGCTGGTGGCCTCGCAACATGTCGCCAGCCGTTTCAGTCGCTCTGGTTTCCGCGAAGATTGCGACCTCTTGCTCGGCGTGATGCAAACCCTTGGCCCCGAAGGCCTCGATCACTTGCGCGAACATCTTCGCACTGGAGAACCGAACGAAGCGATTCAAGCCCTGGGTATCCTGGCGCGCCTTGATTCCGAATCGGTCTCGCAAATACTCCCAAGCCGCATGGCAACGTGGAAGCGCTCCGCTCACGACCGCGTGGTGCGTCAAATCGCGGCCAGCGGCTCGGCCGACCGCGGGCGTTTGCTGCTGAATATTTTCGACCAGCTCGATCCTCTCGTGCGGCCGCTCGCTGTCGACGAAATCGGCATGAGCGGCGAGCAGGATGCGGACATGCGCCTCCTGCGTCTCGCCGAAGGCGATCTGCCTAAGGACGCTACCGATTACCTGCGGTTGAAAGCCATCGAAGCTCTCGGCCGCCTGCGCACCGCCGGCGCCGAAGCGATTCTTCGAAAGATCGCGGAAAGTCGCCGCGCGTTCCGCTGGGCCAGCCCCAACGAATTACGCCTGGTTGCCTCGCAATCCATGATCAAGATCGATCCTGAGTGGGTCCGGCACTTCGTCCCGAAGAGCGGCTTGAGCGTCGCGGAATTTTCGATCGAGCCTCTCGACGCCGATCCCGAATCCCCCGCCATTCGCCAGCGCCGTTACCCGCGTCTGCGTTTGGAGCAGCATGTTGCCGCTACGACCACCAACCTGAAAGAAAACTGTTCGGTTGATATCCCCGAACTCGCCCTCGGCGGCGGCGTCGCTATCTGCGAACAAAGCTTGCACCCGGGCAGCATCGTAACCCTGCGCCTGGCCACTTCGCAAAAGCCGGTCAAAGTTCAGGCCATCGTTCGCGATGCCAACACCCAGGCCCGTGCCTTTGAAGTCGTGGATATGGAGCTCGAGGAGCGCGCCAAACTTCGCAAGCTGCTCGTCCAGCTCGGCACGGTTTTGAAGGCCAGCACTTCGAAAGAACGCACCCGCAAGACCTCGCGTACGATTTCGACCAACGTCGCGCAGTAAAGAAGATTGGAACTACGGCGATTAGGTCTCGGCTCGTTCTCGAATCGCGCGTGGGATAGCTCCGCCGTCAGCCAGCCGGTTCAGGATTCCCACGGCCAGCCCCACGGCCGTCAGCACTCCGAAAATGCCTACGGCCAGCAAGCTGGCGTCAATCATCCACAATCCCGTCGCCGCCAGCAGGGAAGTGATCGCATACGAAACGCCCGCGACCGATCGCGGCGACCATCCCCAGTTGAGCATTTGGTCATAAAAATGAAAACGATCGCCTTGAAGTACCGAGGCTCCCCGCATCAATCTTCGTAACACCACGACCATTCCATCTACAAGCGGCAGGGCCACCACCAACACGGGAAATAGCCATCGACCAAAATCTGGCTGAGTCGCCGAGCGGCCCGCGAAATCGACGCTCACGAATGCCACGCAAAGGCCAAGCACCGTGCTGCCCGAATCTCCCATGAAGATCTTCGCCGGCGGAAAGTTGCTCCAGAGAAAACCTAGAGACGCTCCAACCAAACCATAGGCTACGATTCTCCCGGAAGTAAAAGAGCTTCCGTATGCTGTGGCGAATGCCGCACCAATAATCGCCGTGATTCCCGCGGCGAGCCCGTCCGAGCCATCCAGAAAGTTAAACGCGTTCACGAAAACAACCACAATCGCGCACGCAGCGACGATGCCCGCAAAGTTTGAAGGATGCCCTGGTACGCGCCATCCGCCGGCCCACAGGAGCAGCCCCGCTCCTACTTGCGCCAGAAGTTTTAAGAACGGCGAGAGGCCGCGGATGTCGTCCACCAACCCGGAAAACCAAATCAACGCAAAAGCCAACAGCCAGAAAATCGAAACCGTATGCGTCGTCGCCAGCATCCCGAAAATGATCGCCGCGGCTAGCCCAATCCCAATGCTTGCGCCTCCCAACCGGGAAATATCTGCATCGTGAATTTTCAGAGGCCCCACTGGATCGTAGAGCTTCCACCGGCGGCTGAGCTCACCGACCGCAGGAGTCAGAATCAGCACACATAACAACGCAATCGCCCCGGTCCCCCACGCCGCGAACATCAGACCGCCACCCTATGGAGCAGTCGCTTCACGTGTCGCATCCGCACCCGCCCTGCCTTTCGTGCCAGCCCCCGCAATCCGTCCGCGCGAAACGCAGCGCGTAAATCCCGAGCGTACAGGCGCCCCAGGCCACGCGAAACTTCCCGATAAAATTCCTGCTCGTAGCTGCCGTCCTCGATCTCCACACTTAACCTTTGAAATCGCCCCACGATCATCTCGTGTTCCGCTTCGGCCGGAACAGTTCCAAAGCCCGAGCCATCGAGCAGCACCGGCCGCACTTCGAGCGCTACCAATTCACCCTCTTCATCGAGCGCCGCCACCACGATCAACCCCTCCCGCTCAAGCGGCGCGTTGACGTAACCCGAAACCAAGCTGCCCAACCCAAAAAAACAAAAAGCATCGCGATTTCCGTCGCGTTCCAACTGCTTGTAGCCCGCGATCCGGTGAGAATGGGAAGCCGTCACCAAGTCGAACCCGGCCTGTGCCAGCGAATTCATCAATCGGAAATCCTCAGGATCGGGCCGGCTCGCCCTCATCGTTCCCACATGAAGCAGCGCAATGCAAAATCGCGCGCCTCGCCGTTTGATTTCTTCCAGTGCTTCGCGGCCTCGCGCCAAATTCGCCGGCTCAACGCCCCGCCGACCGCGCGTCGCAAGATCAGAGCTCGCCTTAGCGGCGGCCCACAATCCCACGCGCAACGATCCCGGCCCTTGCCAGAGAAAAACGTCCGGGCGTTCCGACGCGTGACTGTCACCGCCCACGCCCACCATACCATAGCGTTCGATAGCCGCTCGCGTGCGCGCCACGCCCCGGCTCCCGAAATCATAAGTGTGATTATTCGCGATCCCGACGGCCTGGGAGCGAATGGCTCGCAGATATTCCACGGCCTGAACCGGTGCCGAGACAATATCTCCAAGCCCGCCCAGCGTGCGTGGTTGTAGATCACCGGCATCGACGGCGGCCTCCAGGTTTAAGAACGTCGTATCGATGTCTGCGAAATACGCCGCCAGCCGTGCCGCTGGCCCACTCCAGTCCGCCCCCGGCGGCGGGACCAGCCTGCCTCCGGGTAAAAAATCTCCCGCGATCGCAATTCGAGCGGCAATCGGCCGCGGCGTCGGAACGCGCCAAATCAACTGGCCGCCAAATTTCGCGGGATCTTCCGTGCTCAAGCCGGCATTTGCGACGCAATCCATCCCACCAGCCTTTTCCTCATCGGATGACGCCACATCGGCAGAACCATAACCAAAGCCATCGCCATGAATCCGATGATTCGTCCAAGACCGTATGTCCCGGAATGTTCACTGCAAAAATACGGAAGGAAAATCATCACTCCCAGCGCACTGGCGAACAAAATTCCAAAGCTGTCGCCTGGAAGCAACTCGCGGAACGAGACGTGGTTCTCCCGGTGATAAGCGATCAACACGATCGCGTAGCCCGTCGCGAGCGAGAGCACCGAAACCATCACCACCGCAATCCCGCCGAACGCTCGCCCCACCAGAAACCCAACCGCCGGATTCAAAATGACCGTCACCGCGCACCCAATCGAAACCCAGCGCAGCGCCCCGGTCCCCAAATCCACCACATAAGCCGGATTACTCAGAATATTCACCAGCCAACCCAGCGCCAGCAGCGCGACGAACTGCACGAAGACCGGCTCGTAGCGCCCCAGCCACAGTCTTGAAACCGTCGGGCTGAAAATAACGAGCGCCGAAAACGTGGGCACCGCCAAAAAGAAAATCAGCCGGTACGACTCGCGATAAATCCGAGGAATCGCCGCCGCGTCGCTCTCCTTCAGGCTCGAGATCGTGGGCACCAAAACTAGATTGGCCTGAACGATCAACTCGCGAAACGTGAATACCCACCGCGAAGCCATGTCGTAAAATCCGGTCATCGCCAAGCCGCCGAATTTCGCCAGCAACGTCTTCGTCACCGGCTCGCGCAAAGCCTGGCTGAACGTCACAAATTGGAAGTGCGCGCCGTAACCACACATCTCACGAAATAATTTCCGATCCCATCGATGCGGAATCAGCGAAAGCTGTGGAATCGTCCGCCGCAACAGGATCCAGGT
>DASWVE010000117.1:0-17683 GCA_036401315.1 Candidatus Acidiferrales bacterium
CGAAAGGCCCCACCCTTCGCCAACCCCGCGAAGAATGGGCCACCCGCAAATTCAAAAATCGAAAGGAGGAGCCGGATACTTGGCTGGCTTAGAACAAAAGCGGGGGAACTACGCTACGCGGAGATTTTCTCGCTGATGCCATCCGGACGCGACGCACGCTTCATCTCGTCGGTCATGATCACCGCCTCAGCAATACTCTTCATCGACTTCCGCGTCTGCCGGCTCTGCTGCTGCAAAGCCAGGTACGCGCGTTCCTCGTCGAATCCCATATCCCGCTGCAAAATACCTTTCGCGCGCTCGACCAATTTGCGCGTTTCCAAACGTTCCGATAGCGCCGAATTCTCCGTCTCCAGCCGCGCCATCTCGATTTCCGCGCCGACCAGAAATCCCACGGTAGTGATCAGCCGAATATCACGCTGCTTATAAACATGCGGAGCGACGTGCTGCAAGTTGATTACGCCCACCAAACGCCCGCGGCACAACAGCGGCACCGACAAAAACGCCTGGTATTTATCTTCGGGCAGCTCGTTAAAAAACTGAAACCTCGGATCTTTGAAAGCGTTCTGCGCGATCGCCACCACCGCGCGATTTTCCGCCACCCAGCCGGTGATGCCCTGGCCGACGCGCAACTTCAGCTTGTCGATTTGATCCTCATGAGGATTTTTCGAGGCGCGCAGAATTAAATCCTGCCCCTCCAACACAAAAACGAAGCACGAATCGCATTTCACCAGCGAAACGGCACACTCCACCACTTGGGAAAGCACTTCGTGGAAAGGGTCGGCGGCGGCCATGCGGCTGCCGATGGCGTGCAGCAGGTCTACTTCCGGGCTGGCCTGTGCAGCGTGTGTAGTGTCCATATATAAACGTATCGGCTATGAACGCCCGCGTCCAATCGCAATTTTCGATGATTAGGATAACGCCTCGCGCGCGACCGCAACTTTCGATTCGCATCGCCATTCCTGGTCATTCCAAAGTGAAACAGTACTCCGAAAATTGTGGTGAAAAGTCGGGCCGCGATGCACGCTGCCGTTGACTCTGCCCGACCGCCGATGTACTTTCATGCCCAAGTCGCAGGCGCAAATGCGGAGGCAACAATAATGATCGTGAAGCTGATCGCGCGCGTTACCTACTGGCTGGGCCTGGTCTGCGCCACACTGGCGGCGGTCACGCGCTTGATGAACGCGGCGGGGTTCGAACATGTCGGCATGGCCACCCGCGGCAACCCGATCGACTTCCGCAGCTTCCTCGACGCCGCGCTGCTCCTGATTTTCACGTCGATCGCCTCCTCTCTTTACGCCCGCATCGATTCATAACGGAACACTGCAAAGCAGCCGCATCGGTAGCAAGACGCGAAGCGCGCCGCCCGCGCCGAGATCCATCGCGCAGCGTACTCGGCTCACAGCGTCACCCGGCCCATTTTGGAGTGCGGCGGCTCTGCCGCCGCTTTTGACCCGCCGCCCGCACCACTCAAACAATTCTGCGCGAAGCGCGCCTCACCTCGTTGCCTCACCACAAAACCAGCGCCGTAGACGCCACCGCCTTTGCGCTCCAATCGTTCGCATGGTCCGAAATAATCTGCTCACGCCCGCCCGCGCCGCGCGTCTATCGCGCCAAGGCACTCATCACCGCCGCAAAAATAAATCAGCACCGGAGCACCCATGACGCGCTGGCAGACCTGCGCCTTCAGCATCGCGATCGCCCTATTCTTCGCCATCGCCACCCACGCGGAACAATCTCCCGCGATGGCCGCTGCCAACGATTTGCTGAGCCAGTCGAAGTGGGCGGAAGCGGCCACGGCGTACACCGCGATCACCGCCGCGGAGCCCACGAACGGCGCGGCTTGGCAGAATCTCGGCGAAAGCCTGCTGCAGCAGCACAAAGACGCCGAAGCTGCCGCCGCGTTCGAACACGCACTCGCGCTTCCGCATCGCCCGGTCCTGAACCGGCTGAATCTCGCGCGCGCCTACGCCGACGCCAAAGACAAATCGAAATCGCTCGCCGAGCTGCAAAACGTGCTCGACTCCGGTTACGGTGGTCAGCTCCGCCCCCTGGTAATTTCCAGCGCAGAATTCAACACTATGAAGGACGACGCGGATTTCAAGAAGGTAGTCGAGCAGATGGCCCCGTGCCGCGCGCCCGAATTTCGCAAATTCGATTTCTGGATTGGCGATTGGGACGTGCACACGCCGGGAACCAGCACCGCGCCCGGATCATCGATCGGCCCATCCGTCGGCCACAATCGCGTCACTCTCGAACAGGATGGGTGCCTGCTCATCGAGCACTGGACCGCAGCGCAAGGCGGCCAGACCGGCACCAGTTTCAACTACTACGACATCCGCGATAAAAAATGGCACCAGCTCTATCTCGATAATTCCGGAAACGCGGGCGCGTTCCCGGCCATGGCCGGCGACCTGGCCTCCGGAAAAATGGTGCTGATCACCGACGCGACGCAGTCACCCGTCTCGCGTTGGACCTGGTACGTGCTCGAACCCGGGAAAGTCCGCCAGATGGCCGAGCAATCCACCGACGGGCAGAAAACCTGGAACATCGTCTGGGATTCGGTTTACGTGAAGCAGGATTAAAAAAGTAGCGAGCCGCGAAAAAAAAGACGCGAGGCGCGCCGCCCGCGCCGAGAAGCATCGCGAAGCGCCCGCGCATATAGCGCCGCCCAACCCACCTTGGAGTGCGGCGGCTCTGCCGCCGCTTTTGACCCAGCCGCCCGCAGCATCCAAACCATCGAGCGCGAAGCGCCGCCAAAACCCCTCGCGTCGCCACCCATCCGTCGTCATTCTGAGAAGCGTCTTTTGCGACGAAGAATCTCATCCATGCTCCCGCGCCAGAACCAAAACGACGAAGCCGCGTTCGACGTGACGGCCTGGGCCTCACAATAATGGATGAGATTCTTCGCTGCGCTCAGAATGACGATGGGTGTGGCGTATCGCTTCGACGTGAACTTCTTGCGCAGTCTTGAATTTCACCAAAATTTCAACACTCGTTCATCCACGCCCGCCTGCTCGCGCTTTGATTCCTTTACATTGCACGTTGCCTGGCATAGGCTCCGCCTCAAGCGGTCAGGCCCCTTCCAAAATCCCAGCGGTGAAGGACCACCATGGACACCAGCACTTTGCTTCCCCTGATACTCAGTTTGATTAGCGGCGGCGTGGGCGGAAATATCGCCGGCGCGTTGCTGAAGCAATTCAGCCTCGGCCCGGTCGGCAATTCAATCGTAGGAATTCTGGGCGGCGCGGCCGGCGGAGCGATCATGAGCCACGTCGGCGCGCTGGCCAGCACCGGTACCGCGGGCGATGTAGGCGGCTCGGCCGTCGGCGGCGCCATCCTGATGGCCATCATCGGCGCCATCAAGAGCGCCATGGCCGGAAAAGCCGCCACCTAATTTCATCCGCAGCACGCTAGCAGTTTTGGTTTCGCTACAAGTGCGCCCGCGCGAATCGGCGGTGCGTCCGCGGCCGTTGAATTTCAGGGTGGCCCATCCTTCGCGCCTTCCGCGAAGGGTGGGGCCTTTTGCCGCGTGTGCGGAAAATCGTCACGCCGCCGAGCCGAGCGCGAACTACTCGTCCTTGGTCTTCAATTTCAGCCGGTGCTTGTTCTCTTCGAGGAACGCGCGCAAATCCGCGCCCACATCCAGTAATCGGATCCACTGTTCGTAATACAAAGTAACGGGAAACCGCCCGAGGCCATACACGCTCACCCCACCCTTTTCTCCCACGCGAAATTCCAGCGCCCCGGTCCGCTTCGACCCGCCCGCCTTCTTTTCCAATTCCGCGATCTTCGCCATCAATTCTTCCCGCGTCGGTTCAGACATAAAGCCCCCAGAAAAATTTTCGCTGCGTCGTTATGATGCATGATGCGGCAGCAAAGCCAATTTTACACGCAAACCCAAATCCTCGTCGCGCCACCGAACGCCCGCGCGAACCGTCCTTACGGCGTCTCGGCCGGAAATTGCGCAAATGTCCCGCGCGCGCGCTCGAATCCCGCGGGCGTCACGCGTACCGCGCCCTGAAACGGCCGGTCGATATCTCCGATCGCCACCAGTGCCAATGACAGCAGCAGCGTCAGCGAAATCACCTGCACGCAGTGCAGGCGAAAATTTTCGGTCCCGAACAAACACGACGACATAATCGTAATCCCGCCGCCCATAACCAGCACCAGCCACAAAACTCCCGGCAGCTTCGAATTGTTTTGCAGTTGCCGGATGCGCCGGTGCTCGGTCATGCTCGAAATTTCGGTCAGCGCCTGTTGCATGCTGGTCTGCTCCGCAAACGTTTGCGGCTTGACCTCCATCACCGCCGCCCATAATTTTTGGGTAATGTCCTGGCTCGACGAATCCGATTGCGCGCGGTTCATCGCCGGCCATTCGACGTCGATCACGCTGTCCGCATATTGGCGCGCCAACGTGCGTACGGTCCCGCGCTCCGCAGTCGGCAGCCCGCCCGCCAGACGAAACACGCTGACCAGGCAATTCGCTTCACCGTCCGCGTTCAGCTCCGCCGCTTCAAACGAAGTCCACACCGCGTAGAGCATGAATCCGATGATCACCGCGTAAGTGGTGCCCAGCACGCTGACCTGCCAGCCGATGATGTCGTTGTGGTCCCGCCGCTGCGGGATCGGCCAGAAATGTTTCAGCACAAAAAGGAACAGCAGCGCGCCGGTCATGCACGCCGCAATCACCAGCAGGTCGTCGAGTCCAGTCAGCACGCCGAAACCTCCGCCAGACGCAATTCAGCTCTCGCTATTGGCGCCGATTCTACACCGGAGCGCCCGAACCATGCGCAGCGCTGTGCTAAAATCCGCCCATGAGCGCCGCACCATTGGATCCCGAGCAGTTTGCAAAAATAAAGCAGGGCATGAAAGCCACGTGGAGCGCCGGCGACTTCGGCCAGATCGCCCGATACTCCGCCGAAGAAGGCGCGAATTTCATCGCGCGCCTGCCGATCCAAGCTGGAATGACGGTGCTCGACGTCGCCTGCGGCACCGGTAACCTGGCGATCCCCGCCGCGCGTGCGGGAGCGCGCGTCACTGGCGTCGACATCGCCGAAAACTTGCTGGCGCAGGCGCGCGAACGCGCCGCCGCCGAAAATCTCGCCATCGATTTTCGCTACGGCGACGCCGAGCAGCTGGCCTTCGCCGACAATTCCTTCGATATGGTGGTCTCGATGTACGGCGCGATGTTCGCGCCGCGCCCGGAACTGGTCGCCGCTGAACTCGCTCGCGTGGTCCGTCCCGGCGGCCTGATCGCCATGGCCAATTGGACGCCCGAAGGTTTCGTCGGCAAAAGTTTCGCCGTCACCGGCCGCCTCGCGCCGCCACCCGTCGACCTGCCCAAGCCGGTGCTGTGGGGCACCGAGGACGTCGCGCGCCAGCGCTTCGCCGCGGTAGGCTGCACGGTCGAAACGCATCGCCGCATGCAGCATTTCAAATATCCCTATCCCGCCGCGCGCGTCGTCGCCTTCTTCCGCGAATATTTCGGCCCCACGCAAGTCGCGTTCTCGCGCCTCGACGCCGCGGGCCAAGCCAAGATGACCGCCGAACTGGAAAAGCTCTGGGCCGATCACAACCACGGCCCAGCCAACGAATCTCACGTCGACGCCGAGTACCTGGAAGTCCGCGCCACTAAACCAAAATAAAAAAACGCGCCCCAAGACGCGAAGCGCCGCGCGCGCCAGCCATGCCCTCCGGCTCTGCCACAGACCGTTCGTGCCTGAACCACTTGTAGTTGGCCGTCATCCAGAGGAGCGAAGCGACGAAGGACCTCTCTTCGATGTGGGACTTCTTGCCCGGGGCTCCAATCGAAGAGAGATCCTTCGCTTCGCTCTGGATGACGGCCAAACACGAATTCTCGCCAAAGGAGAAGTCAGCGGCAGAGCCGGATTGTTTTGGCCTGAGCATCCATCCACAACTTGCGAGGCGCCGACTCACCGGTACTGACACACGCTTGGCACCGGCTTCCCATACGCCTGCGCCGGAATCAACGCGCCGGTCTCCTTCACCAAAAAAGAATAAAAAGCGTACCGCGTTTCATTTACCCGCGGCTCCGCGCCTTGGTATGCCAAATCATCCTCACCCGGATACACCCGCCACGAAAATTTCACCGGGCCGCACGCCGTCACCGGCACCGTGTACGTCACGTCGACGCAACTATCGTGCCCCGCCTCTTTGCATGGAGTCCGCGCCCACTGGCCGTGCGCATAATCGTCATAGAAAACAAAATGGCGCTTCACGATTTCGATCCCCGATGGATCGCTCTTCGCCCGCAACCCCACATACAGCGCCGCCGAAGCCAGCACCGCTAGAACCACCGGAAACCACATCTTCACGTGGTGCCCCACGCCCGGCGGCGTCGCCGAATATTTGTCCTTCTCCCGTGCCGCAGCCTGCCTCGCTGTTAGGTATTCGGGCGGCTCGCTTTCCGCCAATGTCACTGGATACCCGCAGTTCTGGCACAACGTCGATTCTTCCGCCAAAAGCGCGCCGCACTTTACGCAATGCAACATCCTTCACACCTCGTGGCCTGTATTTCTAGTCGGCCGGTTTCCGAACGCCCGCCTTCGCGGCGTAAGAGTATTGCTGAACTGCTCATTTCTTTCCAATGGTCGGACGCGCCCGCGCGTCCAGGCGTTTCCCGTCCGCCGGCCATTCGCCGCAAAAAATACCCCGCATCGAAATAGCCCGCGGGTGAATCCAAAGGCAGGAAAGCCAGAAGCCCAAAATTCAAGACGCCACGAGGACCTCATGGAAAAAGTTAAGCAGGGAAGTGACAACGCCAAAACCCGCCAGTCGGCCGCCATTCACACTCCGACCGGCCTGTCTTCGGAAGCCGTGCGCGATATCACCGGCGCACTCAACGCGCTGCTCGCCGATTTTTTCGCGCTCTACATGAAAACCAAAAATTTCCACTGGCACATGAGCGGCCCGCATTTCCGCGATTATCACCTGCTGCTCGATGAGCAAGCTGACCAGCTCTTCGAAGTCACCGACGACATCGCTGAACGCGTCCGCAAAATCGGCGGCAGTACCCTGAAATCCATCGGCCAGATCAAAAGCCACCAGCGCGTCCTCGATAACGACGCCGATTTCGTCACGCCCGAAGACATGCTCGCCGAACTGAAAGGCGACAATTCCGACCTGATCGCCCGCATGCGCGAAACCCACGAACTCACCAGCGAGCACAATGACGTGGCGACGACGAGCCTGCTCGAAAATTGGATCGACCAAGGCGAACGCCGCGCTTGGTTCCTCTTCGAAACCACCCGCCGCGCGTAAAGCGCAGCGCCGATGCCTCAGCAAATTGGCGATCGTGTAGGGGCGGGTCTCAGACCCGCCCGATCTTCGCAGTTGCCGTTGCTTCGGTTTACGTTGTCATCCCGACCGAGGCGCAGCACAGTTCGCCGCGCCGACGAGGGACCTCTCTTCGAGCCAGACTTCTTGCCCCGACTGTCATCGTGCGTAGCAAGCCACGCTGAGAACGCTCAGAATCAAAGCGATCGTCCCGGCCGCCAGCGGCTCCTTCTTCCACAGCGAAACGACGCCGAGCACGAACGAAACCAACACAGCCGACCCGCCGACTTGCGAGATATGCTCGCTGACGAGAGAGCGAGAGTCCCACACCCCGCGGTGATAAAGCGTTTGAATGACGGCGAGCGTCGCCAGCGCTGTCACAACCGTCACGACTAGCGACGCCAGGCTCCAGCGATATTTCGAAAGCTTCAGCACGAGAACTCCTCGAAGCGGCTACCTTATATCAATCCACTCCCAGCCCCTGAAAATGTTCGTTACCCTCACACTGCCAAAACACGCCCCGCGGCCCCAAAACGCCGCGATTGCAATCTTCAATTTTTGGTGGGAGTATCGCCCTAAGAGTTCATGTTAAGGGCGGAACCCCCATGCCGTACGTCTTCGAGTTCGATAATGCCAACGCGCTCCTGCAGGGACGCCTCTTCGGCGTAGTGTCTTCCCAAGATCTCCGCGAATATTTTCGCAACGGCATCAAATGCGTCACCGCCAAAAAGCCCCGCGCCGGCATCACCGATCTTTCCGGGGTAACCTCGTTCGAAGCGAATTCCCAAACTATTCGCGATCTCGCCAGCGCCCGTCCCGTGGCCTCCGCTGAAAATCTGCTGCGCGTGATTGTCGCGCCAACGCCCGATGTCTTCGGCATGGCCCGCATGTTCGAATCCCATGGCGAAGCCACTCGCCCCAACTTGCACGTGGTGAAGACCTGCAAAGAAGCATTCGCCATCGTTGGCGTGCAGGAACCGCATTTCGAAACCATCGATTTGAACGCGCTGAACGCGTCCGCCGAATCCGCCGGAACTGATTGACACCCTCCCCTCCGCGCCAAAATTCTTTTCGCTGCCAATTTTTCAAACGCGCCTTTTTCTGGTTCAATGGGTGGCGCAATCCGCGCGCCTTCGCGCGCATCCAGATCCGCACGGGAGGCTCCTCTGACCATCGGCGCAGAATCCCCAAATCCGCTCGCACCAACCGCGGCCTCCACTCCTTCTTCCGGGTCGTCGTCCAGCCCCAGGCCCCTCACCAGGAAACCAATTCTCGTCTGGGTGCTCGTCGCGTTCGTCATCCCCACCCTTTTCATCGTGCTGTCCCACAAAAAGCTGGAACCCAACCCCGCCGTCCTCACTCTAACCGGCGAACTGCCCGCGAGACTTATCGCCGCGATTTTTGTGATGCTGGGCACCTGGGTCGTCGCGCGCATGGAAAATCGTCCGCTCGCGGATTACGGCATGCCGCCGGAGAAAGCATTTGGCGCGCGCTTTTGGGAAGGAGTAGTTTGGGGATTCGCGATGCTTTCGGCGGTCGTGCTGATCATCCGCCTCACCGGCCACTTCGATATCGTTTCGGTCGCGCTGACCAGTCCTGGCGAGATTTTGAAATACGCGGTGGGCTGGGCCATCGCCTTCTGGGCCGTGGCCATCAATGAAGAATTTCTTTTCCGCGGTTACCTGCTGTTCCTTTACAGCCGCCGCATGAATTTCTGGTGGGGCGCGCTGATTCTTTCCGCACTCTTCGGCGCCGCGCACCTGAACAATCCCAACGAAAATGTTTTCGGCATTTTGCAGGTCGTGGTGGTCGGCATGATTTTTTGCCTGACGATTCGCCGCACCGGCACGCTGTGGCTCGCGGTGGGATTTCACGCCGCCTGGGATTGGGCCCAGACTTTTTTCTACGGCACCGCCGATAGCGGCATGATGGGTCAGGGCCACCTGCTCAATTCCTCATCCGAAGGCCCCAAATGGATCACCGGCGGCGGCGCCGGCCCCGAAGGCAGCATCATCGCCTTCGCGGTCCTGCTTCTCTTCGCGCTACTGGTCCACCTGCGTTTCCCGAACGCCCTCTACCTCGATGCCAAGGAACAAAAGGCTCAACAGCAAGCGCAAACAGCGCAGCCAACGTAATCCGCGACGCAACGAAGTTGATTTTCCGGGTGCCGCACTCTTTGCGCCTTGGTTCTCGCAAAGGGTGCGGGTCTAGAGCGGCCCACGCCGGAAAAGCCCCACCCTATGCGTGCTTTCCAACGCACCGTCATCCTGAGGAGCGATTTTTGCGACGAAGGATCTCATCCATGCTCCCGCGCCAAAATCAAAACGACGAAGCGGCGCTCGACGTAACGTTTTGCGTGTCACCGTACTGGATGAGATTCTTCGCTGCGCTCAGAATGACGATAGCGTAGTAATCGAGGACGACAGTGAAACCGAGGCGCGCGCTAAACTTTTCCGTTCGCTTCTTCCTTCGCCAATCGCAAAACAATCAAAGTCCGGTCATCATGCGGCTCGCTCGGCATCCCGCTAAAAACATCCGTAGCCTTCAAAATCGCCGCCGCGATTTCCGCCGAGCTCGCCGTAGTCCGCGCCCCCGCCGTGCTGAACTGGCGCAGTAGCGCAGCCAAGCGCTCCACGCCAAAAAGCTCCCCCGCCGCGTTCATCGATTCCGTAATTCCATCCGACGCCAGCACCACAATATCGTCCGGCTGCATTTTGATGGTGTGCTCGGCGTATTCGATGTCGCGAAACAACCCCAGCGGCGTCCCATCGATCGGCACATCGACGACGACACCGTCCCGCACCAGCGTCGGATGCGGGATTCCACCATTCCCGATAATCAAATGATTCTTGGTCGAATCGAAAACCGTAAACAACATCGCCACGAATCCCGGACTGATCCCCGAACCGCACAGCCGCCGGTTCAGCACGTCCAGCATCTGCGCCGGCATGCGGTCCGTCCGTCGCGTATTTTCGCGCAAGGTTCCGATCGCGAGCGAGCCATACAACGCCGCGGCTGTGCCTTTCCCCGAAACGTCGCCCAGCACCAGCGCGGCGTGATGCTCGCCGTACGGCAGCACGTCGTAAAAATCGCCGCCCAAATCCCGCGCCGGCAAATAATTCGCCGAAATATCCAGCCCGCGAATGTCCGGCACGCCCTGCGGCAGCAGTTGCAGCTGCACTTCGCGCGCGGTGTCGAGATCCGATTGCAAACGCTGCTCGTGCTCGCGGGTTTCGACGTAGAGCCGCGAATTCTCCAGCGCGATCGCGATGTACGACGACAAGATCCCCAGCATCCGCTCGTTTTCCGCGGTGAACGCGCCCACTTTCACGCTTTCCAGATCCAGCACGCCCACCAGCCGTTCCTGCAGCATCAGCGGAATCACCATTTCGGAGCGCACCAGTTCCGCGTTGGGCATTTCGATGTACCGCGGGTCGAGGCGCACATCATCCACGCGAACCGCTTTCCGCTCGCCCGCGGCGTGCCCGGTGATGCCCTTAAACAACGGTACGCAAAACCGCGCCGGGATCGACACGTTGTAATGCACCGCGAAAACATTTTCGAGTTGCTGCCGCTCCTCGCTCCACATCATCACCGCGAACAAACAATAATCCACCACGGTGCGCACCCGCTCCGCGATGCGCGCAAAAAGCTGGTCGCGATCCAGAATCGAAGTCAGCTCGCGGCTGATGTCGTACAGCAACCCCAAAGTGGTGTTCGGGTCGAACGGCGGAAGGGAATCAGGAGCCCCGGGTTGTGACGGTGCGGACATAGCCGAAACGCAAATACCATAACTAAAATTTCTGCGTTCCGCCACTCACCATCTCGCTTCACATTCCTGCGAACCAACCTGTTGTATACTCCCGCCCAACGGCTGGCCATTCGTCGCCGCCCCGCGCTTCGTCATCGCGCTACGCAGGAGCAGCACATGAATCTGCACACTAAAATATTCCGACGTTCCATCGTCGTCACGCTCGTCGTCAGCCTCACCCTGCTGTGCCTTCCGCTCAACGCGCAGGAAGGCAGCCTCACTTGCGCTTCGAATAACGGTCGCTACCGCTATTGCCGCGCCGATACGCAGAATCGCGTGCAACTCGTCCGCCAGAATTCTGGATCGCGCTGCACCCAGGGCTACAGTTGGGGATATGACTATCGCGGCATCTGGGTCGATCGCGGCTGCCGCGCCGAATTCGTCTACGGACGCCGAGGTAACGGTGGAGGCGGGAGCAATACCGGCGCCGCGGTCGCGGCCGGAATTCTTGGCGCGATTATCGTTGGCGCCGCCGTCTCGTCCGCGAAATCCGATAAGGACGACGACCGCGCCGAACGCCGCCGCGAAGCCTACGACGACGGCTATCGCCGCGGCCAGCGCGATTGGGATGATGATCTCGATCCTCGTTACATGCGCTACAGCGACCGCATTTCCCGCGACTACGAACAGGATTTCGCCGACGGCTACGACGATGGCTACAACAACCGCCGCAATAAATACCGCTAAGCGCCGAGCGCCAGGATAAAGCCATGAACCAGCGAAAATATTTTACAAAAACAAGAGTTCAGACGAAGGTCGCAATCGTGGCGGCCGCGCTGGCCATATTCTGCATCGCAATGCCAGCATTCGGCCAGCAGACGCCGCAATCAGGGAGCGCTCCGGCGCCACAGGCATTCGACTGCAACGCGCCCGGTGCCGAATGCCTCACCGGCTGCGTCCCGGCCAATAAGGCCAAAGCCGACACGCCGTCTTCGGCGATTTGTCCCGCCGCGCCGCAGGAAGTCAGTGAACCGGGAGTCGCTGGTTACGATCCCGCTCCTGACAGGTTGTCCGCACAAGACCCGGTCGCCCCGCGCAGCACCGTCGACACCCTCGCCGAAATCAAAAAAGCCGGCAAACTCCGCGTCGGCGTTTCAATGATCGTGCCCTGGGCCATGCACGATAAAGACGGCAAGCTGATCGGCTTTGAAATCGATGTGGCCAAAAAAATCGCGCGCGACCTCGGCGTCGAAGTCGAATTCTATCCCGACGAGCTGCGCTACCTGATCCCCGACCTGAAAGACAATCGCTTCGACGTGATCGTTTCCGGATTTTCGATCAGCACCAACCGCGCCATGCAAGTGAATTTCAGCCAGCCCTACAATTACGTGGATGTAACTTTCGCGGCCAACAAGGAAATGGAATCGAAACTCAAAACGCTCGGCGATTTCAATTCGCCCGACGTCACCATCGGCGTCCTCGACACCAGCACCGCCGTCGACATTGCCTCCAATGCCTTTCCCAACGCGCAGCTCCGCACTTACCCGGAAAGCGCGGATATTTTCACCGACCTGCTCGATGGAAAAATCGCCGGCGCCGTGGCCGACAGTCCGCGCCCTGAAATCATCGCCAAGTTATTTCCAGACAAAGTCGACATCCCCTCGACCAAAGTTCTCGCGAGATTTCCCGCTGCCTTCGCCGTCCGCCGCGGCGACATGGACTTCGTCAATTATCTAAACTCCTGGATCGAAGCCCGCACCGTAAACAAGTGGCTGGAAAATCGCCGCAACTACTGGTTCAGCACCACGGACTGGGAGAAGCGCCTCTAAGATTCCGCGTCATTTCGGCGCCTTCATCCGGTACAAAACATGTCGCCGCAGCGGATTGCCTTCGGCGACTCGCGGATGATCGAAATCTCCATCCATATCCCGCGCCATTCCAATCTTCTCCATCACCCGCCGCGACCGCACATTCGCCGGCGCCGTGAACGACACAATCTCGGGCAGCTTCAAATCGCCGAACGCGTGCGCCGCCACGGCCCGCGCTCCTTCCGTCGCCAACCCGCGCCCCCAATATTCCGGCGCCAACCTCCACCCAATTTCCACGCACGGCGTAAACGCCGCGACAAACGCCGGCCTCCAGATCCCCACAAATCCGATGAACGACCCCGGCTCCGCGCGCAATTCCGCCGCATACAACCCAAATCCATGCGCGCGAATATGCTCCTCGATCCGCGCAACGAAATCGAAACTCTCCTCCCGCGTCAAAAGCCGCGGCATAAATTCCATCACCCGCAGGTCTGCGCACATCCGCGCAAACGGCTCGCGATCCGAATCGCGCCATCGCCGCAAAATCAACCGCTCCGTCGTCAGAATCGCCATGTCACCACCACCGAACCGTATCGCGAAGCCCCTGCAATTCCCGACGCACCGTCGCTTTTCCGTTTGCCACACTCTTCGCGCTCCTGCTTCTCGCGAAGCGTGCGGGTTTAGAGCCGCCCGCCGCGCACTTCGATCGCGCAGCCACCGCGATTCCCAACACACCGTCATTCTGAGCGCAGCGAAGAATCTCATCCAGTATCGCGTCGCGCCAGCCATCACGTCGAGCGCTCTTCGTCGCGTTGCTGCCGACGCTGGAGCATGGATGAGATCCTTCGTCGCAAAAAACGCTCCTCAGGATGACGACCCTCGCCCGCATAATCCGTCATGCATCCCAAGCCGCCGCGCATCCCAACCCACCGCACCTGTGCTACTCTCGCCCATCATGGCCGCGCCCATCGATCATCTGCTCGACCAAGCCGCACAAGCGCGCCGCGAAAATCGCCCCGCTGACGCCCGCCGCGACCTCGTTGAAGCCGTCGCCCAGGCTCGCGTCTCGAACGCCGAGCCCGCCACACTTTCCCGCGCGCTGAAATCTCTGGGCCAGATCGAACGCGATCTCAAACACCAAGACGCCGCGCTCGAACTTTACGAAGAAGCCGCGCAAATCGACCGCCAGCTCGGCGACCCGCTCACCATCGCGCACACCATACGCCACCTCGGCGACATTCATCAGGATTCCAGCCGCCCCGCGCAAGCCGAACCTCTCTACCTCGAAGCGCTCGCCATCTACCGCGCAGATCCGCAAACAAAAACACTCGATCTCGCCAACGCGGTGCGTCCGCTCGCGCTGCTGAAAGAATCCGCCGGCCAACACGACGAAGCCGACGTGCTCTGGGACGAAGCCCGCGGCCTCTACGCCTCGCTCGATATTTTTCCCGGCGTCGCCGAATCCGCGGGGCACATGGCCATGCTCGCCCGCCGCCGCGAAGATCCCGAACGCGCCCGCCGCCTCCTCGCCGAAGCCAGCGAAGCCGCCCAAAAATCCGGCGATTACAACACAGTGCGCAAGGTCAACGAAATCCGCACCTGGATCTCCGGCTAGCAAAACGCGCGCAGTGAACAATTCTGCAACGTCCCACGCCCGCCGGCCCCTTCGCGCGATTTACCCTTGACCCATCGCGCCCAAAAAGCGCACCATTTCCTAACCCAGCCATCTCGGTCACGGAGCGCGCCATGGAACCCGAGGCCAGTTACGACATCTTCCGCAAAACGTCCAACAAAGACGCCACGTGGGTCGAATCCGTCGCCGGCCTCTCGCAGGCCAAAAAACGCATGATGAAGCTCGCCTCGACGACTCCTGGCGCCTACTTGCTCTTCGATCCCACCATCGGCGAATTCATCGAACCCTTTGCCGACTCCGCCTAGCGCAATCAGCGCCATCCGTAGCCAATTGCCGACACGTGACCCGCGCTCGCCGCAGATTTTCCGGGTGCCGCACTCTTTGCGCCGTTGTACCTCGCAAAGGGTGCGGGTTTAGAGCCGCCCGCGACCAGCACTCCCGCGAAGCCCTCGCAATTTCCAAAGCATCGTCATCCTCAGCGCAGCGAAGGATCTCATCCACAAAAGTCCTTCGCCGAACGCAACGTGATGAGCTAGTTCGTTTCAATCGCGTCCACGCCCAAAAAAAAGGCGAGTCCCGCTACGCGGAACCCGCCCTTCACAGCAATTATCGATAGCCTTACAAAAAACGACCTACTTCGGCGCCGTCTTGTCCTCGACCTTATCCGCGCCTTCCGCCGTCTTTGAAGCCGTCTTGTTCACCACTTTCTTCGTCCCGGTCTTGGTTGCGCTCCCGGTTTTTTTCGCGGCGTTCTTGGTATCCGTTCCGGCAGTCTTTGCGCCCTTCTTTGTCGCGCTTCCAGTTTTCTTCGCAGCATCCTTCACATCGCTACCCGCGTCCTTCGTATCCTGCTTCGCCGTTTCCTGCGTCGAGCGCCAGCTCGCAGGATGAATCGTCGTGTGTGCCGAAACCGCGACCGGCAGCAACCCCGCCGCCGCAAACAAAATTCCCGAACCCACTGCCAGCATCTTTTTCATTGTGTCTCTCCCCGGGTACGCCGCTTACCGTTGTTCGGGCGTTTCATCCACAACTTTATAATCCGCCGGCACCTGAAACATTTCCTCCGCCGGCTCGCTGCGATTCACATGCGTGATGGTCACCGTCTGGGTTCCGGTGCGCGGGTCGTCGTGCTTCACCAGCATGTTCAAATGCAGTTCGTCTGAATACCAATATTCGTCGGTCACCACGATGGGCTTTCCCGTGCCGCTGCCGGCCGCCGAAATCGTGCGCGACGTCCGCACGCCGTGTACCACCGTGTTTTCCATCGACATCGTGCCCAGGTCCTGAGACTGCACGCCCCGTCGGTTCAGATTACGGTCGCCGGCGGCCCCGCCTTCCGGCGCCGAAAAAATCGATTGCCGCGCCAGATGCGTCGACGGATCGAAAAACGTATTCAACTTCGTAGTCGGGTCGTAAATGTGCCCGGACATTAGCTCCGGCACGCCAGTAAAGTTTTCCGGCACCAACGCCCGCCGTTCGTTGTAAATCCGTCCCTGCGAATCGCGCGCGATATTATTGATGGTCTTTTTCGTCACGATCGACCCGTCATCGAGCGCCTGCGTCGATTCCAGCTCGGCGATCGCGGTTAGCGGCACATTCGGCACCGGCGTCACAAACACGCCGCCCACCCGCATCTCCACGCCGCGATATGCCGGCGGCGACTGCGTCGTGGCCTCCTGCGCCAAAACCGCCGGCGCCACAAGCGCGCACACGAATGCCAGACTCATGAGGGAGACCGAAAGAGAATCGCGAGAAGTATTCCGGAGCATCACCAACCTCCACCAACGCAGAAACCACGGGGCCAGAAAAGTCTAAGTCCGAGGCCAACCCAAGTCAAGAAAGGCCAATCCTCAACTGCTAACATCGCGGCCGAATATCCGCCTAGGTTAATTAACTGCGATGCACTAGCATGGGCTCAAGATGGAACCACACGTTGACTCCACATTCGTTCGTGCTCCGGCAGTGTCGCCGAATCGGCCGACAGCTCGGTGGTTGCTTGCAGGCATCGCGACCCTCTATTTCGTTTGGTGCGCTTTCGATATGGCCCGAATACTACCGATCTTTTCCCAATTGTTCGATAGTTTGGGCCTCGAACTCCCATTGCCGACGCGCGCTTTGCTTGCCGGGGATTTATGGTTTCTGCCTGCTGTGTTCGCCTTCGGGGCTGTGCTCAGCATCGCCAACGGCTTTTTCGCATTCAGCAACCGGCAACGTCGCATTGCGTACGTCGCGCTGGCGTTGATCGGAGTGCTACCCCTTGTGGTCACAATATTCCTGTACCTGCCCCTCTTTGTGCTGAGTGCGAAACTTAAGGGAATCCACTGAGGACGGAGTAACCGCACACAGAGTATTTCTGCGCGCGTCACCATCCCATTTGGCGCATCCGCTCCTGGATAATTTCGCTGTAACGCACCATGTGATCCGGCTTGCGCTTCAGTGGTAGCGGCAAAATCGCGGCCAGGTTCGCCGCCTCTTGCCGATCGATGCTCAGCGCGGACGTGCGGTAGTAGTAGCGGCTGGCCGCTTCCGCGCCATACACGCCCGGGCCCCACTCGACCACGTTGAGATACAGCTCCAGGATGCGGTGTTTGCCTAGCACCAGTTCGGCCACCGGCACCAACGTGAACTCCGCGCCTTTGCGCAGCACCGAGCGCCCGGTACCGAAAAATAAATTCTTCATCAGCTGTTGCGTGATAGTCGAGCCGCCGCGGATGCGTCCGCCTTCCATGTCGCCTTCGGCGGCCAGTTCGATCGCATTCCAATCGAATCCGTGATGCTGGTAGAAGCGGGCGTCTTCCGCGGCAACCACCGCATGCTGAAAATCCGGCGCGATTTGCGTCAGCGGCACAAATTCGTAGCGCTCGTGATACGGCGCGCCATGAATCACAGCCTGCAGCCGACGCTCCAGGTGCACCGCGGTAGTGGGCGGATCGATCCACCGCGCCGCCACCAGCATCAGCACACCCAAGGCCCAAAGCGCCGCCGCAAAAATCAGCAGCCACTTCGCCACCGAGCGAAACGTCAGCGTCCGCAGCCAAGCCTGAACCCGCGCGACCGCCTTCCCACCCGCCCTGTTGCGCGCCTTCTCGAAATTTTCAGCCACGCCCTAGAATAATCTGCCTCGTGGAATTACGGATGCCCAATCTGGGCGCAACGCGCATCCGCGCGCAAACGAGAATTTCCGGTTACAATCGT